>DATFSM010000059.1:0-80863 GCA_035262625.1 Bryobacteraceae bacterium
TCTGGAAGGAGATCGGCGGCGGAGCGCGGCGCGAGATTCCCTGCGGCGTATCGATCGGAATTCAGGACTCGATCGAGCAACTGATCGAAAAGATCTCAGGCGAACTGTCCGCCGGATATCAGCGCATCAAGATTAAGATCAAGCCCGGCTGGGATGTTGAGGCCGTGACCAAAGTGCGTGAAGCCTTCCCGAAGATCCGCCTGATGGCCGATGCCAATTCCGCCTACCGGCTCGAAGACGCCGCGCGCCTCAAGCAACTCGATGAGTTCTACTTGATGATGATCGAGCAGCCGCTCGCGCATGACGACATCATCGATCACGCGTCTCTTCAGGCGCGGCTCGAAACCCCGATCTGTCTCGATGAATGCATACGTTCGGCGCATCACGCCGAACAGGCGATTCGGCTTAAAGCGGGACGTATCGTGAATATCAAGCTGGGCCGCGTCGGCGGCTTCGCCGAAGCGAAACGGCTCCACGATGTCTGCGAGAACGCTGGTATTCCGGTCTGGTGCGGCGGGATGCTCGAAGCCGGAATCGGCCGCGCGCACAACATCGCATTGGCCACACTGCCGAACTTTACTCTGCCCGGCGATGTTTCCGCCAGCAAGCGTTACTGGGCCCGCGACATCATTGAACCGGCAGTTGAGGTCACGCCGCAGGGAACCATCGCCATTCGCGACGAACCCGGCTTCGGCTATGCCATCGACGACGATTTTCTGAAGAGCGTCACGGTTCGTGAGGAAGCGATCACGGGAGCATCGGCCGTTTGAGCTCGCAACCAGCGCTCTACGGTCTGGTGCTTCTGATGGTGCTCTGCTGGTCGGGCAACTACATCGCCGCCAAGATCGTCTTCCGCGAAATACCCGCGCTCCTCGCGATGACGCTGCGAAGCCTCGTCGCCGCGATCGTGATGCTCCCGATTTTCTGGACACGCGACTTCAGTCGCGTCTGGAACCGTCGCGAGATGACGATTCTGCTCGGCCTCGGCCTTTGCGGAACCGCGCTGAATCAGTTCTTCTGGACCATCGGCGTGGCCCGTACGACCGTGATCCACTCATCCATGATTATGGGAACCGTGCCGCTCTGGGTGCTGCTGATCGCGGGCGTTCTGAAGATCGAGCGCATCACTTTACCGAAGATTGGCGGCATGGCCATCGCGACCGCCGGTCTGGCGATACTCCAGGCATTCCGCACGAATGTAGCGGGCAAATCGCCCACGCTGCTCGGAGATTTTCTGGTCCTGCTCTGCGCCCTGGCGCTGGCCGGGACGACGGCATTCGGGAAGGTATACCGGCCCCAATCGGGCGGCATCGGGGTAAACACGGTAGGCTACGTCGCGGCGGCGATTCTCCTGCTCCCGACTCTCTGGCTTCCGGTCCCTGGCTTCCGATTCTCGGATGTCACGCCTGCCGCGTGGGCCGGCGTCTGTTACATGGGCGCGATCTCCTCGGTCACCGGATACCTGATTTATTACTGGGCTCTGGCGCGAATTCCGGCTTCACGGATGGCCGCCTTTCAGTATTTGCAGCCCGTCTTCGCCAGCCTGATGGCGGTGGTGATGCTGGGTGAAGATCTGACCGGCGGCGCGTTGGCGGCCGGCGGCATCATCTCGATGGGCGTGTTCGTCACGGAGCGGTTCGGATGAGCGCCTTCACGCGCCTGCTCCGCTCTAATCGCAACTATCGCTTTACCTGGTCGGGGCAGATCGTCAGCGAAGTCGGGGATCACTTCAACAACATCGCCGTGATGAGCCTGGCGATGGATCACGCCAATCCGGGCCTGGTGGTAACGGGCGTCTTTCTTTCACGTGCGGTCCCGATGCTTTTTGCAGGCCCGATCGCGGGAGTCCTGCTCGACCGCATGAACCGGAAACACGTGATGATCGCGAGCGATCTCGCTCGCGCGGTGATTGCGCTCGGTTTCATCGGCTGCATCTATTACAAGGCGGACTGGCTTCTGTTCGCATTGAGCGCGATGTTGATGTTCGCGTCGCCGTTCTTTACGAGCGGAAGATCGTCCATCCTGCCGCGCATTGCGACTCCCGAAGAACTGCATACGGCGAACACGATGACGCAGACGACATCGTGGGCCAGCCTCACGATTGGCGCATTTCTCGGCGCGGTTGGGGTGCAGTCCGGCTACCGGATGGCATTCCTGTTCAATGCCCTGTCATTCGTCATCTCCGCGGCGTGCATCTCGCGGCTGCGCGTGCCCGGAGGGTTTCGTCCTAAGGCGGATAAAGAGGCGCCGCGACACCGAGAGGGAAGTTTTCAACAATACCGCGCAGGTTTGGCCTATATGCGCTCCACGCCGCTGGTCGCGGGCGTTGCGTTGATCAGCATCGGATGGGCGAGTGGCGGCGGCGCGGCCCAAATCCTGTTCAGCCTGTTCGGTGAAAAGGTGTTTCATGCCGGACCGCTCGGAATCGGCGTGATCTGGGGTTGCGCGGGCGTTGGGCTTCTGATTGGCGGCGCGACGGGCTACTGGCTGGGCAAGCGGCTTAGCTTCGTGGCCTATAAGCGCACAATCGCGATTGTTTACGTGATTCACGGGCTCTCTTACGTGGCCTTCAGCCAGATGCCAACGATCGGCTTAGCGTGCGTGTTTATTGCCATGTCACGAGGCGCGGTCGCGATCAGTTCGGTTCTGAACTTTTCGCAACTGCTGCACCATGTGGAAGACCGCTACCGGGGGCGCGTCTTCGCTACGCTGGAGTCGTTGACCTGGTCTGTCATGCTGCTCTCGATGATGGCGGCGGGCGCGGCTTCCATCAGCTTCAGCCCGAGAACGATCGGCATGTGGTCAGGTTTCATCAGCTCGACAACGGCCATTTTCTGGACCTGGGCGAACTGGAGCGGGCGTCTTCCCGAGCCGCCTGCCCAGCCTGTGTCGCGGCAGGATGAGGAGATTCTCGCGGCCGAGCCACAGGTGGGCGGATGAGCCTGGAAGGGCAGGTCGTTCTCGTCACCGGGGCGGCGAAGCGGATCGGACGGTCCATAGCGCTCGCGCTTGCCGCAGAAGGGGCGCGGGTCGCGATTCACTACAACGATTCGCGCAAGGACGCGGAACGCACCGCTGCTGAGTGCCATGGCGCCCCGGTCTTCCGCGCGAACCTCGAGAGCGTGGACGAGATTCGCGCCATGTTCGACCGGGTCGCTGGGCATTTTGGGCATCTCGATGGGCTTGTGAACAATGCGGCGCGGTTTACCGAATTCGATCCGCTGAAGATCGAAGAGTCCGATTGGGACTTCATCCACTCGGTAAACCTAAAGTCCGTCTTTTTTTGCTGCCAGGCCGCGGCAAAGATTATGCTCGCTGGCGATGGCGGGAGGATCGTGAATATCAGCTCGTTGGGCGCGTTGAAGCCCTGGGCGCGACACGCGCATTACTGCGCGTCGAAAGCCGGGGTCGTCATGCTGACGCGTGCGCTCGCGAAGGCCTGGGCACCGAAGATTTCGGTGAACTCGGTGGCGCCCGGCGTCATTCCCTTCGATAAGATCGACGACCGCATCGAGCGTTTCATCGCCGCCACGCCTGCGAAGCGCGCGGGAACTGGTGAGGAAATCGCCGAAGCCGTCTTGTCTTTTCTGAAAAGCAGCCGGTTCATCACCGGACAACTCGTCGCGGTGGATGGCGGGCTAAGCCAGACCTGAGCCGCTACCGCGGCGTGATCAGCCCGCCGAGTTTGTCGGTCTCTTCCGCCGCGTTCCGTGGGAATCGAGTGGCGTACGCCTCGAGGTACTTGAGGCCCGACCCCGTGTTGTAAATCAGCATTCGGTCACTGGACTTCAGGAAGCCCTCGGCCACCAGCCTTTCCGCTGCTGCGATGCAGGCGGCGCCTTCCGGCGCGGCGAAGATTCCTTCCTCTTCCGCCAGGCGAAGGCCAGCGTCGACCAAATCCTGATCGGATACCGCAACAGCCGTACCGCCGCTCTCGCGCACTGCCTGAAGCGTCAATCGATCCCCCAAGGGTTTCGGAACGCGAAGGCCAGCCGCGACCGTGGTGGCATCTTCCCAAAAGCGGCTCACCTCCGCGCCTTCGTTCAGCGCGCGAACGATGGGCTGGCAGCCTTCCGCCTGGACGGCGATCATCTTCGGCCGCTTCGGACCGATCCAGCCCATCGCCTCCATTTCGGCGAAGGCTTTCCACATCCCGATCATGCCGACGCCGCCGCCGGTCGGGTAGAAGATCGCGTCAGGCAATTCCCAGCCGAGTTGCTCGGCCGCCTCATAGCCCATCGTCTTCTTGCCTTCGATCCGGTAGGGCTCCTTCAGGGTCGAAATCTCGAACCAGCCTTCGGCCTGTTTCCGCTCCGCGACGATCCGGCCGCAGTCGCTGATCAGTCCGTTCACCAGTGTCACTTTGGCCCCGTAAGCCTTACATTCGATGTAGTTCGACTGCGGCACATCCTGAGGCATGAAGATGTTCGCTTCGATGGCCGCCGCGGCTGAGTAAGCCGCCAGCGCACTCGCCGCGTTACCCGCTGAAGGAATAGCCAGCCTCTTCAGCCCCAGCTCCACACACATGGAAACCGCGCAGGAGAGCCCGCGTGCTTTAAAAGATCCGGTGGGATTCAGCCCTTCGTCCTTGATCAAGAGGTTCGGAGCGCCGATTCTGGCCCCCGTCCGTTTGGCCTCAATGATCGGGGTCATTCCTTCCCCGAGTGAGATAATGGACTCCGGATGGTCCACGGGAAGCGCTGGCGAGTAGCGCCACATCGACGTGACCGCGCCTTTCAGGGCCTCTTTCCCCCAGCTTTCCTTCAACTTAGCGAGGTTGTAGCGGACCAGAAGAGGGCCACCGCACTCGCAGAGATTCCAGACCTTCCCGGCTTCGTATTTCCGGGTACACACACTGCACTCCAGACGCGTCACTGAACTAGTTGGCATGAGAATCCTCCATCTTATCGGCACAGGCACGCTGGCCCTCTTGGCTGCCGCCCCGGTGTCGGCGGGGGAATATGCGGTGCTTTCGAATGGATTTCGCGTCCATGCCGATCGCCACGAAACCGACGGCTCTCTGGTTCGGCTTTATTCCGATGGCGGCTTCACACAGATGCCCGCCGCTAATATCAGCCGGTTTGAGCAGGATGATCTCGCGACTCCCCCACCCGCTGCGCCGCTGGAGCCGACCCAGGCCGCACCTGCGCCGCACCTGATCGCGGTTCCGACCGATCTCGCCGCCGATGCTGCAAGGAAGTACTCCCTGCCTGAATCGTTCGTTCGGAGCGTGATGAAGGTCGAATCGGGCTTTCACCCGGAGGCGCTCTCGCCCAAAGGCGCTATTGGTCTCATGCAGCTCATGCCTCAGACGGCACGTGAGCTGGGAGTCGATCCCAAAGACCCTGCCCAGAACGCCGATGGCGGAGCCCAGTACCTGAGGGACCTCTTGGCAAAGTACGAAGACAGCCCCGATCAGGTATTGCTGGCTCTCGCCGCCTATAATGCCGGGCCGGCAGCCGTCGAGAAGTATCACGGCGTGCCCCCCTACCGGGAGACGCGCGAATACATCCTGCGCGTGCTCAGGAACTGGGATAGGGCGCCCAAAGCCGATTAACCGAAACTTTCGTTCGACTTACGCCATCGAAGGTGGGTATGACTCTGTACGCCTCCGGTTCGGGAACCGGTTGTGGCTATTCTCCCGCATACTCACCGCCCTCCGGCGCGTGGGAAAATGGGGATTCGCGCAAAATGGCCACCGAGAGCGTATCCTTAGCAGCAGCGGCCGCGGCCGAGATCTCCGAGGAAGCGAAAGCCGAACTGGAGTTGGTCAACCGCGCCAGGGAAGGCGACATGGGAGCTTTTTCGGCTCTCATCCGCCAGTACGAAGGCAAAATCTTCCGCCTCGCGATGAACATCACGCAAAATCGCGAGGATGCGGAGGACGTCCTTCAGGAGAGTTTTCTCAAGGCCTTCGAGCACCTCGATCAGTTCCAGGGGAATTCGAAGTTCTACACCTGGATCGTTCGGATCGCCGTCAATCAGGCGCTGATGAAACTGCGGAAGCGGAAAAGCGACCGGACAGTTTCCATCGACGAACAGATCGATACCGGCGAGGACACGGTCGTCCGGGAAATCGCCGCATGGGATCCCGATCCCGAAGTGCGCTATTCCCAGGCCGAACTGAACACGATTCTCACTGAGGCCATCGATGGACTCGCGCCCATTTACAAGACCGTCTTCACGCTGCGCGATGTAGACGGCCTCTCTACGGAAGAAACCGCCGACGTGTTAGAACTTTCTGTACCCGCGGTCAAGAGCCGCCTGCTGCGCGCGCGCTTGCAATTGCGCGACAAGCTTACCCGCTTTTTCAAGCGCAAGGGAGACGACGCCTTTGCTTACATGTAAGGAGTTTCTGGCCGAACTCTCGGACTTTCTGGACGAGAAAACGGACCAGGAGATTAAAACAAAGCTGGAAAGTCACATTTCAGAATGCCCGAACTGCTTCGTCATCTGCGACACGGCGCGCAAGACGATCTCGGTCTACAAGGGCATGAAATCGTGCACGATTCCGGAGGACATCCACACTCGGCTGATGGCGGCCGTGGAGCGCAAGATCGCGGCAAAGGCGGCGAAGAAGGTCTGACGAGCGGGTTCGAGTTTGCCTGCCTACGACAACGAACTCGAGCGCATCGTCACCGAACTGAACCGCGCAGCGCCAGGCGGCGCTGTTCTCTCCCAGAAGCCTTCCGCCGGGCTTGAGCACCTTCTCTCACTCGCATCGGAGCGAAACGCATCCGATATCCTGCTCGTCGCCGATTCGCCCGCCGTTGTCCGTGTGGGGGGCAGTCTGACAGCAGCGGGGTCTGACCCTTTGGCTGTCGAGGACATCCAAAGCCTCCTTTTTCCGCTGCTCTCTGCCGAGCAGCGGGCGGACCTGAACCGCCGCAAATCTCTCGATTTCAGCTTCGTGCGGGGCAACGGCGTTCGCTGTCGGGCCAACCTGCATTTCCAGCGCGGCGGAGTGGCGGCGTCGATTCGATTGCTGCCGGCGCGCGTGCCTTCGCTGGAGTCCCTGCATCTTCCCTCCGGTCTGGCCAAACTCGTGGAGCGACGTCAGGGTTTGATCCTCGTCACGGGACCGACCGGTTGCGGCAAGACCACGACTCTCGCCGCGTTGGTTGAACTCGTGAACAAACGGAATCGGTTCCACATCGTGACGATCGAAGATCCGATCGAATACCACTACACAAACGCCCATTCCGTCGTGGAACAAATCGAAGTCGGGCGCGACACGCCAGATTTTGTTAACTCGCTGCGCAGCATTCTCCGGCAGAATCCGGACGTCATCCTTGTGGGCGAGATGCGCGACGCCGAGACGATGTCTACTGTATTGACGGCCGCTGAAACGGGCCATCTGGTGTTCTCAACGCTGCACACGAATGACACCGGCCAGGCCATCTCGCGCATCCTCGATTCCTTCCCGCAGTCGAATCAGGCGCAGATCCGGCAACAGCTATCTCTCGCCTTGACGGCGATCATCGCCCAGCAGCTGGTTCCGGGCGCGAACGGCGCAGGCCGCTTCCCCGCCGTTGAAGTCATGGTGGCGACCGACGCGGTTCGTAGTTTGATTCGCCGGGGCGACGACCATCAACTTCGTCTTCAGATCTCTACCGGCCGAAGCCACGGCATGATGACGATGGAACAGTCACTGGCCGAGATGGTCCGGCAGGGAACGATTTCAAGAGAGACCGCGCTCGCGCACTGCCTGCGCCCCGACGATCTCAGCATGCATCTGGAGTAAGCGCGTCTACCCGCGCGGAGGTCCCAGAGGGCTCGGCGCGCAGCCGCGGTTTCGGATGTGAACGCCACGCCGGCGATCTTCACCGCTCGGGCAGTTTCCACCAGGCCGAAGGAATCGATGCCGCAGTGGTCGAGTTTCCCGTCGATGTGGAAATCATATTGCGCCCATACGTTCGCAACCGCACCCCGGACTTGAATCCTGGGTTCCAGATCCGTTCGAGGTACTTCTGCTTAGTGGTTGACATCCGTGCGGCGAATTCCTCCAGCGAAGTCTCTGGATTACAGCGAGCACCGCCTTTTCTTCGGTACTACCGCAGCGATAGCGGCACACGAGTGCAACATCAGGGAAAGCACGGCGCGTTGAATTTGGCTCATGGTACCCTAGCCCTACTCAGAAAGGCGGCCCGACTCTGAAGATCCTCCGCATCGCTTCGCTTCTCGCTCTTTTCTTAACGTCAGCGCTGGCCGAGCATCACACTTTGAACGCGAGTCCTGAGACCGTTGTCGTGGGGCATTACTGGTCCGAATCGAAACCAGTTTTGACCATAAAGCCGGGCGACACGGTTACCGTTGAGACGGTCGGGACCGCCAGCGTAGCGGCTCTGGAACGGCTGAACGTGCCCGCCGACCAGATTCCGCAGTCATTACGCGCCATCACCAACGCGACGCTTGATCGCGGTCCGGGCGGTCACATTCTGACCGGACCGATCTATATCGAGGGCGCCGAACCCGGCGACACTCTCGAACTTCATATCGAAAAGATCGAAATGCCTGTTCCCTGGGCGTACAACGGATTCAGCCCAACCTCCGGATTTCTGCGCGAGGACTTCACCGAACGGTACGGGCGCATTATTCCGTTGGATCGCGAACGCATGCGGGCTCTCTTTGCGCCGGGCATCACGATTCCGCTTCATCCCTTCTTCGGAAGTATGGGCGTGGCGCCGCCGCCGGAAGACGGGCGAATCAACAGCGCGCCCCCCGGCATACATGCGGGCAACCTGGACAACCGCAATCTCACCGCCGGCTCAACGCTCTACATCCCGATTCATGTCAAAGGCGCGTTGTTTCAGGTGGGCGACGGACACGCCGGACAGGGCGATGGCGAGGTGGACATCACCGCGATGGAAACGCCGCTCATCGGAACGTTCCGTTTTGTCGTGCGCAAAGATCTCCATCTGAAATGGCCGCGCGCCGAGACGCCGACTCACTTCATTACGATGGGCACGGACGAAGACCTTACGAAGGCGGCTCAGATCGCCGTCCGCGAAATGGTCGATTTCCTTTGCTCATATCGCGGCCTGACGAAGCAGGAGGCGTATGTGCTCGCGAGCATTGCCGCCGATTTCGAAATCACTCAACTCGTGGACGGCAAGAAAGGCGTCCACGGCATGATCGCGAAATCGATTTTTACGAATCCGTGATCAGTCTGCGATCGTGATCGTCGGGCCTTTGGAAGCGTTCGCTTCGCGGGCGCGCGAGATGACGAGCGTGGCGAGATCGTACATGGCCGCCGAACGTTTGTCCTCGGGGCCAAACGTGGCGACCGGCTGACCGGTGTCCCCGCCGATCCGGACGTTGGGATCGAGAGGCAGGGCTCCAAGGAAGAACACGCCCATGTCCGAAGCGGTCCGCTTCCCTCCCCCGGTACTGAAAACGTCAATGCGCTCGTTGCAGTGCGGGCACTGCAAATAACTCATGTTTTCGACCATCCCGAGCAGCGGAACGCGCACCTGCTCGAACATGTGAACCGCCTTCCGTGCGTCCTCGAGCGAGACGTCGGATGGCGTGGTGACGATCACGGCTCCGGTCAGAGGCGCCGTCTGCACAAGCGAAAGCTGCACGTCGCCGGTACCGGGAGGGAGGTCGATCAACAGATAATCCAGTTCTCCCCAATCGACTCCACGAAGGAACTGCTGGATCACGCTGTGCAGCATGGGGCCGCGCCATACCAGCGGTTTATCGCCCGGGTTCAGAAATCCCATGGACATCAGCTTGACGCCGTACTTCTCCAACGGCTGAATGCGCTCGCCGATCGCCGAGGGAGTGCTGTTCGTCCCCATCATCAGCGGGACGTTCGGGCCGTAAACATCGGCATCCAGCAATCCAACCTTACGGCCGAGGCGCGAAAGCGCGATCGCCAGATTGACCGAAACGGTGGTCTTTCCTACGCCGCCCTTCCCGCTTCCCACCGCAATCAGATTCGACACTCCGGCTATCGGCAGCTTTGGCTGCGACTGTTGTCCAGGACTCATGTAATTTCCATCTTATCGGTCGGCGGGAATCCTCCGGCCTCAGAGCATCAACTGGCCGCCATTGACCTCGATCGTCTCGCCGGCGATGTAGCTCGCCGCGTCTGAAGCGAGGAAGGCGATCGCTGTCGCGCATTCCATGGACGTGCCCACCCGTCCCATCGGAATGCCCGCCACAAAATTGCGCATCATTTCGGGCGTGGAAAATACTTCGTGAAAAGGCGTATCGATGACGCCTGGCGAAACCGCGTTCACGCGCACGCCGTGTGGCGCGAGTTCGCGGGCGAGGCCTTTGGTGAAGGTGATCAGGGCCCCTTTGGCCGTGGCATACGCGAGCGCGCCCGGACCGCCGCCATTGCGGCCGGCGATCGAAACGATGTTGATGATCGAGCCGGTCTTCCGCTCCACCATGCCGGCCGCCGCCGTTTGGGCGCAGAGCATCGCGCTCTTGAGATTCAGATCCAAAACCTCGTCCCATCGGTCTTCAGTGATCTGAGCGATTCTCTGCCGTTCGATAAGTGAGCCGGCGTTGTTCACAAGAATGTCGATCACGCCCAGTTCGGCGGCGGCGGCTTCCATCAAACTCCGGACGCCTTCGGTAGTGCGCACGTCGGCCTGAATTGCGCTGATTCTCCCGCCCGCTTCAGTTACGGAACGCACCACTTCGTCGGCGCCCTTCTTGTTGGCGTTGTACCCTATGACCACATGCGCGCCGAGGTCGGCAAAAACGGACGCGGCCGCAGCGCCGATGCCCGATGACGCGCCGGTGATCAGAGCTTTCTTCCCGGTAAGATCAAGATAATTCTTCACTGTCTCGCAGAGTATCAGAGATGACGAAACACTCGTACCGAACGAAGTTGAAATGGACGGGCAACACGGGTTCCGGCACGTCCGGTTACCGCGCCTACGGCCGCAACCACACCATCGACGGCGCCAATAAGGCGACGACAATCGAGGGAAGCTCGGATCCACATTTTCGCGGCGAAGGCGCGCGATACAACCCTGAGGAACTTCTGATAGCAAGCCTCTCGGCCTGCCACATGCTCTCGTACCTTCATGTCTGCGCGGTTAATGACGTGGTGGTTCTCGACTATGCGGACGAAGCCCAAGGCGAGATGGAGGAAGCTGCGGATAGTTCCGGCCGGATGACGCAGGTAACACTGCGCCCGCGAGTCACGATAACGCGGTCATCGGATTCCGCCAAAGCGCAATCGCTTCACGACGAGGCGCGGCGGCTTTGCTTCATTGCGAACTCGATAAACTTCCCGGTCACCCACGAGCCTTCGGTGCAGTTCGCTCCTTAGGGAGTGTTTTGGGTGGATCGCCGGAAGAGCGAGCCAAAGGACAACCAGGAGATGCGCTTTTCCGATCCATGGCGCTTCTTTCACTCGCTCGACGCACCAACGCATGCCGCGCATATTACCCGAGCCAGAGGGCATCAGGTCTAGTTAAGGAAATATGTGCGGTAAAGCGTGTCCCGCTGTTTGGGAACAAAGCCTGCGTCGCGAATCATGCGGCGCAGTTCTTCTTCCGTCGCCCTGTGATGCGTGCCCGCCGCCGAGACCACGTTCTCTTCGATCATGATGCTGCCGACGTCATTGCCGCCGAAGCGCAGCCCCAACTGGCAGGTCTTGAGACCGGGCGTCACCCAGGAACTCTGAATGTTCAGAATGTTGTCGAGGTATATGCGCGAGATCGCCAGCGTTTTCAGGTACTCTACCGCAGTCGCCTCTTCCTTAATGAACCGGCCCAGTGAAGTCAGCTCACGCTGAAAAGACCACGGGATAAACGCAGTAAAACCGCCGGTGTCTTCCTGAATCTGCCGCACGATGTCGAAGTGGTTCATGCGCTGTTCGATCGTCTCGCCGCAGCCGAACATCATAGTGGCCGTGGTCCGCATGCCGAGCGCGTGCGCCGTGCGGTGCACGTCGATCCACTCCTGCACTCCGCATTTCAGACGGCTGATCCGGTAACGAACAGCGTCATCCAGGATCTCCGCGCCTCCGCCTGGAATCGAATCAAGACCCGCGTCGCGCAGGCGAGCAATCGTATCGCGTAACGACAGTCCGCTGACCTGGGCGATGTTGACGATCTCGGGCGCCGAGAAGCAATGGCACCAGATATCGAACTTCGCCTTGATCGCGCGCAGCAGATCCTCATACCATTCGATCTTGAGGTCCGGGTGCAACCCGCCCTGAAACAGCATCCCGGTACCGCCGAGATCGATTGTTTCCTGAATCTTTTCGAAGATCGTCTCCTGCGGAAGTACGTAACCCTCTTTGTGTCCCATCGGACGGTAGAAGGCGCAGAAGCTGCAATACTCCGTACAGAAATTCGTGTAGTTGATATTGCGGTCAACAATGTAGGAAACCACGCCATCCGGATGGAGCCGCCGCCTTATCGCGTCGGCTTCCATTCCGATTCCGATCAGGTCGTCGGACTGGAACATATCGATGGCTTCAGAGCGCGAAATCATGCGAATCCTTTATTCTAGCCTCTTGCTGCGCGATTACGCCTCTGGAATAAACTGAAGAATCCAGTGAATGCCGTCGAGTTCGACCGCGTCTCCAAGACCTATCGCATCTACGATTCTCCGGCGGATCGGCTGAAGGAATCCGTCTTATTGGGAGTGCGCAGCTGTCACCGCGAGTTTCGCGCGCTGAATGAGGTCAGCTTCGCCGTCAGCCCTGGGGAGGTGTTTTGCGTTATCGGCGAGAACGGATCGGGTAAGAGCACAGCCCTACAGCTCATGGCCGGCATTCTTCAGCCGACTTCGGGAGAAGTGGGCGTGAACGGACGCGTCGCGGCTCTGCTGGAACTCGGAGCCGGTTTCAACCCTGAATTCACCGGAAGCGAAAATGTTTACCTGAACGCCTCGATCCTCGGGATGTCGAAAAAGGAGATCGACCGGCGCTTTCAGTCCATCGAAGACTTCGCGGAAATCGGGCGCTATATCGATCAGCCGCTGAAAACCTATTCGAGCGGCATGGCAGTAAGGCTCGCATTCGCCGTCGCGATCAGCGTTGACCCGGAAATTCTTATCGTGGACGAGGCGCTTGCTGTGGGAGACGCTTATTTCCGCCACAAATGCATGCGCAAGATTCAGGAACTGCGCGCCCGCGGACTCACGATCGTATTCGTTTCCCACTCGATGGCGGACGTTCGAGCTATTGGCGACCGGGTTCTCTGGCTGCGTCATGGCGAGGTTGCGGCCATCGGAACGGTGGAGTTCGTCGTGGACCGATATCTGTCCGCGATGGATCAACCAATGAAGACAGCCGAAGCGGCGCCGCTGGCGTTGCCGAATGTGGATCATCGCCATGGCAGCGGGAAGGGGGAGATCTACGGCATCGCCGCCCTGAACGAATTCGGCGAGCCGCTTCATCTCATGATTCCCGGCCGCCGCGTGACGCTGCGTATCGGATTTCAGGCGAAGATGTTGTTAGTTCGGCCGGATGCCGGGTTCCTGATTCGCAACCATCTCGGGCTGGAGTTCGCGCAAGTCAGCGTAGCCGACGAAGGACATCCGATCGGGCGCCTGAACGCCGGAGAACGGATGACCGTCGAATTTCAGCTCGTCATTCCCGAGCTTTATCCTGGATCCTTCTCGTTCTCGCCCTGGATCAAAGAGGATGGCGAAGTCTGCGACTGGATCGATAACGCCGTCACCGTGCAGATGGCCCGCGGCGAGCGCCCAGTGTACGGCTACATTCAATGGCCATGCCACATCGAAATGAACGCCTCTGTTCATACCGGCCAGGGAGCGCCGGTTGGCTGAATTCACAGGGGAGCGGGTAATACCGGGGCTCGTCGAACCCGATCTCTACAACGAACACCTCGCGCGCTACCGGTTTGCGGAGCGCTTCTGCGAGGGCGCAAAGGTGCTCGACGCGGGATGCGGCTCCGGCTATGGAGCCGCCCAGCTTACGAACGCCTCAAGTGTGGTCGGAACCGATGTCTCGGCGGAGGCGGTCGAATACGCGACCCGCAACTTCGCCGCGGCGCGAATCGCATTCGCGCAAGCGCGCTGCGAGAGCCTGCCTTTCGGGAACAAAACATTCGATGTTGTGACCGCCTTCGAGGTCATCGAACATCTGGAGCGATGGCGTGATTTGTTAACTGAAGCCTGCCGAGTTCTCAGCGACACGGGCGTGTTGCTTATTTCCACGCCTAACAAATCCTATTACGCGGAGATGCGGAGCGAGGCGGGGCCGAATCCCTTTCACTGCCACGAATTCGAGTTCGACGAGTTTCAGAAAGCGCTTCGTGAAGTCTTTCCTCATGTGCAGCTCTGGACTCAAAATCACGTCGAAACTATTATTTTCAGCGGGCCGGAAAGCGCTGCAATGACGCTCGAAACGCCCGGCGATCCCAACCCCGAAAATGCTCATTTCTATTTCGCCGCGTGCAGCCGCTCTGCGATCGATTCGAAGGCGCCGTTCGTGTGGATGCCCACGGCGGGCAACGTGCTCCGCGAACGCGAGCGGCACATCGCAAAACTGGACGGCGAGCTTCGCCGCAAGGATGAATGGCTCGACGAGCTGAACGCGCGGCACACCGCCCTTCATGAGGAGCACAACGCAGCGCTTGCCGAAGTCCGCGAGCGCACTGAGTGGGCGCACGAGCTGAACCGGAGGATTGCCGACCGCGATAGCCGAATTGAAGCGCTGCAGACGGAGATCGCGGAGCGGCTGGAGTGGATTCGGGGACTGGAAGTGGATCTCGCTAACGCCTGGACGGAGATCAGACGGCTGAAAGGCCGCGAAACCGCTCTGGAATCGGATCTGACCGCGCGAACGCTTTGGGGGCAATCGCTGGACGCCCGGATCGCGGAACTCACCCAAAACCTGGAACTCGAGAAGGCTGAGATCGAGCGGTACCGCGAACGGGAACGGATGATCGCGAACTCACGATGGGTTCGCTTCGGCAGAAAGTTGCAGCTGGGTCCGGTGGTGGATCCCGAATAGCATGCAGTCAGCTTTGGCGCGCTATCTGCGGGCGCTTCCGCGGGCGCTTCCGCTGGCGCTTGCCGCCATTCCCGTGCTCACGATCGCGGCGATCGCAATTGCGCTCACCGATCTGGCATGGCTCATCCTCGGACGGCGAAACCAGCCGCGCGACGTCATGCCCCGAACCAGCGCGGCGTCCCTGGTGATTCCCAACTGGAACGGCCGCGATCTTCTGGAACGCTTTCTGCCGTCGTGGATCGCGGCGATCGCTAATCATCCGGGCAGCGAGATTGTTGTGGTCGATAACGGCTCGACGGATGGCAGCGCCGATTGGGTTCGCGCCCACTTCCCCGAGGTGCGCGTTCTGGCCCTGGATCGCAATCTGGGGTTTGGCGGCGGCTCAAATGCGGGCTTCGAAGCCGCGAAGAATGATATCGTCGTGCTGCTCAACAGCGATATGCGCGTAGAGCCCGACTTTCTCGCTCCTCTGCTGTCGGGCTTCACAGATGAAAAGGTATTCGCCGTTTCATGCCAGATCTTTCTCGGAGACCGCACACGCCGGCGCGAGGAGACCGGCCTGACGCAGGGGTGGTGGCAGGATGGCGCGTTGCGCGTCACGCATCGGGATGATCCCGAAGTGGATCGCATCTTTCCGTGCTTCTACGGAGGGGGCGGTTCATGCGCCTTCGACCGCCGCAAATTCCTTTCGCTGGGCGGCTTCGATGAACTGTTAGCCCCGTTCTATCTGGAGGACACGGATCTCGGATTTCTAGCATGGAAGCGCGGCTGGAAGGTTCTGTATCAGCCAGCGAGTATCGTTCATCATGAACATCGTGGAACGATCGGCCGAACCTTCAGCGCGGCTTATATCGAGTCAATTCTCCAGAAAAACTATGCGCTATGGGCGTGGAAGAACATTCATGGCTGGAGCCGTCTCGGGACGCATCTGCTGTCGTCGGTTCTCCGGGGGCGCGGCATCCTGCGAGCTTTCCGGCAACTCCCTGGGGCCGTCCGGTCGCGCTGGCGCGCGCGTTCTCTCGCGGTCGTAAACGACTCCGAAGCATTTCGTCGAGCCAGCCCGGCCCACTTTCACGACCGGTTTTCTTTTTTTGATCCTTCTCCGCAAAAGCCGCGCGTTCTCTTTGTCTCACCGTATTCCATCTACCCGCCCGTGCATGGAGGCGCAGTGTTTATGTACAACACCGTGCGTCACCTTGCCAAGTGGTGCGAGGTGCATGCGATCGTAATGCTCGACTATCCCGGTGAACTCGCCGGAAATGAGGCGGAACTTCCCCGGTACTGCGCGTCCGTCGAGTTCATCGTCCGGAGCGCGCGGCGGACGCCCCATCTCGCCTCTATTACCCCGCACGCGGTCCACGAATTTCATACGCCGGACATCGAATGGCTGATACACCGGCAGATCCTTCTGAAGCGAATCGATCTGGTTCAGCTGGAGTACACGGCTCTCGGCCAGTATGCGCAGCGTTTTGAGAACCTCGCCTGCGCGCTTTTCGAGCACGATGTCTACTTCCAGTCCATCGGGCGCTCGCTTCCCTTCATGAAAAGCTCAATCGAGCGGATTAAGGCGCGCTTCGAATACCTCCGCGCGATTCGTTACGAGCTCAGCGTGCTGCCGGACTGCGATGAGATCCAGGTCTGCACACGCGAGAACAAAGCTTATCTGGAAGGCTTTCTGCCGCGCCTTGCGCCGAGGATTGATACCGGATTGCGCGCGGGTATTGACACTTCCGTCTATCCCTATCCAGGCGCCCTGCGCAAACCGCGAACGATCCTGTTTCTTGGCAGCTTTCGTCATGCGCCGAACGTAGTCGCTCTCGAATGGTTTACTCGCCATGTGCTGCCTGCGGTGCTGGAAAAAGCGCCCGATGCGCGCCTGCTGGTCGCGGGATCCGATCCCCCTCCCCGTCATGCTTTTCCCGATCCCGCAAACGCGATTGACCTGTTGGGCTTTGTCGACGACATTCAGCCGCTCTTCTCTTCGTGCGCGGTTTTCATCTGCCCGATCCGAAGCGGCTCGGGTGTTCGCGTGAAACTGTTGGAAGCCTTTGCCAGCGGCATTCCGGTCGTTTCCACGAGAATCGGAGCCGAGGGCCTTGCCGATAAGGATGGCGAATTCTGCGCGCTGGCTGACGATCCGACTACGTTCGCCGCCAAAATCCTCCAGCTATTCGACGACCGGGACTCCGCGACGCTTATGGCGGAGCGCGCCAGGCGCGAGGTGGAATCGAACTGGGATATGGCGGTGATTACCGGTCGATTGGTGGAAAGGTACCGGCAGGTTCTGGAAGAGAAGCGCTCTACTTCGGCTTCCCAACCATTTTCTGAACGATCTGCGCCGCCACATGATTGAGCGTGGCGGCGTCGTGAGAGCCTGGCTTCTCATAGTCCGACCAGATTACCTTTTGCGACTTGGCGTCGACCACAAAAATCGTGCCCCGGGAACTGTTCGAGTGAAAAGAGGGATGAACGGCGTTGGCATTCTTCGCCGCGTCGGCGGGCTGATGAAACTCCGCTATCTTCTGTTCAAACGGCTCTCCCAGATGGTCCGTGAGAAACGCTTCGGCCGCTTTGGGATCCGTTACCACCTGCATAGCGCCAGTCTGCGTCAGATGCTCCGCGAGATACTGGTCGAGGCCGCCGGCCATCGGCAGGATATAGACGCTGCGTACCGTGGATACCTGCGTTGCCGAGGCTTGGGTAAGTTGGGCGGGCGCGGCAGGCGCTGGAGCAACCGGAGCCGGCGCGTGCGGAGCGGGCGCGTGCGTAGGCTGCGCAGCTGGCGCCTGAGCAGGCGGCGCCTGCGCGAAAAGAGTCGTCGCGGAAGCCGCAAGCATAATAGTCGCGAGTCGTATCATTACAGTCTCAGTCTACAGTGGAGTTCCGGGAAACCATCGCCGCGGTCATACCCGTGCACAATCGCGCCGAAATGCTGGAACGGCTTCTTCAGACCATTCGAAAACAGACCGTCCCCTTCGAGCAGATCATCGTCATCGACAACGCCTCGACGGATAACGCGGTTGACGTCGCCCGCCGCGCCGGATGCGATGTCATCGCGATGAATGAGAACGCAGGTTTTGCGCGCGCTGTCAACACCGGTTGGCGCGCCGCGGGGGCGCCGTGGATCGCGATCCTGAACAGCGATGTGGAACTGGATGCGGAGTGGGCCCAACGTCTCACCGCCGCGGCGAATCGTCAGGAAAGCTTCGCCACGGGCCTGATTCTCAATGCTTCCCGGCGGGAAACGATCGACGGCACGTACGATCTGGTGAGTCGATCCGGTTGCGCATGGCGGGTTGGTCATGGGATGCCGCGAAACGGGGATCCATTCAGACCGGCGACAATCGCGATCGCGCCGGGCACCGCGTGTCTGTTTCGCAGATCCGCCCTCAACCGGCTGAACGGATTCGATGAAAGTTTCGGGTCTTATCTCGAAGACGTCGATCTCGGTCTTCGCTGCATCAGAATGGGTCTGCGTGGCGTCTTCGTGCCTGATGCGCTCGCATGGCACCACGGAAGCGCCACTCTCGGCCGGTGGAATCCGCTCGTCGTTCGCTTGATCTCCCGTAACCAGCTCGCGCTTGTTTCGCGGCATTTTGACCGCGCTTTGTTTCTTAGTTGTCTCTGGCAGATTCTTATCGGCCAATTGTTATGGGGGTTGGTGGCGGTTCGGCATGGAGCTGGGCTCGCCTGGTTGCGAGGTAAATGGGAAGGCATGAAATCGCTCCGCCTTACGGCACCGCCTTCACCTGAAATCCGCGATTTTCTTTACAGTTCGGAGCGCGAGATCCGAAGCCATGCGCAGGAATCCTACTGGCGCTGGTACTTCCGCCTTACCGCCGGCCCAGCGGCAAAATGACACATGGCGCGTGTCGGGATTGTCATCGTAACGCATGAGTCGGCAGGGGAAATCGGAGGTTGCCTCGATGCTTTGCGTGAAGTTCCGGACATCCAGGTTGTCGTTGTCGACAACGCATCCACAGACCGCACGCGCGAGGAGGTTGTGTCGCGCGGAACGGCCCTGATTGAGAACTCGACGAATCTCGGGTTTGGCGCCGCGGTCAATCAGGGAGTACGCGCGACGACCGCGCCGTTATTGCTTCTTCTGAATCCCGATGCCCGTTTGGAACGCGGTCTTGACGCGCTGATAGCCGAGTTCGACGACCACCGGATCGGGGCCGCTGGTGGTCTGTTGATCGGGGCAGACGGCAAGCCTCAGCAGGGGTTTATGGCGAGAAATCTGCCGTCCGCGGCGACCCTCGCATGCGAGGTTCTCGGCGTCAATTCGCTGTGGCCTCGCAACCCCCTGAATTGGCACTACCGTTGCTTCGGCATGGATCCGGTGACTCCTGCGTTCGTCGAACAACCCGCCGGTGCTTTTCTGATGTTCCCGCGAAGGATATGGGAAAAGGTCGGCGGGTTCGGCGAATGCTACTGGCCGATTTGGTTCGAAGATGTCGATTTCTGCTGGCGTGTGAAGCAAGCCGGCGCTTTAGTGCGGTACAACCCCGCGGCCGTCGCCAAACATGCGGGAGCTCACTCAGTGGGGTCGCTACCACTGGAGATTCGTGAACGTTACTGGTATGGTAGTCTTCTTGAATATGCTGCGCGACATTATTCGCTATTTGCGTACTGGAGCGTGTGCGCAGCGACAATTGTCGGTTCCGCATTGCGCGGAGTGAGGGCGTTTCCGCGCGATGGATTTAAAGCGGTATTAGTATATGGCGCGGTTTGCCGCCTCGCGCTCGGCCGGATGTTTCGACCCGGGCGAGGTTATCGGAGCAGTGTTTTCTAAACAGTGTTTTCTGAAGCACGGCATTGAAAAACTCTACTGGAGCCTTTTCCCGCATACATGTCCCGTAGCGACTTCGTTTCGGTAACGATCGTCACATACAACAGCGGCCGCTTTATCAAACGCTGCCTCGAATCGGTTCTCGATCAGGATTATCCTTTTAAAGAAATCATCGTCGTCGACAATAATTCGACCGACGGTACCGTCGATATTCTCGAGCAATTCGACGGGCGCGAAGGTTGCCGTATTGTCTATAACGAAGAAAATGTCGGCTTCGCGGCGGCCCAGAACCAGGCGATTGGACTCTCGAATTCCGAGTGGGTCCTCACTCTGAATCCGGATGTGCTGCTGTTGCAGGGTTTTCTGGAAGCGCTCGTAAACGCGGGTAATCTCGATCCCCGCGTCGGCACCGTGTGCGGAAAACTCCTGACCATGAATGCCCGGTTCGAGTTTCCCGAAAAACCGAAGGTCGATTCCACCGGAATCTATTTCACCCCGAATCTGCGGCACCTGGACCGCGGCAGCCTCCAGGTCGATAACGGCCATTATCTGAATTACGAGTACGTATTCGGAGCGACCGCCGCCGCCGCCCTTTACCGCCGCGAAATGATCGAAGACATTTCCGTCGACGGCGAGTTCTTCGACGTGGATTTCTTTGTGTACCGCGAAGACGCGGATGTCGCGTGGCGCGCTCAGTTGATGGGCTGGAAGTGCCTCTACGCGCCTTACGCCAAGGGATATCACGTCCGCAATGCGCTGCCAGGGAACCGCCGCGCGCTGCCGCCCGAAATAAATATGCATTCGGTGAAGAATCGGTTTCTCCTCCGGATGAAGAACATGACGGGCGATCTCTATCGCCGTAATTTTTTTTCGATTACGGCGCGCGACGTCGTGGTGGTGAGCTGCTGTCTGCTCTGGGAACACACCTCGCTGAAGGCTTTTCCGTTTCTCTTTCGAAACTGGCGAAACGTTATGGCGAAACGCCGAAAGATTATGCGGCGCCAGCGCGTCAACGACGAGTACATGGCAAGCTGGTTCGCCTTTGAGCCTGTCAGCAAGCCCGCTCCGAAGAAATTTGTCGCCGCGCTGTCGCGCGCCAAAGCAGCCCGGCGGTAGGGCGTGCGCATTGCGCTCCTCGGGACGCGCGGAATTCCTGCAAATTATGGCGGATTTGAAACGTTCGCGGAGGAATTATCCTTCCGTTTAGCCAAGCGTGGCCACGAAGTCTTCGTCTATTGCCGTAACCGGCACAGCTCTGAAGAGTACCGCGGGGTCCACCTGCGTTATCTCCCGACAATCCGGCACAAGTATTTCGACACCATCGTTCACACCTTTTTTTCCACTTTTCACTTGCTGGTCCACCGCACGGACGTGGCCCTCTATTGCAATGCCGCCAACGCCCTTTTCACCCTGCTACCTCGCGCGTTGGGAATCCCTGTCGTCCTCAATGTCGACGGCATCGAGCGGAAGCGAAAAAAGTGGAATGCGCTCGCTCGCGCGTGGTACCTCGGTGCGGAATTCCTCGCGACCGTCCTGCCGAACGCGATCGTAACCGACGCGCAGTCGATCCGCGCTTATTACCGGAAGACCTACAACATGGATTCCGTATTCATTCCTTACGGCGCGGACGTGGCCCGGGTCGAAACTCGCGCCATTCTCGATTCGCTCGGACTCCAGCCGCACGAATATTTCCTCTTCGTGAGCCGCATGGAGCCGGAGAACCGCGCTCTCGAAGTACGGATGGCTTTCGAACAAACCCCGACCAGAATGAAGCTCGCTTTAATCGGCGACGCGCCTTACGCCGACGAATACATTCGGCGCGTGCGCGATACGTCCGATCCCCGCATCGTAATGCCCGGCGCGATCTATGGCCTGGGCTACCACGAACTGGGTTCCTGGTGCTTCGCGTACATACATGCGACCGAAGTCGGCGGAACGCACCCGGCGCTCATCGAAGCTATGGGTCGCGGCGCGCTCGTCATATACCTCGACACGCCGGAGAACAGCGAAGTATGCGGAGACGCGGGACTGCCCTACAAAGACCAGGCAGGCCTTACCGCACGGATGCGCGAAGTCCTCGCGATGCCGGAAACCGAGCGCGATCGCTACCGGGCAAATGCAGAACAGCGCGTTCGCGAGAGCTACAACTGGGATGTCGTCACGGATCGTTACGAGGCGCTCCTGGCGAGCCTGCGAGAATAGAGCTACCCTCCGTCTCGCATGGCTCAGGATTCCCGCTGTTACGTAGAGATCTCGCGGTCGAAGATCGCGGCGAACTATCGCGTCGTGCGCGATGCCGTGCGGCCCGGCGCCGGCGTCATCGGCGTGGTGAAGGCTAATGCGTACGGACATGGCGCCATTGAAATCGCCCGTATCCTCAGCGCCGAGGGCATTTCCTGGTTGGCGGCCAGTTCCGTTGAGGAAGGAATCGCGTTGCGCGAGGCCGGAATCGGATGCCGCATTCTGGTTATGGCCGGAGTGATGAAGTGGGAACGCAATGCGGTCCGCGCCTTCCGGCTTACGCCTGTTCTGCACTCGCTCGAAGAACTGGGGACGTTCAACGAAGGCACGCCCATTGACGTTCATCTCAAAATCGATTCCGGCATGGACCGTCTGGGCACGCTCGCCTCAGCGGCTCAAATAGCGGCGGCGGCGAACGCGGCGCCGAACGTGCGCATCGAGGGGTTGATGTCGCACTTCGCCTCGGCCACCGATTTCTCTTCAACTCAGACTGAGGACCAGATCGCCGCCTTCCGGCAAGTGGTCGAGAAGCTTCAGGAATTTGGAATTCGGCCGCCCCTGATGCACTTCAGCAGTACGAACGCCATCGCGTATCCACGCCGCGAGGCATGGCTTTCGCTGGTCCGCCCGGGGCACGCGATCTACGGATACGTCTCGCCGGCGCGGGGACCTTCTCCGAATCCGGCGTTTGCGGTGTCTCCGGCTCTTACCTGGAAGACGAAGATCATCACAGTCAAAGACGTCTGCGAAGGCGCGAAGATCGGCTACGGCGGATCTTATCGCGCAACCGAGCCTATGAAAATTGCGGTGCTCGCAGCCGGCTATGCCGACGGAGTTCCGCACCGGCTTTCCAACAAAGGCAAGGTCATCGCCGGTGGGCGTTTTGCGCCCATCGTGGGAACGGTCTCGATGGATGTCACAACCATTGACATCACGCAGTCGCCTCAACTCGCTCCGGGCGACGAGGTGACGCTCCTGGGACGCGAAGGCGACGTCGCGCTGGATGCGCAGCAGATCGCCCGTACTGCGGGAACTATTTCTTACAACGTTCTGGCGAGCATCGGCGGGAGGGTGAAGCGCTTCTATGTCGATTGATATTCGCTCGACCGGGATAACAAAGGGCTCCGCTGCCCCTGTACAGCCGAGCCCCTCATTCGATGGCTGTCAAAGACCCCTGATCAGCCGTCGAACTCCATTTTCCGGCTCTCTGTCCTGCGTTTTTGCGCCGGAGTTGTAAACAAGTTGTAAAATCCACTTTCGCAATGTTAGCCGCCGCCATTGCTCTCGCGATGTATCCCGACTGGGTCCCCGTACGCTGGCCTTCCGGAGACCCGAAGTCACTCGACCTTCTGAATGGATCAGCCATTAACTGCCTTTGGCTCGAACGCCCGCAATGGTCGCCGGAGTTCGCCGCCGCCGCCGCCGCGAAGGGCATTGCGACCCTCGGGGTCATTCACCGCGATGGCGACCCTATCGAGGCGGCGCGCGCGCTTGCGAAAGACAAATTCACAGGCGGCATCATTGAAGGCGAATTCGACGATTACTCGCTTTCGATCGTGACGGGTACGCTGGCGAGGGCGGGAATGACGTATATCGAATCCGGTCCACGATCTCGTCTGCGCTTCGATACTGGCGCCCCGATTCTCTCCACATCACAAGGCATGTGGCCGGGCATTCACATTGCCGCTGGGGGTTCGGCGAGCGCGGGGCCCACCGCGAATCCGTGGATCGACACGAACACCGGTTTCGTGCGCTTTGTCCGCGCGAGCACCGACTCCACGGCATGGATCGCGGTCACGCCGCCATCCGGAACCGCTTTTCCCGTGCAGCGCTACGTGCAGGCGATCGGAGACGCCGCCATCAACGGCGGACGCTGGGTTGTGGCGCTCGATGACGACCTCTGGAAGCGAATTCTCGCGCGAGAACAGAATGCGCTTAAGGATTGGGCGCGGATCGGAGCGGCTCTGCGTTTTTTTGAAGATCACAAGGAATGGCGCGCCGCGGCGCCAGCGGGCGCAATAGCGATCGTCGAAGACTACGATCAGGCGCGTTTTTCGGGCGGACTCTTCGATATGCTTGCCGCCAAGCATATGCCGGTATTCCCCGCCCCCTATGCCAAGGTGAACGCCGGCGCCTTACGCGATGCGCGGCTGACGGTGAATCCGGAGCCCGAGAGCACTCCCGCAGCGTTGGCTGAGACGATTCAGTCGGCGACTCAGTCCGGCAAGACGCTTATCAGCGGACCTCCTCCAACGAAGAAAGCTGCGCCCGCCGAGGATGAATTCGTCTTTGATCCCACGGACACCCGAGTGGACACAACTTGGCAGCGTGTCTCCGCCGCCGTCGGAAGACAGAACCTAGGCGCGCGGCTGTTCAACGTTTCGAGCATGCTCTCGAACCTCGTGTCGCTGCGCGGCCAGCGTCAACGGGTGCTGCACCTGGTCAATTACTCCGACTATCCGGCGACCGGAATCACCGCGCGCGTTCTCGGAACGTGGCGGCGCGCGCGGCTCTATCGTCCGGGAGAAGACCCGGTGGATCTGGAAATTCAGAAATCGGACGACGGGACCGAATTCTCGATCGATCAGCGCATCGTAACCATCGGCTCCGTGGTTCTCGAATAGGTGTTTCGCGGCGAACCGATCGAAGTTCGGTACAGCGCCGGTCTGCGCGATACCGCGGGCAATCCCGCGCATGCGGCGACGTTCATCCGCCGCCGTCTGATTGTTCTCGACCTGGATCTTGCGCGCTCACCTGCCGAACAGAGCCGCATCCTATGCCATGAGCTGTTCCATTTCGCTTGGGTTCGGCTGGATAACTCTCGCCGATTCTCCTGGGAAGAACTCCTGCGGGAAGAATTCCGCCTTCGCGCGACTGGCGATGCGGGATGGTCCGCCGAGTGGCGCAAGAACGAACTCGACTCGCGGGATGTCACGAAGCGCACGCGCCGCTGGCGCGAATACTGCTGCGAGAGCTTTTGCGATACGGCGGCGTGGATTTTCACGGGCCGCCGATCGGAGCTAACGCTCGCAACCGCCCAAAGCGTGGGAAGAAAACGATGGTTCGCGCGTCATATAGGCATGGAAGGGATAGCCCTTTAGCCGGGCTCTATAATACAGACAGTGAAGAGCGCGCAATACTTCTTCCGGCTCGTCGCAATCGTCCTCGCCGCGTTTGGCGCGGGTACGTTTGTGTGGACTTACGTACATCATGAGCCTCCAGCGAAGGCTGCGGTTAAAGAGGGCAAAGACCGGAAAAAAGCGCCGGATTTCGAATTGAAAGACGCGAACGGCAAGGCCGTGCGGTTGTCCGATTACCGAGGGAAAGTGGTCCTGCTCGACTTCTGGGCTACGTGGTGCGGGCCTTGCAACATCGAAATCCCATGGTTCACGGAGTTTCAGCGAAAATACAAAGACCGCGGCTTTGAGGTTCTCGGCGTTTCGATGGATGATGGGGACAATGCGTGGAAAGTGATCAGTCCCTTTATCGCCGAAAAGAAAATCAATTACAGAATTGTGCTCGGGAACGATCAGACCGGAGATCAGTATGGAGGCGTTGAAGCGCTCCCCACGACGTTTGTGATCGATCGTGATGGCCGTATCGCCTCGGTCCACGTAGGCCTCTCGGGCAAAAAGGAATTTGAGGATGCGATTCAAAAGCTGCTGGATTCTCCCGCTACTGGCAACGGCGCTTAGCGCCCAAATGGCGCCGACCCTGAAGGTCGAGGCCATCCCCACCCTCAAGGCATCGAAGGGAGCGGCTGCCACCGTTACGGTCAAAGCTTCCCTGCCCGCCGGCTATCACGCGAACAGCAATAAGCCCACTTATTCCTACCTCATTCCTCTGACGCTCAAGTGGACTGGCGGCCCTTTGCAGATGCAGTCCATCACGTACCCCGAAGGGACGAGTGAACGCTATGGTTTCCAAGCCCCTGGCGACAAGCCGCTTTCTGTCGTGACCGGCGAGTTCAGCATCGTTACGAAATTCAAGGTAGCCGCCGACGCCGCGTCGGGACCAGCAGCGCAGACGGGAACGCTTCGATATCAGGCATGCGATAACCACGCGTGCTATCCGCCCAAGTCCGTTCCGATCAACGTAACGGTCAGCGTCGATTAATCAGGCCCGCCTTTCCCCAGGCAGTCAGATCCGTGGTGCGGTCCTTTCCGTACGGCGCTCCGAGTTCGTGAATCGTGAAGCGCTCGCCCGCAGGGCTTACGTCCACCACTGTGTACCCGAAGAACCATCCGTCTTCGTACTTTCCCGAGTCACGCAAATGGCCGCCCGCGCTCTCCATCGATACGTATTCGATGCCGTCAAGGTCTGCGTGAAACATCTGATGCACGTGGCCGGAGATCACGAATCCGACGCCGTATTTCTTCGCAATCCGCTGAAGAGGAAAGTTCCCGTCGCCCACAAGTGCGTTGATAATCCACGATGGCCGATGCGAAACGACGAACTTGATCTTCTGCCCTGCATGGCTCTTCAGGTCCGACTCGGCGAACGCCAATTCCGATTCCGGCAAATCCTCCGTGCGGCTGTTGTCGAGAATCGTGAAATGCGCCTTCGCGTAGTCGAAGCTGTAGCGCGGATCACGCCTGGCGCGCTGGCGAAACAGCGATTCCGAAACGGGCGACCAGATGTCGTGATTTCCCGGAGTCAGATACAGCAGGATATTCGAGTAGGGTTTGAGTATCCCTTCGACGCTCGACCATTCGCCCGCCGCGAGATCGTCGTGGAGTCCTTCAATAGTGTCGCCCACGGAAAGGACGAACATGGGTTTCTCGGCGGCGAGTTCTTTCCAGACCTCCTCGTAAACGCCGGCAACGTGTTCGCCGGTCCGGTCACCAATGATGACAAACCGATACGTGTCCTGAGCCGTCGCCGAAAGGGCGATCAGCGCGCAAAGCAGAACCCGGCTTACGCGCGCTTCGCGACCCACAGCAGCAGTCCGAAGATCACGATCGGGATCAGCGCCAGCGCCGCGTAATTCAGAATTCGCCGAGGCAACCCGGACTTGCGCGTTCGCCAATCGCGAAGTTCGACCCGATCGGCCACCCCAACTTCATCCTGATGGCGCAGATCGTGCGCGAACTCCCGGGCATGCGCGTATCGGTTGCGAGGATCGCGCTCAATGGCCCGGTAAATGATTTCCTGCAGTTCCGGCGTGATCTCCGGATCGATTTCCCGCGGCGGTACGGGATTATTCAGCAGCCGATCATTCATCGTTGCGAACGCATTGGGGCCGCTGAATGGGACTTTTCCGGTCAACATCTCGTAAAGCATCACGCCCATCGCGTAAATGTCGCTGCGGCCGTCTCCCCGCTTACCTTTCACCTGTTCCGGCGAAATATAATCGGGCGTGCCCATCACGTTCTGCAGCTTCGCGAAAGTCAGGCGCCGGGCTCCCTGGTCACCGGCGATCCCGAAGTCGATGAGCTTGATGTTGTCGTCGTCATCGACCATGATGTTTTCGGGCTTCAGGTCGCGGTGAACGACGCCATGTGAGTGAATGTAGTCGAGCGCATCGCAGACCCGCGCGGTCACCTTTACAGATCTCCCCGCCGGCAGCTTATGTCCCCGCATCTCATTGCGAAGCAGATGTCCGTCTACCCATTCCATCGCCATGTAGATGCTGCTATGGTCATCGTCGGGCAGAACCTTCATCACGCCGGGATGATCGAGCTTTTGACCAATTTCCTTCTCGCGTTTGAAGCGGTCGTACAGAAGCGGATCGGCTTCCATCTCGGGATGAGGGATCTTGATCGCCACCGGACGGCCGGTTCGCGTATCAGTCGCCTTATAGATCGAAGCCATGCCGCTTCGGGCCACAAGATTCTCGATCCTGTAGTGGTCGAGCAGGTCTTCGGCGTGCAGAGCAGTCATTCAGGACTCAGCGTAGCTTATAGGGTCTTCCGCGATACATTCCCATTCGCTCCGTATCGCGTACGCGGATCAACTGCACGCTGCAGTTGTCGCCGCCATCGCGTTCGTTGGCTGTTGACACTAGTTTCTGGGCGGCGGTTTCAAGATTTGGGTTCCACGTCACGATCTCAGCCATCTCCGAGCCCTTCATTGGCCCGTGCAGACCATCCGAGCAAAGCAGCAAAACGTCGCCTGGATGAACCTGATGATCTCCGATTTCCACCTTCGCGAACAGATCGTTGCCGAGCGATCGACTAAGGTAATGCCGCGCCGAGGATTCCGACGCCTCCTTCGCGGAAAGAATGCCGAGCCGAACCTGCTCCGCCACCACGGTGTGATCGCGGGTGAGTTGCGAGGCCAGGCCGTGGCGAATGAGATAGCACCGCGAATCACCCACGTGAGCGGTGACAACGCGGTCATAACGAAGCGCGCACGCCACCACGGTTGTTGCCATCCTGGTTCCGCCGGGACTATCCGATCGCCCCAGTTCATACACGTGAATATTCGCCTTTTGGACAATGCGCGGCATAAGGGCGGTGTGCGCCTCGCCTTTAGGCGCCGCGCGGAACCCGGAGACGATCGTCTCGACGGCAGACTTCGAAGCCACTTCACCCTTGTCTTCGCCGCCCACTCCGTCCGCCAGCACAAAAAGCCATCCCTGCGTACGGCCTTCCTGTTCCGACGCAGGGATGTAGTTTCCGACGTAATCTTCGTTGTGAGGCCGCACCCGGCCCGTGTCACTGAGTTCGAAGAACTCCAGATCGAGCATTGGAAAATCGGGCGGCCTGGATCGCTCTCCAGCCCGCCCATTTATTATGCGGTCGCTTTCGCTTTGTTGGTGATCAGCGTGGTCCGCCCTGTTTTCTTACTTGACGTGATGAAGTAGATGCCGCCGTAGAGCCCCCAGACTATGGCGATGCCCAGAGCGCCCAGCGGCTCCATCTTGGTGCCGTACCCCATGAAAGGCCCGATCAGATAAAACGCCATGCACGCCAGATTGGCGATAATCCCGAATACCGGAATCAGAAGATGCTTCAGCGCGCTGAACTTCGGATGGTTGTGATAGGCCACCATGGAGATGATGCAACTCAACCCATAGAGCAGGAAGGTGCCGAAATTCGAGGCCAAAGTAATCAACAGAAGCGTATTGGGCATGGCGGCCATTCCGTCGTGGGTCGTGTAACCCACACTGGAGAGCAGCCCTTGCGGTAGCGCTTTGATGGCTGTGTCCGCCGGAGCGCCCGCGTCGCCAAACGCGATCGAGACCGCTACGGTGCCGACAACGGCCGAGATCGCGGCCAGAGTCCAGATCGCGCGGTGCGGCGTCAGATTGCTGCTGTGCAGAAGGCCGAAGTGGTCCGGAAGCTCCTGGTCCTTGCCCATCGCATAAGTGACGCGCGCGCCCGTGTTCATGCACGAGAGCGTCGTACCGATCAAAGCGAGGAACACCGTGAAAGCTTCCACCAGCATGAAGATTCGTCCGCCGCCCGGTCCGAAGAACGAATTGCCGATCACAATCATCATGTCGCCGATGGGCGCCGCGGAACCCGCCGCGTTCTGCATCGTGTAACCGCTGTTCAGGAAGTAGCCCGCCGCGAAATACTCGATCAGGTAACAGAAACATCCCTGTACCAGAAGCGAGACGATCACGGCAATCGGAACATCGCGTTTGGCGTGTTTCGCCTCGCCGCCCATCGCCGTCACCGATTCGAATCCCACGAGAATCAGGATGGCGACCGTTGCCTGTATAAACGCCCAACTTATGTTGTGCACGCCAACCACCGAGCTTCCGCTCGAATGCGCAAGGAAATTGCCTTTTTCGTCCTTGTCCGGATAACCGACGATGAACGGAACCGGTTTTCCGGCGGCGTCGAGCTTGGCCTTCGGCACACCCGCGCTGTCGCGGATTACTTCATCGGTCGTCGCGCCATTGTTAGTCACCTTATGGGTATCGAATTCGTAGGTGTACGCCTCGCCGGAGGTCGGGTCGAAATTCCAGCCCGGGGTCCCTGCTGGATGCGATGTCCGGTAACTGAACGCCATCACCGAAAACACCAGCAGAGCACTGATCTGAATGACGTTGATCGCGATGTTGACCGATGTCGATCCGTTCACGCCGCGATGAGCGATCCATGCGATGAGGAATGAGAATACGATCGCCACCAGCGCCATGAACACAGGGCCCGGGTTCGACGCACTCATGACGCTCGGCCACAGAGTCCCGACCAGATATCCGCAAAGGACGCCCATTACCCCGACCATCACACCCGGATAAATCCAGTAGTAAAGGTGCGAACCCCAGCCAATGATGAACTTCGAGAGCCGCGCGTATTTCCACGCCTTTTCGTGATTCAGGAAGGACTGTTCCGCGAAGTAATACGAGCTTCCGGTACCCGGATACAACTTCGCCATTTCCGCGTAACAGACGGCAGTGGCCAGGCACAAGAGCAGCGCGACCACAATGCCAATCCACATCGAAGGCGCGGTGGCCCCGGTGGTTGCCTGTATGAAGAACGTGAGCCAAAGGAACGCGCCGGGCGCGATGAGCGCCATCGCATTCATTGTCAGGCCCGTAAGGCCCAACGTCTGTTGCATTTCGGAGGTGGACTGTTCCGCCATAGAATTGATCCTTAGATTTGGATTTTGTTGTTGACCTGCATTGGGCCATGTCGTGGGGCCCGGGAAGGGCGGGACGGTGCGGGGTCCGGCTTCCCTCTATACTCCTGGAGTCGAAACGTCAAGGGAAATTGAATTTTCTTATCGATGTGACAAAGCTTTTTGATTTGGAACTGAAAGTATGGATGCTGTTGATAGAAAATATCGATGCCGTCCCTTTTACGCGGGGGTGACAATCAATCCTTAAATGAAGATCGCCGGTTTCCTCCTTCTGTTTTCCGGATGGCTGCTGATCCTGGCTGCCATAGCGCTGCTCCCCGCGGGCATGAGCAGGAATATCTTTGCTCTCGCGGGGGGATCTGTTGAGGCTCTGGGGTTGATTCTTGCCGTGCGGTCTCACCTGCCTGTCAGATCGGACCGCGGCTGAGTGGCGCTTACCGAACTGCAGTCGGCGCTGGCTCTCGTCTGCCTCCTGATCGGTCCTCTCGCCGCCGCCGGGCTTGCATTAATCAACACGGGCCTTGGCCGTTCCCGCAACGCGGCGCATGCCGCGATGTCCGCTCTTTGCGCCGTCTCGGCCGCGGGTTGCGCCTATTTCGTCGTCGGACATACGCTCCAGGGGGCGACGGGTCAATCCATTCGCGCGCTTTCGTTGGGAGGGCATGCCTGGGATTTCGCAGGGGCAATGCCGCCGTTCCTGATGCGATTGCCGGCGAGCGGATCTTACACGGCTCTCACCGCTCTTATGGGCATGGAATCGGTAGCTCTTGCTTCACTGATTCCTCTCGGAGGCGGCGGCGAAAGGTGGCGTCTAGGCTCGATCTGCGCGTCCTCCGCTTTTCTCGGCGCAATCACATTCCCGCTGTTCGCTCACTGGACGTGGAGCGGCGGCTGGCTTCGAAGTGTGGGCTACACGGATGCCGGTGGTTCGGGGACCATCCATGTTGTGGGCGGGATCACCGCTCTTGCCATCGCATGGCTGCTCGGTCCTCGCCGGGGGAAATATTCGAGCGAAGGCATGCCGATGGCCGTGCCGGGCCACAGTATTGTGCTGGTCCTGTTCGGGTGCCTGCTCGCCGGGGCCGGTTGGCTCGGATTGAACTGCGCGGGCGCCTTGCTCTTCAGCGGGGCGCGGCCCGAACGGCTCGCCCTGGTCGCGGTGAACACACTGCTCGCCGGCTCCTCGGCGGCATTAGCTTCCGCTGCCCTGACGCGGGCGCGATTCGGACGCGCCGATGCATCCCTGACGGCCAACGGCTGGGTGGGGGGGCTGGTCTCGATAAGCGCCGGCTGCGCGATCCTTCCGCCGGCCGCCGCGGCGCTCGCCGGAGCCATTGCGGGAACTCTGGTCGTCTTTTCGGTCGAACTGCTCGAGTTGCGCCTTGAGATCGACGATCCGGGCGGCTCGATTTCTGTGCACGCGATTTCAGGGTGCTGGGGACTTCTCGCGGCGGGGCTGCTGGGCCGGGATCCCGCAGGCATCGAGAGTGTCTTCGGGCAACTGGTTGGCATCGCGACCCTGTTCGGATTCGTCCTGCCGCTCTCGTGGGGTGTGAACGCCGCGATGGATCGTTTTTTCATCATGCGAGCGCCGCCCGAAGGCGAGCGGCAGGGCATGGATCTTTACGAACTCGGAGCGGGAGCCTATCCGGACTTCATCACCCACACAGACGACTTTTTACAGCGTTGACTGTAATTGCGCGCAGGTCTTCGATATACCGTCTGAAAATCGAGTTTGCCCGATCCACCGACGCTGAGGTCTGTGCGGTAAGACTCGCCGGGAACGTTCGGCCCTCCGGGTGGATGCGGGGTGTAATCCGGATCCGTCGTTTTTGGCTGAAGATTCTTTGGTGACTCTGCGATGGACTTGGTCGGGCTTCCACCCGATCAATGCCTTCCTTCAGGATCGCCATCTGCTCATTCTTCACAACGATGACAATGCGCTCGCTGTCGGCGTCGTCGAAGATCGCCGGCACCGGCTCCCGCGCGCCTTTCTTATAAATTCTGAGTTCCGATCGGCTCTTGAGATTTTGAACTGCCATCAGCAGCGACGAGGGGGATAGCAGTCAGCAGAAAGAGCGCCGATCGGTCATCATGGCGCCGATCGCAACAACCCCCCGCCTACAAGCCGTTGAATGGCGATGAATTCTTGTGGAATAGCCTCTTTTTCACATCCGGCCAGAACTCGACCCAGCAGTTTCCGCCGAAATGTCCGGCGAACCCGAACGCCGCCCGCTCGCCCAAATTCACGAAGCCCTGATCGCCCTCCGGTCTCCAGGTGTTGGAGATGGCATTCGCAGTCGGAACAGCGATGAACCGCGCATAGGCGGGGCGAATGCCTCCGTCCGCATTCCGCGCGTAAAAAGTCCATTTCGCGGCGTGTAAGACTCTCTTCCCGAAAGGCGTGCCCGGGGGGGCCACTTCGTAGCGGGGATCTTCACCCCACATAGAGCCCAGACCAGCCTCAAGGCCGTTCGAAAGCGCGTCGGTCGTCATACTGTCTACGTAGCGGCGTCCGAAGCCGGACCAGTGCGTCCCTAACTGCTCGGGGGTATTTAGCCCCGTTCCAATCCCGGCGCCGATCGCATTACCGAGAATACTCGTGGGCCTCACGGTGCTGTCGATCACCCACTGGACGCGCTCGGCTGGGGTGATCGGCCTCGGTGGCGGGGGTTCCGTTGGCGTGGAAGTTGTCTGAGCCAGCGCCATAATCGGAAGCAGCAGAAGAGTCCCGAACTTCATGGCTCGCCTGAGAGCAGATTGGATGCCAGTTCGCCGGGCCATTGAGTCAGCGCGCTAACATTGGGACTTGCTCCGCCATCTGACGGATGCGCTGGTGGCCCTCGGCCCCGCGGGCATCCTTCTCCTCTCCATACTTGATTCCTCCGGCGTCCCGGTCGCTGGCGTGTTTGACGCTCTACTGATTCTGATCGCTGTTCAGAAACCGAGCGTCGCGTGGCTATGCGCGAGCATGGCAGTAATCGGATCGACGGTCGGCAACAGCGCTCTCTTCTGGGCGGCGCGCAAGGGCGGACGACGATTCATGGATCGGGCGGCCCCAGAGGGTCGCGCCGCCAAATTCCGCACCTGGTTCCGTCGCTATGGCATGGTGACCGTTTTCGTACCGGCGCTCGTGCCGATTCCTATGCCCCTGAAGCTGTTCGTGATCAGCGCGGGAGTGCTGGGAACGTCGCGCACAGAATTCGTACTTGTAGTTTTAGTCGCAAGAATCCTTCGATACTTCGGCGAGGCCTGGCTCGGGGTGACTCTCGGCAGGGAATCATCCCGGTTTCTCACGACGCATGCCCTCCACTTTCTCCTGGGGGCGATTTTGCTGGCCGCGCTGCTCTATGGATTCATCCTGTGGCGGGACCGGCGGGTTCCTAACGATCATCCGCTCTGACTAAACATTCGGAATCGGTCTGCCGATATCTGAGGCAGACCGATGATTTCCCAACAGGGCCCGCAGCACCGGTTCATTTTGCCCTATCTGGATCGGGCCATTGAACAATTCGAGAGCAATCCGGCAGCGGGCCACTTTATGCGCCGGCTAGCGAAAGAAGACCCGGATCTTTTCTTCACCGCGGCTGCCGAACGGCTCATTTCCCCGATACTGTCGCCGGGGCTTCGATTCCTGGCGCGCGTCGTGACGCAACGGCCAGCGCTTCTCCGGAGGCTTGCGAGCCCGGCGTTGGGCTCCCGGGACAAAGCCATCAGCCTTTTTCGCTGCTTGCTGGAGGCCGAACCGTTTTCCGATATCCGGCTGGCGCACCTGTTCCCGATGCCCGGCGTCTGGGCTCCCGACGCGTTGGACGGGGCAGAGTCCGAACGCACGCTGGATATCCTCGACGCCACATCGAAGGGCTTTCGGCTATTACCGCTTCTCGGACACCTTACGGAGAGTCAGGATCCGCGTATCTCGGCCAAAGCCACGCTGTTCGTCGGAAAGCGGGTACGGAGTCCGGAATGGGCGGAGCGGCAACTCTCACGTACCGATCCGCGAGTCCGCGCCAATGCGCTTGAAGGCTTATGGGGATCGCGAGATCCGAAAGCCCTGCGAATCTTCGAGGACTGCGTAGAGGATGGTTCTAATCGCGTATCGGGAAACGCGCTGGTCGGATTACACGCTGCGCGGCCGCAAGATGCCGAAGAAATCCTCCTGATCCGTTCGGCGAGTCCGGACGCAAGACTTCGGGCAACCGCAGCGTGGGCGATGGGGCAGACGGGAGGCGAACTGTTCCACCCTCGGTTGGCGTATCTGATTCGCGATGAATATACCGAAGTCAGGAGCATGGCGCTGAGGGCCATCGCGCAACTGAGATGCGCGACACAAGCGCCTGCATCGGGGCCGGATTACGACAAAGATAGCGAAAAATGTGGTATCCTCCGGTCATCTGTATGCGGCGGACGGGTTCCCTTTTCGCTGTTCTGATCCTGCTGATTGTCGGCGTGTGCCCTGCCCTGTGTTTTTCCTCTGGCGCCGACGTTCCGCAAAAACACGGCTGCTGTCATGAAGGAAAAGGCGGGCAATCCGTTCCCTGCAAACACAGCGGCTCTGCTTTGACGGTCGCTGTTATCGTTCAGACGCAGCATGCGGCTCCGGTTGCGCTTCCCGAACATGCATTCCACAGCACGCCATTAGTTCCGGCGGCTGTCATGCTCCCGCCTGCGCCGCGCCCTCTGCCCCCTCAGCCGCCGAAGCCTACCATAGTCCGACGTATCTGATCGCTCCTCAAGTCACGCGATTTCCGGCGTAGGCCCTCCTGCGCTGGCGTTTGAGGAGATTTGTAATGCGAATTCTGCTGCTGTTTCTGATCACATGCTGGGGTGTCTACGCACAACACGACATGAGTCACATGTCGCACGACGATATGCCCCAATCCCACATGGACATGACGAAGCCGGACACTTCGAAAATGGACATGACAAACATGGACATGTCCGGCGCGGACGCCGCGATGCAGGCGTCGGGCACTGCCTTCAACCCGGCCGCATCGCCAATGCCCATGGTGTCCGTGCCGGCCGGGCGCTGGCGCCTGATGTTTCATGGCGCAGCGTTCGTGTCGGACATCCAGCAGACGGGTCCGCGGGGCGGCGACAAGTTCGCCTCGATGAATTGGTTCATGGGCCGCGCCATTCATCCGTTGGCGGGCGGCGATTTTTCCGTCCGCGTCATGCTGAGTCTCGAGCCCGCGACGGTTCCTGATCGACGCTATCCCGAACTCTTTCAGACCGGCGAAACGGCGTATGGCAAGGCGCTCGTCGATGCCCAACATCCTCACGACCTTTTCATGGAACTGGCGCTCGAATACTCCCACCGAGTGGCCGAACACGGTAGCGCGTGGATTTATGCCGCGCCCGTCGGCGATCCCGCTTTAGGTCCGGTGGCCTTTCCTCATCGCGTTTCGGCGATGGAGTTACCGCAGGCGACTTTGGCGCATCACCTTCAGGACTCCACACACATCTCCAATGAGGTCGTCACAGCCGGCTTCACGACGGGAAAAATCGGAATTGAGGCCAGTGGCTTTCATGGCGCCGAGCCCAACGAGAACCGCTGGAACATAGACCACGGCGCAATCGATTCCTACTCGGCGCGAGTCACATTCACGCCCACGGCCCGATGGAGCGCCCAGGTCTCTGCCGGGCATCTCACACAGCCCGAAGCCCTCGAACCCGGCGATCAGACCCGGATCACCGCTTCCGCGACTTACGTGCGGCCCTATTCCGGCGGCGAATGGGCCAGCAGTCTGATCTGGGGACGCGTTCATAAGATTGCTGACAAGGCCAACCTGAATGGATACGGTTTCGAATCCGTGGCGCGGTTCCGAACGCTGAACTACGTGACGGGACGCGTCGAACTTGTCGACAAAGACGAACTATTCGGCCCGGGCAATCCGCTGGAGGGACGAACGTTCCGTATCAAAGCGTTCACGGCCGGTTATACCCGGGATTTCAAGCTTTTTCCGCACATCACGACAGGCCTTGGCTCTAACGTGACGCTCTATTCCCTGCCCTTCGTCGTCCACGAGCAGTACGGCGCGCACCCTGTGGCAGTCCTGGTTTTCCTTCGGTTTCGGCTCCGCGGAGCCTGACGGCTGTTCGGTGCATCATGAGTAGTAGTTATGGCGAAAGCGAAAGTGGAAATGCGCGTGGACGGCATGACCTGCCAGGGTTGCGTACGCACGGTCGAGAAGAAGCTTTCGAGTATCGACGGAGTCGAGTACGCGCACGTAAATCTGGGAGCATCGAACGCGACGGTCGAATATGACGATTCGAAGACCCAGGCCGATAAGCTGATCGCGGCTGTCGAACAGGTCGGATACAAAGCTACGCAAGTCTAGAAACTCCAATGAAGGCTGTAGAGATCGAACTGCCGATCGGCGGCATGACCTGCGCCGCATGCGCAAGAGCGGTCGAGCGGCAGTTGGGCGGAACAGAAGGCGTTGAGAACGCGGGCGTCAATTTCGCCACGCGCACGGCGCTGGTGCGCTTCGATCCCGGAAGAACTCGCGTCGAGAGCCTCATAGCGGCTGTCGAGGATATCGGATACGACGTGCCGGTCGACGCGCCGGAGATTGCCGAACAGGCTCAGCTACGCGATCTCCGGCTGCGGCTGATTATCGGAGCGGCGTGCGCCATTCCCGTCGCTGCTTTAGGCATGATGGAATCCGCTCCCTGGATCCAGTTTCTGTTTGCGCTCCCTGTGATCGGATATTCGGCTCTCCCCTTCTATCGCGATGCCTGGTCTGCGGCCCGTCACGGAACAGCGAACATGAATACGCTGATCGCCCTGGGAACGGGAGCTGCATTTCTCTATTCGATCTGGACTCTCTTCGCGGGCGGCCCAGCGTACTTCGAGGCCGCGGCCGTTATCGTCGTCTTCGTACTTCTGGGCCGCATGCTCGAATCGAGGGCGCGAAGCCGGGCTTCGGGCGCGATCCGGCGGCTCATGGAGTTGCAGCCAGCTGTCCCCGTTCAAGAGGGCGATATCGTCACCGTGCGGCCAGGCGAACGGATCCCCGCGGATGGCACCGTGCGCGAGGGGGCCAGTGAGATCGACGAATCGATGCTCACGGGTGAGAGCCTCCCCGTTGCGGTCGCTCCCGGAGCTACCGTGCATTGCGGAACGCTCAACGGCACGGGCGCATTTACATTCGAAGCGACGCGTGTGGGAAAAGATACCGCGCTGGCCCGAATCATTGACCTGGTTAAGAAAGCTCAGGGCTCGAAAGCGCCGATTGCCCGCCTGGCAGATATTGTCAGCGGCTACTTTACGCTTGCGGTGCTTGCGGCGGCTGCGCTGACCTTCCTGGCGTGGATGTTTTTCGCGCCTGCCGGAACCGCGTTGGTAAACGCGGTGGCGGTCCTGATCGTCGCATGCCCCTGCGCGATGGGTCTCGCGACTCCGACAGCAATCATGGCGGGTACGGGCCGAGGCGCAACGCGCGGGATTCTGATCAAGAACGGCGAGGTCCTCGAACGAGCGGCGCGCGTCGACACCGTTGTTCTGGACAAGACCGGCACGGTTACGACGGGAAAGTTACGCGTTGTTCGCATCGAGCCCAGCGAGGGTTTTTCGAAGGATGCCATCCTGGCCTTCGCGGCTGCCGTCGAACGATGGAGCGAGCATCCGGTTGCGCGCGCTGTCACCCGTGAAGCCGAACACCTCGAACTGCCGACCTCTTCCGGTTTCCGCGCGATCCCCGGGCGAGGCGCGACCGCCCTGGTCAACGGCGACAACGTGTTCGTCGGGATGAGCGAATCCGGCTCGATTGCTATTGAAGTCGACGGGCATCGCGCTGGCACAATCGAAATCGCCGACGAACCGAAACCCGAATCACCCAACGCCATCGCCCGTCTCAAATCGATGGGCTTCGATGTCTGGATGATCACTGGCGATCATGCCCGCGTGGCGGAGGAAGTCGCGCGCGCGTCCGGAGTCGATCCCACGCGAGTCATCGCGCAGGTTCTGCCGCAAGACAAAGAACGCGAAGTGTCGCGTCTTCAGAAAGAAGGAAAGCGTGTCGCGATGGTCGGTGATGGCATCAATGACGCCCCTGCGCTGGCGCGAGCGGACTGCGGCATCGCGATCGGAACCGGAACCGACGTGGCGATCGAAACCGCCGGACTCATTTTGATGCGAGGTGACCTGAACGGAGTTCCGGAGGCCCTGGGGCTCGCCCGCCGCACCCTCAGCGTGATCCGCCAGAATCTTTTCTGGGCTTTCGCCTATAACGCGCTGGCGATTCCGGTCGCCGCGGGCGCCTTCTACCACTGGACCGGCTGGACCCTTTCGCCGATGATCGCTTCGGCGGCTATGGCGCTCTCCAGCGTATCGGTGGTAACCAACAGCCTGCGCCTCAGCGCTTTGCGACTGCCCGCCGTTCGTCCTGATTGACCAGCGCCCTGACCATGCTTTCGAGTTCGCTGACCCGCTCTTTCAAATCCGCGATCTCCTGACCCTCAGGGTCCGGGAGCATGCCGTGATCGAGCACGCCTTCCGGCGCTCGCTGCCGAACCACTCTTCCGGGAACGCCAACAACCGTGGAGTTGTCCGGAACCGGGCGTACGACTACCGAGCCCGCGCCTACTTTCACGTTGTTGCCCAGCCGAATGCTTCCCAGCACCTTCGCGCCAGTCCCGATCACGACGTTGTCCCCTAAGGTTGGATGCCGTTTACCCTGCTCGTTGCCGGTTCCGCCCAGCGTCACGCCCTGGTAGAGCAGCACATCGTCACCAATTTCCGTGGTTTCCCCAATAACCACCCCCATGCCGTGATCGATGAAGAACCGCCGCCCAATCGTAGCGCCGGGGTGGATTTCGATTCCCGTGAAAAAGCGGGAAATCTGCGAGATCACGCGCGGAATCAGCGGAACGTGGGATTTGTAAAGCCAGTGAGCCAGCCTGTGCAGCAGAATGGCATGAAAACCCGGATAGCAGAGTACGATCTCAAGGACGCTTTTCGCCGCCGGGTCCTCACGGAAGATCGTGTCGATTTGTTCCCGGATGACACCCATAGAAGCCCGGCTTCGAGCCGGTGATACATCAGATGTATCTCAGTGCCCTGAGGCTTCCGCCGTCTCAACGATTACCGGAGGCCTCGCTCCGGGCGGGATCGGCGCAAGCATATCTTCTTTGCGGTAGATCAGGGTTGAGGTGTTATAGCTGGCCACTTCGAACCCGTGGCCATGCGTGATCGCGTCGGTCGGGCAGGCTTCGACGCAGAACCCACAGAAGATACAGCGGTTGTAATCGATGTTGTAGACCTTCGCGTAACGCTCGCCGCCGCTGATCCGCACCTTATCAGTGTTTTCGGCGGCTTCAATATAGATGCACTGGGCGGGGCACGCCGCCGCGCAAAGGAAACACGCCACGCACTTCTCCAGGCCGTTCTCATCTCGCTGGAGGACATGCACCCCGCGGAAGCGCTCCTGGAATTTAGGCGGTTCGTCCGGGTAATTTTCGGTCACCGTCGGAGACATCATCTCCTTCAGCGTGACGCCCATCCCCTTTACGACTGCGGACGCAGCTCCGACTACATCGCCGATGTTTGCCATTCACGCAACATTTTAGCGCGTGCGCGGTTTGGATTTCCGATCCGCCCGGGATCAGCCCTTCGAGTTTCAGCCAGGCCGGAAAAACGGCACGTTTTCCCCGGGTTTGAATACCTCAACACCGAACCGCCCGCCGAGGCTTTCGAAATCTTCTCTGCTGAATCCCGCCGACGCCAGCGAAATCCGGCCATCGCCCTCGACCAGAAACAGCGAAGGCACGCTGCTGATTCCGTACAATTTACTGGCACGATAGACGGGTCCCGGATCCAGCACGGTTTCGAGCGAGATGCCGAATCGGCGGCGGAACTGATCTGTGCCCACTTGATCATCCTGAGAAATCGCGACGATCCGCGGGCCGTTCGTATCCGCCATCCGCTGGAGAAACGGAAACGCCAGCTGACATGTGGGACAAGAGATTTTAAAGAAGGCAAGAAGCACTGGCCCGTTCCCGAATTCCGGCAATCCGAAATCCGGAGCGGTCGCGCCGACAGCCAGCATAGCTACTCCTCCTGAATCTGCCGCACGAAGGAGAGGACGTCGAAACGCTTGATCTCGCGATCGGGGAAGAAACTGTTCACAGCGTCCGTTTCGTCGTCGAACACCTCGAAGATCGTGTCGATCTTGGTCAGAACCAGCAACTCCATATTGCGCCGGTTCAGATTGAGAAGCTTGGCAACCCCGTTCTTTCGTCTCGCGCTCGTGGAGCACATCACCATCGCGCCCAAACCCGTGCTGTCGATGTAGTCCACGTGCTGGAGATTCAGCACGAGCTTCGGCATTTCGTCCTGAGTCTGATTCTGAATCGCATCCCGAAAGGCTGAGACTTCTTCGCCCGCGGTGATGCGCCCTTTCAGGTCCAGCACGACAACTCCCTCTCGATTGCGGCTCCCGATCTCGAGATGCATATTCCTCTCAGTCTAGCCCCAAGTCCGCAGAATGCGCCGCAGGAACACAAGTTCGCCGATGTGATAGGCGTTGTGATCCGCCATCTGCAAAGCTTCCCGAACGAGATTCTGTCCGTCGCCGTGGGCGAATGGCGTAAAAAGATCCGAGTCCCGATTTGCGACGAGGTCCCGCATCTTCTGATTGTCCGCGCGGAACGAATCCACGCTGCGGTCCCACGCCTTCGGGTCGGGGGGTTCGGCGGTTGAGGGCCAATAGCCAGATGGCCATGCGGGCGACTTGTGGCGGGGGTCCCGGCTGAATTCCAGCATGTCCCACTGCGCGATCCTCAAGTGCTCCAGCAGTTCCCAGGCGGAATGGGGGCAGTTCTGCGGCTTTGTTCCGCGCAGCCGCTCGGGCAAACCTTTAATCGCATCGTCGAAGGTCGCGTGGGCTCCATGCCCCTGCAAGAGCCGGTCGAGTTCCTGTCTGAGTTGGTCAGCCATGGCCGTATCATAGAGCTTTCCCTTTTGTTTCTGACGATTCCCAATCTTTTCACGATGATCCGCGTCCTCATGACGCCTTTCATCCTGTATGAGCTGGCGCATCGCCACTTCATTTCCGGCGGATGGCTTTTCGGCGCCGCGGCATTTAGCGACCTGCTCGACGGAGCCGTCGCGCGCCGCTTCGGATCACAGACGCGCGTCGGGCTCTATCTCGATCCCATAGCGGACAAAATCCTTCTGAGCAGCATCTACATTGGACTCGCAGCCGGCAAAGCAGTCCCACTCTGGGTTGTTGTCGTGATCTTCGCGCGCGACCTCTGGATTCTGGTGCTCTCGGGCATCGCTCTTCGCTTCACCTCGTACCGGAAAGTCGAACCGAGCGTCTGGGGAAAAGCCACCACGTTCCTCCAGGTGATGACCGCCGTCGCGGTCATGGGCGGAAACGGTTACCACGACGCCGTTCTCCTTAAAATCTGCGATTTCCTGCTGTGGGGCGTGACAGCGTTCGCCTTTATCAGCGCGGCGGATTACACTCTGCGCGGCGTACGCTGGCTCGCCGCATCGGCAGCGACTGACCGCCGTTGACCTGTGAGACACGCGGGAGTAGGCTTAAGTAGAACTGGTTTTAGAGTGGCAAAATGAGCCGTTACGTTCCCGCCCGCCATTACATCTCTTTCGGAATCGTGGCCTTGGCGCTGGCTGGGTTCGCGGTCTGGATCGGACTGAACTGGACTCCCGCTTTTTGCCCTGCTCTCCTCTTCTTTATCGTCGCCACCGTCCTGCTTTCGCTTGCTTTCGGACCAGCGATCCGGATCTTTGAGGACCGTATCGAAATCGGAAAGCGGATGATTCCCTGGCAGGACATCCGGCGAGTCGATCGGACCGGCTGGATTTCGCCCCTTGTGGTGAAGCTGACGCTTTACGACGACGAATCCCTGATGCTCGTTTATCCGGGCGAAGTCGATTGCTGCAAACATCTCCTCCGCACGCTCCGACAGATGTCAACGAGCGCCGTGATCGACGGTGTGCCGTACCGTCAGTACTGGGGCGAGGTGATGGGGCATGATTCGAAGGAACTCGCCGCACCCCGCTACCGCGTGCTGCGTCCGGAAGACGAGGAAGAAGTCGAGCGGCTCTATTTTCTGCTGAAGACTGTCGGTCACATCGATCCGCGTAATTCCGGGGACGAGCGCTGAAGCGTCTTGCGGCGCTGGCAGCGATTCTGCTCGCGGTCGCAATTCTCGTCGTTATTTTTTCCGATCGTATTCTCTGGGGTCTCGGGGCTATGCTCGTTCACGACGAGCCGCCGGTCCGGTCCGATGTGATCGTGGTTTTGGGCGGCGACTATCGGGGGGACCGAATCGTCAAGGCAGTCGAGTTGATTCGCGGCGGATACGCGGCGAAGATGCTGATCAGCGGACCCGCGGCCATCTTCGGCGCACGCGAAAGCACTCTGGCGGCGCGATACGCCGTCGAAAAAGGATTGTCGCCCGATCAGGCGATCCCGCTGAACCGCGATGACACCAGCACCTCGGACGAAGCGCGCGGCATCGTTCCGATGCTCCGCGGCATGGGCGTTCGCAGTTATCTGCTTGTTACGAGCCCGTCCCATACAGGCCGCGCGTATCGCGTGTTTCACCGCGAAGGGCCCGATCTGATCGTTCACCCCGTGGCGTCAGGCGATCCGCTGTGGTGCAAGGGCTATTGGTGGACCAACCGCGAGTGCCGAAAAACCTGGCTGGTCGAGGAAATGAAGACTTTCGCGGACTTTCTGCGACTGTAGGTTAGTGCTGCGCTTGTACCGCGGCTTTGATGTCGCGCAACATCTTTTCAACCGCGTCATGGCTGCGCTTCGTGCCCCACCAGGCGAATCCTGCCACGTTCGGACGGGAAAGGGCGATGCTGTCGGCCTCCAGGTCAATTCCGCCGTTGCGCTCGCGAACGAACCAATAAGTGTTCGTTTTCCAGAGGAACCCATGATCTTTACCCTCCGCGAAATATCCCGCGGGAGGGTTCTTGGCGTCCACCATTTCCCGAATACTTACGGACGCTGAGCGGGAGATCCATCGGTCGTTGCCAATACGCTTGTAATGCGTGTCGTACAAGGTGTCGTAAACCACCTGAATCCAGAGGGTTGACTGAGTTAATTCAAGTTTTCCGTGAAAATGCTCGTCGTCGGGCGTGCTGTCGGGCAGCAGTTCCCCGCTGCCCTGCCCAACGTCAGGTTTGAAGTATTTCGAATAGTTCGGATAATCCTGCATGACACGCCTTACCTGCGCAATAGTCCCACCGTTGATGCGCATCGCGCCGGTGAAATGATGGATACTGCCGTTTGCGACGTCCTCGTTTTCGCGCGGTTCGACTACCGGTTTCCCGGAGTCAAAGGCAGACTTCTTGGGATCATCGTCGATCCACAGTTTTCCCGAGGAGTAGAACTGCGACGACACCGTTTTCTCAAACTGAGCAATATATTCGTCAAATGCTCTGACGGTCGGCTTATCAAGCTGAAGGATTGGCAGCAGGGAAGCATGCAAGGTCGCGCAGAAGGCAACGAACCCCAGGGTCCCCGCCAGTCTGGAAGACCTCATCTCGTTCTATGATACCGATGCGACCCTCGTCAGAGCCGTTCGTTTGTTATGCGAGGCAGCCGCGCATGTAATCGAGGCACTTGCGAACTTCCTCGACCGACGTTCCCATGCCAGCGTACTCGTATTCCACAAATGCGCGGAGCGGGTACTTATTGTCACGAATTAAGCGAAGAACCTGCTTGATAGGCGTATCGCCATCACCGAACGGCTCGTTCGTTCCGTCGCCCCGTTTGCGGTCTTTCACGTGAAGGTGGGTGATGTGGTCGTGATTTTCGCGAATGTAGGCCACTGCATCGTAATTTGCGGCGGTGAAATGGCCGATGTCCAGATTTACTCGCATATTCCGGGACATTGCGAGGGCTTTCGCGAAACTCTCGGGCGAACCGAACTGATTCGGATCTTTCACATTTGCGTATCCGTGAACAGCCACGCGGACTCCGTGCTTGTCCGCAAACGGCGCGACCCGTTGCGCCATGGCAAGCGTGGTCGAAGAGGCAATCAGATCGACTCCCAGCGCTTTTGCCTGATTGAATCCCGCGTCGATCTCGTCGTCGGTGAAATCGGGGTTGAAACCAAGCGTGTAGGCGAAGATCCTGATTCCCGCAGTATCGAATTTCCCACGGACGGCCTGGTAATAAGACGCCGGAGTCTCAATGCGCCATTTGCGCAGGGCCTCGCGTTCGGCCTTGCGCGCCTCGATCTGCTCGGGCGTCAGCGGCGCGCGCGCTCCACGGGCCACGCCGTAGGCCGGACCAGATGCGGCTGGCCGCGCGGCGCTGGCGGGAGCCGGCTCGATATTCGGCGAATACAGTTCGATCTCGCCGATGCCGCATTCGGAGACCGCCTTAACGATATCGTCCACATTGTCCTTCCCCGGAGTGCGCGGCAAATCGCGGAAGCTGTAAGTGATGGCGCCGAGCGTCACTCCATTGACGGTGGAGTCTATGCGCGCGCCCAACGCGAAGGGCGCCGGAACTGCGGCGAGCGCCAGTTTGCCGAAATCTCTTCTCGAGTACATTGCGGACCTCCACGATAGTCTATCTGAAGATGCAAGCGCGACTGGTGAGCGGACTGCTGTTTTGCGCCGGATTCGCGGCAGCTCAGAGCTGTCCGAATCCGCCAGTCCCTTCCGCGAACGTGAAAACGCCGCCGGAAGACGTCTGCATCCCGCGCGGATTCACGGACCTGACCATCGATTTTTTCGACGATTACTCGTGGAAGACGCTCATCGCGCTGGCGCCGGAATTCGAGAAGTACATGCCGCTCTGGGCGGTGTTTCATGAAGACGGCTCGCCGCCAGGTTATGGACGTGATTACAATGCCTGCTCGGTTGACGCGAAGGCCGGGGATCTGGCGCTCGCGTCGTTTAACGGCTACGGTGACGTCGGCCAGGCAGGTGACGGCGAGTTGCTTTCACCTCTGGTTGCCCAGAATGGGCGCTACGTCCACTACCTGACCGCCTACAATCCAGTTGCCTATCGGCACATCATTGAAAACCAGTGGTATCTGCGCAGCCGTCTTCCGGAGGTGCCCGTTCCCCGCCCTTCCACGCCGCCGGTTCAGTTTCCCGTTGGGTCGGTTGTAGTGAAATCCGCCTGGGTAGACGTGACCGGCTTCAGCGCCGAGCAGCGGTCGCGCTTCTATACTCGCTCGGCGGTAGTGCGCGATCCGGCTGACGGCCGATGTGTGAAGACCACGGTCGGACTGGTCGGATTACACATTGTGCGGAAGACCGCAAGCCGCCCGCAATGGATCTGGAGTTCGTTCGAGCAGGTGGATAACGCGCCGTCCGGCGATCAGGCTGTCGGAAAGCGATTTACATTCCACGACGGGACCGCCACCGCGATGCCTGCAAAAAACCCTCTTACGCTGATTCCGCCCGCGAAGGAACCGGTCGATCCGTTCAACGTCGCGCGCGCCAGCGCACACCCGATACACCCGAAAACGGCGGCTACCAACCTGCGCTACCGCGATTTGCTGAAGGACACGGTGTGGGCTAACTACGAACTTGTTATGACCCAGTGGCCGCTGCAGCCCGGAGATCAGTCTGTTCCTGTTCCGGCGAGTCAGGCAGGGGATATCTTCGAAACGTTTCCCGGCGACGGCGCGGTGTCGACATTCGCGAACATGTCGATGGAGACCTTCAATCAGAGCCGCCCAGCCCAGGGATGCATGAGTTGCCATAATCGCGCCCGATTGACGGCGGACTTTATGTGGTCTGTCTTCGAGCATGCGTATCCAGCCAAAATCGGGCTCCCTGTTTCAGCGCCGAAGCCATGACTTCGGCACGTACTTCGAGCTTCGAACCACGCGCCCACGCGGAGTTCGACGAGGTTAGCCAACACGCGGACGGCTCGGTGCGCGTGTTTCAATCCACGCGCCCCACGCGGGGTGCGACATAGGAGCTTATGGCAATCAGGGCGCCCGCCGACGAATGATCAACTTTTTGTTTAACGTGAGCGTCGGGATCGCTGGCAACGTAGTTTTGAAACGACGGTTGATACTTGCCGGCGTCGTGCCAAAGCCCGGCAAGCCTGGCCCATCCCGGCGCGAACGAGTTAGCGAACCGTTCGGCTAAGTCGGCCGCTGCGATCAGATGGTCTTCCGGAAGCTGCCACTCCTCGCGTGGAAGGCCCTTCAGACTATGGGCGTAACAGGCATGCCAGATCACCATCCTAGCCGGGACCATCGTTAGCAATAGTCGCCGCGCTGGTGGATCCCTTCTTTTTCTCAGACTTTTTCGTTGAAACAAAATGATTTCCGTCGTTTCTGCAGTTGAACCGCACTTCTCCATGCCACTCTGTCACCGGAAACCACTCTTATGTCTTCAGCCGCCCTCGTCCTCGCCGCTCGAACCAACGGCGCCAAATCCCGCGGCCCCAAAACCGCCGACGGCAAACGCCGCTCTGCTGCCAACAGCCGCACCCACGGCCTTTACTCCGCCAAAATCACCCCTGACGCCGAAGCGGAAGCCGAATTCTGCGAACTCCTCCCGGCGCTGATCGCCGAATACCAACCCGTCACCCCGATCCAACGCCGCATTATCGAATCTCTCGCGCAAGCCATCGCAGGAATTCATTGGACCTGGCGCCTCACCCAAGCCGTTTTCGACCGAGGCGTCCTCGACCACCCGGACCAATCCCAACCCGTCCGGGCCCGAGTCTTCGACGTTTTCGGCAGCCAGGCAAATCTCCTCGCCCGCATCGACACCCTCGAACGGCGGTTCACGAACGAATGGCGAGCCGCCATCGCGCTTCTCGAAAACCGCCCAAACCAATTGACCCGCGTGCCGGAAACCGTCGAAGCCGCCCCGATCGGACCGCCTGCGGAAATTCAAAAATTCGGGGAACGAACCGGATCCGCGGCCCTGATAACCGCCCCGATGGAACCGCCCGCCCAACTTCAAAAATTCGGGGAACGAACCGAATGCCCCACCCTGACAGGGACATGCCCCCTGTTAACCTTAAATTATCCCTACATGAAAATCGGTGTTATCGTCTTCCCGGGCAGCAACCGCGATCACGACGCCTGGTACACCCTTACCGCGAATCTGGGCGTGCAAGCGGAATACATCTGGCACGACGTCGCTAACCTCGCTGGCTACGATGCGGTGATTCTTCCCGGCGGCTTTTCTTACGGCGACTATCTCCGGTGCGGAGCCATCGCGCGTTTCTCGCCTGTGATGGGCGCAATCCGGAAATTCGCCGCCGAAGGTGGGCTGGTTTTTGGCATTTGTAATGGCTTCCAGATTCTTGTGGAGGCAGGTCTGCTGCCAGGCGCGCTGATTCGCAACCGTCACCTCCGATTTGTGTGCAAGAAGATTGGCCTCAAAGTGGCGACCGACGATTCACCTTTCACTTCGGAACTGAGGCGCGGCCAGGTAATTCACGTCCCCGTCGCCCACGGCGAAGGTCAGTACGTCGCGGACGAGCGCACACTCGATGAACTCGAAGCCGAGGACCGCGTGGCGTTCCGTTACGTCGAAAACCCGAACGGTTCGGCGCGAGATATCGCCGGAATCCTGAGCCGCGAACGTAATGTTCTCGGTATGATGCCCCACCCCGAGGACGCGTGTGAGCCGCTGATGGGCTCGACCGACGGTTTGGGAATCTTCCGCTCCCTTCTCTCGGCGGTTGCTGTTCAATGATCCTGACTGCGGAGGAATCCGACAAAATCGTATCGCTCCTTGGCCGGCAGCCCAGCCCGACTGAAGTCGGCGTCTTCGAAGTCATGTGGAGCGAGCACTGCTCATATAAGAGTTCCCGCATCCACCTCAGGAAGCTGCCGACGAAAGGCAAGTACGTTCTTCAGGGTCCGGGCGAGAACGCTGGCATCATTCGCATCGGGGGCGGCTGGGTCATCGCGTTCAAGATCGAATCGCATAACCATCCGAGCTACATCGAGCCTTTCCAGGGCGCCGCGACGGGCGTCGGCGGGATCCTGCGCGACATCTTCACGATGGGCGCGCGGCCGATCGCCGTGATGGATTCGCTCCGCTTCGGTCCGCCTTCCGGGAATAATCTTCGGATCCTCAACGGCGTGGTTGAAGGCATCGCGCATTACGGCAACTGTTTCGGCGTTCCCACTGTCGGCGGCGAGACGATCTTCGAAGATTGCTACGCCGGGAATCCGCTGGTCAATGTCTTCGCGCTCGGGGTCTGCCGGGAAGACGAGATCTTCTACGCAAAGGCGTCCGGCATCGGTAACCCTGTGATTTACGTCGGGGCGAAAACGGGCCGCGACGGCATTCATGGGGCGTCTATGGCCAGCGCCGAATTCACCGAGGAATCCAGGCAGAAACGCCCCAACGTGCAGGTGGGTGATCCGTTTCTTGAAAAGCTGCTCCTCGAGGCTTGTCTCGAAGCCATGAAGACCGGCGCGATCGTCGCAATCCAGGATATGGGCGCAGCCGGGCTGACTTCGTCTTCCTGCGAGATGGGCAGCCGGGGCGGCGTTGGAATCGACATCGATCTCGATCTCGTACCACAGCGAGAGGCAGGCATGACGGCTTACGAAATGCTGCTCTCGGAGTCACAGGAGCGCATGCTGCTGGTGGCTGAAAAGGGGCGGGAGCGAGAAGTCTTCGCCGTTTTCAAGAAGTGGGGGCTAGACGCCGTAACCATCGGAGTCGTGACCGACGACGGCAAGCTGCGCATCCGCCACCACGGAAAAATTGAAGCGGAGATCCCCAACCGCGCGCTGGCCGACGAAGCGCCTCGCTACGACCGCCCGCACAACATGAAGCCATACCGAACCGCGCCGTACCAGGCTCCGTCGATTCCCGAATCCGCGGACCTTTCGGCGGATCTTCTGAGACTGGCCGGTGCGGCCGATGTGTGCTCGAAACGCTGGATCTGGGAGCAATACGATTACCTCGTCCGCTCCAACACGCTTGCCGGACCCGGCTCTGACGCCGCCGTTATCCGCATAAAGGAGACGGACCAATCCGTGGCGATGTCGCTCGATGGCAACGGGCGCTACTGTTATCTCGATCCCCGCGAAGGCGCGAAGCTGGCTGTGGCCGAATGCTGCCGCAATCTGGCGACCGTCGGAGCGCTGCCGGTTGCAGCCACCAACAATCTGAACTTCGGTAACCCGGAACGTCCGGAGATCATGGCGCAGCTTGTGGAGGCCATTGAAGGCATCGCGCAGGCGTGCGAGCACTTCGAGGCGCCGATTACCGGCGGTAACGTCAGCCTGTATAACGAGACGCTGGGTGAGGGCATTTATCCGACGCCTGTCCTCGGTATCGTGGGCTTGCTCAAGACCACCGCGCCTGTGCCAACTCAGTTTCAGAAGGAAGGCGCGAGCGTTATTCTTCTGGGCGGTGAACGGCCGACAACACCGGAAGAATTCGGCAGCAGCCAGTACGCCAAAACGATCATCCAAAAGATATGGGGCATTCCGCCCCGGCTGGACATGGAATATGAAAAGCGGGTCCATGACGCGATGCGCGAAATCGTCGCGGCGGGGCTGGCTGAATCCGCCCACGACCTCAGCGAAGGCGGGCTCGCAGTGACGCTGGCTGAGTGCTGCACGCCGCAGTTAGGCGCGAAAGTGACGGTACCCGTAGGCGCTTCGCCGACGCTGTCGCTGTTCGGCGAGTCGCCGTCACGAATCCTCATTTCCAGCAGCAATCCAGAACAGATTCTTGAAATTATGTCGCGGCGCCGGATCGACGGCGGCATTATCGGCGTTACAATGAAAGAGCGGTTACAGATCGAAGACGAAAATCAGACCCTGATCAACGTGTCGACCAGCGCTCTCTACGACCGCGCCGAAAACGCCCTTCCGGAATTGCTGCATGCTACCCGATAAGCTCCACGAGGAGTGCGGCGTCGCCGCCATTTACGGACACCCCGAGGCCTCGAAACTGGCCTATCTTTCGCTCTACGCTCTCCAGCACCGAGGTCAGGAAAGCGCGGGCATCTCGACCAGCGACGGCCAACTTGTCTACACGAAAAAGGCTTTGGGGCATGTGGCCGACATCTTTACCAGCGACGCGCTGAAAGAACTGCCCGGGAGTCTGGCGATCGGCCACACTCGCTACTCCACGTCAGGCGATACCGTCGAGCGGAACGCGCAGCCGTTCGCGGTTCATTGCAATAAAGGCCGGATCGCGGTCGCCCACAACGGCAACATCACCAACGCCGCCGAACTGCGCCAGGAACTCGAAGCGCGCGGATCGATTTTTCAGGCCTCCAGCGATACCGAAGTCATCCTCCATCTCGTCGCGCATTCGCGCGAGAAGAACCTGAAAGATGCGCTTCGGGACGCCCTGCTTCAGCTCGAAGGCGCTTTCTCGCTGGTGTTCCTCGCAGAAGACCGAATTATCGTAGCCCGTGACCCCCGCGGATTCCGCCCGCTCGCCATGGGCCAGCTCGAGAATAACGGTAAGCGAGGCTATGTGTTCGCCTCGGAAACGTGCGCGTTCGATCTGATCAACGCCGTTTATCTTAACGACGTGCAACCGGGCGAGATGGTCATCGTCGGGCCCGAAGGCGTCGTCCGCGAGCGCTACGCTCCGGAAAAGGCGCGTTCACAATGCGTTTTCGAGCATGTTTATTTCGCCCGCCCCGATTCGCTCGTTTTCGGCCGTCCGGTTCAGGATTCGCGCGAAATGATGGGCATGATGCTCGCCCGCGAAGCCCCGGCGGCAGCCGATATCGTGGTTCCGGTGCCGGACTCCGGCAACGCCGCGGCGCTCGGCTATTCCGCCGAATCCGGCTTACCCTACCGGCAGGCCCTCATCCGCAACCACTACGTTGGACGCACGTTCATTGAGCCCTCGCAGGCCATTCGCGATTTCGGCGTCAAGCTCAAGCTCAATCCAGTCCGCAGCCTTCTGGAAGGCAAAAGCGTCGTGCTTGTGGACGATTCGATCGTTCGCGGCACGACCAGCAAGAAGATCGTCCGTATGGTCCGGCAGGCGGGAGCGCGGGAGGTACACATGCGCATCTCATGCCCTCCGACGATCTCTCCGTGCTTTTACGGCGTCGATACGCCGGACAAGAGCGAACTGATCGCGGCGAATGACACCATCGAAGAGATTCGACGCTTCATTGAAGCGGACAGCCTGGCCTATCTTTCGATCTCCTCTCTGAAAAAATGCGTCTCTGACACCAGGGGCGATTACTGCTACGCCTGCTACACCGGAGACTACCCGACGGACTTCATCAACGTGGAGCAACTGGTGAAGAGCCGTGCCCACTAGGCTCGCGGGCCTCTATCTCATCCTTTTCTTCACCGCAACTCTTTCCGCTCAGTACGACCTCGTCATTCTGAACGGCCACATTATGGACCCCGCCTCAGGGCGCGACGCCGTCGCAAACGTCGGGATCGCGAACGGTCATATTTCAGCCATCACCACCCGCGCGATCACCGGAAAAGACACGATCGACGCCACGGGACTGATTGTGGCCCCCGGGTTCATCGACATTCACGATCACGGCCAGGATGACGAAAACTACCGATACAAAGCCCGCGACGGAGTCACCACGGCGCTGGAGATGGAAGTCGGGGCGAACCCCGTCGAATCGTGGTACAAGGCCCGCGAGGGCAGAGCGCTCATCAATTTCGGCGCGACCTCGGGTCACATCCCGGCCCGCATGGCGGTCATGCGCGATACCGGGACCTTTCTACCTCGCGACAATGCCGTCACGCGCGCCGCGACGCCAGGTGAAGTAGCCGAAACTCTCAACGCCGTCCGAGTCGGCCTCGATCAGCATGCGCTGGGAATCGGCATGGGCATTGCTTACATGCCGAAGACCACTCGCGAAGAGATTCTCGACATTTTCCGCCTGTCCGCGCAGCGCCACGCCCCGATTTACGTTCATATGCGCAACCCGGGACCCGTGGACCCTGGGGTAGTTGACTCGCTTCAGGAGGTGATCGGCGACGCAGCTGTCACCGGAGCATCTCTGCACATCGTCCACATCACGAGCATGGCGTTCCGGCAAACGCCGCTCGCCCTCGAGATGATCGACGGCGCGAAGAAGCGCGGCCTCGACGTCACCACCGAATGCTACCCGTATACCGCCGGCCAGACGCAACTCGAAAGCGCGGTATTCGACGAAGGCTGGCAGGAGCGTCTCGGGATCTCTTACGGCGATCTTCAATGGACCGCTACGGGCGAACGCCTCACCGCGGAGACTTTCGCGAAGTACCGGAAACAGGGCGGCCCGGTTGTGATCCACAGCATTCCGGAAGACATGGTGCGTCTGGCGCTGTCTCATCCGGGCGTAATCGTCGCGAGTGACGGCTGGCTTGTGAACGGTAAGGGTCATCCGCGCGCTGCCGGAACCTACGCGCGCGTTTTGAGCCGTTATGTCCGGGAGCAGAAGGTCCTACCGCTGATGGAGGCCCTGAGGCGCATGACCATTCTGCCCGCGGAGCGCGTTCGGCTCACCAATAAAGGAAGGCTCCGGGAGGGCGCCGACGCTGACATTACCGTCTTCGATGCCGCCCGCGTAGCGGACAAGGCCACGTACGAACAACCCGCTCAGTATTCCGAGGGAATCCCCTACGTGATCGTCAATGGCGTGCCCGTCGTGAGGCAGGGGCAGCTCCTGACGAACTCTTTCCCTGGCTCTGGCGTTCGCGCCGGTGCGCCCTGACCGCTTCGGCATAGGCGTCCACGCCAGCGTCCTGCATTTCCTGACCCAGCTTGCTGAGAATCCGGTCGCGCACCCAGTGCGGGTCCCACCATTCGATTGCGTTCACCTGAACCCCATCCACCTGCATCCCGAAGTGGAGATGATCGCCGCCCGCAAGACCGGTTGAACCCGTTTTCCCGATGATCTGGCCTTTCTTGACCATATCGCCTTTCTTCACCAGAAACTCGCTCATATGGCCGTAGAACGACTGCAAACCAAAACCGTGGTCGATGACGACGCAGTTGCCGTAAATCCCGAGGTCCTCAGCCCATAGCACCTTGCCATCATTGGATGCCGGGATGGGCGAATGGGCAAGCTTTGCCAGATCGAAGCCGAGGTGCGTCTGCTCATCGATTTTCTTGCCCTGCCATGTGTACGTCCGATCGTCCGCGAATCGCGATTCGACTGTAGAATCGACCATCGGCAGAAAGGCGCCAGTCCAGAGGAACTTTTCCGCGGTCTGGAACCGCAAGTCGGCGAGCGTCTTGTTGTTCTGCTTTCGCAAGTCGTTGTTGATGTAGATGAAGCGTTGAATCGTATCGCCAGGAATCTTGTGATTCGGGTCGATTTGGTTCACAATTCGATCTACGTTCATCGTCTCGAGAGCGATGGTGCTCTTGCGGAACTTCTTTGGAAACACCTTGTACCAGAAGTTCGCCTTCGCCATCGCGCCCGAGGGGTTGCTTGCGTAGACGTATATCGGCGTGTCCACGGGAAGGCTCCAGAACATCGCAAACAGGCTGAAACGCTGGTCCGGATGGTTCGGCATCGGGAAGCTTCGGAACGTGTAGTCTCCGACCTTCACGCCTGACTCGGTCCATGCGCCGGACGGCGTGAAAGCGACGAGTTCCGTACCTCCCTGGTTGATATAGTGCTGCGCGCCGTCCGCCGAGACGTGCGGCGGGGCCGTCATCACATCAACATCGAATGACTGGGCGCTGGTCTTACCGCGGAAATCATTCGATACCGCCGAGACGATCAGTTTCGCACTGCCGTCGTGCAGCGCGGGAGTGCTCTGCTTCCCCACGTCAACCGTCACGTCGCGCGGCGGCGCATTGTGCTCAGGAAAGATATGCTGCTCGGTCGCCTGCGCCACACGCGTATCGTATTTCTTACCGTCCTGCTCGATCGTTACCGTCATCGAGCGGACGCCGTGTGAGTTTTCGGCGTGGATGTGGACCGGCGTCTTGTAGCCGATCACCTTAACCGGCGGATCCACCTTGAGAGTTGTCTCGTTCGAAAGAACAATCAACGTCAGAGGCGCCGCCGCAAGAACCAGCAACGCAATGATGACAACGATAGCGATCTTCACTTTTTAGTCCAGTTGTTGACCCAGTCGAGGAAAGTTTTGTACCAAAGCTGGCTGTTCTGCGGTTTGAGCACCCAATGCCCCTCGTCGGGAAAAATCAAAAGCTCGGAAGGCACTTTATGCAATTGAAGCGCAGTGTAGAGTTGCAGCCCCTGGGTGTAGGGAATGCGAAAGTCCAGCTCGCCGTGGATCACGAGCGTTGGCGTGTGAAAGTCCTGCGTGAACTTGCTCGGCGACCATTTGTCGTAGACCTCGGGATTATCCCAGGGCATTCCGCCGAATTCCCACATCGGGAACCATAGTTCCTCGGTCGATTCCGCCTCGCTGCGCAGATCGTAAACGCCCGCATGAGTGATCAGGCATTTGAAGCGCGTCGTGTGCCCGAGCATCCAGTCGATCATGTAGCCGCCATAGGAGCCGCCGGCGGCCGCCATACGGTCGGCATCGACGTAGGGGAGCTTGGCGACGTAATCAGTTACCGCCATGATGTCGTCGTACGGCTTCCCGCCCCAATCCTGATTGATATCGTCCGTGAACTTCTGACCGTATCCGATCGATCCGCGCGGGTTCGGCATTACAACCACGTAGCCCGCGCCGGCGAAGACCTGGGCGTTCCAGCGATACGTCCAGCTTTCACCCCATTCGCCCTGCGGGCCGCCGTGGATCAGCATAAGCACCGGGTATTTCTGCGCAGGATTGAATCCGGGCGGCTTCACGAGGAAACTTTGCACCTGCGTATTCTCGGCCCCGGTGACCCAGAAATCTTCAAGCGCGGTCAACTGATACTGACCGAGCAGATTATCGTTCAGATGCGTCAAAGGCACTGCGGCGCCGCTCCCGGATGTCGCTTTGCAGATCTCCGACGGAGCGTTTCCGCTCTGCTGCGTAAAGACCATGGTTTTTCCATCCGGCGAAAACTGCATATCGTCGAGAAAACTTGCGCCTGACACCGCCGTAGTGACACCGCCGCCCTCCATGTTCACGAACTGAATCGCCTCATGGCCGCGATCGACCACAGTGAAGAACAGCCGTTTCGAATCGCGCGCCCAGGTAAAGCTGTCCACCGAGCGGTCAATCGCATCTGTCGGGATGCTGATCTTGCCCGTGGCTCGCTCCAGCACCATCAATCGCCACTTATCACTCTCATATCCCGCGCGCTGCTGCGAACGGTACGCGAGGTATTTCCCGTCGGGCGAGTAGCTCGGTGAATTATCCGCCCCGGGACTCGACGTGATCTTCTGTAACTGGCCGCCGCCGATCGGAACGACGTAGATGTCGTTATTCGTGCTTGTGGCAGGCACGGCATCGCTGTTCATCGAGAAAGCGACTTCGTGGCTGTCGGGCGAGATCGCATAGTCGTCCGGTCCACCGAGCGAGAAAGGCGGGACGACCTTGTCGCCCGGCGTCAGATCCGTGACCTTGGCATCATCCAGCGAAATCGAAAGCAGGTGGCTGCGTGTCTTGCCCTGCCAACTGGTCCAGTGCCGGTAGAGCAATCCGGTGATCACGCGGGCTTTTACCTTGTTTTTCCTGTCTGTTTCGAGATGCTTCGCATTGCAGGCATCATCGGCCCCGCATTCGGGATAAACCTCGCTGGTCACTACCAGGTACTTACCATCGGGCGACAGAATCTGTCCCGATGCCTCGGTGGACAAATGCGTCACCTGCGAAGCGCCGGAACCATCGGGATTCATGCTCCAGATCTGCGAAGCGCCGCCGGCAGTTCCTGTATAGAAAATGCGCTTACCCTCGGGAGACCAGCGCGGCCGGTCTGCCTGATCGGCGATTTTGCGCGGCGCGCCGCCCGCAAGCGGCACGGTCCAGACGCTATGGGCGCTCTTGTCTTCCGCGATGTCCGGGAGAGAAACCGAAAACGCCACCGTCTTTCCATCCGGCGATAGCTGCGGATCGCCGATGCGCTGAATGGCAAGGAGAGCTGTCGTATCGAACGGTCTTTTCTGAGCGAATAACGGAGACGAAGCGAGAGCGAGGACAAGCCACGCCGATCTGCGCATATTCGTGATTATCGCCTACAGAAGATACTTGAACTACGCAAGACTCGGGATCGAAACCCAGCAGCGCTTCTGCCAGGACTCCAGGCCTTTTTCAGCCAACTGCACGCCTTTCGCGCCTTCAAGCAGAGACCACCGGAAGGGCGTATCCTTCACCACGTGCAGCAGGAACATCTCCCACTGGCGCTTAAAAGCGTTGTCGTAACGGTCCTGATCCGGCAGCTTCTGCCAGGTATCGAAATAGTCGATCGTACTCGGCACGTCAGGGTTCCAGACGGGCCGCGGCGTCGCCGCGTAAGGCTGCACCCAGCATTCGCGAAGTCCCGCCACAGCTGAACCTTTCGTTCCGTCAACCTGCACGGTAAGCAGATCATCGCGCCGCACGCGCACGGTCCACGATGAATTAAAGTGCGCGATCACGCCGCCTTCGAGCTCGAACGTGGCATACGCAGAATCGTCGGCCGTGCAGGTGTAGGGGTTGCCCGACTCGTCCCGCCGTTCCGGAACGTGCGTAGCGCCGAGGCACGACACGGCCTTGACTGCGCCAAAGCAGTTATCCAGCACATAGCGCCAGTGGCAGAGCATATCGAGAATGATTCCGCCGCCGTCTTCCTTCCGGTAATTCCAGGAAGGGCGCTGCGGTGAAACCGTGTCGCCTTCAAACACCCAATAACCGAACTCCCCGCGAACGGAAAGGATTCTGCCGAAGAACCCGAGATCGCGCAGGTGCTGAAGCTTCAGAAATCCGGGAAGCCAGAGCTTGTCCTGCACGACGCCGTGCTTCACGCCTGCTTTCTGAGCTTTGTGATAAAGATCCAGCGCAACGGCCGTCTCGCCAGCCGTAGGCTTCTCGCAGTAGACGTGCTTGCCAGCGGAGATCGCTGCCGTAACCGCCTCCGCGCGGCGGTCCGTCGTCTGCGCGTCGAAATAGATTTGATAATCGCGGTTCGCAAGCGCCTTATCGAGATCGGTGGTCCACTCAAGGCCGCCGAACTCGCGCGAAATCGCGGCAAGCTTATCTTCGTTGCGGCCGACGAGAAGCGGACGCGGAACGATCACTTCCCCGTCGCTTGCGCGAATGCCGCCCTGCTCGATGATCGCGTGGATGGAACGCCGCAGGTGCTGATTCAGGCCCATGCGGCCAGTGACGCCATTCATGATGACGCCTACGGAGTGAGTCTTTTTCGCCATTCTTATTCTTTTGGTTTCTCGGTGTGCTGCGGCCACGCTCCGGATGGCAAAGCGGGCGCTTCCACGCCAGCCTTCGGAAGCGTACCGGCCAGTTCCTGCCGCCAGTGCGCTACATCGCCCGCCGGTCCGTAGCAATAGATCATCCGCATCGGCGTCTGCCCCGTGTTGGTGAGCTGATGAAACACCGTAGGCGGAATATAGACTGCCTGTCCGCCCTGGACGGTCTGCCGCTCTTCGCCGAGACACATTTCGCCTGTGCCTTCGACGATGAAATAGATCTCTTCCTGATCCTGGTTGTGCCACGGCACCTGACCGCCGTTGGGCTCGAGCGTAACCATGCCCATGGCGAAATTCGAAGCCTGAACCGGGCTGAGTCCGCCGACGAGATTCTGCGTTCTGCGGCGGGCCGGGTATAAGCGGCCTTCGATCGTGGAAAGGTCGGCTATAGTCATTTCGATTCGCTCCAGAAGGTCAGGTAAGGGCGATCTTCAATCATACGAAGCAGGTATAGTCCGAGCTCACGAGCATGATAATCGCCCCACATACAGGCTTCGCCGCGCGGTACGCCGTCATTACCAGGCGCGCGATCCCACCCGTTGGGGCGGTGATAGACCGCATGCAGAACGAGACCCTGGTGCGACGAGTCCGTACTGAGGTAGGGCTCGTCAAAGAGCGCATCCGCTACCGCAAGACCCGCATTCCAGTAGCGCTCATTTGACAGATAGCGTCCCAGCCGCAACAATCCCTGGGCTGCGATCGCGGCAGCGGAACTGTCGACCGGCTCCCACGAGTTGAACGGATCGGAAGGCTTCGACGCCCAATCGCCCAAGCGATAGAGATTCGGGGCTCCCGTGTCCCAGTATGGAATGCCGTCGGTCGGCGAATTCCCGATATAGAAGTCGCAGGTGGCTTCGGCGGCGCGGCGCATAGTCGATTCGATTGCGGCGCGGCCTCCATATGGCTCCAGAGCTTCGTCCGGGACTGTGCGAATGAATTCGAGCTGTTCGGCGAATCCGCACATGGCCCATGCGAGCCCTCGCGTCCATGTGCTGAAGGGTGAATACCCCTGCTGCGAATTCGGACATCGGTAGTTGCCGTCATTGGGATTGAAGACACTCTCATGAGCAGTACGGCCGCGCACGTCGTACGTGTCCCGTCCCTCGCCGTAATAGACCGAATAGCGCGCCGTGGCATTGGCGTGGAGAATGAGCCGCTCCAGCAGAGACACGGGACGATCGTTCTCGCCCATCGGTTTGTGGCCAAGCCGGAAAGCTACCGCCAACGCGCGAAGCGAGCGTATTGTGTCCACGAACAGCGAATGCGGTCCGTTGAATGAATAGATGTAGCCGCCGCCGTCCGCCGTCCGCGACCAGCGCATCGCCTGCACAGCGCCCGAACACATCAGCGCCACTTCGTAAAATCGCTTCTCCCATTCGTCGAACGAAATCGCTCCTTCGTTCAGCAGACGGAGCAGATTTCCATACGTGCTGACGTTGTTGAAGCCATGATCATGAACGCCGCGATGCGTCAGATGGGCCGCCATGAGGCGGACAGTGCAGTCGCCACCATAGTCCAGAAAATGCCGTTCGCCCGTCGCGTCGAACTGCAGAATCGCGGAACCGAACTGGAAGCCCTGTGTCCATTCCGTCCAGCCACGGCTGGCGTATCTTCCTTCCACCGTGAAAACCGGCGCACCCTGAGAGGAATCCCACGAATCCTCGATGCTGCGCAGCTTATGCGCCGAGGCTTCGAACAGAGCGTGGACTTTCCTCTCCAGCCCGGCTGGAGACAGATTGGGACGGAACGTGAGCATGGAAGCTCCGATTCTAACCTGAGCATGAATTTATCGCCCTGCCCCGCGTATTGTGAGTTATGGAGCGAGGTGCTAACGTCGCGATATGCGGACACCGTTGATATGGAGCGCCGCGGCTGTTGTATGCGCCGCGCAGCCGATTACCCAGATGCAATTCACTCTCTCTGTTGATGGCAAGCAGTTTCGATCGGGCGACCCGATTCGTGCCCAGTGGAAACTGCGCAACGGAACGAACCGCCCATGGGTTATCTACCGGGCAAAAATCGGTTCCAGGGAGAGCTATCCGCAGATCTCTCTGACACTGGATGGCCCCGCGGGACGAATCGACGTTGATCTCCAGGCTCCCTCGAAGGCGAGCACGTTCATTGCCTGCCGCCTTATGCCCGGCGAGACCATGCAGACCGACTTCAGTCTGTCGGACTGGCTGAACGCGCAGGGGGCGAAATTGTCACCGGGAGAGTACAAAATTTCAGCGGCGTTCAACCACCCCGCTTCGGAGATGAGACCTATGCTGACTGGATCGATGGCGGGGAAATGCGGAGCGTCGGGAGGAGAATCTGTGGTGCAGGCTAACGAAGTTTGGGGCGGCACGTTGGCCGCCCCAGTCACTTCATTCGTTATCAGGTAGGATTCGGTATTAGTTGTTTTTCGCAGGGCGACGGCGGAACTTGAAGTAGATCGCGCCGATCGCCATCAACGAGAGGACAACCTTGAATCCAGGTTCCGGCGTCTTCAGATCGAAGCCGTAGTCGATACCAGCGTCGTAAACCGTCAGCACGCCCTTCGTCAACAGATTACCCATCGCATCGAACGTCGGAGGTTTAACCGTCGAGAGCAGTGCGATGCCTCTGAAAGAAGCCGGAGTGGCCCAAGGTCCTGTTGGCTCATCGATAAAGCTCGCCGTGCCAAACACTTCCTGAAATGGATAGATCGGACCGCAGTAAGCCTTTCCAGCACCTGCGCCCCCGCTCGGGAACACGCCGTTTGTGGGAAGAGCGACGCACGGGTTACTGAACGCAGTTTGGGAACCGCCACCTCCCGCACCGTTATTAGAATGATCGTCGAGCAACGTCGCTGGCGCACCCGGTGTAGACGGCGGGAAATAGTTATCGTACGTCGCCTGCGTCCACACAAGTTGGTTCAGCATCGGACCGCTGTACCCAGCAGTCGTGCTCACCTGCGTCTGAATTCGCATCCCAGCGACAACGGGACCATTCGGAGTCGCAGTAAAGCTGTTGACCGTAATCGTGAGGTTGTTCAGGTTGCCGCCGCTCACGATCATCCAGTTGTTATTGCCTCCGGCAGCCGACGCATTCCAAGTGTTGAAAGCCGCGAAGATCGGAGCCGTCGCCGGGCTCTGAGGCGGTGCAACACCGTTGAAGTTGCCGGTCAGGAAAGTTGAACTTGTCGTCGCAAGCGTTGTTGAAACGAACGCAGTATCCAGGCAGGGGCCGGTTGTTAACGATGCACCGATCTGGCAACTGGCACGCATCGTGGTTGCAGTGAGCTGGCCATTCGCAAGTGTTGTGCTTGGGGGGTTTGCCGTGGGCAGCGTAAGCGTGGCAGCGCCCCAAGCCGGGACAGTTGCCACAACAGCCACCAACAGCGATGTCTTGAGTGAGGTGGTCAGGACATGCCGAATGCTATATGCCATTTTGTGTATGGTTCTCCGAGTTGGAACTAGTGTACGAGAGCAATAGCGCTGTCGTCAACAGAAAAACGAGTAAGACTATCTGAAAACTTACGAACGGCTTCCTTCTACAACTATCGGAAACAAAGGTACTTAGGGTACTATCACACGTTCAACCGCCGATCTGTTCTTTAGTCCACGCCCGATGCTATAATCGCCGCAAAAGTATGTCCGGTGGGAGAAAGCTGCATATGAGTGCAGCAGGCGGAGGCACAATTGTCTGGATTGTGCTGTTTGTCGTACTGTTGATTGCTTGTTACCGTTCTGTCATCTGGAGCACCGCCAACATCCTACTGGTAAGTGAGGATATGGCACATGGGCTTTTCGCGCCCGTCGTGGCCGCCATTGTGGTCTGGACCCGTAGAGGATTCCTGTTGTCGCCCCCCGCTCCGCCAAGCTATTGGGCTCTGCCGGTTCTTGGCTCTGCAGCTCTGCTCTCGATAGCCGCAACTCTGGCCAATTCGTCTACTTTTGCGCGTTTCGCGTTGCTTCTCTCGCTCGCGGGTTGTCTGCTGGCGTGGGGAGGCTGGTCGACGCTAAGAGCATTTCAATTCCCCCTTGCGATTCTGCTATTTACTTTTCCAATCCCCACCGTTCTCTACGGTGACGTGACGCAACCTCTTCAGTTGCTGGCCACTCGGCTTTCGCAGAGCGCTTTTGAACTGCTCGGGGTCAGCGCCTTCCGAGAGGGCAACGTCCTACAGTTGACGAATATGCGATTGTCCGTTGTTGAGGCCTGCAGCGGCCTTCGCTCCCTGCTGACGCTTTGCTTTGTCTGCATTGTCTACGGATATTTCTTCGAATCGCGCACCGCAGCGCGCGTTTTTCTTGTTCTCCTCGCGTTTCCCTGCGCCATCCTGATTAATATGCTGCGGATCACCGCAACGGGCTTGATCGGACGATACGATGAGTCGCTCACGTCCGGCACTTACCATGAAATTCTCGGCTGGACCTGTTTCGCGCTGGGATTTCTGATCATTCTGGGTGCGCACCGGTTGATGCGGCGAACCGCCGCATCCGGACTCACGGAGGCTACGGCCTGACCCCGGGTGCTTCGGTCGCGAATACGTCTCCGGCGGATGCTCCTCCAGCCAGGAACCGCAGACAGCGGCTGCGGGTGGTCGCCGCGGCGATTCTCGCTATCCAGGGATTTGCGGTTTATGCGCTCCATCGCGAACCCTACCTGCCCAGTCCGCCCCCACTATCGACTTTTCCCACGCGCCTCGGAAACTGGGTACGCGCAGCCGATGAAGTCATGGATAGCGCCAGTCTTGAGATGCTGGGGCCCGACGACCTGCTCAGCCGCCGTTATCAAATGGAAGGAGCTGATCGGCGGGCCGATCTTTTCGTCGCGTACTATCGGACGCAGCTTAAGGGTAAGAATGCGCACGATCCTAAAGTGTGCCTGCCCGGCGGCGGATGGAATCCGGTCGAATCGCGCGTGGTGAAAACGGAATTCTCGCCTGGGAAAACGGCGCCGATCAATTATTATCGGATCGAAAAGGCTGGGGCCCAGGAGATTGTCGTCTACTGGTTCCAGACTCCCACCGGAACTTACACGACGGAACAGGAACTCAACGCGAACCGTTTGCTCCAGGCGATCCGTACCAATCGAACCGACATGGCTCTCGTCAGAGTAATCGTGCCCGTTTTGAGCGACGGAGTCGACACCGCTTCGCGGGACGCAGTAAACTTCGCCCGGATTGTGTATCCTGAGATACTTCCTTTTTTCCAGGCAGGGTCCGGGCAGGCATCCGGCGCCCCAACTTCTCATTTATGAAAATTCTCCCTGCGCGCTCAGTTGCGGTAGTCCTGATCGTCTTATTTCAGGCAGGATGCACCAGCAGTAGGACGTACGTGGACCGAGGAAATCGCTTCTTCGCGTCGGGTAAATATCCGGACGCTATCCTCAACTACCGTAACGCCATCCAGAAGGATACGAGCTTCGCCGAGGCCTACTATCGCCTTGGAATCGCGGAACGGAAATCCGGCGACGCAACTGCGGCGCGATCAGATCTCGGGACGGCCCACACCCTTGCGCCAACTCGCGATGATGTCTCCGTTGCATTGGCTGACGTCGATCTCGAGTTGCTTTGGTCTGACCTGCGGCGGCCGAAGTCCCTGTATCAGGAACTCACGCAAGTCTCCGACGCCCTTCTGGCGCACAATCCTGATTCCTATGACGGGCTGCGCATCAAGGGCAATCTCTCCTGGCTGGACCGCAACGATAACAAGGCGCTTGATTATCTCGAGCGAGCCAACGCGATCAGGCCTGGCCAGCCGGACCTCATTTTCACCTGGTCACAGGTGTTGTTCGAGGTCGGCCAATCCGCACGCGCCGAAAAACTCGCGATTGACACGATACGAGCCAGACCTGACTACAGTCCGCTCTATGACGTCCTCGTGCGCTATTATCTGTCCGCGCGTCGCCCGAAGGATGCCGAGGATGTTCTCAAGCTCAGGATCGCGCGGAATCCCTCGCAGATTTCATACGCAATCGAACTCGCGTCTTTTTACGCTCTGACCGCCAAGCGGCCGGAGATGACCGCGACTCTGGAACGGTTGACGGGTGATCCGAAGGACTTTCCGGATGCGCGGATGCGGGTGGGGGATTTTTACGCCAGCATCCAGGATTGGCCGAATGCGCTTCGCGAGTACCGGGAGGGAGCCAAGGCGACTGGTCCCGCGCGCGTCGCCTACCTGAAGCGCATATCGGACACTCTGCTTGCCGCCGGGAAGGGCGACGAGGCTGCAGCCGTTGTCGATGAAATCCTCAAGGCCGAGCCCAACAACGAAGCCGCGATGGCCGTGAAGGCCGCAATCCTCGCATCCAGCAAGTCTCAGGACCAACAGCAGGCCGGCATCAGACAATTACGCCAACTGGTTGCCAGGAGTCCCGAGAACGCAGTCTGGCGGCTGAACCTGGGTCTCGCGCTGCTCTCGCGCGGCGACGTCCCAAGCGCATCGGCAGAATTCGAAGAGGCGATCCGGCGGCGTGACGATTTCCTTCCGCCGCGGCTGCTCCTCGCGCAGATTAATGCCTTACAGCGGCGATACTCCCAGACTTTGGCGTACGCCAATGCCGCGCTCGGAATTCAGGCCGATCTCGTTGAGGCGAGGATTCTCAGAGCGGCGGCGCTTGTGGGTCTCTCCCAATTCGACCAGGCGCGCACCGAGTTGACCGCGCTTGAGAGAGCCGACCCCGGTAACGCGGAGGTGCAGTTTCAGCTCGCGTTCGCCGACGTGGCCGAAAAGCATTACGCCCTGGCGGAGAATCGGCTCCAGAAGTTGTACGCGGCGCCCGCGACGCACGCACGGGCTCTCGAAGGCCTGGCATCGCTTTATGAGGCAGAGAACAAGTCCGATAAAGTCTTGCCCCTCCTAATAGGCGAGGTCAGCAGTTCCCCGCAGTCCGCCGTTGGGACTTCACTGCTGGCCCGCGAGTACCTGCGGCTGGGCCGGTACGATCAGGCGCTGCAGCTCTTTCAGGCGATGTCGAAAGCGGATCCCGGTTCTTCCGAGATTTACCGGTTGATCGGCGCGGCGTGGGAGGGGAAGGGCGACCGGCAAAAAGCCATCGACAGCTTTTCCACGGCCAAGCGAGTCGCGCCTACCGATGCCGGCGCAATCGCCGGTCTGGCCGACCTGCTTCGCATGGCGGGGCGGCGATCCGAAGCAATGTCCAATTACCGGGATCTCCTGAAAGTCGACCCCGGAAATGCGACCGCAATGAACAATCTCGCGTATATGCTCGCCGAAGACGGAACCAACATCGACGAGGCTCAGGGTCTGGCCGAGGGAGCGTTGCAGAAGGCGCCCAACAACATCATGTTCCGCGATACGGTGGCCCTGGTCTATCTGAGAAAAAAGCAGAACGAAAGCGCGCTGCGCGAGTTCAGCCGGATCTTGCGCGAGTCCCCCAACGACCCCCTTTTCCACTACCATTATGGTTTGGCCCTGATCGAGGCCGGCCAGCCCCAGAAGGCGAAGGTCGAACTCGAAGCGGCGCTGCATAACAGTCCGCCGCTGGATATCAAACGTGGCCTGGACGACGCGTTGAGCCGCGTACGCTGACCCGGTTATTGCTTCACTCGGGGTTTTACTCCGAAAGCCCGGCGAATCATCGGTTGCCATACACGGATGGCTTCGGCGGGTTTTGTCGCTTCGCTGCCGTTGAGTTCGGCGTAGAGCTCTTTCCGCATTTCGGGGCTCATCCGGCGGAACACGACATCAAACTCGGGTACCGGAGGCGGATTCGGAACGCCGACGCGCTGCATGATCTCCCGGCCCGCTTTCATAGCTTCGACAAAGCTCTTATAGGACGCCCGGGCTTTGGCTACATCGGCGAAATCGTCCATGCCCGAAGTATACCGGCCCGTTCGGGTGGAATTCGAGCCCCGATGCCCGTGTTTAGCGCGCTGGAACCTTCGTGAGTTCCCGGTAGTAATAACCGGATTGCCCGAGCCGGCGCCAACTCTCTGGCGGGGCATACTGCTTGTTGGGATGTGCCACGACAACACCTGCGCCCCGATCGGCCATCGCGCGCAACGCTCGCTCCTGCACTTCCGGCGGCGCGGACCAGAATTCATCGGTGCGATCGAAGCGTACCTCGCTGACAACCGTCGCCCGCAGTTGACGCGCCCAGTTCAGGTCCGCGAATCGGTCGCAGATGCGAGCGACCTTATCGCCGGGACGCACTCCCGTCGCCGATAACTCATTCGCCGCCTGCAGCCACTCTCCCGTTGGCTGGGTTCGGTATTTGCGATAATCGCGGGTCACATCCCGAACCATCGGGATCAGCAGCGATAACGCGATTACCGCCGATAGAAAAGCGAAGAGTTTTTCCGGCATCTTCACAGCGGCGCACGCGCCCGACATCAGCCCCAGCAAGAGCAAGAGGAAGAAAGCGCCCACATAACGCTCCTCCACGTGCACAACAAGGTACATGCCAAGCCCCGCAACGCCCACTATGATCAGCGGCCAGTTCGCAAGAAGCGCGCGAAAACGATAACGGGAGCCAGACGCCAACACGAGAGTACCCGCAATTGCGCCGGCCAGTTCGAGCAGCGGTGTTCGATAAATCACCGCATTTTCCCTGATGACGGTGATCTGGGAAGGCAGATAGAACCGCGGCCGCGCCCCGACGACCCATCGCGCGGGTTCGAAGCGAAGAGGAAATGTTACGCTCTGTCCGGTGTCAAACGAGTAAACCTGCGGGTGCGCAAGCAACAGGCGGGGAGCATTCTCGAATCTGCCGCCGGCGTATCCGAGTGTTTCCTGGTACATTCCGATTTGATCGATATGGCCGAGGTAATTGTACTCGCTGCTCTGACCGAAGGTGAAACGGCCAACCTTCGCAGATAACGGAACGAAATACAGACTGCCGATCAGCAGGAGGATCCCCGCCGCCGCGGCGGCCTTTGGCGCCGTTTCACGCAGACGGCGGGTGTTCAGCGTGCACGCGATCAGGATCAGGCCGATATACAACATCGGCGCCTTCGCCAGGTAGCCGACGCCGAGCACAGCCCCTAACAAGATGTAATTCCGCCAGGAATCGGCCCGCGCGCGAATTGCAAGCGTCAGGCCTGACGCCAGGTAAAGCCATCCGGACATCAGCATGTCCGGGCGAATCGCCTTGAACGTAATCGCGACAATGGACGCCCACAAAAAGAGCGCGTAGGCGATCACGTCGAAGCCCCATGCCGACGCAGCTCTCAGGCCGCCGGTGGATGACTTGATCGTTCTCCGCAGAAACTCGAAGCACGCAAACGAAAAAACGAAAATTCCGACGTTGATATAGTGGGCGTTCTGAATTTCGCCCGCCCCGCGTAACAGATGCCTGCCAATGCCGAGCACCAGCGGATAAAGCGGGCTCCACACGCCGTCGATCGCTCGGCCCCAGGGAAAGCCGCGGAATGTCGCGTCGCTCATGTCCAGGTACGCAATGCCATCCACAGTAGTGATGAACCGGAATGACCATGCCTGTATGGCTGCTAGAGCGATGCCCAAGCACCAGAAAAACAGCGTGGTTAAAGGGCCAAGGGCGCTACGACTCGAGTGGGCATTCTCGTGCGTTCCCGATGGCGGACGGACAGAAAGACTCCGCGATGCCGACAGCGTCTGCGACATATTCTCAACGGGGCCTGTGCGCGGATTACCTGAAGACGAGCGAAAGCGCTCGGTAACTACAAGATTCCGCGAGAACGGAATCCTCCCCCCGATGTTTTTCCCCTCGGGAAATAATTATGAAGATGCAACCTGAAGGAAGACTGAAGGCGAGCGACTGCCTGACGTAAGCTGCACGTCAGGAGAGCGACATTTTCCGACGGCGAACCACCAGCGCGGCGCCTGAATTTATTCGTCCCTGAGCGCGACCATCGGGTGCACCTGCGCGGCGCGCCGCGCAGGTATGTAACAAGCTGAAAGCGCGACGACCGCCAGGAATAACGGCGCTCCGAGGAACGTTGCGACATCATGAGCGCTGACGCCAAAGAGAAGCGCCGACATCGCGCGGGCCAGCGCATATGCACCGAAAATGCCCAGTGCGATCCCCGCCCCCGCCAGAGTCATGCCGCGAGTCACAACCAGACTCAGAATGTCGCGTCGAGAAGCGCCGAGCGCCACGCGGACTCCGATGTCGTGGAACCCCTGCGTGACCATATACGACAGCGCGCCATAAACTCCAATCGCTGCAAGGATCATCGCGAAGACGGCGAACGCCGTCATCATCGTCGTCGAGAAACGCTCCCTCGCCAAAGAACTATGGACACGGTCCGGCATGGTGCGAACGTCGTAAACCGGAATATAGGGATCGACCTCGTGAACCGCGTTCACGATGGCTGCCCCGGCGCTCTCCGGGGCGGTTCGGGTGCGAACAACCAGATATCCCCCGAATCCCGGGGAGGGAAAATAGGCCACCATCTTCGTGTCCGCCGCCAGACCGTATTGTTTGACAATGTTGACCACACCAACGATTTCGTACTTGTCTTTCGGATCAAACCAGATGTGCTTTCCGACCGCGTCGCCTTTTGGGAAGAAGCGCCGGGCCATCTTCTCGTCGATCATGGTCGTGTGCGGCGCATTGTCCGCGACATCCTGATCGCCAAACGCACGGCCCTGTAAAATCGGAACCTCCATCGTCTCGAAATAGCGTGGCGACACATTTCGCAAATCCACCTGGAGTTCTCCCTGTTCAGGGCTCGGCGTAAAGCCTTCGATGTTGATGCTGCCCCATCCGACCGAAGGAGTGAACGGCAGCACACCCGTGCCAGCGGCGTTCACGACACCGGGCAGGTCTCTTACGTGCGCGTAGACGCGCTCGTACGACCGCTGGCGTGCTTTGGGGTCGGCAAGCTGCGGATTCGGAGTGCGCCCCAACTGCATCGCGATCAGCCGGTCCGGATTGAAACCGGGCTGCACCTGCTGAATCCGCCCGAAGCTACGAATGAGAAGCCCCGCGCCCACCAGCAGCATCAGGGAAATCCCAAGTTCTCCGACGACGAGCAGGCTTCGGAGTCGATGGCGATTGCCGCTAAACCCTCCATCCGCGCCACTCGATCGGCTGCCCGCCTTCAGTGAGCTATTCACATCCGCGCGGATCGCCCGCCCGATCGGAGCCGCGCAGAACAGGACGCTCGTGAGAATCGAAACGCCGAAAGTAAAAGCCAGCACGGTCGGATCGATTCCGATAGTCTCGAGGCGCGGAATGTTGCCGGGGTTGATCGAATGAACGACCTGCAGGCTGAGGAACGCGATCAGCAGCCCCGCGACGCCGCCGAGAATTCCCAGAAGAGCGCTCTCCGTGAATAGCTGCAGCGCGAGCCGAGTCCAGCGCGCTCCGAGCGCTGTGCGGATCGCCATCTCTTTCTCTCGCGCCGCGGCTCGCGAAAGAAGCAGGTTGGCGACGTTCGCGCACGCGATCGCCAGAACCAGACCCACCGATCCGAACAAGACAAGCACGGCGGTCCTTACATCGCCCACGACCTGATCGTTGAGCGAAACCACGCTGATCGTAAACGTGGGGCTGCGGTGGTCCTGCTTGCGGATCCGGTCGGCAATGATCGAAACGTCCGCCTGTGCCTGCGCCATAGAGACGCCAGGTTTCAGACGCGCGGTGATATTGAAGTTCTCATCGCCCCGACGCTTGGTCTGCGCATCGGCGGCGAACGCCAGTGGCAAATAAATCTCCATCTTCTCGATGCCCGCGATGGTCTGCATGACCTCGTGGTTCAGGAAGAAGTCCGGCGCAAGAACACCGGCGATCGTGTACGAATCCCCGTTTAGAGTCATCGTCTTGCCCAGAACCTTACGATCGCCGTTATAGAGGCGCATCCACGTCGCATGGCTGAGGACCGCGACCCTCGGTTGACCGGGCGAGTCGTCCGAACTGAGCAACAAACGCCCGAGTTCCGGCTTCGCGCCCAGCATGTGGAAGAGACTCGATGAGGTCGTCAGCACTTCCACGTGCTCTGGCTGCTCGCGTCCTGTCAGGGTCATGCCTCGCCCCTGCGAGATCGCGACTTCCTGAAAGACATGATTCTGCCCCTTAATGTCGAGGTACTCGCCGGGCGAAGGCCAGTCCTGCAGAATTCCCAAACCGGGCGAGCGTAGCCAGAGGACCGCCAGACGATTCGGTTCCGGGTACGGCAGGGGCTTCAGCATCAAAGCGTTCACGACGCTAAAGATAGCCGTGTTTGCCCCAATGCCGATTCCAAGAGAAAGGATGATGACGGCGGTCAGCCCCGGATTCCGGCGCAGGGTGCGCAGCGCGTAAGTTACATCAGAGGCGAAAATGCCCATATTGGAGTATTTACGAGCGAGGGCCCCAAAGCGTTGGTGGCATCGCAAAATAAAACCCTGGCTCCGGAACACCCGCGCAGACTACTATTCGTATCGGAGGGCTGTCATTGGATCAACCTTTGTCGCTCGCCGCGCCGGCAGATAGCAGGCCGTGATCGCCACGAGGATCAGAATCGCGCCAACCCCGAACATCGTCACCGGATCCGTGGCGCTGACCGAAAACAATAGACTCTTCATCGTTCGCGTCAGCGCGAGAGCGCCAACCAGGCCGATCACCAGTCCGATTGCGATCTGAATCATTCCCTGCCCTACAACCAACTGCAGAATGTTCCGCCGGGTTGCGCCCAGCGCGGTACGCAAACCCATCTCCTGGGTCCGCTGGGCGACGGTGTAAGACACCACCCCATAGATCCCGATCGCCGCCAGTAACAGGGCGATCCCCGCAAACACGCCGAGCAGCATCGTTCGCAGCCGATTCGTGCCCACCGACTCCGACTTGATCTGTTCCAGTGTTTTGATATCGCTCAGCGCCTGATTCGGCTCGATCTGCTGAACTGCCTGAATGAGCGCGCGCTGCATGGTCTCCGGACTGGTCGCAACGCCTTTCACAATCAAGCTCACAAACTGGCTCGGACTCTGCGCGTAAGGTACATACATGCCGGGGCTACGATCGTCATCCAGTCCGTTGACCTTCTCATCGGCGATCACACCCACAATCTGCCACGGGATCTCCGGCCCGAGGTTCGGCTTGCCATAAACAATCTCCTGAACCTGAATCTGCCTTCCGACGGGGTTTTCGCCTTTGAAGTACTTCTTCACCATCGATTCATTGATCACCGCAACCGGCGGTCCGCCCTTTGTGTCTCGCGTTGTCAGACCGCGGCCCTGGGTCAGCCGGATCCCCAGCGATTGAAAGTACGATGCGCTCACCATCTTGAAGAAGCACGCGTCGCGATTCGACCGGTCCTTGACTGGCTTCCCGGTGATCTGAAACGGCATCCCGTAGCCCCAACCCTGCAAGGGCAAAGCGGATGTCACTGCCGCTTCGCGAATCCCGGGGAGAGCCTGTATCCCCTCAACGAGGCGTTGCGTGTACTGAGCAGCCTGGTCGCCGTCTTGGATCCGGGTCGGCGGAAGAGGCACGCTCATCGTTAGTACATTCGTTGTGTCGAATCCGGTATGGACGTTCTGCAACTGATCGAAGCTGCGGATCAGCAGTCCCGCGACTACGAGCAAGACGAACGCAAGGGCCGTTTCTGCCACCACCAGAGCCTTGCGGATACGGCCGCGACTACCTCCGGCGGTCGCCCCACGCGCTCCTTCTTTCATCGACCCGGCAAGATCGGGCCGTGCGGCCTGCAACGCGGGCGCAAGCCCGAACACGATTCCCGTGAGAACCGAAATCGCCAGCGTAAAGACCAGGACCCGGAGATCGATCTGAATGTTGGCCTCGGAAGGAAGCGCAAACGGCGGCGTAATCGCCTTGAGGCCGCGCACCATCGCGAACCCCAGAGCAAGCCCCACCACGCCGCCGCCCAGAGCCAGCAGAACCGTCTCAGTCAGGAACTGCCGCAACAACCTCCACCGGCTCGCGCCGAGCGATGCCCTTATCGCAACCTCACGCTCGCGCGACGTGCTGCGAGCGAGCGTCAGGTTTGCAAGATTCGCGCAACCGATCAAAAGCACCGCGCCCACCGCGCACAGAAGAACATAGAGTGAAGTGCGTAGCTGATCTCCCACGATTCGGTCGGCGAATCGATCGACCGTTACGTTCCAGCCTTTATTCGAATCCGGGTAAAGCTTTTCGATGTTCGCTCCGATAAGCTTCATCTGCGCCTTCGCCTGGTCGATCGTCACACCCTCTTTCAGGCGCGCGTAGGAACGGAACCAATGGAAGTTGCGCGTCATATCCTTCGGCTCGAACACCAGGGGAAGCCAGATCTCGCTGAAAGTGCGATCGTATGGGCTTTCCGCAGGCAGAACACCGATAACCGTATACGGCTTGGAATCGAGCAGGATTTTCCGTCCCAAAATGTCTTTCGCTTCGCCGAACCGGGTGCGCCACAGCTTGTTGCTCAGAATCGCAACGGCCGGTTTGCCGCGCTGGTCCTCATCCGTCGCGAAGGTGCGCCCCATTGCCGCCCGCACGCCGAATATGTCGAAATAGCCTGCTGACACGAATCCGCCACGCAGTTGCACCGGTTCGCCCGAGCCCGTCAGCGTAACCGAGTCGCCGCGTTGCGCAGCCATGCGCTCGAAAACCGTATTTTGACTGGCCCAGTCCAGGTAGTTGAGGGTGGAGATCCCGTTGCGTTCGCCGCCCGGCGGCTTCTCCCACACCATGCAGATCCGCTCCGGATGATCGTAGGGAAGCGGCTTCAGCATGATGCCGTTTACATAAGAGAAAATCGCGGTGTTTCCCCCGATGCCGAGCGCCAGCGTGAAAATCGCCGTCAGCGCAAAGCCCGGACTGCGCCGGAGCATCCTGAGTCCGAAACGGACATCCTGGCCGAATTGTGGCATTTACGGGTTAGACTCGGGCAGCGGCGTTTCAGGTAGCCCGAACCGGGCCATCTTTCCCGCCTCCCCATGTCGGCCTTAACGTTTTTGTCGTGCGGCTCTAAACGGTTCGTAACAGTACGCCACCATAATGAAAGGCTTTATGAAACGCATATTCGTCGCGGTATTGCTCTCCGTCGGGGCGCTTTTCGCTCAGAAGCTAGCCCCACCGAAGCCAAAGCTGATACTCGCGATCGCGGTCGATCAGTTCCGGTATGACTACCTGCTCCGGTTCAACTCCGATTACACTTCCGGACTCCGCCGTCTCCTCGATGAAGGCGCCGTCTTTCATGACGCCCAGTACCAGCATTTCCACACTGTTACCGCAGTGGGACATTCCACCTTTCTCAGCGGCGCAACTCCGGCCATGAGCGGCATCATCGCGAACGAATGGTATGACCGCGAGACCAAAGCGACGGTCACCAGCGTCTCTGACCCCGCAACCTCGCTGGTCGGCGGCGTACCCAGGACGAAAGGATCTTCCCCTCGCCGGATGCTGGTCAGCACCCTCGGTGACGAGATCAAGATGCAGGGGGTCAAGAACAAGGTCATCGGAGTATCGATTAAAGACCGCAGCGCAATTCTGCCCGTCGGCCATATGGCGGACGCCGCTTACTGGTACGACAACGACACGCATCACTGGGTAACCAGCAGCTATTTCATGGAAAGCCTCCCCGAGTGGGTCAAGGCGGTCAACGATTCCAATCCGCATATGCGGGCTTTCGGTGAGTCCTGGTTTCCGTTAGGAGCCAAGCCCGGCGCGGAGCCTTTTTGCACGATGGTCGCCGGAGTGGAGACGCGTTATTGCGGTTCTCTCGAAGCCAGTCCGTGGGGAAACGAAATGATCGAAGAATTCGCCGAGCGGGCCATCTCAGAGGAAAAACTGGGCCAGCATGACGGTTCTGATGTGCTGGCGGTCAGCTTTTCATCGAATGATTATGTCGGCCACGCGGTGGGCCCTGACGATCCCTCGGTGCGCGACATTTCCATCCGCACCGACCGCCTCCTCGGCAAACTATTCGACGCGGCGTCACGAGAAGCGGGAGCGGGCAACGTTCTGGTAGTGCTGACCGCGGACCATGGCGTTGCGCCGGTTCCGGAAGTCAATCAGGCGCGACGTATGCCGGGAGGACGTCTGAGCGACGCCGTCCTCGCGGACGCCATTCAGAACGCTCTATCGAAAAAGTTCGGCGCCGGAAAATGGGTCGAAGGAACCGCAGGCCAGAACCCGTACTTCGATCTTTCGCTCGTCGAAAAGTACCATCTCAATCTCGCTGACGTCGAAAGGACTGCCGCAGACGCCGTTCGCGCTCTCCCCCATATATTTCGCGCCTATACCGCCGCCCAACTGCGCAACGGAGAAGTGGAAAGCGAGTACCCCGGGGCTCTCGTCCGCAACGGTTATTACGCGCCGCGCTCGCCGGACCTGATCATCATTCCCGAGGAATACTACCTATACGATGCGGCTGGCACTTCACACGGCACGCCGTTCAAATACGACACGCATGTTCCCGTGATCTTCATGGGCGCAGGAATAAAAGCCGGCAACTATTACGAGCACATCGTGGTGAACGACATCGCTCCCACGCTTGCGGCGATCGCCAGGGTGGCGGAGCCCAGCGGGTCCGTAGGCAGGGTTCTGCAGGAAATCTGGCAGTAGCGGAAAGCCTTTAACGGATCTTAGCGATCTCGGTCTCCTCGCGCGCCACGATCTCCTTGGGCAAGGGGAGATAACCGAGCGCGGCCGCCTGCCGTTGGCCCGGTCCGACCATCCATCTCAGAAAGGCCATGATCGCGCTCCGCTTTGCTTCGTCCGCGATGCGGTCGGGAACCACGATCCACGTGAAGGAAGTGACCGGATAAGAGCCCTCGCCGGGAGCATTCACGATGGAACCTTTAAAATCGTCGTGAATCTCGGGAGAGTGGCTCACTGCGGCGGCGATGCTCTCCAGACTCGCCTCGACAAATTCGCCGTTCTGGTCTCTGATTCGCCCGTAGCTCAGGTGATTCTGAAGCGCGTAGATGAACTCCACGTAGCCGATGGAACCACCAAACTCTTTGACCAGCCTGGCGACGCCGTCATTCCCTGTCGCCGCTCGGCCGACTGGCCATTTTGGCGAAAGGCCGGAGCCGACTGCCGACTTCCACTCCGCGCTCGTCTTCGAGAGGTAATCAGTCCAGGCGTAGCTGGTGCCGCTGCCCTCCGCCCGGTGAATGACCACGATCGCAAGATCCGGAAGATCGATTCCGTGGTTTGCTTGTTTCAGAATCGGGTCGTTCCATTTCTTGATCTTCCCAAGATAAATTCCAGCGAGCGCCTCCGGGGTAAACGCGATGCTTTCCTGAACGCCGGGCAGGTTCACAATCGGAACGACGGCCCCAACAACAGACGGAAAAAGTAAATATTTGTTCTCCTGATCAGGCGCCAATGCATGAATAGCCTCCGGACTGTCGGACGCTCCGAAATCGGCGTTCCCTGTGAGAAGCTTCCGAATACCCGCTTCGGAGCCAATGGCTTCGTAGGTTATCGCTGTGCCCGGATCTTCGGTTTGAAAATTCTTGAACCATTTCTGATAAACGGGATAAGGGAAAGTCGCTCCGGCTCCACTGAGCGTGACCGACGGTCGCCGAGTGATGACGGTCGTTGGCGCTTCGGGCTCAATCGGCCCCTCGGCGAGACGCTTCGCGATTCGTTTTGAAATATCCCGTGATGCATCTTCGGATGCCGCGCCGGGCGTCGCCAGATAGGACCAGACGGTAATGCCTCGCCTGTTCCTGAGTTCGACCGAGAGATAACCGCCATAGATTGGCGTACCGTTACTCGGCATCTTCATATGTGAACGCGGGCTGAAGCTTCGATAGCCCTTGATCCAGAGTTCGCCGCCTCCGCCCAGAATCAAGTCCGCATTTGCCTCGTCGGAAACAACGGAAAAAGTCCCGAGCCTCCGAACTTCCGCCATCAAATCTTCGCGGAGCTTTTGTGCGCCTTCTTTTGTCGCGAACGGCTCGACATAGAGTCGTTTGGCTGGGCGTTCCTTCGCTTGCCAGGCCGGGGCAGACACGGATAGCAGCGAGCAAGCGATCGGGGCCAGCCACTTCCATCTATGAGGTCGCATTAATCCTGGGCGCCAAGATTTTCATTTGAGATAAGCACGTAGAGCGCTGACCAGATCGTCGGCGGCACGCGTCTGTTCGTCCGTCGCGCTTCCGCTCTCGCCGAGAACGTGATAGCGGATGTGCCCTTCGATCACTTCAGCCATGAGAGCGTCCATCGCGCCGCGGCATGCCGAGATGTTGTGGAGGATATCGGAACACTCAGCTTCCTGATCGAGCGCCCTTTCAATTGCCGCGACTTGTCCCATGATGCGGCGGACGCGGTTCAGCAGCTTTTTCTTCTCTTCGACAGTATGGGCCATAAGATGAGTTTTCACCAAAAAGAAACACGGAAAGGCTTTACAAGCATACCCCGGCGGGTATACGCTAACAGATAGGCGCGTAGAATCGGCTGATTCGAGAGCGCCCTGTAATCGCGCTTTCAACGTCTTCGATTGTCTGTATTTCATCTTCGGCCCTCAATCTCGCCGCGCATAGGTGGAACGATGACCTTACACAAAATAATGGTCGCCGGATGCAGTCTGTTAGCCTGGTCGGCGCCTTGCCGCGCTCAGGAACAGACCGCGGCCGCCCCCGCTGCGGTCGATCACGGGACTTCGCTGGAGGACACCGAATCAGAACGCTGGAACCTCTATTTTCAGGCGACATCGATCGGGGATTATCACGGCGCGTTCACCGCTCCGTACAGTGGTCCGCTAAGTCTGGAGAGTAATCCGGAGCGCGACGTATCGATCACGACGACGCTCTTCTTCACGGCTCGGCTCGAACGAAACACATTTTTGGTGTTCAACCCCGAAATTGCGGGCGGCAAAGGATTCAGCGGCGTGACCGGCCTCGGTAATCAGCCCAACGGCGAGATCCCGCGCGTCGCAAGCGCCACGCCCAAACCCTATATCGCACGGATTTACCTTCAACACGATTTCGGATTCGGTAAGGAGACCGAGCGTCAGGAAAGCGACGAAAACCAGCTCTCCGGCGAAAGGCCGATGAATCGGTATTCGATCTACGCCGGGCGGTTCACGGTCACTGATTTCATCGACGACAACAACTACACGCACGACCCGCGGACTCAATTCATGGCCTGGGGCGTGATGTATAACGGCGCCTGGGATTATCCGGCCGATACGCGCGGATACACCTGGGGAATCCTGCAGGAACTGCACACGCGCCACTGGGCATTCCGTTATGGAATTGTGGCAGAGCCGAAGGTCGCCAACGGATCACAATTTGACCGGCGGCTGTTCCGCGACCACGGGCAGGTATGGGAAGTGGAACGGCGCTATTCACTGAAGAAGCGCGACGGCGCAATCCGGGCGCTGGGGTATGACAACCGCACTCAAGCAGGTAGTTATGGTGAATCCCTGCAGTTGGCGGCGCAAACAGGAAGCGCGCCCGATGTCACGCTCACGAGCCGCGTCGGAACTCTGAAATACGGTTTCGGCATCAGCTTCGATCAGGCGATCACTTCCGACCTCGGCGTTTTCACGCGCCTCGGGTGGAATGACGGAAAAACGGAAACCTGGGCTTTTACCCCGATCGACCGCATTGCGAGCGGTGGCGTTTCGCTGAAGGGAACACGCTGGCGCCGGAAATACGATGTTGCGGGGACATCGTTCACGGCCGGCGGGCTCTCCGGCATTCATCACCAGTATCTGGCCGCGGGCGGGCTGGACTTCTCGATTGGAGACAGAAAACTGAATTACGCTCCCGAATATGTCTGGGAGAGTTTCTATTCAGCCCGCGTTATTCCCGGTCTATACGCGACTTTCGATTTCCAGCACGATAATAATCCGGCCTACAACCAGGACCGCGGGCCAGTGTCCATCTACAGCCTTCGTCTCCACATGGCTCTTGGTCTGAAACCGTGGCTGAGGCAATGAGAGAACAATCGCGGATTACCGGCCAGTAACCTCTTTCGCGTGTCGCAGTACAAGATCAGAGGTCCGCGATCCACCTCGTGCGGCGTTCGTGAGTTCGAGATAACAGGCGGCCTGGGATGGCTGGATTCTGCATTGCGAGTCTCCTTCGACCACGCACGCGCAGGATTCCTACTTGTGCGCCGGATACGTTTTGCTGAAGCCGTTGCGGCTGTTCGTCACTGTGAATGAGCCATCACTGTCGGCCGAAGCCTTGATCCAGAACGCCGGACCGGTATGGCCAGGACCTCTTCCGCCGCCCCGGCCGTTTCGTCCGCCAGCGGGCGCGCCCGGCGTTGGTGGAGTCGGCGGCGGCGCGGTCAGGAACGTCGCGACAGCAGCGGGATCTTCGATGTTGGCGATAAAACGGCTCGGCGCGTTCTCTTCGAGGCCGCCGGTGTAAGACCAGTGGGTCTGCCAAAGATCTTCCAGCCCCGGCGACGTGTAGAGCACCCGATAGACCTGCGCCGCGCCGCCTTTCCGCGTGCCGTTATCCATTATGGCGACCCGAGGCATCAGGCCATGCACAAGCGGTTCGGACCCGGACTGATCCGTGCCGTGATGCGAAACCGCGTAGAGATCGATCGTTCCGATCGGATTGTTCGGACACATCAGTGAAGGCTCGGCGTTCCATACGAAGTCGCCGAGGTTGATGGTGCGGAACTTGCCGAAGGTAAAGAGAATGCCCAGCGATTGCCTGTTCTCCGGATCCCTGTTTTCGGCCTGGGGCTTGAACGCCGCGCACGCCGGATTCGGCTTACCGGCGCCGGGCAGCGGCTTTTTCAGCGCTTCGCCCGCCGCCGTCACAACCAGTGCGGTGACGCCGTCGAAAGGAATCTTGTCTCCGGGTTTGCCCACGGTGTGTGCGGCTTTGCTCCAGAGATCCTTGTACATTGCCTGAAATCCGTTGACCTGTTCGCGTTCCTCAACGGTGGGGCCGTGATCGACAAAGTGTTTAATCGGAATGCGGGAAGCGAGTTCCTGTACGCCACCCACGTGATCCACATGGTAGTGGGTCAGGACAAGGTAGTCGAGTTGCTTCACGCCCGCATCCTGAAGGGCCGCCATGATGCGATCGACATCCCGGGTTCCGGGATTGCCGGTATCCATCAGCAGGGACTCACCCGATGGCGTGACGTAGAGCGTAGAGGCTCCGCCTTCCATATCGAGGAAGTAAATATCAAAGGTCTTTCGGGTCTGGCCGAACGCGGGCGCAAGACAACCAGCGGTCAGCAGTATGAAGGAAATGAGTTTGTTCACGTTTATTTCTTGAGCAGCGTCTCGACCGGGCGATTCGCGGTCCACGCAATGCCTCTCAATAATATTCCCTGGAACTCAGGCGCGGAGAAATTCGCCAGCGCGTGTCCTTCGAGGGACACGAAGACGCGATACGGCTTGCCTCCCGGGACCGTATGTTCATAGGTCCACATCTGCGGAACGACGTTTCCGGAGGGATCGGGAGTCGTGGCGAGGACATGGATCTCGGGCGACACTTTCATTCCGTAGGTCCACATAACCGGTTTACCGTCGGCGTCGGGCTTCAGTCCTTCGGCGCGAAGCAGGAAGAACATCTCGTCATTCATTTCCAGATCCGGCATGCCGCCGATGATCGGGTGATTGCGGTCCGTGAAAGTCAGGGTGAACTTGCCCGCGCGCGAATTGCGCTCGCCATGCTGCTTCGCCGCGCCAATGACCGACGCCTGCCAGAGCGGGTCCGCGCCGCACATTGCATCGTGAATGATCACCATGCCGCCGCCGCGCTTAAGGTAGTTGTTCAGGCGGGTCCGCTCATCGGGCGCGACGTTGCCGCCGTCGGATGAATACACGAGAAGCACGTCGGTCTTCGCGAGTTCCTCGTCGGACGGGAAGCGTTTGTCGCCGCTAACGACTGCGCCCTTTTCCGTCAGCAAGGCCTTCCACTCGTTCAGGAAAGCCGGGTAGTCGTGAATGGGCCCGGCGCCGTGGGTCTTCTCGCTGGAGCGGATGAATATGCGCAATGGCTGCTGCGCGAGAAGGGGCGCGCGGACCAGGAACGCCAGTCCCAAGGTGTGAACCAGCAGCCTTGATGCGATTTTCATGACCTGGTTCTCGTGTAACTACCGGTTCAGCGTGTAGGCGTAGACGGTGTCCTGAGCAGCGACCATGATGAACTGGAAGCCATCGAGCAGGTATGTCTGTGGTCCGTTGGTTGTCGCGACCGGCATCCACGTGTGCCAGAGGATCTTGCCGGTTTGCGCATCGAAGGCGCAGAAGCTGTTCGAACCATCAAATCCGAAGAGGAGACCGCCCGCGGTAGTCAGCAGCCCCTGAGGGCCACCGCCGTCGTGCATCCACTTTAGTTTGCCGGTCTGGAGGTCGATGGCGCGGATTCCCTGCCGTCCTCCGGAGTTGCCGCCGAACCCACCGCTGTAGCCGTAGCCCTCGGGGCGATCGCTCGTGTCGACGAGATAGCTCAGGCTCATCCCCTCATTGGTTCCTACGTAGAACAGGCCGGTCTGAGGATCGAAGCTCGGCGGCGGCCAGTTGGTCGCATTGCCGGCGCCCACCAGAGCGCCATCGATCTGGGGTTCCTTCTTCGGGTTCGGTATCGGCTGGCCCTTATCGTTGAAACCGGTGTTCCAGTTCAGGAACTCCTTGTCAACGAGCGGCGCGGTCAAGAGGTGCTCGCCTGTGGCGCGGTCGAGCACAAAGAAATATCCGTTACGTGCGGCCTCCACCACAAGTTTGCGCGGTTTCCCCTTCCACTGCGCGTCGATCAGGACGGGAGCCTCGGTGTTGTCCCAATCGTGCGTGTCGTGGGGAGACATCTGGTAATACCAGACCAGTTTGCCCGTGTCTGCATTGAGCGCCACAAGTGAACAGGTGAACAGGTTGTCGCCTTTGCGACTCTGCGACGCGCCCACGGGATTGGGATTGCCCGTAGTCACATAGATCAGATTCAGATCCGGATCGTAGGTCAGTGGCTGCCACGGGCCCGCGCCGCCGTGCTGGCGCGAGTATTCGTCCGGCCAGGTATCCCATCCCGGATCGCCCGATTTCTGCGGAGTGGTGTACCAGCGCCACTGCACGTCGCCGGTCTCCGGATCACGCGCATCGAGCCAGGCCTTGTTATCGAGCGCATCACCGGACACCCCGGTGAAGATGTGATTCCGGACGACTAAAGGCGCTGTGCTGCAAAAGTAATCCTTCTCGACCGGCGCCATTTCCTTGTACCAGCGCTCCTTGCCGGTCTTGGCGTCAAGCGA
>DATFSM010000060.1:0-35092 GCA_035262625.1 Bryobacteraceae bacterium
GTCTGTAATCTCTCGCCGCCGATAATGAGCGCATACTCCTGCCCGAGGCGCTTTCGAATGCGTTCCTGCGCTTCTTCCATGGCGCGCCGGATTTCGGGCTTTGTGAAATCGCCGTATGGTTCATTGCGAAACGGTGACAGCTTCAGTCCAGACTTTGATGGATTCGCCATTTGCCCCCCTGCGTCTCTATTTTCGCGAACGCAATGTCGGGGTCGTGGCCGAAACTGCAACACCAGCCTTCCTGCGCCGCCTGGCCCAGGATCCTTGTTTTGTTGTCGATGCCTTCCAGGGGAAACAGATCGAAGCCGGAGACCCAGGTGGGCGTGACCTGCGCGGCGTACATGACGAGGTCCGCAAGATGGCACCATACGTCGTTTCCGGAGCGAACCACCACGATCATCATGTCGCGGTTGTGGCCGGGCGCGACGCGAAGTTGGACGCCGGGCGCGATTTCATGATCGCCCTCAACGAGGTCCAGACGGCCAGCCTCGACCAAAGGTTCATAGTTGGGAAGTCGGTAACTCACGGAATCGCGGGGATGCCGGCTACGCGCGTGCTCGAGTTCACCGCGCTGCGTCACGTAGCGGGCATTCGGGAGCATCGGAACCGCGTGCCCATTCTCATCCATCGTGTTTCCGCCCGCGTGGTCCCAGTGCAGATGGGTATTGACCACAGTCGTGATGGTCGCGGGCTCAAAGCCATGGTGCGCGAGTGATTCGCGCAGTAACGGAGCGCCCTGCAATCCGGTTCGCTCGATGGAGCGCTCGTCGTGCCGGACGCCCACGCCGGTTTCGACGAGAATCCGTCTCCGCCCGTCTTCGATGACGTAGCAGTTCAGGCCACAGGAAATGCGATTGAGATCGTCGGCGGGCTGGAAATTCGACCAGAGGGTCTTCGGCACTACGCCGAACAGCGCGCCGCCGTCCCAAAGGTAACGGCCTGCGCGTACCAGAGTGATCCGGTAATCCCCGATTTCAATAAAAGGCAATCAGCCCTGGACCAGCTTGCGGCCCCGTTCGAACAGATCGGCCGCGTCTTCGGCGATCTTCTTGCCGCGGTCGTAGAGTTCTTTGCCGCGCTCCATCAGTTCGCGGCCGCTGGACTCCATCGCCTCTCGGCTTTCCTTTGCGCTGCTTCCGATATAAGCGCGCGTGTCTTTGCCGGATTTCGGCGTATAAAGAATAGCGATCGCGGCGCCCACAACAGCGCCCGCCAGGAACCATCCGAATTTGTTGTTATCTTCCATGTCCGTTTCCCTACACCATAGTAATGCGCTATTACGCCCAAACGTATATTTTGTAGGTATAAGAATGGACTCGGAACTCACAAACGCAGATCCTTCGCCGGATGAAGCAATGGTCCCGGCGTTCAGTTCGTCGAATCACGATGCCGAATCGGAGGCCCTTATCGTGAAGGGGATTCTGGACGCAAACGGCATTCCAGCGATCGTAGCCGGACCGACGATCCTGCCTAATCTGGAGTTTCAGGTGCAGGTACCCGAACACCTGCTGGGCGAGGCGCAACGACTGATCGATGAGGCGCGCCAAGCTGGTTCTTCCGCCGCTGTGGAGGCGGAACGGGCGTCCGAAGGCGGCCCTGAAGCTTAGACGCGCCTGGCGAAGATGACGATGTGACCGTCGGGATCGCGCACGCCGATCTCACGCATTCCGTAGAATGTTGTGCGGTCTTCCATTTCGACCGGGTAACCTTTCAGGCGCTTCAGGATGTCGTCGAAATCTTCTACTTCGATGAATAAGGATGCCTTGTTAGCGTCTCCCGTGGGGGCGAACTTCCGCTCATCCTTCAGAACGCTGGCCACGGTCTGAACCATTAGTTCCGCGCCATCGCGCTCCATCATCGCAAATCCGAGTTTCCCGTCGTCCGGAACCTCGGCCGTTTTGACGAAACCTATGCGGTCCACCCAGAACGGAAGTGATTTCTCGATTTCCTGAACGATCAGCACCGGCGTGATTTTCATAGAGGAATCCTACGCGACCTGCGGCAAGGCGCGATTGGAAAAAACGGCCATTGGGGTGCGACCGGTGAATTCCCGGAAATCGCGGATCAGGTGAGCCTGATCGAAATAGCCCGAAAGGGCGGCGATATCGGCCCAGTCTGGATTCGCGAAGGCTTCGTTGTATGCTCTGCGGAAGCGAAGGATCCGGCAGAGATACTTTGGCGTTAGACCGCTTTCTTCGAGACACCGGCGGCGGAACTGCCGTGCGCTTAAACCCGCCTGGGACGCGATTTCTTCGAGATTGACAAGCCCGCGCGCCTCTGCGATTGCGCCGATGGCGCGTTGAGCGGGATTCGGCTGGTTTCGCGGAATGATCAGCCATTTGATCAGAAGCGCGGCGCAATCGTCCGGCGCGTCCTGATCCTGAAGCCTGCGTTCCAGTCGCGCCGCGGCGCGCCCGAGAATATCCGCAAGCGGCACGCTCAGGTCGGTCAGTTCAGCTGAAGAGATGCGAAGGAACTCACGCGCCATGTCCGAACGGAAACGCACGCCGCAGTGCCATTCGGGCGAGACCGATTCGAACCGGTGCTCCACGGTCATCGCGCCGACTGCTCTCAGGCCCGCGGAGGGTGAATAGACGATATCGAGGCAGCCATCCGGCGGCACGCGCGAGATGGTTGTCGGCGCACCGCTCCAGGCGGTTTCGACCCATGTCGAGACCGACGCGGGCGCCGGATGTTCCCGATATACTTCCGCGGCTGGCATTTGTCAGAATATCCGCATGTCTGATTCAATCACGTCCGGTTCCGCTATGCCGGAATCGTGGAAACTGGTGGGCTTCATCGCAGTGACTGATGCAACTCACGCACGGGAATTCTACGCGGGAAAGCTCGGACTAAAGCTGATTGAGGAGAGCCCGTTCGCGCTGGTTTTCGACTGCAACGGCGTGATGATCCGGGTGACGCCGGTGAAGGAACTAAATGCTCAACGATTCACGATTCTCGGCTGGCAGGTTTCGGATATTGAGCAAGCGGTAGCCCGGCTGGAGAGCGCCGGAGTGGAACTTAAGCGTTACCCCGGTGTGCCGCAGGACGCACGCGGGATCTGGACTGCGCCGGGCGGCGCGAAAATCGCCTGGTTTGAAGATCCGGACGGCAATACGCTCAGCGTCAGCCAGCACTGACGCAGTCTACTGTTTGGGAGAGCCCGGATTCTTCTTCTGGCGTTCCCATTCAGTCCGGAACGCTTCTTCGCGCTCACTGACATAAGCCTGATAGCCTTTGGGGTCGATGAAGGCGTTCTTGTCGCCCGCCTTGAATTTTTCGTATTTTGTCTTCAGGTCGAAGTAGCCGCCGTGCGCACCGAGGAAGATGTCGCAGGGCAGGCTCTTCAGCACCGCGAAGGTCTTGACGTAGTCTTCGGCGATGCCCGGGTACTTCTTGTTGCCGACGAGGTAATACCCGGGATTCACATTCGGGCTTCCGACAATCACCACGTTCAGCGTGCGACCACCCTCCTGGATCTGTGATGTCCAGGTGGTGCAGCCCGGCGTGTGGCCCGGCGTGTGGCGCCCTACCCATTTCGACCCGCCGAGTTCCACCGTATCGCCGTCATGCAAAACCTTATCGACGTGGGCGCCGGGACGCCCGTTGGCGGAACTTTGTTCTTCCGTCACATCCTGCTGCATGACCTCGAGCTTTGCGCCGGTTTCGCGTTGAATTACCCCGGTCCCTTCGTCGTGATCGCCATGAGCGTGGCTGATGAGAAGGATCTTCGTATCGCTGTACTTGAAGCCGAGCGACTCGATGCTCTTCTTCAACGCGGGCAGATCCTGCTTGAAATTCGAATTAATGAGGATGTTGCCTTGTGGGGTGTGGATCAGGTAAGCGGCGAGGTCGGCCGTCCCGACGTAATAGAGATTCCCGGTGATTCGAAACGCCGGGAAATCACGATGCCAGTCCGGATTGGCTTGTGCGATGAGAGCGGCCGAAGCGGCTAGTGAGAGAAGAGCGATTCGCCGAATCATACGTCGTCTGAACCAGACCCATCATCATACGATGAGTCGTCGTCAAACGAATCGCTGGAGTCATCGCCACTGTTGTCGGTGTCGTCCTGCTGGTTGTCGTCCTGGTAATTGCTCGAATCGTCGCTGCCTGCGAATCGGCGGTCCTCGAGATCTGGGCTGAGCCCGCTGTCTTCGAGTGAGCGGTCATTCCCGAAGTTGCCGCGGCCGCGGTCGTCGTCATAGTAGTTGTTGATGATCGTTTCGGACCCCGGCGAGACGCCATAACCGCCGCCACCGAAAAAGCCGCCGTGATGTCCGAAAATGGACGACAGCGCTGAAAACGCGACTTCGCCCGCCACGACGCCCGCGGCAGTCTGGGCGGCATTCTGCAGGAAGCTGGAAAATCGTCCCTGCGGCGGAGGCGGGGCATCGGCATAGTATTGCTGGGGCGGAGGCGGCGGAGGAGGGGCAGGCGCGTAATCACTGCGCTGGTAGCTGCTGCCCTGGTAACCGCCCGGCGACCCGCTTCGCTGAGAGGGTAAGAAGCTGGCGGGCGGCTGCTGAGGTTGTTGCTGCTGCAACTGTTGGATCTGCTGCTTCGCCTGATTCAACGCCATCTCCTGGATGAGCACGGTCTGGGTCAGGATGTACAGGGCGTCGGGTCGCGAGCCGATGGTCTGCCGGATCAGATTGTCCGCGTCGCGATCCACCTGGGGCGCGGGCGCGCTCCGGATACGATCGGCAAGGCTCTGGATTAGCTGGCGTTCCTCGTCTGTCATGAGTTCTCTACCTGCAAGTACGATACCGCGCAGGATATCGTTCCGGGATGCTTGTTTTCCGGCGCAAATAACTTTACTATGCAAAGCATGAATAAGCTGTATTGGCCGTGTCTGATCGCCGCGGCGGTTTTCATCGGATGGTGCGATACTCACACGGACGAGATTCCCGTCGTTCTGGGATTTGTTCTGATCGTCTGCGGCGCACTCGGTCTGTTATGGCCGCGGTATTTCCTAATCAGCGGAATTGTTGTCGGGCTGTCGCTCTTTGCGACCGAAGCGCTGGTGAACCTTGGGCTGTTAAACGCGCGCTATCCCGAGAGAGGGGGTATCCCGTGGCCGGCTCTGCTGGCGTTGATTCCCGCGATGATCGGGGCCGCCGCTGGCGCCGGTATTCGGCGCATGACCACCGCGCGGGCGTGATGATTATTGAACGTCGAAGTCGAACGCGCCGGTATCGATTTTGCCGCCGTGCTTGATCTGGACGAACACGCGATAATGGCCGGGCGAGGGCAGTCCGAACGGGAAGGAGACGAGTTGGCCCGGGGTTTGATGCATGGCCATCATGGCTTCGGGCGATGCGATGGTCATGGAGGCCATGGCTACCGAGCCCGAAGGATGAATGTGGGCGAAGACCGTTCCATCGGCCTTCATGAATTCGGCGTGGCCGGCCATGCCCATATAGGGCTCGATCGCGTCATTGTTTTTCAGCCGGAAGGAAAACAGCGCGGCTTGTTTCGCCGTGATGGGCTGTGAAGGATCCCGCGCCCATTCGATTGCGGAATCGGGGTCGGGAATCTTCGAGAACGCGTCATCTTCGCCGAGTCGCCCGCCCGATACGTCAGGCAGGTCGACATTTCCAACGGCAGTTTCGGCGAGCCCGCTTTCATGCACGATATCCGCATAGATACGGTAGTGCCCCGCCGGCATGGCTGGCAGGGTCGTGGTGAAAAAACCGGGAGAGGTCTGCTCCGGATGAAGATGCGCAAACTGATCGAGCGACGGAAAGCGCACAAGAAAGAGATGCATCAGATGGCCGTGGTCGGGCACGAGATCATCCAGCCGGCGCATCTCCAGCCAGCCCGGATCCGAGAGGCGCAGGTCCATCTGACTTGCATTGACAGTGGGGACTGCTTCGAGAGGCTTATAGATCTTCCGGGCGTAATCGGAGGCGTCCCCCGCCCACCAGATCTTGCCGAACCAGAGCGCGGCGATCAGAATGGCCGCCGTGAATCCCATCCAGCCGAATACGCGCGCTTTCGATGCTACAGGTGGCGCGCCGGGCTCCAGCTTCGACTCCCGGACCGCCGCGCCGACGATCGCGACAAAGCCGACGGAAAGGAACAACATCATGCCGAAGAGGAAGTATCCGACTCCTTTCTGCATGGGCCGCGTTCTGATTGCGACGGCGGAGACAGGAACGGGCAGTTCACCTTCGCCCTTGCTCCCGAACGCCCGGACATGCACTTCCCATGCGCCGGTGCTCATCAGCCAGAGTTTGCCCTCGAAGTAGCGCGGATCCGCCGCGGAGCGCTGGGCCGCGTCGGCCGTGGGTGGATGTTTCGAGGCTTCCCCGGTCATCGGCGTCGGAGTCAGTTCGATCCTGTCGATGCCGGGATCGAGCGCGCGGACTTCGATTCGCGCGATGCCGGGAATGACATCGGGCGGCCGAATCGCAACCAGCACTCGATAAGGTCCCGCGTTGCCCTGGAAATAAACATCGAGACTCCCGACGTGCGCGAACGCAAGGCCCGCAAGTAGCAGCGCCGCAGCGACCAGTCTCTTAACGGCGGACACGGCGCAGCCAGTCGCCTCTCGCCAGGCCGATCCAGCTTGCGCCGATGGCGCAGGCCAGCGCGATCAGGAGCCCGTTGCGAAACGCCGCGGGCGTCTTCTCAAACTGTACGAACCGGTAGAGCGCCTGATTGCTCTGCGGGCTGATGAAATATTCCAGGTAACCACTGCCGAAGAACGCATTCGCGGCGGCGGGCGAATTCAGAAACGTCGCAAACGGCCATTGGGCGGCCAGAAAAATGGCGAAGAACACTGTGCCTGCGATCAAGGCATGTTGCCAGTTCGGAAGGCGGTCGATGCGCGGGCGGATCAGATCCAGCACGAACGCGGGCACAATCACCAGCAACGGAAAGCCGTTGGGGATGAGGTGAGTGACCTCGCGGAGCACGGGCCCCAGCTTTGGCTGAGCGGGAAACAAGGGCAGAATCCATTCAAGCGCCAGGAGGAATACCGTATAGATGCCGGTCAGCTTTGTCGCTGCCCAGCGATCTCCCGTCGCGCGCGGAGCCATGGCGATCGTGATCGGCGCGAGTAGACAGACTGCCCGGTAGGAGGCAGCGGAGTGCAGCATCACGCGGCCTGTGTACTCCATGATGATCGTGAAGGCTGCGACCAGGATCATCGCCGCAACATAGAGGAAAAGCGCGAGAAGCATGCGTCGTCTTGCTCCGGAGGCGCGGTTCATGAGCGACGCGACTAATACAAGTGTCCCGATTTCCACGCCGAACATGCCGATGGCAAGCACTACGTGCGGGGGACTCAGAATCTTCACGTCGAGTCCGTATGCGGAGTGCCACCAGTCGTCGAAGGGCGCGGAAACGATCATGGTGAATCCGCCCCATGCCGTTATGAAGGCGCCAATGGGAGCGCGGAATCCGAGCACGCCGACCGAGGCCGCGCGCAGAGACGAATTGCCGAACGTGGTCGCCAGAATCAGATATCCGCATGTGATACCCGCGATGATGCCGCAGAGTTGAATCGCGAGGTGCGGCGCGGTCCAGAAGGTGTCGCGGCCGATGGAACGGTGCCACGAGATGTCCCAGTGTCCGCCGATCATCGCCGAGGTGACGCCGATTACCGAAAGCCATATGTACCAGGGAATGGCTGTGCGTTCCGCGCGGTCCACTGCCAGCGCGGTCTGATCGAACGCGATTGAAGCGGCCATGGCTCAATTATCCCAATCGGCGAATAGCGGGCGTCGGCCCGCCGGTCCATCGGTATTCGAAATGCGCATCGGGCCGGACACTCAGAACGAGTTTCGGCCGGAAACAGGCGATGCATTCTCCACCGTCCCGCACGCTGCGGTAGACGATGCCGTTCGAACCCGTTGCGAAGAGATCCCTCGCCAATTTCTGGCTTTCGACATAATTGCGGGGGTCGAATGTTTCGGTTCTGAGGTCGTGGAACGGCGCGGAAAAGTCCGCAAGGTAGAGACGCATTTGTACGGCCGTCTCGAACACGCCCACTTCGGCAAGTTCCGCGGTCCGGTGGTAGGTCATTTCGGCGTGCGCCGTCTCCAGGTGGCGCGCCGCGTACCATGCGCCGCGTTCCGCGCTGTTGAAGCGGCCTCCTTCCGGACGCGGATGGCAGAACGCCGCCATCACTACGGTTGCCTGCGGACCAGTGATCCATTCCTCCGGCGGGATCCGGTGCAGGACGCCGAGTTCGTTCGAGATCCGGTCGTTGGTCCAGGATTCCAGTTCGAAGACCTGGTCGAGGTCGCGCGGCGAGGCGACGCGGTCGAGAATTCCGGCGCTCGGGTACCGGCTGGGAATCAGGCGGCAGGTGTTCTTCCAGCGAATCCTTCTGATGTCGGGGCTGAGGTCGGGGTTCAGTTCCATGCGCCCCGCCTTGCGTCGAGGAGTCTGCGCACCTGATAGAGGGCATCCATGCCTCCTTCCGTCATGAATTCAATAGCCGGACGGCCTCCGAACAACGGGTTGTTGTTGGGAAGGGAAATCCAGCGGTCGGCCAGGTTTTCCTCCGGGTAAAGAATGTGAAGGTCCTTATAAATGCCGATCACGAGAGAAATCCGCATCAGCATGTCAAACGACAGGACGCCGGGTTCCCCGGCCTTGTACTTAAAGAAGGTGGATTCCGGCGGCCATCCGAGCAGTGCTCGTGCGATCTCGTTTGAAAGGCGCCAAGCTTCGGCGATATTCAGGAACGCCCGTAGAGCGGGTCCCGACATCAGGCGGCGGACTTTCGGGTCTTTACGCCGGTCCGGCGCTATGGCGGATGCGGAGAACGGGTCACGAAGCGGCAACTCCATATCTGGAGTATAAGCTCCAAATCGGCGAATTGTACAGATCTATTCGCGTCGGCAATTGTTTTAGTGACTTCACGCCGGTTGCTGTCATCCAATATCGGGTAGATGCCGGGCGAGGAGAACGCCGTAAATCCATGGCTGATCGCTGTTTCGGTGATGCTCGCGACGTTCATGGAGGTGATCGACACCTCGATCGCCAGCGTCGCCCTGCCGCATATCGCCGGGAGCCTTTCCGCTACCACGGATGAGGCTACATGGGTACTAACCAGTTATCTGGTCGCGAACGCCATTGTTCTTCCGGCGAGCAGCTGGTTCTCGCTGCGGTTTGGCCGGAAGCGCTTCCTGCTCACCTGCATCGTGATTTTCACGATTTCTTCATTCGCCTGCGGGGCTGCGACCACACTGTGGATGATTCTTCTCGCCCGAGCTGTCCAGGGAGCGGGCGGAGGCGCGCTTCAGCCTCTGGCGCAGTCCATCCTGCTCGAGAGCTTTCCGCCCGAAAAGCGCGGCGCGGCCATGGCGATGTATGGCTTAGGCGTTGTCGTGGCTCCCGTGCTTGGCCCAACTCTGGGCGGATGGCTCACGGACCAGTATTCCTGGCGGTGGGCGTTCTATATCAACATCCCGATCGGCGCTTTGGCGTTGTTCATGATTTCGCGGTTCGTAGAAGATCCGCCGTACATCAAGAACGCGAAGCCCGGCCGCATCGACGGAATCGGTCTCGGGTTGCTCGCGCTCTGGTTGGGAGCCCTCCAGATCATTCTCGATAAAGGACAGGAAGATGACTGGTTTGGGGCGACCTGGCTACGCTGGGCCGCAGTCGTTCTGGCAGTCACGTTCGTCGCATTCCTCGTTCGCGAACTGATCGCCGACAAGCCGCTCGTCAGCCTCAGCATCTTTAAGGATCGAAATTTCGCCATCGGAACGCTCCTGATCGGGCTGTTCGGGGGCGTGATTTACGGAGTGGTGACGCTCCTGCCCCTTTTCTATCAGACGCTACTGGGATATACAGCCGCCGCAGCCGGATGGGCTGTGAGTCCGCGCGGCATCGGCGCTATTGCCATCATGCCGATCATCGGGGTGTTGACCGGCCGGATCGATAACCGTGTGCTAATCGTCGGCGGCTTTGTAATCTTTGGGGTGACAAGCCTGTGGATGGCGGGCCTCACGCTCGAGATCTCACCAACTTCACTCCTGTGGCCAATTATTCTCAGCGGCGTTGGATCGGGCATGGTTTTCGTGCCTCTCTCGACGATTTCCGTGGGAACCCTGCGCAACGAACAGATCGGTAACGCGAGCGGCTTGTTCAATCTCATGCGAAACGTTGGTGGCGGCATTGGGATCTCGCTGGTCAATACGCTGGTCGCGCGTCATGCTCAGGTCCATCAGGCGGAACTCGTTCAGAATCTTGCTCCGCAGAACCCCGCGTTTCAGCAGGCATATCAGTCGAATTTCCGGGCGATGTCACAGGTCGTGAGCCCGAATGTCGCTTCGGATCGCGCTTACGGATTGATCCAGGGAACGGTGGAGGCGCAGTCGGCCGCCTTCGCATATGTCGACGTCTTCCGGTTCCTGGCCATCGCGTGTTTCGCCTGTGGAGCGGTCGTGTTCGCAATGAAGCGGGTGCGGGCGCGCAAGGGCGCCGCCTCCGTCGCTCACTGATCGCCCGATAGACTTGGCTCGTGGCAGCCCTTTCATTCCGCGACGCCCGTGCGACGATTCTGCGCGAGTTGAGATCGCGCGTTGTTGCGCCTCGGCTGGAAATAGTTCCCCTGATGGATTCGCAGCGCAGAGTTCTTGCGGAAGATGTCGCGGCGGATCGCGATTACCCGCCCTTTAATCGCTCCGCGCGCGATGGCTTCGCATTACGCGCGGCTGATCTCCCGGGACGCCTTCGGGTGATTGGCGAAGTCGCTGCGGGAAACATGTTCTCAGGAGAGGTCGGCGCGCGCGAAGCTGTCGAAATCATGACCGGCGCGCCGGTTCCCGCGGGCGCGGACTCAGTTGTGATGGTGGAACATACGGTTCGCGAGGAGGCCCACGTCGTAGTCGAGCGGGCAATCGATGCGGGAGCCAATGTCGTCCCTAGGGGAAGCGAGGCGAGCCGCGGCAGCGTCGTTCTGGCGCGCGGTACGCGAATCGACTACGCCTGCATCGCGCTGCTCGCCACGGTCGGATATCAATCCGTGCCGGTTTTTGCGAAGCCCCGGGTAGCGATTCTGGCGACGGGCGACGAAATCGTTGAGGACGGCGTACGACCGGAGCCCTGGCAGATTCGAAACTCGAATGCGTGGTCGCTCGCGGCTCAGGTCCAGCGCGCGGGTGGCGAGCCAGTGGTACTCCCCATCGCCCGCGACGTTAAAGAAGAGACTCTGCGCCTCATCCGCCGGGGCCTGGCGGAGGCTGATCTCCTGGTTTTGTCGGGGGGAGTATCCGCGGGAAAATACGATGTCGTTGAACCGGCCTTCGCCGACCTGAGCGCCCGGATTTTCTTCGAGCGAGTGGCGATTCAACCGGGGCAGCCGCTCGTCTTCGGGCTGGCGCAGGACAAGTTCTTCTTTGGCCTGCCGGGCAATCCGGTTTCAACGATGGTCACGTTCGAGGTATTCGCCCGCGCTGCGGTTGACGTGCTTTCGGGAGCCGCGGAGGCTCCGCTCCCCGTCTCTCTGGCGCAGCTCACTCAGGATTTCCGGCATAAGCCGGGGTTGACTCGATTTCTTCCCGCGTGGCTGGAAGAGGGTCGTGTGACGCCGGTTCCCTGGCAGGGTTCGGGAGACGTCAGCGCGTTATCCCGCGCCAATGCTTTCCTTATCGCGGACTCAGAAAAACCCGAGTACGGAAAAGACACAATTATTTCTGTATTGGTCAAATAGAGGAAACTTTTGGGGGTCCGTTGAGTTAGAAGTTAGGTATGCGGCGGCCGCCACGCTGGACGTACTTCATCATCACCGTGATCGTCATTCTGGCGGCGCTCCTCGCCCTTTCCGCCGTGGCTCCCGGTCCCTCGACGGCACGTCCGCATCAACTCAGTTCTGACTGACGCGCTGACCATAAGCGGTCCGTAAAAATGCGGGGCGAAAAGCGATTTTTTAAAATTGACAATTGTCCGGCTCGCCTCTACAATCAATCAAAATCTGAACTGAAGCCGAATAAGAAGGGAACCCTGTCGCGTTCCCGATGGGCCATGTTTGTCGCTTCGGCCATTCCATCAGGGGTAAGGGAGCTTATCAATGAAACGGAGCAGCTTATTCGTTCGTAGCCCATTTTCTTTCGTCGGCGTTTTACTCGCCGGCATCCTTCTGCTGAGTACCAGCGCGTGGCCTCAGGCCACATCGAGTAACACCGTTTCCGGCGCAGTAACCGATCAACAGCAGGCCGCCATTCCGGGGGCGGAAGTGCGTTTGCTCGATCCCAGCACAAGCCAGGCTTTGGTGGCGAAGACGAACGACGCTGGCCGGTATATTTTTGTTAACGTTAACTCCGGTACTTACGCGGTGACGATTTCGAAAGACGGCTTTTCCACCTACAAGGTGGATAACGTGCCGGTCGAGATCGGCACGCCCGTAACCCTTAATGCCGTGCTGCAGGTAGGCTCCACCACAACCACGGTCGAGGTGACTGCCACCGCCGGAGCGGACCTTGTAACAACGAACGCGGCCGTTGGAACCACGTTGAACCAGCAGGCTCTGCAGGATCTTCCCAATATGGGACGCGATGTTTCGACGCTCGCTGTATTGCAGCCCGGCACGACGCTGAACGGATTCACGGCGGGCGCGTACAACGATCAGAACACTTATCAGATCGACGGCGGTAACGCTACTGATGATATGGCTGGTAACGTTACCGGCTATCAGACGAACTTCACCGGCCTCGGCGGAACTCAGACTGGCGGCACGCCTTCCGCTAACGTTCCCACGCCCGTTGAAAGCGTTGAGGAATTCAAGGTCAACACGTTCAATCAGACGGCTGATTTCAATAACTCGATCGGCGGGCAGGTGCAGGTCGCGACCAAACGCGGCACGAATCAATGGCACGGCTCTGCCTATGGCTACTACTTTGCGACCAACGTCGGGGCCGCGAACAGTTGGGCGAACAATCACACACCCTGCAATTCGTTCACGACGAAGTGCGATGCCAATAACGCGGGCTATACGCCACTGCCTTCGAATCATCGCGACCGGTTCGGCTTTTCACTCGGTGGCCCGCTCACGCCGCACTTCCTGGGCGGGAAGACCTACTTCTTCTTCAACTACGAAGGTGAGCGGTTTCCGAATGTGGGCGTGTATGAGCGCCTCGTACCGACAGACGCGATGAAGGCCGGCGTCATTCAGGTTCCGGATGCGAGCGGCAAGTACATCGCCTACAATCTGAATCCGTTTCCGGTCACAGTCGGCGGCACAACATATCAGCCCGCGCAGTGCGGCTCCGGCCTCTGTGATCCACGCGGCATCGGACTGAATCCTTCGATTTCGGCCATCTGGAAATACATGCCCGGCGCGAACGACTTCACGGGCGGCACCGGGGATGCCATTAACACCGCGGGATACATCTCCACCATCCGCGCGCCACTGACCTCGAACGCGTACGTCGGACGAATCGATCACGACTTTGGCGACAACTGGCGGTTCATGTCGAGCTACCGCTATGCGCGGCTGATCAACCTCACGACCAATCAGGTAGATATCGGCGGCTTCTTCCCCGGAGACAAACTCGGCGAGCCAGCGGCAGTCGCGCCACGGCCTCAGTTGCCTTCGTATTTTGTGGCCGGTGTCACCGGCAGCATCAAGCCCAACCTGATCATGGATTTCCGGTTCAGCTATCAGCGGGAATTCTGGCAGTGGAGCGATCAGAACGCTCCTCCGCAGTTGCCCGGCTTGGGCGGAGCGGTCGAAATCGCTCCCGGCAACAGCACTGCATTTGAGAGTTCGAGCGCGCTGATTCCCTACAACGTGAATACGCAGAGCACCCGCCAGCGCTTCTGGGACGCGCACGACAGCTTCCTCCGCGACGACTTCACTTGGGTGAAAGGCAAGCATCTGGTGCAGTTCGGCGCGAACTACCAGCACAACTTCGACTACCACACCCGTACGGACAACGGGAACGGCACGAACAACCAGGTCGTCTATGGGGTTGGCAGCACGTACATTAACTGGACGAACAATTCAGCTGCTTATATTCCGTCGACCGTGCCGTCCAGCCAGTTGTCGCTCTACGAGAATCTTTACTCTGAAGTGCTCGGCCTGGTAACCGCCACTCAGGTGGCGTATACGCGAAACGGAAGTCTGGCCCTCCAGCCACTCGGGTCGTCCGCGTTCGACAAGAGCGTAATTCCGTACTACAACGTCTACTTTGGCGACACGTGGAAACTCACGCCAAACTTCACGTTTGTCTATAGCCTCGGCTACACGATCGAGATGCCTCCCGTTGAACAGGACGGAAAGCAAGTCATGGTCGTCGATTCCGCCGGGAATCCGATCAGTACCGCCGACTGGATCGCAGCGAGAAAGGCTGCGGCGCTGCAAGGTCAGGTCTACAACCCGGTCGTTGGATTCGCGACTGTCGGCAATGTCGGCGCAGGCCGCAAATATCCCTACAATCCGTTCTACGGCGCATTCAGCCCGCGAGTATCGGCGGCATGGAATCCCCGCTTCTCGGACGGCATCCTCGGCAAGCTCGTCGGCAATGGCGTGAGCGTCGTGCGCGGCGGCTACAGCCGAATCTGGGGCCGGACGAACGGCGTCAGTCAGGTGCTCACGCCCCTGCTCGGCGTCGGACTGATTCAGGCGGTCCTGTGTCAGGATCCGACAAAATCCGGAACGTGCGCGGGAAGCGGCGCTCTGGACCCGACGAACGCTTTCCGCATCGGAGTGGACGGCAACACGCCCTATCTCCCGGCGGCGAGTCCTGGACTTGCTCAGCCCTTCTTCCCGGGTATCAACGGGAACACGCCGGCCAGCGACGCCTCGGCGCTCGACCCGAACTATAAGCCCCAGCGCACCGATAATTTCCAGTTGAGCATCCAGCGACAGATCACTCAAAAGACCATCTTCGAAGTGGGTTATATCGGTCGTATCATTCGTAACGAGACGATGCAGACCAATCTGGACGCGGTGCCTTACATGACGACACTGAACGGCCAGCAGTTTTCCCAGGCCTTCGCCTCCACCTATTTCGCTTTGGCGGGTGGCGCAAGCCCTGCCAATGTTCCGGTGCAGCCCTTCTTCGAAGCGGCGCTGGGAGGAGCTACATCAGCGACATGTTCGGCGGCGGTTTCAGGCGTCAAGTACTCCTCCTGTACCGCGTGGGTGGCCGCTTCTCAGGGCGCGCTCATCAAGGGTGCGCAGGTGTCGGATCTTTGGCGAAATCTCAATTCCGCAGCAAGTTGGGCACTCGGGCGAACCATGATTTCCAGTGCTCCTTCGCAGGCCAGTTCCATCGCGCTGCAGAATTCGCTCGGCTATGGCAACTACAACGCGATGTACATCACTTGGCGCGCGCGCGATTTCCACAACATGACGATTCAGTCGAACTTCACTTACGCAAAGTCGCTTGGCACGTCCACGCTGGCTCAGTACAGCAGCGCTTACACGCAGGAAGACGCCTACAATCTTCATGCCAGCTACGGTCCGAATCTGTTTGACTACAAGTACCTCTATAACTTCGCTGCATCTTACAAGACTCCCTGGTTCGCGTCGCAGAAGGGAATCGCTGGTCATCTTCTCGGTGGCTACACGGTCGCGCCTCTGTTCTTCGCGCAAAGCGGAGCGCCCGCCTGCATCGGCTACGTCGCCGGCTCATACACGCAGGCCTTCGGGCAGTCGTCTTCGAGCGGTTCCAACTCGAATAACTACTACTACAACAATTTTGCGAACGGCGACTGCGCTCTTCCGATCGTTCCGGGTTCAAAAATCCAGTGGAGCGAATATCAGAACTTCGGCTCGAATGGCGTTGGCACCAACAACACGACCGGCTTGAATGTGTTCTCCGATCCAGCGGCCGTGGCGAGCAATTTCCGCCGCTGCATTCTCGGTTATGATACGAGCTGCGGAGCTCCGGGCAATATGCGCGGTCTTCCCACATGGAACCTGGACGCCTCGATCGTGAAAGACATCGGCATCTGGAAGGAGGGCCGTGTCGGAGCAACTCTGAGCTTCCAATTCACGAATATTCTGAATCACTTCCAGCCCTCGAATCCGGGCCCGGCGATCACCAGTCTCACGACGTTCGGTAAGATCACCGGCGCCTCCAACACTCCGCGCAATCTGGAGTTTGGCCTCCGGATTCACTTCTGATCAGCATCGTTCATTAGATGGAGACGCGGCGCGGCCTTCGGGTCGCGCCGTTTCTGTTTGCGCGTTCGCTTAGCATGAGTTAATGGCTTCTGCGGCGAGTTACAAATATATTGTTTCTCTGCCAGAGCGCGTGCTCCGCTCCCTCGGCGCGTTGTCAGGCGGACTACTCCACGAGATCGGGGAGGTCGCGCTTCCCGCAGCCATTCGCCGCACGACCCTTTACCGCACCATGGTCGGCGCGACGCTCCGCTTCCTCATCGAGCAGGTCGGTCAGGTAGAAGGCGTCTATCCGGCGGAGGGCGGGCTTTCGGAGAATTTCATCGTCCGGCGCGCAGCGAGCCACGGTATCGAACTGCTGGGCATCTTGGCCTTTCGCGCCTCGCCGATCTGGGTCCTTGCCGCCCTGGCCGATGTCACCGGCAGCGGTCACCGGCTGCTTAGGGAAATCGCCGAGGCGCTCGAGGCTGAAGGGTTGCTCGAACCGGGATCCCGCTTCGAGACGATGGAACAAATTCTTGGTGGCCTGGAAAGGACCAGCGCGCACCTTGCCACAACCCTCAATATGCCGCCCGTGAACGTGCATGCCCTGCGAAGAGAGTGGGACAAGCTTGCCGTGGAGTTGCAGTCCATCCCGCCGAACCGCATCCCGGCGATCGGCCTTCTGGAACGAACCTGGGACGACATCCGCGCTACCGCTCAGACGCAGAACCGTACTGTGTTCACGGTATCCTCGCTGCTCGCAATCTCGACCCTCGCGCACGTGCCGGCGAACCTGCTCTGGCTTTCGAAGGCTGCCGGATCAGCGGCCCGCCGTACGACTGAGGTGCTTGGGAGCGCCATCCTCGATCATTACGCTGATGCCCTGGGGGAAATTTCGCGCGAAGGGCTCCTTGGATACTGGCAGCGTGAGTTCCGTCCGTACCTGCGAGCCGCCGCGGAACAGTTCTCTCCTGAGCGCTGCTCTCTTACCGAAAAACTGCTATGTTTTCCTCATTTCCAGAGGCCGCGTAAATTTCGGAAGAAATCTCCCCGGATATAATCGGAACTTCGCGAGGATTCGTGGGGAATTCGGCCACTGTCGCGCTTACTGACCGGATAGCGTGCTCCGCGCTCGACGCTCTACCGGTGTGCGTGTTGCTCTTTGATGCAGCCGCCTCACTTACCTATGCGAATCCCGCGGCGCGTAAGTCACTCTTCGATTTCTTTGAGCCTTCCGAGCTCTTCCCCGCGCTGATTGACCCCGATACTGAACGGCCCCTACCCCCCGAACGTACGCCACTCGCTCGCGCGCTGACTGGTGAATTCACCGAAAGCGCTCAGTTTTTATTGCGGCGGCCGCGCGAGGCGAACCCGCATTGGTACGAATGCGACGCTGGCCCGTTGTATTCCCCGCTCGGGGGGCTTCAGGGAGCGATGGTCACCTTCCGCGATATCACCGAGCGCCGACGGAAAGAACTGGCGACCGATTCGTCGAATCAATTGCGCGACTTCATCTATAACGAGAACCTGGCCGGTATCATTCATTCCGGCTTTGACGGCCGGATACTCGATTGCAACCAGGCTTTGCTGGCGATGTTCGGGTACGAATCGAAGGAGGAGTTGCTGGCCCTCAGGGCCCCGCAAGTTTACTATGATCCGGCGGAGCGCGACCGTTTACTGCGCGAAGTGGTGGAGCAGCAGGGTCATCTGAGCAAGTACGAGGTGTGCTTCCGGCGCAAGGACGGTTCCCGCTGCTGGGCGATTCTAAATGTCCGCCTGCTCGAGGCGCCTTTGGGAGAAGTAGGCGGCAGTATCGTCTCGACGGTCATCGACATAACCGAGCGCCGCCAATGGGAGGAGACGCTCCGCCAGAGCGAGCAGAGGTTCTCCGCCTTCATGCGTCACCTGCCCGGGGTCGCGTTTATCAAGGATCTTGCCGGCCGGTACCTCTACTACAACGAAGCTTCCTGGGAGCAGTTCCGCAAGAAGCCCGAAGAAATCGTGGGCCGAACCGATGAGGAAATCTGGCCTTTAGACGACGCGGCGCGCTATCGCGCGAACGATGCCACCGTAGTCGAGGGACAGCGTCCCCTGGAGTTTGTCGAACCGGTTGCTCATTCCGACGGCGCGCATTCGTGGCTGATCTGCAAGTTTCCCATCATCGAGGAAGGCAAGGTAACGCTCGTGGGTGGTATCGGCATTGATATCACCGAACGCACGATCCTCGAAGAGCAGCTCACGCAGGCGCGCAAAATGGAGGCGCTTGGTCGGCTCGCGGGGGGCGTCGCGCACGATTTCAACAATCTTCTGACCGTGATCTCGGGTTACGGCCAACTGGCGCTCGAAGGAGCGGGTTCGGCGACCACCGAGCGGATGATCCTGTGGCTGCAGGAGATTCTCAATTCTTCCCGCCGCGCCGCCGGACTGACCAACCAGTTGCTTGCGTTCAGCCGCCGTCAGGCGATCCAGCCGACGGTTCTGGACCTGGGCGAACTCCTGCGCAACATGCAACGGCTGCTGCAGCGCGTCATCGGCGAACACGTGGATCTCAGGATTCGGTGCGGCTCGCAGCCGTGCCTGATCCGAGCGGACGTGAACCAGATCGAACAGGTTGTGATGAATCTGGCGGTCAATTCCCGGGATGCCATGCCGTTGGGAGGGACGCTCGAAATCGGATGTGAGAGTCTCAAGGAGCCGCTCCCGGTTGCGCCGGGCGACGATGAAAACGCTCCTCCGCTTACAGTGCTCCTGGAGGTCCGGGACAGCGGGGTTGGAATGGACGAGGCGATTCGCCCTCAGATCTTCGATCCGTTCTTTACGTCCAAGGAGAAAGGGAAGGGAACGGGCCTCGGCCTTTCCACCGTGTACGGAATCGTCTCCCAGGCGGGGGGCCGGATTCACGTGGAAAGCGCTCCCGGCGAAGGCACTGTGTTCCGCATCTACTTCCCGGCAGGAGATGGCACGGTCGAAAAGACGTCTTCCGGCAAGCCGGGCGCCGCGCCTCGTGGTTCCGAGACCGTTCTCCTGGTTGAGGATGAGGCCAGCGTCCGGACGCTCGCCGAAACGATACTCCTCCGCCTCGGGTACCGGGTCTTCGCCGCCGACTCCGGAAGGGCTGCGCTGGCAATATGGGAACAGCGCCACGGCAGAATCGATGTGCTGCTGACCGACGTCATCATGCCTCACATGAGCGGCGGGGACCTCGCCCATGCTCTGCGCGAGCGGAAGCCCGGTTTGAAAGTGCTGTTCATGTCCGGCTACACCGACGATATGCTGGCGGGTCATGGAGTGCTTGCGCGCGAGACGCAGTTGATCCAGAAGCCATTCACATCGGAAATGCTGGGCAAGAAACTGCGCGACGTTCTCGACGCCTGACGGGCTGAGTACAATAGGATCTTTTCTCACCCGATGCCTCTTCGACCGCTGATCTCCGAAGATCGGATTCAGGCGCGCATAGCCGAGATTGGCGCCCAGATAACCGCCGACTACGCGGACGGCACGCTCTATCTGATTTGCATTCTGAAAGGCGCATGCTTTTTTCTCGCGGATCTCTCGCGCGCAATTAAACGAGATGCATTCATCGATTTCATGGCGATATCCAGCTATGGAAAGGAACGCACGAGCTCCGGCGAAGTCAAAATAGTCAAGGATCTGGATATTTCACTCCAGGGCGCGGATGTTCTGATCGTGGAGGACATCATCGACAGCGGCGTGACCCTCGACTATTTAACGAACCTGCTCAAGACGCGCAAGCCGAAATCGGTGCGGATCGCGGCCCTGCTCGATAAACCGGAGCGCAGGCTGCGGCCGGTGGACGTCGCTTATGTCGGATTTCAGATCCCGGATGAGTTTGTGGTCGGCTACGGGCTGGATTTCGCGGAGAAATATCGCAATTTGCGGGATGTTTGCGTTCTCGATCCGGACGACTGAGCCATGAGGCTTTTCACAGGTCTTCCCATTCCGGGGCATGTCGTGAGCTGGCTCGATGCCGCCGTGCGCGAGCTAAAACCCGCCGCGCGGCTGAACTGGTCGCCTCCCCAGAACTTTCACATAACGGTGCGGTTTATCGGAGAGTGGCCGGATGGCCGGTTTGCGGAGATTCACAGCGCTCTCGCTCGCTGCCCCAAGCCGAATCCTTTCATGGTCGGGATTTTTCGCTTCGGTTTCTTCCCAAGTCCCCATCGGCCGCGAACCTTTTTCGCAGGCGTTCACGCGGATCCGGAACTCGCTGCGCTTGCGAAATCCGTCGATGAGGCGCTGGACGACGCGGGCTCGCCGTCGGAAAAAAGAGCGTATTCGCCTCATGTCACACTGGCCAGGATCAAAGATGAAAATATTGTTGCCCTACGCGAACGGATCGCCGCGATGAGTGATTCCGATACCGAATTCGGGTCGTTCGAAGCGACTGAACTCTGCGTCTACCGCAGTAAAACCGGTCCCGGCGGCTCGGTTTACTCGATACTTGCGAGCTACCCTCTCGGTGAAGGCATTGCCGGATGATGGGACCTCTTTCAATTCTGATCGCCTATCTGGTTGGCGGAATTCCGTTCGGCCTGATTCTCGTCCGGATCATGACCGGTAAGGACGTCAGGCAGTCCGGTTCCGGTAACATCGGCGCGACGAACGTTCTGAGGACCACTGGCCGCACCGCCGGAGTGCTGACTCTCGTGCTGGATATCGCAAAGGCGATCTTCGCGGTCTGGCTGGCGGACCGGCTGACCCACGACGCAGTCCTCTGGACGAGCTTTTCCGCTTTGGCGGTGCTCATCGGCCACGCCTTTCCGGTTTGGTTGAACTTCAAAGGCGGCAAGGCCGTCGCCAGTTTCGCCGGGGCCTTCGCGTATCTCACGCCAGTTCCGCTGCTCGCCGTGATTGTCATATTCGTGGTCCTTGTGGTCTGGACGCGCTATCTGTCGCTCGGAAGCATTGTGGCCGCGGGCTTATTTCCGCTCGCCTGCTGGATGATTCTGCATCCCGAATGGCCTGTGCTTGTGGCTGCTGTGGGTGCGGCGGTCCTGATCATCTGGCGGCACCGCTCGAATATCGAGCGCATCCGCGCGGGTCGTGAGAACGTCTTCCGCTTCGGGCGCACGGTCTAGTGAACCACCGGGTCGACACTCTCGCGATTATCGGCGGAGGAAGTTGGGGGACGGCTCTTGCGTGTGTCCTCGCGCCACGCTTTGAGCGCGTCCGGCTCTGGATATTCGAGCCCGAATTGGCCACGCGCGTCGAGGCGACGCGGGTCAACGACGTTTTTCTCCCCGGCTTCCGGCTGCCGGACAACGTCCGCTGCTCGTCCTCACTCGAGGATGTCGTATCTGGCGCAGGAACGGTACTGAGCGTCATGCCGTCCCATGCCGTTCGCCCGGTCTATAAAGACATCGAGCCGCTCCTCGAACCGGGCGTGCGTATCGTCAGCGCGACCAAAGGATTGGAGTCGGGCTCCCTCCTCCGCGTATCGGATGTAATTCTTGAGGTAACTCGCTTCGCGCATCCTGTGGCAGTGCTTTCCGGTCCCACTTTCGCGCGAGAGGTGGCCGCCGGAAGTCCGACTGCCCTTGTGCTTGCCTCGGCGCATTCTGAAACAGCATTGGAACTGCAGGCGGCGTTTTCGGGCCCTACCTTCCGCGTGTATGCGAGCGACGATCCGGTGGGCGTGGAAATCGGCGGCGCCCTGAAAAACGTCATCGCGATCGGCGCCGGTATCTGCGACGGGCTGGGCCTTGGGCACAACGCCGTTGCGGCGCTGATTACCCGGGGACTTGCTGAGATTGCCCGGCTAGCTTCGGCCCTGGGCGCAAAACAGGAGACCCTGGCCGGTCTGGCCGGACTGGGCGACCTGGTTCTGACCTGCACGGGCGATCTCAGTCGCAACCGGCAGGTCGGGCTGAAACTCGCGCGCGGTCTTCAGCTTGGAGCGATTCTCGAATCCACGCTCATGGTTGCCGAAGGCGTACGGACCACATCCGTTGCGGTCGAACTCGCCGAGCGCTGCGAGGTCGAAGTGCCGATCTGCAGTCAGATGCATGCGGTGCTAAACTTGGGGCGGTCGCCGGGGGAGGCGATCCGCGCCCTGATGACGCGCACTCTTCGTAACGAACGGTAAATACGGACGATACGTCCCCGATCGTCCGAAACTATCCATGTTCCAACGGGTTCAGGAGAATATGGGGGCCTCTCCGGGTCCGGATCCGGACATCGAACTGATGCTCCGGGTGCGGGACGGCGACGAAAGAAGTTTTGATGTTCTCCTTGCGAAGCACCGAACCGCAGTGGTCCATTTTCTGCGCCGAATGGTGCAGAATCAGGCGGTTTCCGAGGAGTTGGCCCAGGAAGTTTTCCTTAGGGTATATCGGTCGCGCGCAAGTTACGAGCCAACGGCGCGTTTTACGACATGGATGTTCCGGATTGCGACTCATCTGGCATTTAACTGGCTCAGGGATGAAAGGAACGAGAGAGCGCAGGAGCGATTGGATGATGAGCGGGGTAACGATCTTCCCGCACGTGAATTGCCGGACCGCGCGCCTTCGGTCGAGCAGCGAATGCTGCACCATGCGCGCCTTCAGGAAATTCGGGACGCGATCGGATTGCTGCCCGAGAAACAGCGCGCCGCGGTTCTGATGCACAAATACCGCGAGATGGATTACGCGCAGATTGCAATCACCCTGGACTGCTCGGAATCGGCTGTGAAAAGCCTTTTGTTCCGGGCTTACGAAAGTCTGCGTGGCAAGCTCGCCCACATGGCAGCGCGGGTTCGTACTTAGCATGAAGGAGTTCGATGAAACAGCAGGACTTTCCACGGAATAATTCGGCGGACAATTCCGGAGAAGGGAAATGCCCGCTTCTTAGCGAGGAGACGCCGGCAGCGCTCCTGGACTTCGCGGCGGGCCGTCTGGACGGGATTTGCGCGGAGCAACTGGCGCGTCACTCAGCCCATTGCGAAGCGTGCGCGGATTTCATCGCTGGCCAGGCCGCTGCGTGGTCAGCGCTTGATGAGTGGGAGATTGAGCCGGTTTCTTCCGCGTTTAACCGGCGCTTCTGGGCTCGCGCTGCGGAGTTGGATCGAATTCCATGGTACTTACGCTTAGCGGACGCCGTTCGGTTCGGCGGCTGGAAACCCGCGATTCCCGTCGCGGCTGCCGTTCTCGTGATCGCGGCGGGATTCCTGATGGATCATCGGGACGCCGTTCGTACGACGCGAACCGGGGCAGGGAATGGAGTATCGGTCATCGAAGTGGATCAGGTGGAGAGGAGCCTCGACGATATCCAGCTTTTGAAGCAATTCGATACGACCGTTACAGACGCCGCCACTTCTTCCACGAGAATGTAATTTCATGCTCCGCCGCGCCGCATTGAGCCTGATGATTCTCTCAGTCCCCGCTCTCGCGGGAGACCAGAAGAATCCGCACGCGAACGCGAACGCCGGCGGAGGCGCCCGTGTCCAGAACGCTCCTAAAAGCGGTCCGCGCCCGCCTCAGCCCGCACGCGGGAATCCCCGCCCTCAGCCGAGCGAGCAACTCGAGAAGCTGTTGAAGATGAATCCGGCGGACCGCGAGAAGTATCTGCAGGGAATTCCCGAGAAGAGGCGTGAGAATCTCCAGAAGCGGCTCGACGATTTCGCCAATATGCCGCCCGCGCGTCAGACGCGCGTGCTCAATCGCCTGGAGATGCTGAACAGCCTGCCGGCGGAGAAGCAACAGGAGGTGCGGCAGGCGATGAAGCAGTTGCAGCAGCTTCCGGGGGATCGAAGAGCGCTGATCGGCAAAGAACTGCAGCTTATGGCGCTGATGCCCGATGATGAACGCCGCGCGCACATGAATTCGGAGGAGTTCCGCAACCGCTACTCGGCTACCGAACAGCAGATGATGGAAAGCCTCTCTCAGGTTACCCCGCGGCCGCAGCGTTAAAGCGGTTTCGCCTGTGATTCACTCGTGGCTATGCGGGTGCGTGTGTGGGTGAGAGTGCGTTTTCCCCGATGCGTGCTTGTGCCGGTGCGCATGAATCAGATTGGCCCTCTCGAGCAGCGCCTGATCGCGAAGCAATATTGCCGGGTCGCCTTCCGCCGCAATTTGCCCTCGCTGAAGAATGAAACAGTAATCGGCAATGTCTTCCACCAGCCCGAGGTCGTGCGTTGCGGTGATTACGGTCTTATTGCCCTCACCCCAGCCAATCAGGAGATCGATGATCTGACTCTGGCTGCTCGGGTCGAGCGCCGCAGTGGGTTCATCGAGCAGAAGAACCTCAGGATCGAGGATCAGCACTGAAGCAAGGGCCACCCGCTTTTTCTCGCCACCGGAGAGCCGGTGCGGCGGACGATCGCTCAGATGCAGGATCTCCATCGCGTCGAGCGCTTCGTGAACGCGGCGGCGGATCTCGTCCTTCGGCCAACGAAGTTGCAGCGGCGCGAAGGCCACTTCGTCGAAGACTGTGGGATTAAAGAGCTGGACGTCCGGGTTTTGAAATACAAGGCCCACGCGCCGTCGAAAGTCCATCGCGAAGTTGTCGTCGGCGAAGTGCTCCGCGGTAATCGGCTCGCCGCGAAAACGCAGGCTACCTGTATTGGGAAAATACAGCGCGTCGAGGAGTTTCAGCAGCGTCGATTTTCCGGAACCGTTCGGACCCAGCAGCGCTACGCGCGTTCCGGCGGCTATCGAGAGTGAGATTTCATTGAGCGCGGAATGCGATTCGTAAGCGTAGCGCACGCCCACCAACTCGAAGACGGGCTGGTTCATCCGCGTCCGCCCCAGATCGCCATACCGGTCAGAGTTACGAAGCCTGCGAGCCACAACCAGTCAGATGCGCTCATCCGGAAATCGTGCAGGATGTGAACCTCGCCTCGATATCCCCGCGACTGCATCGCCAAATGCACTTCGCTGCTGAGTTGCAGACTCTTTTCCATGAGCGCGCCCGCCGCGGCGCTTGCCATGCGCCTGCGCTCGGGACCTTCGAGGCGTCCGACCGTCCGGCTCTGGCGCGACTCGAACATTTCAGCCGCGGTTCCCAGGATCACGAAGATGTAACGAAACGTCATCCCGAGAATGGCGACGAGCGCCGCGGGGCATCCGAGCGTGCGCAGCGCCTTCATGGCCCAGGGCCACGGAGTCGTGAAGGCGAGCAGCGCGGAGTACGTGACCGCTGTTTCAGCGCGGGCAATCAGAAATAAAGCGCTGCGAATTCCCTGATGCGTCGCCGTTAGCGGACCCAACGAGAAAGCCGGATTGCCGGGAGTGAGGAACACGGCCGGCAGCGCAATCGCCCCTGTAAACAGCAGAGCGGGCCACCACACCCACCGCAGCAGACGTACGGGAGAAACTCCTGAAGCCAAGGCGAGAAGAATGGCCACCGCGAACAGCGACGCGATCGTCTCGAGTCTTCGCGAAAGCGCCGCGGCCACGATCAGTCCGAGCAGTCCGGCAACTTTGACTCGCGGGTCCACTCGTTGCAGAGCGCCTTTGGACGCGGCCATCGTCTCCGCGCCGGCTGTATATTCCGCGGCCGTTAGAAACGTTGCGATCGTGCGTTCGATGAAGCCGGGCCTCACCCGGGATGTCTCCCCGACATCCAACCGGCCAGCGTGAATACGAGGATGATGACGCCGGTTCCGGCCACCGCCGAAAGCAGGTATCCGAACGACGGACTCCGCAGGAATGACGGAGCGTAGCGAGGCATCGGCGCGGTCCAAAAGCTGGAAAGACGCTGCAACCCCGCGGGCGCCGTTACGGGCGGCGCGTGATTGCCGGATGCGGCGGCGATTTGCGAGCGCGCCGCCGCGTGCGTAAAATCCTCTGGCGCCCATTCGCCCCACGCCGAGCCCGCGGCGAGAATGCCGAATGGCGTGAGGATCATCAGAATGGCGAGCGTCACCCACAGCGGCTTCAGGGACTTCCAGCCTGGCGCTTCCGTTGCCGTAGTAATCGCGTTCGGCGCTGTGGCGCGCAGTAATATCGGGTCAGCGCGCTGAAGATAGGCGACCACGCCAGCCGAAATGACCAACTCCGCAAGTCCCGCGATGGTGAGGTGGCCGATCATCATGGCTGGTACTGCGATGTGCAGGGGATAAGGGGCGTAAAGAGGTGTTCCTGCAGCGTCGTGATAAAGGGCAGGCTGAATCCCGAACTCGATTGCGGCGGCAAGCGCCGAAATATTGATCGCGATGTATCCGGCCGCTCCTGCCGCGATGATGCGCTGCCTCGACTGAAGGCTCGATCTCCCCGCTATTGCCCTGTACACCCCATAGGAAATCAGCGAACCCACCACCGCCATGTTGAAGCAATTCGCGCCCAGCGCGGTGATCCCCCCGTCACCGAAAAACAACGCCTGTATCGCGAGCGCGATCGAAATCGCCAACAGGGATGCCCATGGTCCCAGGGCGATCGAGGCGATACCCACTCCCGTCGCATGTCCCGTTGTCCCGCCGGGCAATGGCAGATTGAACATCATTACGATGAACGAGAACGCGGAGAACAGAGACAGCAGTGGAAAAGCGCGGGTGTGCAGCGCGCGCTTCATTTTCCGTAGCGCGACATACCAGAACGGCGCCGCGCCGCCATATAAGGCAAGGCACGTCGAAGGGCCCAGATATCCGTCCGGTATGTGCATTCGCGGCTAGTCCAATAGTATCGGCTGGCCCGCATGCGCCCAAAAAAGAAGGCCGCCCATCGGGGCGGCCGAACGATCATGGTTTGGTTTGCCTCTATTTCGGGGGCTGACTGGTCGGGTTGCTGCCCGTCGGATTTGTGGCAGGATTGGGATTCGTCGCCGGATTCGGGTTATTGGGACTTACCGAATTATCGTTCCTGTTTCCGTTCTTGCGGTTCTTCTTATTGTTGTTATTTCGGCGTCCCGTCGTTGAGTTGTTGTCGTTCATGCCGGACGAATTGCCCGTCACGGAACCGGATGCGCCGTTTTGATTAGCCGTACCGGCACCGTTCTGGCCGTTACCGGTGGCGCTGCCGGACTGTCCGGCAGTCGACCCGCCTGAACTGCCGGCGCCTCCCGCCTGAACGAAGGCGGCGGCTGGCAGAGTGGCAGGAACTACCGCAATTCCGAGTGCGATCATAAATGCCAGTTTCTTCATCGTTATCTCCTTTTTCACATTTGAGTGGCGTGTCCGCAGAGATGAGGGCGCAAGCACCCAGCCATAGCTGCCGCGACTACGCGAGATGCAACGCAACTACTGCGCCGTCTAAAGCGTCACAGTACGAAATGCGAGAGAGGCATTATTGTCCGATCGGTGAATTGTTGGGGATGCGCGCCGTATTGGTCAAGCGCGACGAAGCCGTCGTTGAACTTGATGTGACGCCCGCTCACGCGAATCCGTTAGGTACGCTGCACGGCGGAGTCTTCTGCGATGTCGCGGATTACGCGATGGGGCTGGCGTGGCGCAGCGGAGTAGATCATGGTGAAACGTTCGCGACGGTCGAACTAAAGATCAACTTCTTCCGTCCTTTTCGCACGGGCAGAGTGACGGCGGAAGCGAAAGTGATTCGCCGTGGTAGAACGATCGGTTATGTGGAGTGCGACGTCAAAGACATCGCGGGAAAAATTCTTGCTCGGGCATCAAGCACCTGCATGACGCTTCGCGGTGAGCGGGCCATCGGCAGGTAAAAAATAAAGGGGCAGGAGTTTTTTTCCTGCCCCTTTCCGTTTTAAGGCTGAGTTGGTGCGGAATTTCCTGCCGGAGGATTGGTTTTGTCTCCCTTTTCTTTTTTGTCTTTTTCGTCCTTCTTATCCTTCTTTGTAGCGTCGTCGCTGCTGGAAGAATTACCGGATTGCCCCGCAGTGCTTCCGCTCTGAGGTGGCTGTTGCGGCGTCTGCGCCGGTTGAGCTTGCGCGAAAACCGGGATTGTCGAAGGACCCGCCCCAATTCCTAACGCGATTATGAACGCAATTTTCTTCATCGTGTCTTGTCTCCTTTTTACGGACTCGGTCATTAGCCGATTTGCGGTAACAAGTGCAAACAGAAGTCCACAGGGGCCAAAATGGTGTTATGGGTTATGACCGGAACCGTCACGACTGATTCGGCCGCTGAAACGTCGTCATTCCGGATCCGCACTCAGGACATTCTCATAGCGTCGATGCTGATCGCGCTGATGATTGTCTCGGCGCACAACATCTGGGAGCGTCTCTGCCTTGCGGCTATAGCAGCTTTGCAAGTCGTAGAGGGAAGATTTGCATGGTTGAATCGCCTTCCCGGGCGAGTCGCGTCGATAGTCCTGCAGCTAATGATCTGCTGGGTGCTCATGGAACTGACCGGACGCCTTGGCAGCCAGTATTACCCGATCATCCTCATTCCCGTTGTCTCGACGGCGGCTTACCTGGGCGTCACTGGCACTATGGTGACCTCGGTCGCTGCAATCGCCACCTATCTTTCGCTGTGGCTGCGCGAGGACTGGCGCAATCTGGAACTTGATCCGGAGGCGCCCCATACTCTCGAGATCCGGTGCGTCGCGCTCGCCGTTACGGCGATCATCGTGAATCTTCTCGGCGAAGCGCGGCGTTGGGAAGCGACTCGCTATCGAAAAGCGGCCGAGGAACTCGAGATCGCTAATCGCAATCTTCTCGATGCGGAAGCCGCGATGCGACGCTCCGAAAGGCTTGCCGCGCTGGGACAGCTTTCCGCGGGCCTCGCGCACGAATTGCGGAATCCTCTTGGCAGTATTCGCGGATCGGCGGAACTTCTGGAGCGCTCGGTGCGGCGCGACAATCCGGTGGCTTCCGAGCTTGCGGGGATTATCAGCGAGGAAGTCGACCGCACCAATTCGCTGGTGACGCGCTTTCTCGATTTCGCGCGGCCCCTCGAGCCGCGCCGCGAGCCGACCGATATTACCGCTCTCATCGATCGCGCCGCGAAGCATGCGCGCGTCGAAATCATTCGGAATTACTCGCCGGAAGTTCCGCCTCTGCCGATTGACACGGGTCTCATCGAACAGGTGATGATCAATCTCCTGACGAATGCCGCTCAGGCTTCGCCGCCGAATGCGCCCATAACTGTCTCGACTCGCCTTGTCGGACCCGAAGCCGAGATCGCTGTGATCGATCGCGGCTGCGGCATCCCGGCCGATAAACTGGATTCCATCTTTAATCCGTTTGTCACAACAAAGCAATCCGGCGTCGGTCTCGGCCTCGCTATTGTTGCGAAGATAGTGGACGGCCATCGCGGCAGAATGGCCGTGGAAAGCGAGCCCGGAAAAGGCAGCGCCTTCCGCGTTTATCTGCCGGTGACGGCTCCTCGGGCTCAATGAAAAAACGCATCCTGATCGTCGAAGACGAAGACAAACTGCGCCGCATCCTCGAACTGCAACTGCTCGATTCCGGGTTCGATGTCGAGAAGGCGGCGAAGGCGGAAGAGGCGCTGCCACTGATCGATCGCGCCGACCTTATTGTCACGGACTTCAAACTTCCGGGGATGAGCGGTCTCGAAATGCTTCAACTCATCCGCCGAGGAAATTCGCAGGTTCCGGTGATCGTCATGACTGCGTTTGGAACGATCGAAAATGCGGTTGAGGCGATGAAAGCGGGCGCGGCCGATTTTCTTTTGAAGCCGTTTTCGCTGGAGCACCTGACCGCGGTGGTCAACAAGGCGCTCGAGATTCGCCAACTGCGCGACGAAAATCGGCGGCTCAAAGAGGAGTTGGGCCACAAATATCAATGGGACAACATCATCGGTCGCAGCGCGGCCATGCAGGAGATCTTCGCGACGATCATGCGTGTGGCGCCGACGCGCGCTACCGTTCTGCTCGCCGGTGAAAGCGGCGTGGGCAAGGACCTGATCGCGCGCGCCATTCATTTCCACTCGCCGCGCAAGGACAAGCCTTTCGTGAAGATCAACTGCACCGCTCTTCCGGAAAATCTGATGGAGAGCGAGCTGTTCGGCTACGAAAAGGGCGCGTTCACCGGAGCTAATGTCTCCAAGCCCGGCAAGTTCGAGCAGGCCGATACCGGCACCGTGATGCTGGATGAAATCGGCGATGTGCCGGCAAATATTCAGGTGAAGTTATTGCGCGTGCTGCAGGAGCGCGAATTCGAGCGGCTCGGCAGCAACAAGACGCTCCATATCGATGTGCGCGTGATCGCGGCAACGAATCGAGACCTTCGCGTCGCGCTCGAGGATGGCACGTTTCGTGAAGATCTCTATTACCGCCTGAACGTCGTCCCATTGGAAATCCCGCCGCTGCGCGAGCGCAAGGAAGACATTCCCTATCTGGCCAAACACTTCGTGTCAAAGCTCGGACCCGAAACGGGCAGCGCCGTCAAGGGCATCACCGATGCCGCCATCGATAAGCTGATGAACTACTCCTGGCCGGGCAATGTTCGCGAAATCGAAAATGTGGTTGAGCGAAGCATGGTCATGGCGCTCGGTGACAAACTGGATGCCGGCGATATTCGCCTCGATATGAACCTGCGCGCGCGACCTTCGACGGCTGAGATGGGCTTGCCCGAAGGGATGAGTCTGGATGCTTATGAGCAGGAGCTTATCCGCAACGCCCTGAAACAGGCGGAAGGCAATAAGAGCCAAGCCGCGCGTATTCTGGGACTGACGCGCAACGCGCTCCGCTATCGCCTGACACAGATGGGAATCGAGAGTTGATTCAGACGACCGCGAACTGATGGTCCGGACATTCGACCTTGACGTGGTCGAACAAATCCGCGATCAGGCCGGGTCCGAATTTCGCCAGAAACGGAACGATGGAGTGAAGCCGCTCCTGCGGATGGTCCTCCGGAAACAACAGACCGTGCAGGGCGGCCGCGTTTTCTCCCGCGCGCGCATCCCGGCGCATGATCTCGGCGGCCGTCTTTCTCGAGATTTTGGCAGTCTGGAATTCGATTTTTCGCCGGCTCGTTCCCAGCGCCGCCGCGAGCGAGACGTCGAACCGCGTTAGTTCCTGCTCAAGCCCATCCAGGGCGCTTGATATCGCCGCGCCGGTTGACTCTAATCGATGCTTCAGCGCGTGCGGCACCAATTGCTGCGCGATGTTTTCACGAAGCTCCCGTTCCGAGACGAACGCTGCGGCAGGGCTCAGTCTGTATTTCGCCATCCACTTCGCGCTGCGTTCGTCCACCAGCGTAAACCCGGCGCGGGGAAATGCTACCGGCTGTCTGCCGAGCAGCTTCTGGTACAGCACCTGAGACTGAGCGAGGTAAGCGAGTTCCGCTGGCCCGCCGACATATGCAGCCGTGGGCAGGAGGTAATCCTGGATCACCGGACGGAGGAGGGCGTTTGGCGAGAGCGTTGCCGCATGAGCCGCCAGGTCTTTGATGGAGAATTTTCGCGAGCCTGCGCTGAACCCTTCGGCTGTTCGCCTTAAAGCGATCCGCTTGCCGCCTTCGAGCAGGAAGACCAGCGACGTGCGATTATCGACCAGTACCTGGGCGTGATAGCCGCGTTCCACCAACTCACGGCTACGGTCCGTCAAAGCCGCGGTGAGTTCCGGCATTTGCTCTACCGCCTGCCTCATCAGCGGGGCGGCGGCTTTGCGAACGGCTGGTTCCATGGGGTCAATCAGCAACAGACCATAAGGCGCGAAAATCTCGCGCACCATTGCCGCGAACGCCGAGCCCATAGATGCGCCCGGGCGGTAAGCACGCTCAACGAGCGCGAGAGTCTCGTCGGCGAACGGCAGTCCCACCAACGCGGATCGCAGGTCCTCAAGCGGAAACTCGCGAGGCACGATTCCACCCACCGGACGTCCCTCGGCCGCATCGCAGCGTACTTCGAGCCGCACGGGCCGGTGCGACGCGTCGAACACCCATGCGTGATCGATTTCGGCGAAATCGTGATCCTCGGTGGCGAGCCAGAAAACAGGCACTGCCGCGACGCCGCGTGACTCCAGTTCACGCGCGATCCGAATCGCTGTCAGCGCCTTGTAAACCGTGTATGCGGGCCCGGAAAACAATCCCACTTGCTGACCCGTCACGATCGCAACGGTTCCCGGCTGGGCAAGCCTCGTCAGCGAAGCGCTGCCCTGATTCATTGGCGCAAGCGCTTCTACAACTCGCGCGCGCCGGTCTTCGGGAAAGACGAAATGCGACGCGTCTTCCAGCGCCTCAATGTCGTTCGGGGAGGCCGAATAAAGATCCTTAACCCGTTCGAAATGATAAATCAGGTCCGAAAAAAGCTTCGACGTGTTCGGCAGTTCCGTATGTCGGACACACGTACACTCCATAAGCTTGTGTCAGGTTAGCAGATGAAAAAAGCGCCCTATTGGCTTCGGGAAATCGCGCCGTGAGGCGGCAGTGCGGAGCCTGGAGGCATGCGGCGCGCGATGTCGTTGTAAATAACGAATACCATCAGCATCATCAGGAAGACGAAGCCCACTTTTAGCATCGCTTCTTTCACATTCATGCTGATATCGCGTCCCATCACCATTTCGACAAGAAGCGTCAGAATCATGGCGCCGTCGAGAATCGGAATCGGGAGCAGGTTCACGATCGCGAGATTCAGGCTGACCATGCTCATCAGCGTCAGGAATGACGCCGGTCCTTCAGAGGCGGCCTGAGTCGCCGACTGCGCGATGCCGATCGGTCCCATCAGGTTCTTCGCCGGCATACGTCGCTCCAGAATTCCGCGGAACACACGGACGATCAGCGTGCCGTACTCTTCGTTCTGTCGGACCGATTCCGCAAGAGCGGCGGGGAACGAAAGCCGCGTCTTTTGGATATTCAGCTTTACTTCGGTCGCGACGCCAATCATCCAGCGGGGAGTGCCATCCAGATTCTTATAAACCGGCTTCATCGTGACCGTGTGAGACGCCCCGTTCCGGATGTAATCGAGCGTCACGGGCTTGCCGTCGCTCTTACGGATCACTTCCGGCAATGTCAGCCGGGAGTGGATCGGAATTCCGTTCACCTTCACCATCAGGTCGCCCATCCGCAACCCCGCGCCAGCCGCCGGCATGCCATCGGTGATGGCCCCGACCTGAACTTCGTTCTGACCTTCCCACCCCGCGTCACCCAAGCCGGTTTTGTCGTCAAGCACGGGGGAAACAGAAGTTGCGAAAATGCGGCCACCGCGATCGTAGCTGACCGTCATCGGGCTCCCGACGCTGCCCCACTCGGTGGTAATAATGTCTTCCCAGTCGGGGTTATCTTTCCCGTTCAGCCGGACAATCTTGTCGCCGACCTGAAGCCCCGCCTTCGCCGCGGGAGAATCCGGCATGAGATGACCAATCACGGCGCCGCGATCGTCGATGACCCGCTGATAAGAGACCATGAACAGGCCGGTCAGCACGGCGATCGCGAGAACGATGTTCATGAATGGCCCGGCGAACGCGATGATCAGGCGCTGCCACCGCGCCTTCGTCATAAACCCTCGCGGGTCGTCTGATCCCGCGTCGCCCGGTTGATCACCCGCCATCTTTACGTAACCGCCGAATAGGAAAAGCGAGAAACGGTAGTCGGTTTCGCCGCGCTTGAAACCGAAGAGGCGTGGTCCGAAGCCGAAGCTGAATACGTCCACCTTCACGTCGAACGCGCGGGCGGCCCAGAAATGGCCCAGTTCGTGAACCAGGATCATGACTCCGATCAGGACCAGTAGCCACCAAACATTCGTAAGAAGGGAAACAATGCTCATTTACAGAATTCCTTACACCTGCGCCGGCACACCCGCCGGACCCACCCTGACCGGGTTTGTCTCAATCACTTTCTTTGCCATCCGACGCGCTTCTTCGTCGACAGCCAGGACTTCGGCCACACTTGCGGGCTCGCGATGAGGGATGCGCTGAAGAGTTTCGTCCACCACGCGCGCGATATCCGTGAATGCGATCTTCTTTTCGAGGAACGCGCCGACTGCGATCTCATCCGCCGCATTCAGCACGCATCCGGCGGCTCCCCCGCGTCTCAGCGACTCATACGCGAGACCCAGCAGCGGGAACTTATCGAAATCGGGCGCGTGAAATTCCCACTTCCGCGCTTGTGTCCAGTCAATCTTCGGAACCGGCGCGTTCGAGCGGTCAGGCCAAGTCAGCGCATACTGTATCGGCATCCGCATATCCGTGGCGGATACCTGAGCGATCACCGACCCATCGAGGTATTCCACCATCGCGTGGACCGTCGACTGCGGATGCACCACAACTTCGATTTCGTCAGCCCCGAAATCAAAAAGCCAACGCGCTTCGATCACTTCGAACCCCTTATTCATTAAGGAGGCCGAATCGATCGTGATGCGGTTCCCCATCTTCCACGTAGGATGCTTCAGCGCGTCCGCCGGTGTCACCCATGTCAGCGATTCCTTCGGCGTCGTCCGAAATGGACCACCTGACGCGGTAAGGATGAGCTTGGTCGCCTCTTTGCGGAGTCCCGCGCGTAAACACTGATGCGCGCCGTTGTGCTCGGAGTCCACCGGAATGAGCTCGGAGCCGGACTTTCGAACGGCATCCATCACCAGTTCGCCGGCGGAAACCAGCGTTTCCTTATTGGCAAGGCCAATTCGTTTGCCGCGCCGGGCGGCCTCGTACGTTGCCTCAAGCCCCGCCACGCCCACGATCGAGGACATCACCGTATCGGCTTCCAACGCTACCGCAACCTGAATCAGCGCTTCGTTGCCGCTCAGGATTTCGGCGATTCCGGAATTTGGAAGAAGGGTGCGCAGACGGTCGACGTCAGACGCCTCCTGCACAACTACTACCTGTGGCCGAAACTCCTGAATCTGCTCGGCGAGGAGTCTGATGTTGCGCCCCGCCGCCAGTGCGAATACGCTGAATCGATCCGAGTTCTGCCGAACTACGTCGAGCGTGCTCGTCCCGATCGATCCAGTCGAACCAAGGATCGTTAAGCGGCGCAAAGGCATGAAGAGATTAAATGATTAATCATCATCTTATCATTCTGGCTTTGCGGGTTCTTCGAGACTCTGTAAAGACCCAAACCCTTGCGGGCGCCGGGGAGGTTGCTTCAGGGGTCTTTCAGTTTAGAGGTTAGTCTCGCTTTGGTGGGAGTTAATTTCCTCCCCGGCTTACTTCCAATATTAGAAGCAATCGTTTTTGGAATCAACAAAAAAATGGATATTATTTTTGGTAGCTATGT
>DATFSM010000061.1:0-41192 GCA_035262625.1 Bryobacteraceae bacterium
TGTCCGCTTCCCCGCAAAGTAAAAGTGTCCCGACCGCCGCGAATCCGGAAGCGCATCGATATTTTCGTTGGGCCCGCAGTCGTTATGACGCACTTTGGCCCATTTGCATATTTATAGACTCAGCCAGAGACGGAAGCGAACTGCCACCAGCGTTTTTAGAACCTCTTACTCATGCGATTTCGGTAGTCTGAACTCTCAAATATCCTCGAATCGGCATGGCCGTTTTGATGTCCGAATGCAGGAAAGGTAGACGCTTGCACTGGCTTGCTTGCGCCTTGACCGGGGCGACGTTCGCCCGAAGTCCCTAGCGATGATCGGGAGTGCCGAGGCAGGAGTGGCCGAAAGCAGAGAGGATTCAGGGCCGAGGCACTTTCGATAGCGGGACTTGAAGGAAGCCGTCGCCGGAATGCCGCTATGGGGTTTCGTCGGGTGTTTGGTACTGCAGAGGCGTAACTGAGGTCAGCGAGTCGGTGTGTCGAAGCTTCTCAGCGGGCCCGACGAAGCGGAAATGGACGAACGGGCGCATGGTTTAAAAGAGGTTCACGTAATTACCAGGCTCGCTGGACACACTACGGCATTCGCGCACGAGAGCGCATTGTTCGGCAACGCTGTGCTCGTTTTTATGATGAATCGACGGTGAGACACTGGCGAGCAGTGGAGCTGATTTCCATCGCAGTCAGTCTCTCGACGACACGCATGCTGCCGTGGCAGATCGGGCACGACCAGGTTGGCCCATCGCGTATAGCAGCCTGATCCCCGACTGGTTCCGGGGCAGCAAGTAACCGGCGGCAGTCCGCAAGCAGAGCTTGGCGATGGCAGTTCGCGAGGAACCCGAAACTGCGGATGCGCACGAAGCCCCGTGGCAGGACATGCAGAAGGAACCGGCGAATGAACTCCTCTGCGGAAACCGCCATCTCCCGCTGCCTGTTACCGTGAGCGTAGTCCCGCCATCGGAAGGTAACGCGCTCTCCGTCGAACGCCTGCAGACGATGGTTTGAGATAGCTACCCGATGCGTGTATCGCCCCAGATAACTAAGCACATGCGTCGGCCCGCCGAAGGCCGGCTTCGCATACACGACCCAGTCCTTGCGGAAGAGCGTGCGCAGGAATGCGGCAAAGCACTTCGGTTGGGCCAGATGGCGGAGTTTGCCGGCGAGACACAGCCGACGCCGACGAAAGGCCCGTTTCAGCCCTGCGACGAATTTGCCGCGGAACACGCGGCTGAGCACCTTCACTGGCAGGAAGAAGCAATAACGAGGTCGAATCCAGTGCGTGCGATCCGGCGACAGACCTCCGGCCGGAATCGCGCAATGGATATGCGGATGGTGCAGCAGGTTCTGCCCCCACGTGTGCAGGATGCAGAAGAACCCGATTTCCGCTCCGAGATGTTCGGGGTCGGCAGCCACTTCAAGGAGCGTAGCCGCGACGGTGCGGAAGAGCAGGTCGTAGAGGAGGCGCTGGTTCTGAAGAACGAGCGCGCTCAGCTCGCCTGGCAGTGTAAAGACGACATGGAAATAAGAGGTTGTGAGGAGTTCCCGTTCACGCTGTTCGAGCCAGCGGTCGCGGGCCTGCGTCTGGCACTTCGGGCAGTGGCGGTTACGGCAGGTAATGGAGAGCTCTCCATTACCTGCCTTATGGGGAGTCTTTTCTAATGGGGAGTGGCTCGCCGTGAAATAGCCGCAGGTCAGGCTTTCCGAACACGCCTGGACGCCGGCCGCTCACCATAAAATGCGGAGCTCTTGCTACGTTGATGCGGCCATAGCTGGCCAATATTCAACAGGAGAGCTCATGCTGGAAAAGTACTTCTCCGCGCCCAAGACGCTTCGGCGCTTGCGCGGAGGAATCAGTGGATCTTTCGTCGACGCGTTCGCCGACGATCTCAATCGCGACGGATACGCCCCGACCAGTGCCGTTCGCTATATTCGAGCCGCCGCACATCTCGGCTGCTTCGTTCAGCGACGGGGCGGCGTTCTGGCAGACATCGATGTCAACATACTTGATTCTTTTAGCCGCCATCTGCGTCGATGCCGTTGCCCTCATTTCAGACGTGGAAAGATCAGCTATCACGCCCACTTCGGAGTGAAGCTCTTCCACCATCACCTCGTTGAGCGCGGGATCTGCAAGCGCCCCCCGGTTCAGGGAGCGCGCTTCGCTCCAGCTCTTGTGACCGCCTTCTGCGACTGGTTTCGAACGCATCGCGGTGTCAAGGAACCGACTCTTCAGCATTATGCCCGCGGCGCCACAGATTTAATCCGGGCGCTCGGCGAGGATGTCGGCCGGTGGAATGCGCAGGCCGTTCGAAACTTCCTTCTGGAACGGGCCAGCCAGAGTGGGACGTCGACCACGCAGGCGCTGATCACCTCACTCCGTGCATTTATGCGATTCCTCAGCTTCAGCGGGGAATGTCGCGACGATCTCGCCATCGCCATACCAGCGGTGGCGCATTGGCGGCTGGCGAGGCTGCCTCGTTGTCTGTCGGCGGAAGAGGTAGACCGGTTGATCGCTGCATCCAACGGTACAACTCCCGGCAGACTACGCGACCGGGCGATCTTGCTGATGTTGGCTCGACTGGGCCTGCGCTCCGGAGACGTGGCCGCTCTTCGTCTCGGTGACATCGACTGGAACAACGGCACGTTGCAGGTGATCGGGAAAGGGCGATACCAGGTGCGATTGCCGCTCCCGCAGGATGTCGGCGATGCGCTGCTCCGGTATCTGGATTGCCGGCCCGCGAACCTCGCTACCGATCACGTGTTCCTGCGAAGCAACGCCCCTTGCAGGCCGTTTGCTTCCGGGGATGCTGTTTCGTCAGTGGTGAAACACGCTCTCAAACGCGCTAACATCGACACTCCTGCAAGGGGCGCACACGTGCTGCGCCACACAGCGGCCACGGAGATGTTGCGAAATGGTGTTCCCCTGGATCAGGCTGGTCTCGTACTCCGCCACCGCAGCATCGACATGACTGCCTATTACGCCAAGGCGGATGTCGCGCTGCTTAAACAGATCGCCCAGCCGTGGCCGGAGGTGAAGAGTTGATTGCGGCTGTCGAATCCTATCTCGCCGTGCGGCGGGCGGCCGGCTTCATGCTTTGTAACGCAGAATATCTCCTGCGCAGCTTCGCGGCCTTTGCTAGCGAACGAAAGCAACCGCATGTCCGCACTGCAACTGCGATTGACTGGGCCGGCCAGGCGAAATCGGCCGCGCAACGACACACGCGTTACCAGACCATCTGCCGCTTTGCTCAGTACCTTCGCGTAGAAGACCCCCGCCACGAATCGCCGCCGGCGAACCATTTTGCTTATCGGCTGACGCGTCGCGTCCCGCACATCTATTCGCGGGATGAGATCGCGGATCTTGTCCTCGCCGCCACGAAGCTTTCATCGTCCGACCCGTTGCAGTCCAGCACGTATTCGTCGCTGATCAGTCTGTTGGCCGCGACCGGTCTGCGAGTCTCGGAGGCGTTGAATCTGCTGGTTTCCGACATCACACCCAGCGGTTTGCTGATCCGCAGAACCAAGTTTCAGAAAACCCGATTGGTGCCTTTGCACGAGACGGCAGAGGCAGGCCTCGGTCGTTACCTGACCCGTCGTCAGGAGATACGTCGGGGTGGCGACCATGTCTTCGTTTCGGAGGAGGGGCAGCCTCTTATCTACTGGAAGGTTCACAACCTGTTCCGAACCCTTCTGAAATCAGCGGGGCTGAAGCCGTCTCGCGGTCGATGGCCACGTATTCATGACCTCCGGCATACGTTTGCGGTCCGGGCTCTGGAGTCATCTCCGGGCGGCCGTCAACGCATCGGGCAGCACATGCTCGCTTTGGCTACGTACATGGGCCATGTCAACATCAATGCCACCTACTGGTACCTGGAAACCACGCCGGAGCTTCTGAGCGACATCGCCGCCGTTGCCGAAAACTTTGCGCAGGGCGGGCAAGCATGACTTCCATCGCACCGCACATGGAGGCATTCCTGCGCGAGCATCTTGTCCGTCACCGGGGTGCCAGCCAGCACACCTGCGACTCATATGCCTACAGCTTTCAGTCGTTGTTCGAGTTCGCCGCCGGGAAACTCAAAGTGGCTCCGTCGGCTCTGATGCTGGAGCAGCTGGACGCAATACTGGTCAGCGGATTCCTGGAATATCTGGAGACAACACGTGGCAACTCAGCGGAGACGCGAAACATCCGCCTAGCTGCGATCCGCTCGTTCTTCCGTTTTCTGCAGCACCGTGAACCAGCTGCCATCGAGCAGGTTCGCCGCGTTCTGGCGATTCCATTTAAGAAGACAGATACTCGCCTGGTGTCGCATCTGGTCCAGGAAGAAATGCAGGCTTTGCTCGATGCTCCAGATCCATCCACACGGGCGGGAGTTAGGGATCGGGCGATGTTGCACCTCGCCGTGTGCGCCGGTCTCCGCGTCTCAGAGCTGACAGGCTTGCGGGTCGAGGATGTTGCACCCCAGTCCGCGAGCATCCGCATCCGCGGCAAAGGTCGCCGCGAACGGGCGTTGCCTCTCTGGAAGACAACGGCGACAGCACTCCGCGCCTGGTTGGCCATCCGTGGTCCGGTCGCATCGCCCGAGCTCTTTGTGAACGCCCGAGGCGAACCTTTCAGTCGCTGGGGAGTCGCATATGTTCTGCGGCGTCACACCTGCGCAGCTCACCGAAAATGTTCAACGCTGCAGGGCAAGCAGGTCTCGCCCCACGTGCTGCGTCACTATGCCGGGCTCCGGACTATTCCGGGTGGCGCGAGCCTGGATCCCCGAAGGGTCCGTCAATACTGGGGTCCGGCATCATCGACTCGCGCGGTCGCCCGGCATAGTCCGGGTCATAGGTTCTTGAGAAAGGCAAGCAATCCGTCCCCGGGCCGGTAGCGGCCGGGTTTACCGTCTGGCGGTGCGGCCTTGGCCAGAATCTCCTCCTTCATCGCGAGGTTGGCTTCGAGGTAGATCTGTGTGGTCTCCACCGACTCGTGTCCCAACCAAAGAGCGATGACCGCTCGATCAACACCAGCCTGGAGAAGCCCCATGGCCATCGAGTGCCTGAGAACGTGGGGCGTCACGTGCTTCTGCCGAAGAGACGGGCAAGTCTTGCCAGCAAGCGCGACGTGTTTGGCTAGCAGGTCCGCAACGCTGTCCGGGCTAAGTCGACCACCGCGGGCCGTGGGGAATAGAGCCTCGGCGTTGTGCCTGGGCGGCTCTCGCAGCCACGCCTTCAGTACCACTACGGTCGTCTTGGCGAGCGGTGTACAGCGCTCCTTCCGACCCTTCCCGACACAGCGCACGTGGGCTCCCGTGCCGAGAACCACGTCGGCGCGTTGCAAGCCAGTCAGTTCCGATAAGCGCAAGCCTGTTTGGACCGCCACCAGTAGCAAGGCATGGTCACGGCGGCCGAACCACGTTTCTTGGTCAGGAGCCGCGAGCAGGGCGTCGATTTCGGGACGGCTCAGAAAGTGAACTAAAGCGCGGGTGTGGCGTTTCCCCGGTATGGCCAGTACACGCTGGATCTGAGCGGCACGGGACGGCTCTTCGTAAGCGGCATAGTGGAAAAAGGAGCGGATTGCTGTCAAGCGTAGATTGCGGCTCCGTACCGTGATCCCGCGGTTCTTTTCCAGATCGTCGAGAAACGCAGCAATCATCGGAGCATCGATCTCTTCGAAAGCCAGGCGAGCAGGCGCCTTGTGCAGACGTTCTTGGGCGAACTGCAGGAGCAAGCGAAAAGTGTCCCGATAGGAACTGATGGTGTGAGAACTCGCCTGCCGCTGATTCATCAGACGCTGAGTGAAGAAATTCTCCAGCAACACGGCGAGCGTGGACGAGGGCTTCATGATTGCTTCTCCCAGTAATCCTCGAACCGCTTGACCGCCAAGCCCATCAACTCGGGGCAGGCGCTCAGGTACCAGTAGGTATCGGCCACGTGAACATGTCCCAGGTATGTCGACAAGACTGGCAGGCGGCGCTCCACATCTTGTCCCGATCGATACCACTGGACCAGTGTTTCTACCGCGAACCGATGACGAAAATCGTGGAGACGCGGCCCATGGCTATCAGTAGGGCCACGCAACCCGATCTGGCGCGACAAGAAGTAAAACGTGCGTCGGATTTCAGCGCCGTCCAGTCGAGTCCCACGGCCTGATACGAAAAAGGTCGCCGACCGCCCAGCCAGAAAGCGGTCCCGACGCGACGCATAATCTCTGAGCACCTTACGAGTCGAAGGATGAATGGGCACCAGGCGGGACTTGCCGAACTTGGTTCCCCGAATGGTGAGGACTCCTTCTTTCAGATCTACATCCTCCGTCTGCAGGTTGCGTGCTTCGCTGATACGCACGCCGGCCACGGCCAACAACCCCAATAGGCAGAAATAGGTTGGCCCGCGCAGGCCATGGCCGGACGGCAGTAGCCGCGCGGCCTGGAGCAGTTTCCTGACCTCATCGTTGCTGTACAAGTAGGGGTGCGCCCGTGCGGGCCGGTGAGGCAGCAACCAAGAGGGCGGCACCTCTGTTTGTGGATCGTGAGCGCTCCGGTGGCGAGCGAATCCGCGTACAAAACTGAGTCTCCTCGCCCATTCCGCGGGACGCGCGGTCTTATTCTGCTGTGCCCATTCCATCGCTAGTGCAATGGTGATGTGCGCCGCGCGACGCTTTTGGAGAAACGAGCTGAACTGGATCAATGCCACCTTCGCGTCCAGCAGTTTGAATCCCAAGCTGCGGCGCATCTCGATGTATTCCTCGACCGCTTTGCGCCATGAAATCACCGTCCACCTCCCGGCCATGGCAAAGCCAATGTCGCAAGCGAAGCCAAGTCCACCTTCGCGTAGATGGCTGTGGTTTGCGGGCTGCGATGTCGGAGAAGTTCACCGATCTCAGACAATGACGCTCCCTGCCGAAGCATCTGACAGGCGAGCGCGTGCCGGAACTGGTGGGCTCCGGTGCGACAAGCATCAATCCCAGCCCGCGCCAGCGCGTGTCTCACCATGGAGCCGACACCAGATTGACTCTGGAAACCTTCCATGGGTGCTCTAGCTCGGAGGAACACACATCTACTGCTGGCAGTCGGCCGTCCATGCCGTAAATAATCAGCGATGGCCGCGCCGACATCGGCCGGCAGAGGTAATTGAGAATAGCGGCCGGCCTTGCCGCGCACCGTAATCAATCCCTCTTGCCAGTCCAAGTCTTCCAATGTGAGCGTTCGGATCTCACCAGCGCGCAACCCGAGGCGCGCCAGGATCAAGAGAATCGCATAGTCACGGCGGCCAACAGCCGTTTTCCGGTCGATGGAAGCCAGCACCCGTTCTACCTGATCAGCCGGGAGCGCGCGAGGCATGGTCGATAATTTCCAGTTGGCGACAGCGGGTACACAGGCGGCGAGATCCTTATCGATGTCCCCCCGATAGCGCGCGAATCTCAGAAACGATCTCAGGGCCGTCGTCATCAACTGGACCCGCCTGCTTTGAATGGAGACCGCACGTCGACGCACGAATCCCGTTACATCCGCGGCACAAAGGCGAGAGAGATTGGCTGGCCCAACACCAAAACGCTCCGTCAAAAACCCGCTGACGAACGTCAGGTAACACGCTTGTGTCGTCGCTGCGAGTGCACGCTCCTGCTGTAGATAGAGCCCAAACTCACGTTGCAATCGCTCTGCCGGTGTCACCGTTGGCGATGCAGGTGCTGCTACCACACCCTTTCGCTGTAACAGTTGCAGCAGCCGCTGCAAGGCGGATAGATCGTTTCCGGTTGGACGTCGGCGCTGGGCCCGCGCACGAAGGTACGGACGGAACAATTCGGCGGTAATCTCCTGCGCCCGAACTCGACGTCTGGCCAGCCAGTGGCCGAAATCGGCGACCAACCGGACTTGCAGTTCTCTCGTCTGCCGGGCGTAGCCCTCACTACGCATCTGGGCCGCGTAGAAATCGATATACGGACCCAACGGACCGTCCTGCTTGCAGAGTTGGTGCGCTCTGAAAACCTGCTTCATCGGTGTTCTCCTTCCGGACCAGACTGTCAGGCAAACATCGCCGGACTATGCCGGGAAAATATTCGTCAGGCCACCGCCAATCAGCCCGAACACCTGTCCACCCGGAATAGTCCGGAGCCCGGCATAGTGGCGCAGCGTGTGAGGGGACACGGGCTTTTGCAGTCCGGCGCGTTTGGCGGCCTGCTGAACCGCGAAATACACCGACTTTGTGCTGATGGGCTGTTCGGCATCGGCCATGCCCTCGCGTGGAAACAGCCACGTCTGCGGCTTCTTCCAGCGCCAGTACGTTCTGAGGGTTTCCAGCAGCTTCGGCGTGAGTGGTACGTCGCGGTCGCGGTTGCCTTTGCCTTGATGGACATGGATCACCATGCGCTCGCTGTCGATGTCGATGACGCGGAGCCGCGCTAACTCGGCACGCCGTAGCCCAGTCGAATACAGCGTCATCAGAATGGCGTAGTGGAACAGATTGCCCGCCGAATCAAGCAGGCGCGCGACCTCATCCTGGCTGAGCACCGTTGGAAGCCTCTTCGGTCGCCGCGGTGAGGGCAGATCTTCACGCTGATAGGGCCGCCCAAGCGTTTTGACGAAGAAAAACCGCAGGGCCGATATCCTTGCCACGATCGTATTGACCGCCAGCTTACGGTCGTTGACGAGGTGGAGGTGATACTGCCGGATGTGTTCCTGATTCAGCTGGTCCGGGCTCTTGCCGAAGTAGCGGGCAAAGTCCTCGATGGCGTGCAGATAGCTTTCGATCGTAAGCTGAGAGTAATTACGACGCTGGAGCTCTTCCAGCATCTTTTTTCGTAGTTGGGTCACAGGGACCTCCTTGTGACCCAAAACCTATCCCTTTACCGCGGTGCCCAGCGACCGGCACGCGAAGCGTCCGCCCTCAGGCTTAGTTCAAGTCCCGTTCTGGGCGATCACCCGGACATTGCAGCCTGCTGTTTGTCGATTCCGAGTTGATTGTCGCTAAACCGAGAGTTGATCCAGAAAACGCTTTCTAATAAGCCGCACGGCTCTACGCGCTTCCCGGTCAGAACGAATTGCATGCCGGGTAGGGACGGCCGCACCGCCGCAATTTCACGCTTTCACAGGCCTCGCTCGCACCGTCGCACGAGTTGGCGATGTGGTCCTCACAAATCCAGCTAGCACCTGAGCACACGGCGCTGGTAACCATGCCGTTACACTCTGCGTGTTTCCCGTATGCGCTCCGCGACGGTTTGCATGACCTTTTCGAGCTGGTCGAGCGTCTTTTTCATCCGTCTCCGCTGGAACCATGACATCCGTCCGGTTGGCTTGGCGCGTGCTGCTCTGAGGCGGTTGCCGGCATCGAGGAATTCGCGGTAGCACGGCGAACAGCGCTGGACGTGCGTTTCGGTCGGATCGCCGTCCAGCTTCTCCCAACCAGCGACGCGGCGGGCGTAGCCCTCTATTGCCGTTGGCCCGGGACAGCCATTCCGGTCTGGATTCGGGTATGCCGTCAGCACCAGCTTGTGGATGACATTGCGAAGGCGATCATATTTCTGTTCAGCAGATTCGGCCTTCATGCCCGCATTGTATCGCCGGCTCGGCGACAGTTCTCTCGCGCCAAACACGGCGGAAAGGCTGGAGCCAACCTCGGTCGCAGAGCGGCGTAATAACAGCGAACTCATTCCACAAGTAAAGGGAGAAAAGTCCAATCCCAAGGGACGCGGCGTACGCCCAACAGGTACCGGCCGGGGTGTAGCGATGAGAGGTCCAAACGTACCGGGAGCAGCGTCATTCCTTGCTGAATGGCTGCCGTGCCCGAGGCTGACAATAACGGATGACCGATTTCGCGGAGAACCTGAATCTCGTACTCGCCCGGCGCACTGGCAACCGGCAACGTAACCGTCAGGTTCAACTTGCCGTGCGGCAGCTTCAACGAGTCTGGCTTCGGCTCCTGAGCGGTCGAGTCATCAACCCCACGTACGGTGGAACGGTCTTTGAGATCAAGGGTCGCGGCGACATAGGCCCCCGCAGCAGATGATCCGCCAAACCGATTCCACTCCAGATACGCAACCGATCCGAGGGCAACGATGAGAACGCCAGCCGCAATCGGAACCAACCGTCGGCGTTGCCGATGCCGGACCGCCTCATCTCGGAGCGTCGCAAATTCCTGGAAGCACGGCGAGCAACGGGTAACATGAGTGAGCCGCTCGTCGTGGATCGAAATCGACCGCCGATCTTTCGCCAATTGCGCGAGAAAATCAGAACCCGGGCACCCGATTCGCTCAGGATTCGGATAAGCGTGAAGCGCTGCCTGCTCGAATGCTTCGAGCAATTTGCGTTCGTCCTCGCGCGACACGTTCTCTTCATCCATGAGCAACGATATTGTCGCTCATCGATCGATATGTCCGAACAGGCGTCCTATCGCTTCCTTCATGCCACGGCGTGCGCGCATGTTGAGAGTGTCGGCGGACTCATGTACCTCCTCGGAGATCTCCTCGAAGCTATATCCGAGCAGCCGCTTTTCCCAAAGCTTCCGAGCGTATTCCGGCATGGCTTCCAAAGCCTCCCGCTTGCGGATCGCGTCATGGATTTCCTGTTCTGAATCGCGCTTTGCGCTTAACGTTTCCAGCACGAACGGTTCGGTAGAAATCGTCTTGACCGTGCCCGCAATGGCCTGATCGACCAGAGACTGGTAAGTCCGAAAAAGGTATCGCTGCCGATCGTCCAAAGGCGCCTTCGTCTTCGCTTTCGACGCGCGAAACACGGCCTGTTCGAGCAGGTCCGCGCGGGCCGCAGGGTCAGGGAATTCATCGGCCCGATAGCGGAAGAAATCATTCTGCCTGTCGTACGCGACTTGGGTGAACAGAGGGTCCGCGACAGTTCCTTTCGCGTCCGTTGCCGGTATCCAGATCAGAGATTGCGAACCCATACCGATGTCCAATTCAGAAGCGGGAGGCGCTAAGTGCATGACGACAATCTGAAGAGAAAACTTGAATCCAGAATATCGAAAAAATCACAAAGTCCGAAACATTCTGAAGATTTTCTGTCGGATTTCTTCCAAAAAAACCTTCTTAGGTATTGGGGGCACAATCAGCGGAAAGCGACGCTTTCCGCTGAAGTAGCCGCGTTATCAGGAGAACCGCAGGATGCCGTTTTTTAAAAAGAAATTGGGAGCGTATTTTCAACAATCACGCGCTGGCAGCCGCATATTTCCGGCCATAGCCGCGCTTGCAGCATTTGCGATTCCGGCATTCGCCCAAATCGGCAACAGTGGATCGCCCTTCGATGTCACCCTCAACGCACTGCTCAGCTTTTCACAAGGAACATTCGCAAAAATCGCCGCGATTCTCGCCGTGATTTTCGGAGGGTGGCAGGTGGTCGCGGGCGATGGTCACGGCAAACGTGCTTTGGGCGGGTTGATTGTCGGCGTCGGACTCATGGTCTACGCGGCGCAGCTGATCACATGGCTCTTCCCGTAATGACTATGCATCGGACCAGCCCGATCTATCGAGCGATCAACAAACCGCTCACCATCGGCGGGGTTGAGCGCTGGATGTTCGGTATCGCGATGATCGGCGGCCTGATGGCGCTGATTGCTTTCGGAATGACGGCCGCGACGCTCACGTTTGCGTTGCTCTTTTTTTCCGCGCGTAGGGTGACAAAAGACGATCATCAGATGCCCCGGATCTTTTTAGCCGCTCGGCGCTTCCGGAATGTTTATGATCCCGCGAAGAGGGAATGGTATCCGATTCGATGAAGACCTCTTTCTCCGAAACTGGCGCGATCCACACTGAAGTGCAGCCCTGCGCGTTCATCGAGGATGGCGTCTTCGTCACCAAGGCAGGCGAGGCGGGAATTGTGCTACTCGTGTCGCCACCCGATCCTGAGTGTCTCGAAAGCGCCGAGATCACTTCCGTCACCCAGCGATTTGAAGCCGCAATGCGGACGCTCAACCGGTCGTGTCGCGTCTACCAATATCTCATTAAGAGGAGACGCTGTGAGATTCCGCATTCAGGAGCGCACGTCGGCACCTGGAATCGCGCCGAATATCTCGAAACAAAGACGCTCTTTTCCTTCGAGCACTACATCGTAATTCTTCAGAGCGGCGGCGGGGTGGAGTTCGGCCGCAAGAATTGGCTGTCGGGAGGTCGCGCGGTCAGAGTTGCGGCGAACGCAATCAGAGCAGCGGCCGCGCAGGTGCGGCAGGCTGCGGAAGCGCTGGCGTTGCAACTTCGAGACGTCGTACCCATGGCAGTCGCCGACAAACCCGCAGCTTACCTCTTCCTTCGCCGGCTGCTGAATTTCGATCCGATCGTTGCCGACTCAGTTCCCCTGAAACATGACTGCTATCTCGACTATTTCGGGGCGGATTCGGCGGTGGAAGGACACCGCGGGTTCCTGCGGATTGGCGACAGATACGTCCGCTTGTTGACTCTGAAAGATCCACCGGACCACAGCGCACCGGACGCTCTGCGGGGCCTTCGGGAACTGCCTGCGGAGTGTGTGATCTGCACCGAGTGGCGGCTGGTCGAGCCCCATGACGCTCGCCGATTGGTAACGAATAAGATCGCGCACTTCCATCGATCGAAGTATGTGGTAAACATCCTGGCCACCGTAATTTCTGCCTTCAGCGCCAGCCGTCAGCAGGAGCGTCCGGAGGACATGCAGAAGGATGAATCGGCCAGTGCGATGGAGTCGCAATTGGGTGAACTTCTCGCCGATGTGGAGAGCAATGGTGTCCAACTCGGCGAGTTCGCTCTCACAGTCATGATTCACGATACCGATCCGGAGCGATTGGGCACCGCGAGTGCCGAGGCATTTAAATCGCTCGCGGCGAGCGGCGCAATTCTTTACGAGGAGAAGCAGAACGTTCTGGCCGCATGGCTTGCTGCCATTCCTGGCGGGTATCGCAACCAGTTTCGCGGCCTATATCTGACCAATCGGAACTACGCGGACCTTTCACTGCTGTTCGCGCCCGCGAGGGGCGATCTTGAGAACCAGCATCTGCGCGCGGAGTACCTGGCCGTGCTTGAAACTCGTCAGCAGACGCCTTACTTCCTCAACCTTCACTACCAAGACGTCGCGCACACGCTGATTACCGGCATGACCGGAAGTGGCAAGTCGTTCACCTGCAACTTCGTGATTGAGCAGGCCCAGAAGTACGGCCCTCGAACGGTGATCTTCGACCTCGGGGGATCGTACCGCGCGTTGGCGGCTCGGCTGGCCGGTTCGTATATGACGATCGGGATCGAACGCAATCAATTCACTATCAACCCGTTTTCGTTGGCGCCGACGCGAGAGAACCTGCATTTCCTGTTTTCGTTTGTTCGGGTACTGATCGAGTCGGGGGGCTTTGAGATGGAGGGCGCCGACGCGAAAGCCTTACACGAGACGATTGAGAACGTTTACCAGCTTGATACCGATGTCCGCCGGCTGGGCACGGTCGCGGCATGCCTGCCAATGAACTTGCGCCCGCACCTGGCGCGATGGGTAGACAACGGTCAGTATGCGGAGTTATTTGACAATTCTGAGGATTCGCTGACCTGCTCCACCTTTCAGGTATTTGACTTCGAAGGCCTCGACCGCTATCCGGAGATTCTGGAGCCCCTGCTGTTTTATATATTGCACCGGTCGAACACATGCATTTACGATCCGGACGAGTTCGCTACGTTCAAACTCTTCCTGCTCGATGAAGCGTGGCGGTTCTTTCGCAATCCGACTGTGAAGGCATATGTAACGGAAGCGCTCAAGACATGGCGAAAGCGGAATGCGGCGATGCTATTGGCCACGCAGTCGAGCGGCGATCTGGAGCAGAACGACATGCTGCAGACGGTAGCGGAAAGCTGCGGGACCATGATCTTCCTGGCGAATCCACGGATGGATCGACAGCACTACAGGAGCGTGTATGGGCTGAATGAGGTCGAGGCCGATCTGATTGTCAACCTCCAGCCGAAGCGCGAAATGCTCATCAAGCGGCCGGACCGCTCGAAGGTGATTCGGCTCGAAGTGCCGAGGGCAGGAGCCGCTTACGCCGCATCGAAGCAGAAATTGACAGGAGCTCTATGAAACTCAACCGACGTCTTGTTATCTCTTCTCTCGCCTGTGGTTCTCTGATCGCGGGCGAAAAGCTCGCACCCGTCGCCAATCCCGTCGCTCCGTCCGCGGCGGCGGGTGTCGCGCGAGTCGTCGATTATCGCGAAAAGGACATTCCGGAAATCCATACAAGAGTCCGGTACACCACGATTTTCGTACTTCCCAAATCCGAGAAGATCATGGACTTCGTCTGCGGGGACAAGGACGAATGGGTGATCAACGGCGCGGACAACTTCGCGTACGTGAAGCCTGAAAAGGAGAAGGTACGCACCAATCTGAACCTCGTGACCTCGAGTGGGAACGTCTACTCATTCGTACTCGCCGAGGGCGATGCTCAACCCGATTTGAAGGTGTTCATCCAGCCGAAGGATGAGTCGTTGATCACCTCTGCGTCCGGTCCGGCGCGCTGGGTAGAGGCGACAGAGGTCGATCAGCTCCGTAAGCAGACCGAGACTGCGCGCGAGCAGGCGAAGACCGCTCAAGAGGCCGCGGCGAAGTCGGTTGCCGAGCAGGTGGACAGCTTTCGGAACAGGTATCCGGGTATGCTGAAGCACGTATATCGCTTCGTTGATCGAAAGCCTTTCGATGTGTCCGCGATCGCTCACGATGACAGGTTCACATACATCTGGGCGAATCCACAAGAAGTGCCGGCGCTCTATGAAGTGAAAGACGGCAAGCCAAACCTGATCTCGTTTCAATTCAGGAATGGGCTTTATGTCGTGGACAAGATTCTGGACGGCGGCTACCTGTCTATCGGCAAACAACGGCTCGATTTTCGGCGGGAGGAGTAGTTCGTGGCCGATCAGAGCTCTCACCACGGACCAGTGCCGGAGCTACAGAACAAGGCTTCGCGACCGCCGGGCGTCAGCGATAAGCACAGGCAAACCATTATTATGCTTGCGGTCGGCGGACTTATCGCGCTGGTAATCGCATTTTCGAATTCCAGCACCCCCAACGCAAGGGCGAAAACGGGAAAGAGCGCGGGCGACACGGCGAATCCGACGTCGCCGAAATCGATTCAGCAGTACGTCCACCAGTTGGATGAGGACGCGAAGAATCTGGCGCAGGAGCGGGCACATGCCGAACAATTGCGGGCGGAAGCGCAACGTATTCAAGCCGGGCAGCAGAACCCGTATCAGAATCCGTACTTAACCGCGCCCACAGCAGCGATCACCAACACCGGTTTGGGGCAGCGCCAGATGTCGCCAGAGGAATCCGAAGCATCGGCGCGCCGCCGACGGGAATGGGACGGGTTGCGCGCCTCCAATATCGCGCTCTCTTTTCGCAAGGACCAGCCGTACGCAGTTGACAACGATCGGGTGATCCAACCCCCTGAATCGCAGGACCTGAAGCAATTGATCGATGCGCAGAAGGCGGCATTGGCAGCCACTCTTCAGGCGACACCAACAACAATCCTGCCCGCGCCGGCGGTGACCGCGACCGTCGCGGAACGACAGATGGAAAAGAAAGAAGAGGACGGAACGGCTCGCAAGAGACAGGAAGATCCGGCGCTTCAACAAGCTGCGGGCAAATCATACCGGCTGTTCGAAGGGACCATCATTGAGACTGTTCTGGAGAACCGACTGAATGCCAGTTTCTCTGGACCAGTTAACGCACTGGTGACGACTGCGGTTTACTCGCATGACGGCACCCACGTTCTAATTCCTCAGGGCTCACGCGTCGTGGGCGAAGTACAACGTGTTTCGGCGACAGGCCAGCAGCGTGTCGCCATTGCCTTCCATCGGCTCATTATGCCGGACGGATTTGCGGTTAGCCTCGATCAGTTCAAAGGGCTGAATGAGATCGGCGAGACCGGGCTGAAGGACTTGGTCGATCAGCACTATTTACAGATTTTCGGCGCAAGCCTCGCGCTCGGCGCGATCGCAGGGCTAAGCGAGGCGGGCGGGAATTATGGCTACAACACCTCGGGTGTTGATCTTTACCGGCAGGGCGTTTCGCAGAGCTTGTCCACATCCGCCACACGAATTCTGGATCGGTTTCTGAATGTTCTACCAACGATTACGATTCGCGAAGGGCATCGAATCAAGGTCATCCTGAGCGATGACTTGGCGCTTCCGGCGTATGAGCGCCATCGAATGCCGGGCGACTTGTGAGGCGCGCGACGGCGACCCAGTTGCAGCAGTTCATAACGAAAGGAACTTTCATGAATCACGAGCTCAAACACGTCACCCGGCCGTTTCGCTGGGGCAACTTCATCATCCTTTTTCTGGGTGGCATCTTCGTCATCCCGCTGCTTCTCGGTCTCATCGGCATGGCCGTCATGCAGTTTTTCGGGATGTCGGGGGGCGCGCATTGAGACCGGTTCGACGCGGCGTCCTCGCATGGGCGAGCGTTCTGGGCGCAATCTCGATACCGGCGGCAGCGCAGTTCGGTATTTCGATTGTCAGTGATCCTGGCGTCTACTCTCGCATGGCGACAGACCTCGCACAGGCTATTCGCGAATACCAGGCAATCATCACGCTGTATCAGCTTTCGCAACAAGCCTACGCCAATATGGTGCGTGCTGCCACCAATATCACCACGAAGAATGTCTGGATGCCGCCCTCAACGGCTTGGACTTATCCCAGCGCCACGAACACATATGGAACGACGGCGGGATGGACACAGACGATCAATTCCGGTTTAGGCGCCGTGCCGGCGTGGTCGTCATCTGCGATTTCGCTTCAGAACTATAACCCGATCTGGCCGTCGCTTTCGGCGGGCCAACAAACGCAGTTCGGAAGGCGTTACGGGTCGATTGAGCTAACCGACTCCGCCGCCACAAACTCGATGAATCAGGTCGGAGTTGTTCGCGGCAACGCTTCGACAACAGACGCCGCCATCGCGCGGCTTGAGGCGGATTCTATGTCCAACAATCCAGCTTTGAACACGGAAGTCGGGGTTCTGAATCAAGTCAGCGCGGCCGGTGTGATCAACGCCCGCCAGCAGCAGAGCACCAACCAACTGCTTTCGGCAATCGCGGATCAGCAGACGGTTCAGGCAAAACTCGCCCACGATTCGATGGCCGATGCCGTCACCATAACCGTCGCGGCGCAGCAGGCAGCGCAACAGAACACGGCCGCGATCTGGAATTCCACGACGCAGGCTCACCAGGCGAGACTGCCTTAAAACCGAGATGGCAAACCAGGGACTGTTCGTCCAGATCACGCAAGCAACGATAGACCTGATCACGAAGCACATGGATCTATTTGTCGCTACGGGGCGGCATATGTTCACCGTCTTTGCAACGCTCCTCGTGATTTGGGAAGGATTGCAATTTGCGCTTGCGGGCGTTTTTCATGCGCCACGTTTCGCGGCGCTCGTGATGGCGATTGCGATTGACGGCGCAATGATCCATTTTTACGATCAGCCTTTTCCCGGAACCGGAAGCAGTTTTCACAAGCTCGTCACCGATACGGGCGCGAACCTTGCGTCTCAGGTCGAGGAGAGCAGCGAAGAGCAGGTCGGAATGAAGATCGCGAACGCCACTGAAGTGATCATCGTCCCGGTTGGGCTGAACTTCTGGGAGGTTTCGCCGATCATCTATTACTACGCGAGCATCTTTATTATGTCGGCGGCGCAGATCGCGTTGCTCGGCGTGATCGCATTCGGGTTCGTGGCCGCCGGATGCATCGTTTTGGTGGGGCCGGTTTTCGTTCCTTTCTTTATTGTGCCCCGCATGGACTGGATCTTTTGGGGTTGGTTCAAGGCTTTGCTGCAGTACAGCTTCTACCCTGTGATTGCTAACGCTTTCGTCTATGTTTATGGCCAGATCTGGCTGAACTTCTTCGATCAAAACGGGTTCCCCGACACACTGGACAAACTCGCCGGCATGTTTATCCAGATTGTGATCCTGGCGATCACATTCGTGTGGGGCGTGCTTCAGGTTCCCAAACTGGTTTCGAACATTTTCGCGGGCCAATCCGGCTTGGATGCCCTTCCCGGAATCGGATGGTGGAGATAGAAATCATGCCCTCGACGCATCTTCTGCCCAGACCGAAATCGTACGAGGACGCTGCGAGCCGTTTCGCCGAGGCCTTGGTGCAGCCTCGGATCACGAACTCCTATTTGCGCGTTGCGCTGGTCTGTTCGCTAATGCTCTCGCTCGGACTACTTGCTCTAAATTTCCGGACGCACTCCCAGCAGAGGGAAAAGCTGGTGGTGCGGATAGATGATATCGGCCGCGCTCAGGCAATGGGCTTCAGCACTCTCGAATACAAGCCGCAACCGCCGGAGATCAAGTATTTCCTGAGGCAGTTCGTTCACGACTATTACGGCCGGGACCGGACCACTGCGCGTGACGATTTCCAGCGCTCCATGAGCTTCCTCAGCACCTCTCTATCGAACGCCCGGATGCAGGAAGAACGCCGCACAAAATCCCTCGAACATTATCTTCTCGGAGACGGGGACGACGTTCAGATTCAGATCGACAACATCGTTCTGACCGACTTGCGAAAGGCGCCGTACGTCGCGCAAATCGATATCGACAAGATTTACCGAATGCGCGACGGGTCGGAACTGAGGCGTGAAAAGTACGTCGTCAGTGCGACATTTTCATTCACGAATGATGTGCCGAACTCGGTGATCCCGATGAATCCTCTCGGGCTGATGATTACTTACCTCCGCGAGGATCAGGCGTTCTGAGGGGCACGAATGGTACGCAGTTCTCTGTTTCTGGCTGTGGTGATTGTCGCGGCGGTCAGCTTCTGGTTGCTCGGCGAGTTGAGCTTCCTTGCACGATACCGGGCGGTCATCTGGCATCGGCACGCAAACGCTCTGATGCTGTTTGCCGGAGCATTCACGGTCAATGTGTTCGGCGCCGTTCTGGCCATCAATCGACGGCTGTTTCTGCGAGATACGGGCAAAAAGCTTGCTCATGTGGAGAAGCAGTTGCGCACCGGTTCCAGTATCAGCGAAGAGTTGACGGAACGGTTGTCGGAGTAGAGACGCATGTCCAGATTTAGCCGCGAGATCGATGAGGAACATCCCCTGTCCGCGGCTTCGCGAACGAGCGGCGGCGTTGCCGCTAACGCCGAGCTCGCCCTCCTTATCGATCAGTCCGCGGGCGGCACTCCGACGTTTTCTGAGTTTTTGCGTCGGCTGGAGAGCCGCGGGGTTACTCCACTCCCAAGCGTAAATGCGCGCGGCCTGAACGGAATGTCTTATCGGTTCCGTGGCGAAACCGTTCGCGGTTCCGATATCGGACGTGCATACACGGCTCAGGGTCTACGGGACAGGAAGGGCGTCCTTTATTCCCCGGAACGCGATCTGCAGAGCATTCGGGATGCGGCCGATACGAGCCTCAGGATTGAAGGGCGCGGAGCCAGGACTCGGGACACCCGTACCGGATTAAGTCTGGACCAAATCGCGACGCTTACTGAAATCGGCAGGTTCAGGACCGTAAGCGTTGGCGATCTGATCGAGCACCGGTATGGTGGCCAGTTTGGCAAGTTTGCACAAGATATCCGAGTCTTGCGCGAGGCCGGACTTGCGGACCGGCGGACGGCCACGCACGCAAAATCCGGCCCAGAATACGAGGTCGTTGTGCTCACCGCAAAGGGTCGGCGGGCAGCGATGCGGGCAGCGAAAACTACTGGCTCATCCCAGGAGTTTTACGCCGGTCTCGTCAAATCGGCCGAGATCCGGCACGACATCGGCACCTATCGCATGTACCAAAGCGAACGGGCGCAGATCGAGGCGGCAGGCGGTCGCGTAACAAAAGTGGCAATGGATTTCGAGATTAAAAGGCGGCTGATGTCGGACCTGAACCGCCGCGGTGAAGACCCGCGCGACTTGACGCGGAAACTCGACATCGCCGCCCATCACGAGATTCGAATTGTCAACGGAAGGTTTGTCATTCCGGATCTCCGCGTGGAGTACGAAACGCGCGACGGCGCGAGGGAACAGGTCGATCTGGAACTCGCCACGAAGGATTACAAACCCACGCAGATGGCGGCGAAACGCGCTGCCGGGCTGAAGATTTACGGACCGGATTCGTTTTCCGGCGGGACGCCGCGGGAGCCCGAGCGGGGCACGCTGGTTTCCATTTAGATTTCATCATGACCGACGAAGACCGGGTGCGGAATCTCAAGACTTTCGGGTACACAGACCGGGAAGCCGGCTTCTTAGTGCAGGCGGCCTTGCATTCCGGGTACTTTCTACGGCGGCAATTCTGCGCGGCCATCGGTCGAAAATTGGGCAAAGCCCCGGACGCTTTCATATCTCGGCTGCGGAACGAAAAGCATGTCAAAGAGATCGACATGCGATACCGGCGGCGGGTCTACAGTCTGTGCTCCAAGGTGATGTTCGAGGCTCTCGGCGAGCCGGATAACCGCAACCGGCGAAGTCATGATGCTCAGACCATCAAGGCTCGGCTGATGGCGTTGGACTACGTGCTCGGACGCACGGAAATGCGCTGGTTTCCTACGGAAGCCGACAAAGTCCAGCTGTTCACCGAGGACTTCGGGATTGAAAAAGCGCACCTGCCGGTCTGGCGTTATTCGTCAAAAGACGGCAAACGGACGACGTTGCGTTGGTTCGTTGATCGGCCTCTTATCTTTACCGCAGGCAGCGAGTCGACGGTTCACTTCTGCTTCGTCGATCCCGGCTACCGCACCATTGAAGCGTTCGCATCCTTTGTCCGAAATTACCGACCTCTGTTCGCACGGCTCGCTGCTTCCGAACTGACATACCTGGCGTGCTTCGAAGGCCAGATTGAGCCCGCCCGCCGTCTTTTCCGGCGGCTCATTACGGCTACAACGACGCCAGGAGACCCGATCGCAGATGAGTTGATCGCGTATTTCGTGGATCGGAAAGAGCACGCTGCTAACGGGCTCGGCTGTTTCGATCAAAACCGCCTGGACCGATACAGAGAGTCACGCAAACGGTTTCAGGGAACACGTTTCGACGAACTTTTTGAGCGCTGGAAACAACTTGGGGAGTCGGCTGTTCAGGCCGATATCAATCCCGAAGCGCGGACGGAAATGCGCACCAACTGCACGTTCACATCACATGTGGTGGCGTTCAATTTCGGGCTGTTCGGAAGCCTGTATGAGGCAACTCAGGGTGACTAATACCGTGCATCGCGTAGTCACCCTTGAGCACCCTTCTCTGTACCGCTGTGGCGCTTCGGATCTGACGCGCCTGCAAGCGGTTCCGGATATCGGTGGCCTCTACGAGGCGGTTTGGAAGGCGGAAGATTTCACGGGAGCGACCCCGGCTTTTGTGGCGGTGACCCGCCACAACGCCTTTTCCTCGCTCCTGTCGTCGCTGTGGGGGTCGCCCCCGTTCGCCGCTGAGCGCGGCGCGTATGAAATTCGCAGAGGTCCTTATATGAACATCAAACCCCAACCCAAAGTGGAAATGACGACTCTTTCGATCACCGGCGTGGAGAAGCGCCTTGTGGACGGCTTCCGCCAGCGCTGCGAGGACATGGACGGCAGCGCCCAGGGTTTCATCATGAATCAGATTCTGGCGGCCTTCCTGAAGAGCAAGGCCCGCAAGGCGACTTCGAAACGCAGGACAGCCGCGGCTTAGGAGTTGGATGCGCTACGTGGTCGAGAACCGGGCATTTGTGAGCTTCCTGTTCGCGGGCGCGACCGGACTGACCCTGCAGTTCGCGTGCCCGTTTCCCGTCGATAACCCTTATCTGCTGCTCATCGCTCTGGAGCGGCCGGACATTCATGCCGCGCTCCGGTCCGCGTATACCCTAATGCTGTTCAGCACTCCTTACATGGCGGCAGCTTTCGTGCTGTCGTTCGCCTACGTCTTCGCGGTCCGACAGGAGCGCAAACTCTTGGCCGGGAAACTCCCTGCATACCCGACGCCCGAGAGCCGGTCGGCATTATCAGTGATTCTGGGTGAAGTCCATCATCCCAAGCGGCGCGAGCCGGCGGAACATCCGACGTGGCTTGACATCCCAGAGCGAGGCCTTTTCACCGGCACCGTGATCTTCGGGGCCATTGGGTCCGGCAAGACGTCGGGCTGCATGTACCCGTACTCGCAGCAGGTCCTTGCATACGCAGCATCGAACGAAGTGCGGAAGGCCGCCGGCCTGGTGCTCGAAGTAAAGGGCGACTTCTGTTTCAAGGTGCAGGAAATTCTGGAGGGTTGCGGGCGCGGCGCCGATTATATCGAGCTCAACATGGACGGCCGCCTCCGCTACAACCCGCTTCACAACGATCTGGAAGCCTACACCCTGGCATACGGCATCGCAAGTCTGCTGAACAACCTCTTCGGGAAAGGCAAGGAGCCTTTTTGGCAGCAGGCCTACACGAATCTCGTCAAGTTCGTCATCCTGCTGCACAAGGTGCTCTTCGATTACGTGACGCTGTTCGATGTTTACGAATGCGCGATCAATCCCCGCGTTCTCGAAGCGCGGATTGACCTGGGCCGCTACCGCTTCGCGGCGAAGTATGTCCTCGTGGAGAAGGACATCTACATCGAGCATGACGATCTGGGCCGGGGCCGATGGGAACCGTATGCGGAAGACGCGAACTACATGCAGGCGCGGGAGACGCCCCAACTTCTGGAACTCCTGAAGAGGAAGAGCATTCCGTTCGATTCACTGGTGCGGCGAGACCACGAAGACAATAGCCGGAAGCGACGCCAGTTTGAAGCCGTAGAACGGTGGTTCGAGAATGACTGGACGCGGATCGATACGAAGCTGCGGACTTCCGTGGTGGAAGGGATCTCAGTGTTCCTTTCCCTGTTCGACGACAATCCGACTGTTAAGGACATCTTCTGCCCGCCTAGGGAGTGTTTCGACCTGACGGGCGCGAACAGCGATCTCAGTCTGGGTATTCCCATGCCGTCTTACGGTGAACTCATTGAGTCAGGCAAGGTGATCGCACTGAATTTTCCCGCCGTCGCCAACCCCGGTTTGGCAAAGGCGATCGGCACGATGATGAAGCAGGATTTCCAGCGTGCGATGATCGCCCGCATCCCGCGGATGCACGGGCGACCGAGCGAGGAGTTCCGACCCGTGCTCTTCCTTTGTGACGAGTACCAGGCCTTCGCCACCGTAGGAGAGAACGACCCTACGGGCGACGAGAAGTTCTTCGCGCTGTCACGGCAGGCAAAATGTATTCCGATTGTGGCCACTCAGAGCATCAGCTCGTTGCGTTCCACACTACCCGGGGAGTCCTGGCGGACCTTGCTCCAGACATTCCGCACAAAGATCTTCCTCGCGGTTTCGGACGATTTCAGCGCCCGGACCGCCGCGGACCTCTGCGGAAAGGAAGAGCAGTTCAAGGTGGCGTACTCCATATCTGAAAGTGGCCAGGATGCTCAAGTCAGCCTCTTCACCGGGCGGACAACGGCGCACAAATCGAGCGTGAGTGCGTCGAAGAGTTACAACCTGCAACGCGATTATATTTTCGAGCCGAAGGCATTCGGCGAGCTGAAGAACGCGGAGGCGATTGTGCTGGCCTATGACGGAGTCAATCCGCTGCCGCCCACCCTTTGTTATCTGAAGCCGCATTATCTGCCGGCCGACCTGACGTGGTTTGAGCAGGTGGAGAAGGGATTGATCTGATGGGCTTCGAAACGATTCTTCCTTTCCTGCGCCCCGTGGCTCCACTGCTCACGGACCCGACGGTTTCCGAGATCATGATCAATCCCGGGTCGGTCGTGTTTGTCGAGCGTGCCGGTGTTTGCGAGCCGGTGACAGGGATCGAACTGAGCGAAACGCAACTCAGAACGGCGGCGATTATGATCGCCCGGCATCTCGGAGAGGACATCGGTGAGGAACGCCCGTTGCTGGATGCTCGTCTCCCGGATGGATCGCGGGTCGCGGCAGCCTTTCCACCGTGCAGCATCGGAGGCGCCGCTCTTACGATCCGGAAGTTTCAGCGGCACCTGTTCACGATTGACGAGCTAGTACGGATCGGAACGATTCCGGCGCCTGTGGCGGATCTGCTGCATCATGCCTTGATTGAGCGGCGCAACATCCTGATCAGCGGTGGTACCGGTTCCGGGAAGACGACACTGCTGAACGCGCTCGCCGCCTGGATCGCGCCAGAGGACCGATTGGTGGTGATCGAGGACACCGCCGAACTTCATATTCGGCAGCCGAACCACCTGCGGTTCGAGGCTCGCCGCGAACAGGGAGATATCCCAGCGGTCACGATCCGGCATCTTCTTCGCGCGACGCTTCGGCATCGCCCGGACCGGATCGTTGTCGGGGAGGTACGCGGTGCGGAGGCATTCGATCTGCTGCAGGCGTTGAATACCGGGCATTCGGGCTCGCTCGCGACCATACATGCCAACAACGCGGCATTGGCGCTGAATCGGCTGACTACATGCGTCCTGATGTCGGATGTGGGGCTTCCCTTCACCGCTATCCGGGCGCAGATAGCGGATTCAATTGGGCTTCTGGTGCACATCGAACGCCGAAAGGACGGACGTCGGGATGTAAGCGAAGTCATGGAGCTTAGGAGCTATGACACAGCGGCCGACAACTTTGAACTCGTGTCGCGCTTTCAGGCGAAGGAAAGCCATGCCCGCGCAGCAGCGTGAATCGATTGCATCGGCGTATATCCGCGCGAACTTCAGACCTGACGACCGGCTGGCGGTGGTGTTGTTGCACAAACGCAGCGGGGCCGTCACGACCCGCGTATCGACCGCAGACAAGATTGCGGCTCACGAGTACCAGGCCTGGCTAAGGCATATGAATGCCCAGCGCCATGAGATCTATGTGAGCATGAACAATCTGCGTCCGGAGGCACGCGGGCGGTTCAAGGTGGATATTGCCGAAATCAGGCATGTGTATCTGGATTTCGATCAGAACGGAGCCGAGGCGTTGGCCGCCATGCGGGATCGGGAAGATATGCCGAACCCGAACCATATTCTGACTAGTTCACCGGGGAAGTTTCAGGTGGTCTGGCGCGTGGAAGGATTTCGGAAGGATCAAGCCGAGGAACTAATGCGAGGGATGACCCGCGCATTGGGAGCGGACGTCGCGGCGACGGACTGCGCCCGGGTGCTGCGGGTTCCGGGATTCTATAACCACAAATACAATTCGCCCTATTTCGTCACGGTGGAAAACCTCAGTGCGGAGACTTATCGTCCGGACCGGTTCCCTGAGTTTGCGACTGAGGGGCTATCGGTGAGGATGGACGTCGCAAGTCGACGGGCGCGGGGGAGTGGCGCGGTTGAATCGTCGAGTGGCGGTAGCCAGTCTGAACGCGATTGGGCTTTCGCGATGCGCTCCCTAAGCCGCGGCGAAGATGCGGAAACTGTGATCAGGGCAATTGAGACGTACCGATCCGATAAACCCGATCCGGCGTACTATGCACGCCACACCGTCGAGAAAGCTCAAACTCTATTGGAGCGCGTTGGACAAGCACCCCAAGGAGAGCGAATTACGGAAAGAGCGCGTTAATCGCTTGTGACCGCGCCGAGCATCATTCGCGGGCAGAAGCGCGTTTTAGCAGGAGCAATCTTCCAGACCGCACTGACGTCCCCCCAAGGCCCATTCACGCGGAGAGCGCAGTTTGTTGAGATTCGAACAGCCGACCGCATCCGGACTCACGTCGTAAACTGCGCAGACGCGAGGGCGATTCAGCCGGGCAATCATGCGCGCTTCGCGCTCGAAACAGACGCTGAAGACGTCTTGGAGACGCCACTATTTCAGGCGCTCTACAAGCTCCACCGCTTGACCGGGGATCCGTTAACGTGCCGGGACATGTTGCGCATCGTCGTTGCCGCGCGGCTAGCCTGTCCGAGATCTTCTGCAATCACACCTTCCGGGGAACCGGAATCACGGTGTTTCTGCAAAACGGCGGATCGCTTGAGGCTGCTCAGGATATGGCGAATCACTCCGACCCGCGCACCACGAAACTCTACGACAGGCGCGAAGATCTGGCCACTTTTGAGTGAGATCGAGCGGAGAATCGTGTTTTGAGCTGATAGGCATCGCCGATAAGCGTTGCGCTTGCTTCGCATCTAGATCGAATTCCCAGATCTCGACGTTGGGTCCGACAAGATGTCCTTGATTTTTGATGTAATGAGTCGCCAGCGATATGTTCTTTCGGAGGTGTCGGAGGACGAAAAGTATCTTTCGGTAGTGTTCCGGGGCGACGCTGAAGAGAAGCATCACCTCGTTCATGCCCCTGATCTTGGCGCTGGGCGAATTGCCCCCGCTCGTCCATGTGTACGACTTGCACTCGACGAGGATGGGCGGGTCTTCGCTGCCCAAATCAAATTTATGGGACTTCTTGATCTTATATCCGACCGGGGCGACGAAATTGGGACGCAAAGCGATCCCGGTCCCAGCCAGAAATAGCCGAGCGGCCTCCTCGAAATCACGGCCCGCGTGGGCGTTACTGATCGCCCCGACACGCTGGAAGTTGTTCACGGACGTGTCCCTCCTCGCCCATTATCGATCTCCAAGTTCGTACCGCCAGCATTAGTCTGGCGCAAGCCCGTTGGCCGCAGGGCATTGCGAGCCCGACGGCATCGATGGGAAAAGACGATCGCGTCCATCTGGCGGACATGGCGGTGAACAATCTCGCCTGAAAACCCGGAGGCTTGCTATGCCCACCAGATAAGTTAGAAAGGAACATCCTTGCTGGGCGGGAGCACAGAAACCAGACTTTCAGCGAGATTTGCAGTCTCCAAGAACCCCTTGGCGGAGCCGGGCCGGACAATGAGTTGCGCGCATTGAGCTTCACTGAGTTCGAGTAGTTTCCCAATCTCTATCAATTTTGCTCCGCAGTCAGCCGGCTCGCAGCATTGAATTACGAGCAGGCGACGTTCCGGGTCGCTGCGCAGACTCTGCGTCAGCATTTTGTTGATATGACCATCGCCGAACCCATAGCCCAAGGTTACGATTAGCCTCGTGACGAGGGAAAGGTCCCGGAATTTATAGGCGAAGAATAGATACGGATCGGCCGCTTCCAGCTTAAACTCACGGCCGAAGATAATCTCCATTTTGTCGGCATCCACACTCTCGATTTGCTCGACCGAGAACAGTTCCTTCGTGGTGGCATTGCGCTTCCAGTTGATCGATCCGTGGAGTTTGTAAAGGACAAGTTGCGGCGTGACGTTATTGCTCGTCTCCATGTCCACAAATCGCTCCCAATCCCAAGGATGATTTGGCCCGTGGCCACCGAAGCCCGCCTCGACGCGAAATTCATCCTTGTTGAGCCGCTCGACGCATAAGTCGTAGTTCAGAGAAAACACATGGAGCGGGTAGGTCAGGTCGCGCTGAAGCTTGGACAAACCTTTGTAATAATCCGCCTTAGCGCCGTCCTCGGGGCACATCCATTTCTTAAGGTCCGCGAGAATACGCTTTCGGAAACGACGCACCTCACCAAAATCGGCCCCCGCCAAAGCAACAAACCTGGAATTCCATGACGCGATAAATGGATAGAGCGGATGTTCCTCATTTCTTTCCAACTCGTACAGCGTATTCACGAGGGTCTCAATATTGAATGGAACTGCGGCGCCGAAGTGACCCTTCAGGCCCGCGGAAAAATGGATTGCGCTCTTGACGTGGTTGTACAAGCCTCGCTCGATTTCTGTGGTCAGGGACTCTTCCACGAGGTCAATCATCTGACCGGAAACGGGAATGTCGGCCTCGGCGCTGGCGCCGGCGCCCAGGAGAAAGATGATGTCTTTGGAGCGGCTGGTCATGTGTTGCTCATAGGAACCACGGGCGCAAGTCCTGGACTGCTGGAAGAGGCAAACCCGCTTCATGGAAATCGTGAACAAGATCTGCAACGAGGTGGCAATAGAAAACCGAGACGGGCGAACTCTTCGCGTTGAATCCCCTCCAGTTCGCGCCGGATAAATTAACCAGATCCTGCAGTAGTTCCCGCTCTTCCGCCGGATCAACGCGCTGTTCGTCCACCCTGAGAAACTGCAGGTGGGTCGGACCGGGAAACGCCTTAGTGACATTGGGCTTGTCTGGGTAAATGCCCTCAAACCATAGAAGGTACTCATGTGGTCCCAGGTGCATCTTTGTGGCCTCGTAAGGAACAAGGCTGTTGACGGAGCGATTAATACCAAAAAAGCGGCTCTTATGATTGACTTTGATCACGGAGAATCGGCATTTCGCCCGATCCATGGCTTCCGCCACTTCGCGCACGGTTCGGCGAATAGCGTCGATTTCCTCGTACTTGAGCTTGAAGGAAGTGTGGATCACAACGCGATGGAATTGGCCTGCGCTGGCTTCCAGCACTGTCTTCAGATTTGCCTTGAGGGCTGTGAGATAAGTGTTGTGATCAGGCGAGTCTCCTAGTACCTGAATCTGTTGGAAGAGACCGCTGCTGTCGGTCAAAACCGAAAAGGCAAAATACTTGTCTATCTGTAGCTTGTTGTCCACCAGCTTAGACTTATGGGACTGGCTGACGCCGATGATGAGAGAGCGCTCTGTGGTGGGTCGAACCTTCCATGGCTTTCCCCCGGCTTTGCAGAATATCTGAAGCGCCAAATTCGCAATGGCCCATTTCAGCGATTCCTCGTCCTCCAGTATCCGCAACGTGCAAACCTGGGTCGGCAAGCCGGCATGTGAAAAGTGAGCCTTCTGCGCCAGATAGCCGTTATCGTCTCCCGCGGGCAAAACCAAGACAGGCAGAATCTCCGGCTCCGCGCTCCGCGCGGTTTTTGCTTGCTCCATTGCCGACTCCATCGATGCAGGAGTGAGATCGGGAAGCACGACGGGATTGGCGTCGATTTCCAATGGAGTCTTGAAAAGATCGTTGAAGCCGGGGAAATTGTAGTGGCCGCGCTGTTTCAGTCCTTTCAGCGAAAGGGCCAAGCGCCGCGCCGCTTGACGATCCTGCTCACGAAATGCAAACAGCAACTTGGGCGAACCGCTCAAGGGCTGCAACGGTCCATATTCGCGAAGGCCGGTGAACTGGCTTCGAGACTCCTTGCCTCCCGCGAAGACGTAGATTTTCGGCCGAAGCCGTTCCGCATGCAGAGGAACAAATTTCCTTGATATACGCAGGGGCGTAACGCCGCCGGGAAGCCTTATATTCTCGAAAACATGCCATCTCGCTTCGAGGAATTTCCGGATCTTCGAGGAGCGGTCGGCATAATAGTCGACGTTCCTTTTAAAGTTCCGGTCGAGGCTGAGGCTTAGTTGCTGGATTCTCCTGTTGAATGGCACATTATTACCCAGCCGAAAATGAAAATCGACAAGAAAACCAGTCTTCCTTATGGCCTTCAATGAATACGGCTCAATGACGAGCGCTTCATCCCCCTCGGCGTAAGATTCCATGATCAGCGAGGCTTCCTGAATAAAGCTGTTCTCGGGAAAATGAAACTGCTCCGGGCGCAGCGCAGACTCGATGGACCTCCTTAGACACCCGAACAGAATCCGTCGAGCTATGTCGCCGTTCCACGACGGTCGCAGCTCGAAAGCCTCGAAACCTTCCGCCGGGTCCGTCAGAACCCAGTAGGACCTCCAGTTTTCCTCGCCGGCGTCGGCGAGTGGGAGTTTGTGCGCGGAAGCGTGTGCAAAGGGGCGATCTTCCTGCGGGTGGGTGCGTTCGCGCCGGTAAATCACACATCGTGATTCTTCCATCTCAACCGAGAGGAAGTTGAGATGGATGCGGTAATCACCCTTGCCTTCGTTCTGCGACGCTTCCACGGTGCTCATCGAATCTGTTCTGTTTCCGGCAATTACCACCAATGGAGTTACGAGACAGCTCGCATTTCCTCAAGGAACCGACGGAGAATCTCGTCTATCGAAGCCACGGGTGGATATTTCGCCAAGTGAAGCGAAATCTCCTCGATGATGCGCTCCGGCGGCCGCGCGTCCTTCATGTTCGGATCGCGGTGTGCCCAATCCCGGCCTGGGTGGAGCGTATCCCAAGGAGAGCGCAGGTTGGCCCGCGTGCCGGGATCGTCGCCATGCTTCCCGAAGCCGTAGCAAATCCCCACTTCGGAATTCCATATGGGTTTGAACAAATGGATCAGGTAATCCTCGGCGGAAGTCTGCCAACCGGTCTGCACGACGAGTGCGCGGTATTCGAAATCCTCCAAGCGCAGCGTGGTTTCCGCCTTCGCGATATTTTTCCAGTGATCCGTAAGTCGCCTTGCGAGCCGATCACCCTGCTCCATCGCTGTCTTGCTGGCGGCATCGGCTGGATCAGCCTTCCCGACATAGATTGGGTGTTCCCGCCGCGAAATGCCCGAATAGGCTGGAAAATCCCCGCTATAGTACAGCGCATAGACACCGGCACCATAGAACCGCTCAATGTTCGCGAGTGGCTTGCGGGCTTGGGCAATCATCGTGATGCCGACGATGCGGCCCACGACGTTCGGGTTCGAGGGATCGAACATGAAACCCGGATGCTTGATCGGATCGAGGTCATCCATGACCTTCCGCAGCCTCGTATAGGCCTCGCTGATTGTCTTGCGCACACGTTTCGCGCTCGGAGCGGCGAGTTGCGACGGCTCCTCAGTCGCTAACGACTCTGAAATCTCCTTCAACTGCTGAGCTAGTTGTTCGAACTTCCCCGGCACTGTGACCATCACCCCTGCCCTTCAAGCGCGCGCAAGGTACGGGCAACCGAGCTCGCCACAACCTCGGCCAGCCGCACGGGCACCGCGTTGCCGAGCTGGCGCATCGCCTCGCTCCAGGCGCCGCTGAACAGGTAATCGTCCGGAAACGTCTGCAGGCGCGCCGCCTCCCTCACCGTGAAATACCGGACCGAACCGTCAAGACGCGCGAGCATGTTCTCGCCGCCTGGCACGCCATGATCGCCGGCTTTTAGTGTCTTCGCGGGCTCATCGAGCGGGCTGCCGGTGTGGCCGGTATAGCTGCGCGCGCCGGGATTGAAGCGGTGGTTGAGCACCGTGTTGTTGGGAAATCGCTCGGGATCGGGCAAATCGCTGATGGCGTCTCGCACAGTGAGCCAAGGTGCCCTCCCCTCCCCGAATAACTCGCCGCGCTTCGGCCGTTGAATGCGGGCGGCGAGGCGGCCGTCCATTTTCGGGCGCTGTCGCTTTGAAACCTCGTGCCGGTCCCAGTATTCGCCGGAGATCCATTTGGCCGCGAGCAGCGCGTCGTCGGAATGGGTTTCCTCGGGGAAGCTCCACTGCACGCCGAGATCGGCGCGGAACCCGACTAGGAAGACGCGCTCGCGCTTCTGCGGCACGCCGTAATCCGCGGCATTGACCAACCGGAAAACCACGTTGTATTCCGAGCGAGTCTGCCGCGACGTGTGGTGTTTCTCCAGCCGCTCACGATGCTCGCGCCAAGGTTCGCCCTTGCGCCGCATGAGGCTGGGATGCGTCAGCTGGAGGTGGATGTATTCAAAATAGGTCGCGAACGCCTCGCGCATCAGGCCCTTCACATTCTCGAAAATGAACGCCTTGGGACGAAGCTCGCGCACCGCGCGGACGGCCTGGGGGAACATGTCGCGCTCGTCCTGATATCCGCGGTGCTTGCCGCAAATCGAAAAGGGCTGGCAGGGCGGCCCGCCGGAGACGACCATGACACCGCCGCCGAGCGTTCCGTAGTCGAAATTGCGGACGTCGAGTTCATGCAGTGGCCATTCCTCGACCCGATGCGCGTGGCACCGCTGGTTCTCACGGAACGTTTCGCAGGCGTCGGGATTCCACTCGATGACCGCCGCGTGGTGGAAACCAGCATTAGCCATGCCGATCGCCATGCCGCCCGCCCCCGCGAATAGTTCAACGTTCCGCATCGAGAAACCCCCTGATCATCTTTTCAAGCCGCTCCCGTTTGGCGAGCTGGCATTCCCAAATCGTCAGCACCTTCCAACCCTTCTTCTGAAGGGCTCTTTTGTTTTTATCGTCGCGTTGGCGGTTTCCCTCCAGCTTCGGACCCCAGAATTCCAGGCGGGATTTCGGCATGCGCGCGAGCGCGCAGTTCGCGTGGCGGTGCCAGAAGCACCCATGAACGAAGATGACCTTGCGCCGAGGACGAAAGACAAGGTCGGGAGTGCCGGGCAGCTCCTTCGCATGGAGCCGATACCGATAGCCGAGCGCAAAGACAAGCTTGCGGACCGCCAGCTCCGGCCGGGAGTTCTTCGACCGCACCCGCGACATGATTTCGGATCGCTCTTGTTTTGAGAGGGAATCCACAAGGCGTTAACCCTCCTTCAGGGGAGCCAGGAGCGGCCACTGATCGGCGACGTATTTCTCCACGGCCTCGCGGACGACCCAGGCGATGGACACCTTCTTCTGCTTCGCCAGATCCTCGATCGTCCGGTACACCTCCGGGGGAAAGGTGATTGACGCCCTTGGGGCGGGGGATTCGGCCGATTCCCTCGTTACGCGCGTTCTGGACACCATATGTCGTGGCTGATTATAATGCACCACAATACACCGTAGCGGTGCGGAACACAACACAAGGACACGTTCTTTCAACGGGAATTCTAGAACCTGTACGATGCCTCACGAATCGGATGTAAACTAAAGAAATTCCTGCGCGGGAGGTCAAGTAGCGCAGGTTAGGAACGCCTTGGTCCATGGGCCTGTCTGGAACCGCCGTCACCCCGTCACACGCGATAGATCCCTACAGCGATCTCGACGACGTCTTCCTCTATTTCCACGCCAAATTCGAGGGGATTCCGGAATCGTTGAGATCGGTGGCCCAGGCAGCTATCTCGACCGAGGACATGCGCTCGCTGACCGACTGGTTCTCAGACCTCCACAAAAAGCCCAGGATGTGGTGCGGCGATCCCTGGCAGAAGAATATAACCGGGATTGGCACGGCCTCCAATCAGGAAATGTTCGGCGCGCTTCTGATTATCCTGGCTTCGAATGTGTGCCGGGAGAGATCGAGTGAGGAAGAGCTCTGGCCTGCCGTGGCGTCGGTCTTGGAGAAGGATCGGCACAGCTTTCCGGTTCTGTTCGACGCCAACCGGCAACCGGGCGCAATGTGCAAAAAGGCCATGGCGGAAGGGGCCCGCAGGCTTAATCTTCGCAACCTCATCGACTGCTCGGGAAGACAGGAATATGTCGATACGGTGCGCCTGCAATTCGGCTTCACGCTGAGGGGCGCGCGAAAGCGCCTTCCAGACTGGCTCGCGGGTCTTGGACGACCCGTCGCGGTGAAGATCCTGTGCGGCGATGAAAGTGGATTCGAACACCTGAAGTCGGCCTCGTTCAGCAAACTCTGGAATACGCTGGACGGTTTCAGACGGCGGCGCGTCGAGAGGGACTACACGGCCTCTTTCCTGCGCTCGTCGCCATGGGTTAGGCGGGAATGGACCGACGAGATAGTGGCGCTGGTCGAGGCGGCCCAGAATCGCGTTTATTCGTCGCCCGCAGGTTCACCCGCATCCTCCGCGGGCATGGAGTCGGCATGCGAGCCGATTTGCGAGCTAAGACTTCTTTGGGACGCCGGTTCGAAACCCCAATTCAGGCTCCATCTAAACGAGGATCGCGTCAGCGAGATTCTGGGTGCCGCGCGTAAAGCGCAGTTCGCGGTCGATGGCTCGGTTGTGGGCACGTGGATCGCGCTGGAACGTGGTGGCTGGGGAGGAGAGCGGGATCTTCCGTGTCAGCCAAAGTTCTCCCCCTCGAATCTTCGCCCGGGACTCCTCGCGATTAGCGGCGATGCCAAGTTACTGGAAGAAGTCGATCTATCGGACTTCGGAACGGGTGAACCGCTCACCATCTTTGATTTGCGCGGCGGCGTTGCCGTTAATCCCGGCTCGCGACTTGATCCCGGCAGGGACTATGCGTTTGTCTGCGACACGGATATGACGGTTTCCGGCGCGACTCAGCAAACGAAATCAAAGAGCCGTTCGGCATATCGGGTGGTTGGCCCCTGGTCCCCGGATCTTCGTGTGGTGTGCGAAGGGCTCACCTATTGGCGACCCCCGCTATCGGACACGGAGCCACCCCGGCAGTTCAGCGTCGCGCTGGAGTCCGCGCCCGGACAGATTGCGGAACCGGGCTGCGTCTCGCGTGTTTTGGTGACGGGCGTCCCGGACGATGCAAGCTCCGTCGCGCTGACCGTCGGCCACACGACCTATCGGGTCGTCCATCGCGCGGGCAACTGGGAAACGGAGACGCCGCTTCGGATTACGCCGGAAATGCCTCTTCGCAAAGAACGTCTGCGCGTGCGGATGGAAGGCGAGGGCTACGGACGTTCCGTCGTGCCGAAACTCTCAATCAGGTTCAGAGGAATAGCCTGCGTGGAAAGTGGCGCGGGTGAGGATTCGGAACTGCGCTGGGAATTCCACAATCGCCAGCTTCCGCTGAATAAGGCTGGTGGTTCCGGCAACACAAGGGTGTTCGTGGAAACGCCTGAGTCCTGGCTATACGAGGGGGCATACCGCGTCGGGGCGATAGGTAGCCGGCCTCTGCCGCTGCGGGATCTGCAGGGTTGGGGATCTCCTTTGCTCGTGCGCGCCGACGGCGGCGCGGAAACGGAGATGGTGGGCTCCGTTGAGGATAAAGGCGCGGCGTGTTTTCAGCCACCGATGTTGCGCAACGCGCCCGCCATTCACTGGCGGGCTCCCGTGTTACCCGGGCGCGAGCACAGAGTGCTCATCTGGTCGACATTGTCCGCCGAACCTCGCGTAATTGGCTCGGATCAGATTCGCGCTCACCGGGATGGGTTGACGTGGCGGCTTCCCGATTCGGGTTTCGTCGCCGCGATGGCCGTCGCTCATCTGGGCGCAAGGCACGCGTCCTTCTGGAACGTCGAACGCGCCGTCTTCGCCCTTGGGCAGAGCCGGTCGAGCAACCTTTTCGCCCTTCTGCGATGGCTGCACGTACCGGTCCTGAGCCCGGCCCTTATCGGTCCCATCCGGCAAGCGGTACTGCGGGCGCCGGCGGATTTTGTGACGGGCTGGCTCGGCGACGCGAGCTTGCCCTATGGTCTGGTGCACCGAACCTCCGAGCCCGGACTCCATGTCGTGATTCGGGCACTTCTGTGGAACCACGTGGAAAGAAACGCCTACGCGATGGGCCGAATCGCCCTCGCCTTTCAGCACGCTTCCGCGAACGGCGCGCAGCGGGGCGAGCCCGAAGCCTTCAAAGACGCGCTCGTTTCCCTGGGCCATATCTGCCCTTCCCTTGCCTATAGCCATGCCGTAAATAAGGTCCACGGCGACAAGTACAAACGTTGCGCGAAGAGCGTCGCGGCCTCGATGCTGCGACTGCCCGAGCACGCCGATGCGAATCAATTACGCATTCAGCTGGCCGCTGGCCGCCGCGAGGCGGCGGAACTGGTTGGACTGACTCCTCCTCAGCTTGAGGAAGCCGAGGCCGCGTTCGCGGCGCACCTGGATAAGCCCGCTACAAACTACGGCCCCTTTGAACCCGCGCTGCGACGGCTGGGTGAAACCTCCCGCGGCCCGCAGTTTCTCACGGCTTCGTTGCTCCTGCGACTTGTGGAACGGAGCCGGTATTGAGCCAGGTTGACGCGCTGGAACTGGTAAAGCTGACCCGACGGCGGCTCGCGGATCTCGCGATATCCGAGAATTACGTGCGCGATGAAAACGTCGCAGCAGCGGCATCGGAAGTCTGGCGGAGCGAGGGCAAGAAGGGTGGATTGGTCAGCGACCTCTGGGTGCAGGGGGCTTTCCCAAGCAAATCGTCCGCCGACTCGTTGGCTACGCTCGCTTCCGACGGGCTGTTTCCTTCGGACCTTTGCGATTATCTGGACGGACTGGGCGATGGTAGCCGTTTTCCCAGGGATCGCAAACTGTTCTCGCATCAGGCCAAGGTCTTCCGCCCCGATCCCTTGGCCACGAGCGATGGCCAACCTTCATTTGTGATTACCGCCGGCACGGGGGCGGGAAAAACCGAAGCTTTCCTTCTGCCGATACTGGCGGGGCTGTGGGACGAGCCGCGCGGGAGCGCCGAGCCGGGCATGCGCTGCCTGATTCTTTATCCGATGAACGCGCTGGTTACGGACCAGGTAACGCGGCTTTACGGACTGCTCAAGGATCAGGAACGGCTAAGTCTTTTTCACTTCACAAGTGAAACGCCGGAGAAGGATCGCCAAGCGAAGGAAGCCGAACGGTGGAAACCATGTCGCCCCTGGAGTCGCGAATCGGCGAGACGCAAGATCCCGGACATCGTTATTACAAATTACTCGATGCTGGAGTACATGTTGTGCCGTCCGCAGGATCGCGAATTCTTTGGTCCCGCGCTGCGGTACATCGTGCTTGACGAAGCCCACCTGTATACCGGCACGCTCGCGGCGGAAATCACGCTCCTCCTTCGGCGGGTACGCGACCGATGCCAGGTTTCTCCGTCACGCATCACGCACATCGCGACCTCGGCGACGATCGGGGGAACGACCGACGATTTGAAGGCCTTCGCGGCGACGATGTTCTCGCTGCCGCGAAGATTGATTGAGGTCATACAGGGCGAGAAGGCCGCCCTGCCGGAATCAAGGGCACTCCCCGAGGCCCCTGCTCCCGATCCCGTGAGGCTCGCCCGGAAGTCCGGGATGGATCTGGTGACGCTCAGCCCCGAGGGTCAGTTTGTTGTGGCGGAAGAGAACGTCGTACAGGCGCTCACGGAAGCTATGAGGCTGATGCTGCCGGAGGACGCAGTGTGGGTCGCGCGGCAAGAGTCGGGCGGATTCGCCGGGCCCTTTCTCAAGCGCTCGCTTGAGCAGGTTCGCATCATACGGCAGCTTATGGAGCTGGTGTATGACGCCGAATTGCTATCTATCCAGGAACTCGCGATCAGGCTTTGGAACGACGATGGGGATGCGGAGCAGGAGGCGACGACGTTGCTGCTGCGGTTGGCGGCGGCGGCGCGGTTGACTCCGAACGAGTCCCCGCTCGTACCGCATCGTCTCCACTTTCTCGTCCGCGCCGCTCAGGGCATCTCAGCATGCCTTAATCCGGCGTGTTCCGGTCCGTCCCGGTTGCGCGCGGGTGGTGTCGGCTGTATCCAGGCGCCGAGCGATCGGTGCGTATTTTGCTCTTCGGTGGCATTGCCTGTCCATCGCTGCACGGCCTGCGGGCAGTGGGCACTAGCTGGATTCGAAAACACGGAAAGCGGCCAACTTGAATCCGGGTATTTCGCCGAGACTTCAAAGCGCAGGTATTACCTCCTGGCTCAGGCGACAGGAAAGGATCTCTCCAGTGTCATCGTCAATCCGGCCACGGGCGAGTATTTCGGAATGGGCGCCGGCACGCGGCTGTTTCGGGCGCCCTGCCCCGAACACGGCAGTGACTGCAACGATCCATCCCAGTGCATGCGGCAGATATGTCCGTACTGCGACACCGGCTGGGGAACCGGCGCCGAGATGGAGGATGAGGACGAACACGATGTGAAGATACAGCCGCTTCGCGGCGGCGAGCGACTCGCCGTCGGCGTGACCGCAGAGACGGTGCTGTTTGGAATGCCAGTCTATCCCGGAGAATCGCGGGAGTGGAAGCCGGGCAAGGGACGGCGCCTCCTCTGTTTTAGCGACTCGCGCCGGGAAGCGGCGCGGCTGGGCCCGTTGCTGACCAGCCAACATGAAACCTGGGTGGTGCGAGCCGCGATCGCCGACACTCTGGCCGCATCGCGACCGCCGTCGCTCGCCTATCTTTCCCGTAAGATCGCCCGTAGTGACGAAGACGCGAACGACCCCGAACTGGACGAATCTGATCGCGCGCGGGCGCGGAGGGAGGCCAAAGCCCTCACGGAGCAACTGTCCGCGCTTGAATCGGGAATTCCGTTTACGGAGTTCGCCCTCGCCATGGGCGACAATCCGCGAATCGCCGAAGTGCTGGATCGCGGTTTGGGCGAAAAACACTCGGAATTGCTGCAGGAGACGTGGAAGGCGAATCGCAAGAAGGTTGCTTCGCACACGGAGGCACTGCTTGCCGAGGAGCTGGACAAGCCCCTGCGAACCGCCATTTCGGTGGAGGCAACCGGGCTGGTTGAATTGGTCTATCCTGGCTTGTCAGGGTTGTCGCTGCCCGGAAGCTTCCATGGCGCGCCGACAGACGACGCGCGCGAAAGGCTGGCGGGCGTGTGGCCGGAATTTCTCGCTTCGCTTCTGGATACGCTGCGCGCGGATCGCGCTGTGGCGTGGTCCAAGGAGGAACCCGGGCGTACATGGAACGACGAGTCGCCGCTCTATGCGCGCTGGAGCACGCGTTCGAAGAATGGCTGGGCGGCGCGGCGGTTCATCGGAGACGACACCCGGCGCCGAGACTCCCTTCAGCTGCGCCTGTGGTTTGCCGGACGCGTGCTCGCCGCGGCGGGATGCGGCGAGGGCCACTCGGCGGCGCTGCTGGAGACTGCCTTCGACCAGTTGTGCGACGGCGCGAGAAGTCTGAGGTTCCCCTGGCTCAGATCGGAATCGCATCAGGTAGCGCGCAATGATCAAACCGATCTCGCGATTCAGGTGCTGATCGACAAGCTCATGATCCGGGAGCCGGGAAAGCTTTACCGGTGTCCGGCGACTGGCACGCTCTGGCCCCGCAATGTACTGGGATGGGCACCGCTTCGCGGGTGTCGTGGCGAACTGCGGGAGGTTAGCCAGGCGGAGGTGAATGAAGATCGACGGTGGGGCCGGCCTCGGCGCGAACTGCGTGAAGAAGAAATTTTTGCGATGGGCCTCTGGGGAGAGGAGCATTCGGCGCAACTTGCTCCCGAGGAAAACAAGCGGCGGCAGTTCCTGTTTCGCGATGGCGGGCGCAATCTCCTCTCCTCGACGACCACCATGGAGCTTGGAATCGATATCGGCGGACTGAACGGAGTTCTGCTTGGCAACGTACCGCCGGGACGCGCCAATCACATGCAGCGCGCGGGACGTGCCGGAAGACGTTCGGACGGCTCATCGGTCGTCGTGACGTTCGCGAGAGGAAGGGCCTTTGACCGCGAGGTGTTTCTGGATTTTCGGGAATTCCTGCGAAGACCGCTGCGCCGGCCAGTCGCGTTTCTGGAGCGCGGGCGCTTCGTTCGGCGGCACCTTCACGCCATGCTGCTGGCCGAGTTCTTCGCGCCGATGCAGTCGTTTGCGACCGGCGCGATGGACGCCTATTCGAACATGGGGCGTTTGTTTGGCGTGAAACCGCCGCCGAGATGGGAGCGATCGGACCCGAAAAAGCCGGACTGGCCAGTGGTGCCGCTGGACGATGTCGGTGAATTCCTCCGCTTTCTGGAAAGCGTTCGCGCGCCGGAACACCCGCTTCGACAACGCTGCCGCTGGATCGTAACGGACACGCCGATGGAAAACATCGCCGATGCGTGGGAGTCCTTCGTGGACGAGGCGGCCATACGATTCCGCGAAGCTAGCGGTGAATGGAAAAGGGATTTCTCGTCGCTTCGGGGCGCGTGGGAGGAAATCCCGCCTCAGCCCGTGGCGGACGCCGCCCCCGCCGAGCGCGCCAAAACCAACTCGATTCGCTATCAGATCCGCGCCAACTGCGACATCACCGTAATCGAATTTTTCTCCGATGCCGGATTCCTGCCGAGATATGGCTTTCCTATCCATCTGCAGCGGCTCTCGGTCAGAAAACCCCGTGAAGATCAACCGGATAAATCCACGACCGCCGAAGGGTACCGGCTGGAAAGGCAGTCGCTCCTCGCCTTATCCGAATACGTCCCGGGCGCGCAGGTTCTGGTCGGAGGAAAAGTCGCCGAATCGAAGGGGATCCTCAAGCACTGGACGGAAGCCAACAAGGACGAGGCGCTGGGCCTCAATTATTGGGCGCTCACCTGCGCGAATGGGCACGAGTATCTGGGCGCGTCCCAGGAGGAAGCATGCCCTGAATGCGGTGAGCCGGCCCAGGCGCAGGGCGATCAGCTCATGTTTCCACGATTCGGGTACACAACCGCGGCTTGGGACCCCCCTAAACCTCCGGGCCGAAATCTCGATCGGGTGGGGAAGGTGCTCACAACAGCGACAGGATTCTCCTTGAGCGCGGTTACCGCGCAACAGTCGGATTTCGCCGGTATTCGTGGCCTGACAGCGCTCTACTACGAGGCGGGCCAGGGGGAACTTCTGATCCGCAACGCCGGCGACGAGAATCACGGATTCGCGCTATGCACGCGCTGCGGTTTCGCGATGAGTGAGGAAAAGCCGCGGAAAGCAAACGGACCGGCGCCTTCCTTGCCCAAGGAGTTCCGCGACCATGCATCCGTTTTTTCAACAAAACTGAATTCGCGTTGCTGGGGAAAAAAGCTCACTTCTGATCCGGTGCTGCGGCACAAGGTGCTCGCCGCGCGCGAGACGACGGACGTGCTCCTTCTGGATTGGCCGAGCGACGCCGGACAGGGTCCGCTCTTTTCACTGGGACGCGTATTGGTCCTCGCGGGCGCGCGCCTTCTTGAGATCGACAGCAGGGAGATCGGATTGGAACTTAAGCCGCGTGCGACTGACGAGTTCACGATTTTGCTCCATGACACCGTTCCCGGAGGCGCGGGACACTGCTTTGAACTATTCCGGCTCGCAAGGCCCTGGCTTGCGGAAGCGCGGAAAATGCTCTGGGTGACCCCGCTGCACGACAGTGTTTGTGAACGCGCGTGCTTGGAATGCCTTCTCGATTTTGGAGGCCAATTCGACGCGCACCTTCTCGACCGCAAGGGCGCGCTGGAGCTTTTGGATGCCGCGCTCGCCTGAGTCCCCGCAGGCGATTAATCTGTAGCCGCCAAGAGGGCGCAATCGATTAGTTCGGGAACAGAAGGATTCGTACTTGCGCGAAATCGCAAAGGTCTGTCGCAAAAAGGGCGCGGTCAATTTTGTTCGTTGTTACCGCACCGAGCGGATCGCCCGACACTCGTACAAAGGCCGGATCGGGACCGACAAGTCGGCTTCTCACCAAGTTTTCTTGACTACCGTCGAAGGCTCCTCGAATTTCGAATTTTCTCATTCGGTACCGTTGATTCTGCACATCCGCCTCGCGGCGGTCACCTCGACAGTTTGCATGACGAATAGCGAATTCCCCTCGCCCGTTGGCGTTCGAAAACCGACACTGAACCACTGAGATCCACGACCTGTTGAGGCCCAGCCATCTCCTGATCTACCCTCCGGTCCTGGGCACTGCTTCGGGCCAATTCCCGCGCCCGGCGGTCTGCGGAGTCTCTGCTTCGCCTTCGGCGCCGTTCCGGTTCCGGCTCCCCCGTGTGACTTGAAGCATCGGTTGGCCGTGATGGGAACCATCGGTTGGCCGCTGACCGCCCGCAAGTCGTTTAAACCGGAACTCGCCGGGAAGGCAGATTGCCGTGCCTGAACCATCATTTGGCCGAAAGTTCAGATTTTGAA
>DATFSM010000062.1:0-48566 GCA_035262625.1 Bryobacteraceae bacterium
CTATTAATATAAAGAACTATTTGGACGATGTACTAGCGCCTTACACGCATTCCGCGGCGGCGATCTTCGCCGCCTGGAGCGCATTCCGGATCAGTCTCAGGCCGATATCCTCATGCGCGGAGAGAATCGACTCCGGATGGAACTGAACGGCCTCGATGGGTAATTGGCGATGGCGGATTCCCATGATGACGCCGTCCTCCGTGCGAGCCGTGACTTCGAGGACAGAGGGGAGGCGTTCCGGAATCGCAAAGAGCGAGTGATAGCGGCCGACTTCGATATCTACAGGCAGTCCTGCAAAAATGCCTTTCCCGATGTGATGCACTTTGGAGGGCTTGCCATGCATCGGGTACGGCAAAACGCCCAACTCGCCTCCGAACGCTTCCACGATGCCCTGCAGCCCGAGACATACGCCGAAGATCGGAATCCCCGAAGCCGCGGCGTGGCGCACGAGTTTCGGGACGCCGAAATCCTCTGGACGCCCGGGACCGGGCGAAATCAGAATCAGATCCGGCTGAACCTTCTGGATGACTTCGAGCGGCATTCCGGCGCGATAAGTGACCACTTCGGCGCCTGCCTGACGGGCGTAGTTGGCGAGAGTGTGGATGAAGCAATCATCGTTATCCACCAGGAGAAGCTTCATACTCAGCGCCTGCGCCGACTCTCGCGCCAGCCCGGGCTTTGCACCGTCGTCTCCGAGCAGGCGGAAAAAGCCGTTCGCTTTGAGGCGAGTCTCGAGCTCCTCCGAGCGCGGATCGGAGTCATAGAGCAGTGTTGCGCCCGCGGGATACGCCGCATACCCGTCGCGAAGATAGCTGGTGCGGATCGTTATACCCGTATTGATGTCGCCGTTGAGCGCGAGCATGCCCACGGCTCCGCCGTACCAGTCGCGCGCATTCTTCTCGTGTGTTTCGATCGCGATGGCGGCCGCTTTTTTCGGCGCTCCAATCAAAGTTACGGCCCACATATGACTGAGAAACGCATCCAGCGAATCGAAGCCCTCCGCGAGTGTGCCTTCGATGTGGTCCGCCGTGTGGAAAAGACCCGAGAATACTTCGATCAGGCGGCGGGCGATGACCTTCACGGATCCGGGAACGCATACGCGACTCTTATCGTTTCGGTCGACGTCCGTGCACATGGTCAGCTCGGACTCTTCTTTGGGCGAATTGAGCAGCTCGCGGATATTCCTCTCGTCCTGTAAGGGATCGCCCGTGCGCTTGATGGTACCGGACAAAGGGCAAGTTTCGACGCGAGAGCCCTCGACCCTTACGAACATCTCCGGCGACGCGCCAACCAACTGCTCATCGCCGAACTGGATGAGGAACTCGTATGGGCTGGGACTCGCCTTCTGCATGCGGCGAAACAGGTCCGACGCCTTGCCCGAGTAGGGGGTTCGGAAGGTCTGACGCAGCACGACTTCGTAATAATCGCCGCGGCGCATGCCCTCGCGAACGGATTCGACGTTCGCCATGTACTCTTCTGGCGTGTGATCCGACGTGATCGGACCTGGCTTCCGGCGGGGCGCGACGGGCACTGGCTCAGCGGCGCGCTCGAGTCCTCGCGTAGTCAGGGCGCCCAGATCGAAATCGTAGCTGAAACGTTCGATCGCCTCATGTTTCCGGTCCATGTAGATGATGTCGTCGCAGAGAAAGAGCTGCAAGTCCTTGTGCATCCGCCGCTCGTGGCGGAGCGGAATCGGCTCGAATTGAAAAAGAAGATCGAACCCGAAAGCGCCGACGAACGCGAGTTTGTCATCCTGCTCGGAACGAAACTCCATAGTCAGAGATCGCAGCACCGAAAAAATCGACGGCTGTTTGCTGCGTTCTTCTTCCGAAAACAACGGCGCCATTGGTTTCAGACGCCCCCGTACCTCGCTGTTCTCAACGCGAAAATCATCCCAGTACGGCTCGTCCTGAAGTACGCGGCCAAGCATCGCGTTTATTGCTGCGCCGCGTTCGTTCAGAGGGCGGAAGGTAACCTCGCGCCCGAATCCGATCAGCTCAAGTGGAGGCTTGATCGAGACAATATCCCAGCGCGAATAGCGGCCGGGATACTCGTAGCCGGAAGAAAGATAAATGCCGCGATGCCGGTCCAGTTGGCGGAGAAAGCGGTCCAGTTTGTTCTTCCACGGCAACCTTGAGGAGACTCGGGATACGACAATACCGTGGGGGGTCTGATACTGGACGCGCCGCATGATTTTCAGGGGTTTAAGGATTATTATCTCTCAGCTTGACGGGGGTATCGTTTCGGCGTTTCCGCAAGTGGCGTTTTCCTATGCGTGCTACGCTGAGGAGGCTGCTTCATGTATCAGGCGTTCTTCGGTCTTACCGCCGAGCCGTTCAACCTGAGCCCGGATCCCTCATTTCTATACCGCAGCGCGCAGCATGAAGAGGCGCTCGCGAATCTCATCTACGGAGTTCAGAGCCGAAAAGGCTTCATCGTTCTGACCGGAGAGGTGGGCACCGGAAAGACTACGCTCCTCGAATGCCTGCGGGATCACCTGGACTCGCATTACACCCCGTTCGCATTCCTGTTCAATTCGCGTCTGACGCCGGATCAGTTTCTGGAAATGCTGGCCTACGACTTCGATCTGCAGTGCGCGCGCAATTCCAAGACCGGGATTTTGTTCGCCCTGAATAGCATGTTGCTCGAAAGGGCGAATCAGAACCGCACGACGGCTCTAATCGTCGACGAGGCGCAGAACCTCGAGTGGCCGGTGCTTGAGGAGATTCGGATGCTCGGGAACCTCGAAAACCGGCGCGGAAAGATGCTTCAGATTGTTTTGTCGGGGCAACCCGAGCTCGATCGCAAACTGGAACAGCCGGAGTATCGTCAGCTTAAGCAGCGTGTAGCCCTGCGCTGTCAGTTGCGGCCCTTCAGCGCGTCCGAAACCGCAGAGTACATCGCGACGCGGCTGGCGCGCGCGGGAATGCCCGGGCAGAAGTTGCTTCCGGCCGACGTGATCGTGGAGATTCACCGGCGAACGCAGGGTATTCCGCGACTGATTAACGGCGTCTGCGACAATTTGCTGCTCACCGCCTTCGCGATGGAAAAGCGTCAGACGACGATTTCAATGCTGGACGAGGTTACGCGCGACATGCGGCTCGATATATCCGAACCGCCGCCACCCGCTCACTCTTCTTCGGGCCGGGCCGCGATGCTGTAAGCCCGGTCCGCTTTTCGCGCGGACCATTCCGCGCCGGCAAGCACGAGAAAAGCCGACAGCATTGTGAAGATGACCAGAGATACCGAATAGCGGAATGTTTCCCCGTATTCGTTCCGGAATTTCAGATTCATCCACGGCCAGGCGTAAAGAAAGAGGTACTTCAGGCCTTCCATGCCGAGCCCAACGAGGGTGGCCACCGGAATCACGCGCCTTACGGGCACGCGGCGATTCGGCAGCAGCCAATAAGTTAAAAACAGAGAAAGAATCGTGCTCGTGATCGCAGCGAGACGGAACAGCGGAACCGCAAGCCAACCGGGTTGCTTACTCGCGGCAGTCAAAAGCAAAGATCCTAAAGCAAGACCTCCGCACAGCAAAATCATGAAGAGGCTCAGAATCTGATTCTTCAAATAGCTGCGGTTCTCCCGAACTCCCCATGCACGGTTCAGCGCAACCTCGAGCGGCTCGAAGATTCCGTTCGCCGTGAACAGCAGCAGCACGACGGAGGTGATCTGGAACCTTCGGTGCGTGACCTTTGTCAGGTTCTTCAGAATTTCATTGCCGAGGTCGGCCGGGAAGTAGTCTCTCAAAGTCGAAAACAGAGCGTGTTCTGCGGCGGGGATATGAAAGACGTCCCGGACCAACGAGAGCATGACGATCAGGAAAGGAAAAAAGCTGAGCAGCACGCTTGCCGCGATCGCAAGCGCATAGACGTGCACTTCCGTCTGCGATAAATAGCGGAAGGTGGAGCCCCAGGGACGGACTCTCGCCTCGATGAACGCCGACTCTTTCAGCGCCGCGACAATTTCGGGTTTTTCGATGATGACCCGCACCTCTGCCCTTGCAGTGAATACGGAAGCGCCCGGAAGGGCGTTTCCCTTCCTACATGTTATTTCCAACGGTTTTGTATTGCCGCCGCGGCGCGTTAATCTTCGGAGTTGACAATCTCGCCGCGCGCCCGCAATCGGCTCTCTCTCGTGTTTGCGGCTTTCCTTTTTTCGACCGGCGGCGCGGCGATCAAATTCTCCGCGCTGACGGCATGGCAGATCGCCGGATTTCGATCTGCGGTTGCCGGAGCAATGATCGCGTTGTTGATTCCGGATGCGCGACGCCGCTGGAACCGGTACACGCTTACGGTTGGCGTATTCTATGCCGCGACATTGATCCTTTTCGTGGCGGCTAATAAATTGACGACGGCCGCGAACGCGATTTTTCTGCAGTCAACGGCGCCGCTGTATTTGTTGTTCCTCGGCCCTCTTGCGCTGCGAGAGAAGACGCGTCCTTCCGACATCGTGGTGTTCGCTGCGATTACGGCGGGCGGCGCGCTTTTGCTCTATTCTTCAGGAACTCAGGCCAACGCATCCGCGTCGCGAGCCGGAGATCTGCTCGGCGCCTTCTCCGGTTTCACATGGGCATGCACGATCGCCGGGCTTCGGTTGCTGGGAAAGCAGGATCCCGAGGGCAACGCGGCGACTTCGACGGTGATTGCAGGGAACGCGATCGCGTTTGCAGCGTGTCTTCCTTTCGCCCTGCCTCTCGCGCACGCCGCCGCGACGGACTTCGCAGCGCTCATTTATCTCGGGGTTTTTCAAGTTGGATTTGCGTACCTGCTTTTGACGAAATCAATTCGCAAGGTCCCGGCGTTTGAAGCGGCGGTGCTTCTACTCTTTGAACCGGTGTTCAACCCGCTGTGGACCTGGATACTTTATAAGGAACAACCTCCGGCTCTCGCCATTGCCGGCGGAGCGGCCATTGTAGCGGCGGCCACCTTCCGAACGTGGGAACAATCACGAATTTCCGCCGCAAACATATGAAATCGCACGAATTTTACAGCAGTTTTACAAAAAACGAACATTGAATCGCCTATCTTCGCGACAATCTGGCTCAGGGGGAAAAATGAAAGTCTCCAAAGTAGTAGCCTCAACGATCGCTACCCTGATCACCTTGTCGGTCTCTGCCCTGTCGCAGACAACAACGACGCCAAACGTCTATGTGCAGACTAACCTCGTGTCAAATCAGAAGAACACGGCCGCTGTGTTCGACAAGAACCTGATCGACCCTTGGGGCGTATCGATCAGTTCTGGCAGCCCTTTCTGGGTTTCGAATCACCTAAGTGGTACGTCTACCCTTTACAACGGCGCGGGAACGATCACGCCGTTAGTGGTGACAGTCCCACCGGGATCTGCTTCACCGTCGGGTTCGCTCGGACGTCCCACCGGTCAGGTGAACAATAGTTTTACGACGGGAACGCCGGTGCCGTTTCTGCTCCCGGCCCCGAACGGAAAGACAGCGTCGTTCATCTTTGCTACCGACGACGGGACGATCAGCGCCTGGAACAGCAGCGTCACGGCCAATACAGCTGTGATCGTGGTCGACAACTCTTCGAAGCAGGCCGTATACAAGAGTCTGGCAATCGGGAACAGCGCAGGCGGTCCCACGATTTACGCAGCCAATTTCCGTTCCGGTCAGATCGAGGCTTATAACTCCCTCTGGGCGCCGGCAACACTGGCAGGCACTTTCAGCGATTCGATGGTGCCGGCCGGATTCGCGCCGTTCAATATTTGGAATCTGGGCAACAAGCTGTACGTGACGTATGCGATGCAGGATGCCAATAAGTTCCTCGATGTAGGCGGCGCAGGAAACGGCTACGTCGCAGTTTTCGACCTCAATGGCAACTTGCTGACTCACCTCGTCTCCCAGGGAGCGCTGAACTCGCCATGGGGCCTGGCGATCGCGCCCAAGAATTGGGGCCCGTTCGGTGGCGCCTTGCTGGTGGGCAACTTCGGCGATGGCAAGATCAATGCTTACGATGCCACTGCAGGAGCATGGCTGGGAGCTCTCATGGGAAGAAGCGGGGTTCCGCTAGTCAACCAGGGATTGTGGGCGCTCATATTCGGGAATGGCAAAAACGGTGGCGATACGAATACCCTGTACTTCACTGCCGGAGTTCCCAACGGGAGCACTACCCCGAACGGTCTCTTTGGATCCATCGCGCCACCCGCTGCGATCACGGCGATCACAAATGCGGCGAGTCTTCTGGGCGGTTTGCCGGTTTCGCCTGGCGAAATTGTCCTGATCACGGGACAAACCGTTGGACCGTCGCCCTCGGTCACCTCGCCCATCCCGGGCCCGGGCAGTCTGCCGACGACGGTGCTTGGCACGAATCCCGTGAATTCCACAACCGTAACGTTTAACGGTGTAGCCGCCCCGATCGTGTATGCCGGCGCAGCCGGTACGTCGGTTCAGGTCCCCTACGAGGTGGCGGGTTCGTCGTCGGCGAATGTTGTTCTGACGGTGGGCGCTCAGATAGCCAACGCGTTCACCGTTCCGGTAGCTCCTACCGCGCCCGGCATATTCACGTTGAACTTTACGGGAACGGGTGACGCTGTCGCGGTCAACCCGAACGGCACTCTTAATTCGCCATCGAATCCGGTCGCCCGCCTCGCAAATCTGAAAATCTACGCGACTGGCGAGGGCGTCACGATGCCGGCGGACGTCAACGGCATAGTGGAACCCGACAATTCCCGGATCCCTGTTGCGCCCGCGTTCGTCACGTTTAACACGGTCAACGGCCCTGTTGTGGCGAACACCGTTTTCGCCAAGGATGTTGCGGGCGTTCTGGAGATCACGGTCACTGTGCCGATCAATATAACGCCCGGACTCTCAAACGTGCTGCTAACGTCAGGCGGCGTCACGACCACTCAGGTGACCGACGTCTACGTGAAATAGACTTAGACAATCGTTGTAGGCTCAACCGGCGCCGTGGAATTTTCCTTCGGCGCCGTTCTTTCTACCACAATAGTGAATTTGGCCGCCATTGCGGCGATCGTGCCTACGGCGGCCAGAACCGGCGCGAAGATCGCTCCCACGGCAGCAACCGTGACGGGAATTTCGACAAAAGTGCGACCGTGCTCGTCCTTGATGATGACGCGGTGAACGTTACCTTCGTGGATTAGTTCCTTCACCTTGTCCCTCAACTCGCTCCCGAGAACCTTGACCTCTTCAAAAATCGTATTCAGCTTTTCCATTTTTGTCCCTGCGCTTCGGAGTATTTCGATATAAACGCGTCAAACGATCGCCCGCACTATGCGGGCTGGCAACACCACTAATGCCCAGACGAGCGCCAGTACCGACCCGACGGCGATTCCCACCAGCCGAAACGGGATGAGAAGCACCCATACAACCGGATACAGAATCAGAGCCGCCAGTGCGAGAGGCCAGCAGAAAACCAGCAGCAGGCACCAAATCAGAAATCTGAGCATTCGCCGGATCGCCCTTTCAGAAACATCTACGAAGGATATCGCGGCAAAGTTCGGAAGCGCGTTGGCGCGTTCGGTTAGTCCGCCGCGACGGGGCGAGTGGTTTCCGCGATTCGCCCGTCGCGCATGTGGACGATTCTATGGCCGAAGGCTGCGGCTTCATCGTTGTGCGTGATCATCAGGATGGTCTGGCCGAGGCGCGAATTGAGATCGCGCAGGAGAGCTAATACCGCGCGCGAGTTAGCGCTGTCAAGATTCCCGGTGGGCTCATCCGCGAGGAGAATCTCCGGTTTGGTGGCGAGGGCGCGGGCGATGGCGACGCGCTGTTGCTCTCCGCCCGAGAGTTCCGTGGGGCGATGACCGAGGCGAGCGGCGATTCCCAGCATCTCGAGTATGTTGTTTAACTCCGGCGAGAAATTGTCCGTGGGCTGCCCGGAAATATAGAGCGCCGCGCGGATATTGTCGCGGGCAGTCAGATTCGGCAGGAGATTGAACTTCTGGAATACGAAACTGACGTGAGAGCGCCGGAGTTCCGTGCGGGCAGCATCGCCCACGCGCGCGACATTAATTCCCGCGACAACCACCTCGCCCGAAGTAACGGATGTCAGCCCGCCAACAATATGAAAGAGCGTGGATTTACCCGACCCCGACGGCCCGACTATCGAAAGGAATTCACCCCGCGGGACCTCGAGATCGATGCCGCGCAGCGCCTCGACTGAAACCGTTCCCGCGCGAAAGGTCTTTCGCAAATCTCGGATCGCGATGATCGGCTCACTCATAAGCGAGCGCCTCGATCGGATCGTGTCGGACGGCGATCACCCCCGGGTACACAGCGCCAAGAATCGATGCCCCGATCGCGATGGCTCCGGCGATTGGCCACCAACTGTACACGATCGCCTGCGGCAGCGAAGCGGGCATGGCTCTGTGAATGGCAAACTGACTCACGTAGCTCAAAAGGATGCCGAGAACAGTTCCGCCCAAGCCCATCAGAACCGCCTCCGCCAGGATCAGATTCATCACAAAGCTGTTTTTCGCTCCCATAGACTTCAGGATGCCGATCTCCCGGGTCCTCTGCAGGACCGCCATATACATCGAGAGCGCGACAACGAAGAACGCAATTAGAACGCTGATACCAACGATCACGTTGAGAAACGGCTTCAGCATCGGCACGTTGTCTACTGAGATCAGACTCTGAAGTTCTGCCATGGAAAGAACGTTATAACGGTCCAGCTTTTTCTTCAGGTCTTCGACGACCGTATCCTGGTTCTTTGCGTCATCCAGCTTCAAAAAAATCTGGCTCACTTTGCCCGCGCCGCCCTGAAGGTCCTGGAGAGCGGTCATCTGGACGAAGAGATGCCCGAGCTTTCCTGGCTCAACCACTCCGCAGACATGCCAGTCGTGGTTCAGGATATTCAGAGTTCCGCCCGCTCGGACATGCCGTTGGTCCGCGTACCAGGAATCGATCAGAACGTCGTTTGGGCTCTGAAATCCACTGCCCTCATCGAAGATGAAGCCGCCGCTCATTTTGTTGAACGCCGTGGGATCGATGCCGATGAGGGCTTCGAATCCGCCTACGGGCGCGACGACGGTACCCATCGCCTGCGCAACGTGCGGCTCCGCGGCGAGCACAGGGATGAGCTTATCGGTCATGGTAGCGTTGCTGAAGCTCAGGACATTTGCGGCCGGAGGAGTAATCCGGATGTCTGCCCCGATTCCCGCAGCGCGCTTCTTCGAATCCTCAATGAATCCGGTGCTCAGCCCGCGGAGTGTCAGGATCAGCGTCACCGGTACGGCGATCAGGAGAATACTGAGAAGCGCCCGCATCGGCTTGTGCCGAACGTTCTCCCAAACGAACCTGGGAATCAACGCGTTTCCTGTTTCGGGGCGCCGATGATCTGTAGTTGGGAACCCTCCGGCCGGACGAGCGTGAACTGGTCATCCGTGAGTGGCTTGTTCATTTGCATCTGATCGATATCTATCACGGTGCCATACCCATCAAGGGGTCGTGTGATGTCAATATGTGCGGGAAACGCCACACCATTGTAGTTTTGCCATTTGTTATATCGGGTATCGCTTACAATATCGCCGCCGTCGTTGTGCACGATCTGACGCACGATCGTCAGGTCGACCCGGTCAAACCAGATCTCACGCGAAGGGTTAAGGTCGCCGTTCTCCAACTTGTGGATCAGATGGAGGACGTAAAGAGCATTTTCGCTGTCTGTAAGATCGGTGAGGACGGGCGACTCGTTGGTCTCAGGTGGGCGAACGAGCATCGACGAGAGGAACGCTTTGGGCCGAAGGTTTTCGAACTGATTCTTCGAGGTCGCCGGGGCGTCGTTCGCGCCCTCGTAAAAAACATTCTTGCTGTTGAGGAGGAGACGGAAGTCCGTTGCGTTAGACACCATGTCAAACGCCTGAGTCCGCACTACTGGAGTCTGCGCCTGAATCCGGATGTCCGAAGGTTTGCGATAAAGAATGAAGGCTTTAACATCCGGTATCTCGTTGATCGATCCCTTGTAAACGCTTCCGATGGACGGCGTCATCTCGACAGTTGTCTGAAACGAGTTGATTGCGTCATAGATGCGTCGCACCCGCCCGATGAGATCCTCGCGGGACGCGACCATGAGGGACAACTGGGCGCTGACAGGCTTTCCGTTTCGCGTGATCGGCTTCTTCCGGAATAAGAGCGTCGAGAAAATCCCGCAGGATGTTAAAAACAGGGCTGATATCAGTGCAAGGGCGACCGGTCCATGCCGGCGCGGGCTTCGCATCGTCTTCATTGTAGGATGCGTAAAAACTCAGCCAGGCTTCGGCCGATGCTATCATTTGAACAAGTACTCACGTGGGCCTGTGGCGCAGTTGGGAGCGCGCTTCCATGGCATGGAAGAGGTCGAGAGTTCGAATCTCTCCAGGTCCACCAATTCAGGTACTACCGTTAAGGGCCGGAGCCCAATCCACTACTACCGTCCCCGTTTAGAGCGTATCCGCAGCGATTTTCTCCTTTCGGCTGTGCTGAGATCTTCACTGGCAGACCACGTGTAATATCCGCGGTCATGGCGCACAATTCCAGACAGAATTCGGGAGAGTACGTCTCCAAAACGACAACCGACACCGAACGATACGGAATGGCGGGTCAGACATGCGTTACATCGCGCTAGCCAGCGACTATGACGGCACTCTCGCCCAGGATGGCGCGGTTGCGGAAGGCGTGGTCCGATCGCTCGAACGACTGCGACAATCCGGCCGCAAGCTGATTCTCGTTACCGGTCGAGAACTGGATGAGCTTAAGAGTATCTTTTCCGAACTCGAACTCTTCGACCGCGTCGTTGCCGAGAACGGAGCATTGCTCTACGATCCTTCTTCCAGGGAGAGCCGTACGCTGGCCGATCCGCCGTCTGCGCAGCTGGTGGAGAGCCTTCGGCGACGCGGCGTGCCTGACGTCAGAAGCGGCGCCGTCATCGTAGCGATGTGGCGGCCTCACGAACACGAAGCGCTGGCGGCCATCCATGAACTAGGCCTCGAGTGCCAGGTCATCTTTAACAAAGACGCCGTAATGATCCTGCCTTCCGGTGTCAACAAAATGACCGGGCTGCTGGCGGCTCTGAAGGAATTAAAGATTTCGCCGCACAGTGTTGTGGGTATCGGAGACGCCGAAAACGATCATGCGTTTCTCGGCTGCTGCGAATGCGCAGTCGCAGTCGCTAACGCGATCCCGGCGCTGAAAGAAAAGGCCGACCTCGTGACGCAGGGGAGCCAGGGCTCGGGCGTCGTGGAGCTAATTACTCGGTTAGTCGAGAGTGATCTGAAGGAACTCGCGCCTCGATTGATTCGGGAGGGGATCCTTCTGGGCAAAGCGGGAGAGATGAGCGTCTCTCTCAATCCCTTCGGCGTGTCGGCGCTGGTTTGCGGTCTCTCGGGCGGCGGAAAATCCACGCTGGTCGGCGGCGTGATGGAGCATCTGATCCAGAAAAGCTATCAGGTCTGTCTCATCGATCCCGAGGGCGACTTTGAAGCTGCCAATGAGTTTCTCGCCACAGGAGACGCAAAGCACGGGCCCTCTCTTGACCATCTCGAAAGCATTCTCAGCGATGTGGATACGCAGGTTGCAGTCAATATGGTTGGCGTTCCGATCGATGATCGCGCGGGACTGTTCGCTCGTGTACTCGCGATCGCGCACGACCATCGACTTCGAACAGGACGGCCGCACTGGCTGGTGGTGGACGAGGCTCATCATATGTTTCCCGGCGAATGGGCCCATCAGGGGATTGACCTCGCCGGCAATTATGGAAGCGTCATTCTGCTGACCGTTCACCCTGGTCACGTTTCTCCCCTCGTACTCAAACAGGTCAATGCGCTGATCGTAGTGGGCCGCGCTCCCGCCGCAGTGATCGGCGAGTTTTGTGAAATCGTCGGGAGAAAGATGCCAAGCGTGGAGGACCGCGATCTGGTGCCCGGTGAGGCTCTGGTTTGGAGAATTGACGTTGATGATCCTATACGGATTCGAACCGAACCCGCGCGCATGGCGCATGCGAGGCACAAGCGGAAATACGCACAGGGAGAACTCGAAGAAGGGCGTGTTTTCTATTTCCGTGGTCCTGGGAATCGGTTAAATCTGAGGGCGCACAATTTCACAATGTTCACGCAGATCGCCAAGGGGATCGACGACGAGACCTGGCTCTATCACCTTCGGCGAGGAGACTATTCCCGATGGCTTAGTGAGGCCATTAAGGACGAGGCATTGGCAGAGGAAGCGCAGAGCACCGAACGGGATGAATCGCTGTCGCCTCTCGAAAGCCGCTCGCGAATTTTGCAGGCCATCGCCGAGCGGTACACGGCGCCAGAATAGGATTGCTGCGGATCCGATTCCCAGCCCTTCAACGCCATCTAAAACCGCCAGTTACAATGCTGCAATGAAGGGAAGCGCAAAGGTCATCGCGGCCTTGAACGAGGCTCTCAAAGAAGAGCTGACGGCTATCAATCAATATTTTCTGCACGCTGAAATGTGCGAGAACTGGCATTACCAGAAGCTAGCCGAGCGGATAAAGAAAGAATCGATCGATGAGATGAAGCATGCCGAAGCTCTGATCGAACGCATTCTCTTTCTTGACGGAATACCGAACATGACGGAGCTGATGCAACTCAGCGTCGGTTCGAATGTGAAATCGCAGCTCGAAAGCGATCTGAAGCTGGAACTGGCGGCGGTAGAGATGTATAACCGGTTCGTGCAGTTGGCTCGGGACGAAAAAGACAATTCATCCCGGGAACTCTTCGAACACCTCCTCAAGGACGAAGAGCAGCATGTGGATTGGCTCGAGGCGCAGATGCATCAAATCCAGGAAATGGGTTACGAGCGCTACCTGAGTCAGCAGATTCGTGACGAAGACTAAGTGCGGGGCCCGTCCGATGCTCAGGAAATTCCGGCCTGCATCAGAATGTCGGGAACACGGCCGTACGAGCGGACACGCCGAAACGCGGGCCGAAGATTAAACCAGATCAGGTCCGTTGCGCGTTCGCGGCAGGCTTGTTCGATGCTCTCTACTGCCGCGTCCATTTCTCCGAGTCCCGCTTGGATCTGGGCGGTCAGCAACGGCGAGACGTAACGAAGCGTGGCGCGCTCCAACAGCTGCCCAAGAGCGGCGGCGGCCTTGTCGCGATCTCCTGTTACGGCCTGCGCGTATCCGAGGGCGGACAGGCTTTCGGAGGAGCCGCTGGATTCGAAGGCAATGTTCAACTCACGGACCGCATCCTCATTCAGGCCCTTCTCGCAGTACGTCTGGCCCAGGAAATAGTGCGCCAGGTAAAACCGCCTATCGAGTTCCAGGACCGACTGCAGACGCCGCGTCGCCTCGTCGTAATCGCCCTGATAAAAATCCAGAATTCCCATCGACGCGGCGATAGCGAGAGAGACAGGTTCCAGTTTGGCGGCGCACCTAAGCTCCTCACGGGCCCGGGCAAACTCACCAACGGGAAGCAGACAGTTCATGGCGAACCACTGACGGGCCTGGGCGTATTTGGGATTCAACGCGATGGCAGCCTCGAATTCGCGTCTGGCTGAGTCCCTGTCCCGCTCGAAGATCGCGCGGATGCATGCGCGGGAAGTCAGCGCCTCGCTGAGCTTGGGTTCCAGGGCGAGAGCCCGGTCCGCGGCCTCAGCGGCGGCGGGCAAAGCCTCGAGCGGACGAACCGCGCCATACAAGGCCAGGGTCACCCAGGCATCCGCGATCGCAGCGTGCGCAAGCGGGTAGTCGGGATCCTCTGCGAGCGCCTGTCGGAAGCGCTCGACGCTCTGTCTGAGATCTTCTTCGGTCCGCTTATTCCACAAGTACCTGCCCTGCAAATAGAGTTCGTAGGCGCGTATATTTGTGTTGCCCGCGCGTGGCGGCCGTCCAGCGCCGGACACGAGGGTAGCGCTGAGCTTTTCCGCGGTGGCAGCGGCGATCTCGTCCTGGATTTCGAAAATGTCATCGAGCGCGCGATCGTAACGCTCAGACCAAACGGAACAGTCGTCCGCCGGATTTACCAGGTTCACGACAACACGGATACGGTTTCCCGCTCGGCGAACGCTCCCTTCGAGGACGGACGAAGCGCCAAGCGCCTTTCCGATTTCGCGCAAACCAGCGTTCGAATTGCGGTAGCGGAAGGCTGCGCTGCGCGAAACGACCCGAATCCCGTCAATGCGCCCCAAGGCGAGGATCAGTTCCTCGGCTAATCCATCGCAGAAATACTCCTGATCCCGCTGCGCGCTCAAGTCGCGAAACGGCAATATTGCAAGGACAGGGCGCGGAACGGTTCCCTCGCCAGTCTCCAGATCCCCACCCTCCCTCAATCGCATGAGGTCCGCCGCCAGTTCGATCGCGGAGGGGTAACGATCCGCAGCGTTCTTGGCCATCGTCCGCCGGAGGATATGCCTCAGAAGGGAGCTGGCTTCGGGTACGTAGTGGACGATGTCCGGAGCGTCGTCATGCACTGCTGCAGCGACGGTTGCGGCTAGCGTGCGGGCGCGGAAAGGATGAATACCGGTCAGCATCTCGGAAAAAACGATACCGAAGGCGAAGACATCACTCCGCGTGTCGGGCGTATCTCCCCTGATCTGTTCCGGGGCCATGTAGGCCGGAGTTCCCGTCAGGTTTGCGCTCGCGAACATCGTGTTCGTGTCGTCCTGTGAGGCAACCAGCGCCGATTGCACCATGTATGCCAATCCGAAGTCCATCAGCTTCACGTGCCCGTTGGCCGTAATCATGATGTTGGAGGGCTTAAGATCGCAGTGGACAATCCCTTTCGCGTGGGCCGCCGCCAGCGCTTCGGCGATCTCGGTCGCCAGGACCAACGCTCTCTGCAGCGGGACTCGGCCCGATTTCAAACGGGCCGCGAGCGTCTCGCCTTCAAGGAACTCCATGGCGATGAACGGCCTGCCCCGGAACTCGCCGGTTTCAAAGACATTGCAGACGTAGGGATGATCGAGCCGCGCAGCCGCGCGCGCCTCTTCGAGCACCTGCGAATGCGCGTCCTGTTCCGCTTTGAGGAACTTCAGCGCGACGCGACGCCCCAATATCAGATCGTCTGCCGCGAGCACCTGACCCAAGCCGCCATGACCGATCTCGCCGACAATCCGGTAATGACCGACCAACGCGCCTGACTCTATTTCACTCGCTGTGGACAAGGGGACCCGTTGCCGATCATCCTAGCGCATCGCGATGCCTGCGAGCGATTACCCCGTCTGTACGACTATTGACATACTTAGGATCGCGCGAGAGCATAGGAGCACACATTCACGGGATTTCCGGCTGACCGCGAGCGGGGCTCGCCCGACCACCAGCGCAGGACGGGACCGATGTGCGGGGAGATTGCTCGGGTGAAGCGCCTAAGGCTGTGGATTTTATTACCCGTCAGCGCGCTGCTGGCGGCGGGGATCTCATGCGCGCAGGTGGACTATGCCACCGCCACTCTCAAGGGCAGCGTTCTCGATCCGCAGGATAAGGCCGTGCTGGGCGCGAAGGTCACGGCGGTGAATCAGGCGAACGGGCGAAGCGCGTCGGCGGTAACTACAGAAGACGGATATCTTATTCCCGCGCTCGCCCCAGGCGATTACCGCATCGAGGCCGAGGCAGCCGGATTCTCGAAGACCGTGGCGGCGAATGTAGCCCTGACGGTTGGACAGCTTGCCACATACGACATACGACTAAGGCTGGGATCCGAGGCGAGCAGCATTGAAGTAGCCGCCGATATCCCGGTGGTGCAGCCCCAGCAGACTCAGCAAGCGAACATTATTAACGACGTTCAGGTTGAGAATCTTCCAAACATCACACGAAATTTCGTCCAGTCGATCTACACGCTTCCGGGTGTGGTGAACTCGTTCGCGCCCGCCTTGCAGAATCCGGGAGTCGGTACCGCGTACCTTTCATCAGGCTTTTCAATCGGCGGAAGCAACGGACGCAGCAATCTGGTGACGATAGACGGCGGCGAGAACGACTTTGGATCGGGAACGCAGCGGGTGACTCACGTCCCCATCGATTCCATCCAGGAGTTCCAGGTCAACCGGAATTCGTTCGCCGCCGAGTTCGGCTTCACGCTCGGAACGGCGATCAATATGGTGACGCGGAGCGGGGGTAACCAACTGCACGGCGGCGCGTCCGCGTATTTCCACAATCGCGCGACGGATGCCGAGAATTTCTTCGACAAACTGGAGGAGCCCGGCTCGAAACCGTTCGAACAGAGCGCTATCTTCAGCGCGGATGTCGGCGGCCCGATTCGGAAAAACCGCCTCTTCTTCTTTACGGCTCCGGAGTATCAGAAGCTCGACGCCGCGACGGTTCAGAACATTTCGGGACGCGGCGAGTTTCTGCCCGTCAGTTCGCAGAGCAACGGATACGATGCGACGACGGGCGTCTGCCCCAATCAGAAGACGGCGCAGCAACAGGTCACGCAGCTTTGCTACCTGACGCAGTTAGCGCATTCAGGTCGGCCGCTCGCATCACTAGGCGCGGGCCTCCTTGCTTCGCCCGTCTTCGGCGATCCGTTTCAGAACCCGATTCTCAATGCGCTGGTGAAGCCGAACGACGGCACCTTCAACGGCATCGTTTCGGGTCCGGCGGGCTCCGGATTTCGCGGCATTCCAGGACTCAATACGCCGCGCGGGCGGTACGCCAACTGGGTGACGCGCCTCGACTATACGCCGGGAGCGCGGGATACGTTCATGCTGCGTTTATCGCTGATGCATGAAACCGACAATATTGTGCCCGCGCCACCGTTCTCCGGCTCCGAACATCAGACAGACGTGACGATCACCGGCTCCTGGACAAGAGTATCCGGCTCGAATCTGGTGAACACCGTTCGCGCGCAATACGTTCCGACGTTTACGTTTTCGGTTTATGCGCCGCCGCCGAACGGATCGGAGATCGACCTCGGCGGTTCGATTCAGCTGGGTACGCCGTTTTCTTATCCTTACAATGCGCACTGGAAGCGGCTTCAGTTTGATGACAGCCTCTCCTGGGTTCGCGGAAATCATACGTTCAAATTCGGCGGTTCCTGGCGGCCTGATTACTACAGCCTTTCGCAGCATTTGTGGTTCGGGGGCCAGTGGCAATTCAACGATGGAGCGTTTTCGATTCAGAATATCGTCTCGGGGCAGCTCGGGAACGGGGTGGCTTCCGCTCTGGCTGCGTACAACGTTAGCCAGGGATATCCGGCGGGTGGCCCGCCTTCGACGAATCTCACGGCGGTTCAGTCGTACCTTGCGGGAACGCCCGCGCTGCTGATCCAGGCCAACCCGGAATCGAATCCGCACTGGGCGGACTGGGCGCAATCCGCCGGGTTTTATGCGCAGGACACCTGGAAGGCGTCATCGCAACTGACTCTGAACTATGGAGTGCGGCTTGATGTGAACGCCGAAACATCGCCGGTTCCCGCCAGCGTCTGGTTCACGCCCCGTGTCGGTATCGCGTGGAATCCCGGCGGAGATCAGAAAACGGTCGTGCGTGCGGGAGGCGGAATCTTTGTAGCGCCGAACGTTTTCATGATCCCGTTCTACACGAATACCGTTGGGATTAGCGGCAAGTACATCAACCAGGGCGCAGTCGTCGCAGGGGTACCGTCGCCACCCTTCCCCTCGATCTTCTCGACGTGGGCGCTGCAGGCGGCGAACGCAACCACCGCATTCCCCAATCCGGGGCTCTCAAACGCGCAACTCGAGTCGCTCGGAATCGTGATCGGCCCGCCCGGCCCAACGGCGTTCGGCAACATCATCTTCACGCTCGGGCCGAATTTCAAACCCGCGTATACCATCCAGTCCAGCTTCAGCGTGGCTCGCGAGATCGCGCGCCATTATTCGGTGGAGGTCGGCTATCTGCTCTACCGGAGCGTGCACATCGAGCAGGTGGTCGAGACCAACTTCGTTCGTGATCCGTCTGTGCCGGTCGATCCTTTTGTGGGGCCGTATTACATTCCGAAGCCGGGGACGACGGCGGGCGAGCCGAACAGCTCGATTTTTCAGAATGGCGCATTTTCGTCAGTAGGGTCGGGAATTTACAACGGCGGCACGGTTTCGCTCACTCGGAGATTCGATCGCGGTTTGCAGTTTCAGGTGAATTACACGCTGAGTCGGGCGATCGACGATACGAGCGATTTCAGCTCGCTGAGCACGCCCTTCCGATCGGATCTTCTGAATCTGGAGCGGGCGCAATCGGACTTCAATATCAAGCACAACTTCGTCGCGAACGCCGTGTATTCGACGCCGTTTCACGCTGGGCAAGGCGGGTGGTACGCGCGGCTGCTGGCCGATTGGACGATTTCGCCAATTGTTTACGCGCGCAGCGGGGTCCCGATCACATTGCTTGCGCCTGGGCTTTCCAACGGCACAATCGGACACAACGCGACCGCGCGGCCGTGGTACGAGGGACGTAACAACGGAATCGGCCCGACCTACGTGAGTTGGGATATGCGGGTGACCAAACGTCTGATCGGCGGGGAGAAGCGCCGGCTTGATTTTATCGCGCAGGCTCAGAATTTGCTGAACCGGGTGAATTATGCCGCGGTGAATAATAACTTTCCCGCGGACCCAAATTACCCGCTTCCAGGCGGCGGGACGCTGGCTAACGGACCATACAACGTGAAGGGTTTCGTTCCCGCCTCAGTGGCGCAGCTAAGCCAGCCGCTGGCGTTTACGACCGCGTTTCCGGCGCGACAGATCAGTCTTTCGCTTCGATTCGCGTTCTGAACCCGATTACGATCAGACCGGGCGAGCAGTTTGGTATGGCAAGGAATCCAGAAGTTGTCTTGCCTCGCGCAACTCCGGTATCAGTTCCCTCCCGGCCAGGAACCAGCTTTCAACTGGGATCAGGAGATCCCTTGCTTCATCGTTTCGATCGTGGGCGGCGAGCCACCGGGCGAGCGCTAGTGCGGCGCGTAGCTCCGGCGTCCTGGCGATCTGGGCCTTCGACAAGTCAATTGCGCGGCGGAGACACGCTTCGCCTTCCGCGGTTTCACCCTCTGCGAGAAGAATCTCGCCCATCAGGCGGTGTAATTCGGGTTCATGCGCATGCTCGTGGTATTCCGCGGCATGCGCAAGGCCTTCGGCCAACGCGGCAGTAGCCTCTTGCGGGCGGCCGGCGACCCAAAGCGCTTCTCCTCTCATCAGGCAGAACTGGACGGTCATCAACCCGGAACCGGTCAGGCGATACGACTCGAGCCCGGCGTTCATCTCCGCCATGCCCTGTTCGGCATCGCCCTCCAGAGCGCGCAGCCATCCAAGATAGATGCGCGACTGCGCACCCCACACCAAATAGCCCTCTTCGGTACAAAGCGGATAGAGCCGCTGCGCGAGCTCGGCGATTGCCCGGCGATCGCGCCGCGCGTAATGGTAAAGGAGCGCATGGCCATAGCCATATGCTGTGCAGGCAGGGACGTTCAGCGATTCGATAATCGTCCACGCCTGCCGCCGTGATTCCTCCGCCTCGGCCGTATATCCCATGAACCACAAACTCATCACCCGGGCGTTCGCCGCTGCGAATGTCGCGGGCACCTGAAACCTCGAAGTGATAAGCCGCTCATTCTCGGGCGTGTAGACAGCAAGCACCCGATCGGCCTCTTCCCGAGCGAGTGCGAAGTCAGCCATAAAATACGCGGTGTATGCGTAGGGAACGCGCGCGCCGGCCTGAAACAACACGTCATTCGTTGTGAGCGCCATCTCGAGAACGGAATGTGACGCTTCGAGCGCTTTATCCAGTACGCCGCGTACGAAGTAAACAGTCGAAAGCGCGGTCAGGCTCTGAATCAGCCCTGCGATGTTCCCGAGAGCGCGACAGAGATCGCGCGCCCGAATACAGGCCTCTCCCGCTTCGCGCGATCCCCAGCCGACTGTTGTCATCAGGACCTGGGCGATCGCCAGCTGCGCTTCCATTTCCGTGCGAAGGCGGTCGGGATCATCGTCCGGAAGCGTGTCCAGCAGGGAGATCGCTCTTCGCCAGTGGGCCACGCTCTCACGAAATGCCATGCTTTGCCCGGCGCGTTGCCCCGCCCGCATCCAGCCGGCTATGGCTTCGCGTGTCCGGCCCGCGCCTTCGAAGTGCCGCGCGAGAAGCTCCGGCCTCGTCTCCGCCATATCCGGGAAGCGATGAACCAGCACTTCGGCGATTTTGCCGTGAAATTCCTGGCGGGTTTTGCGGAGCAGGGATTCATAGGCCGCATCCTGGATCAAAGCGTGGCGGAAGGTGTAAGTCGAGTCCGGGGGCGAGCCGCTTTCGAACACGAGTTCGAGATTGACGAGATGCCTCACCGCGCGCGTCAGTTCCTCGGGCGGCATGTCGAGAACCGCCTGAAGCAATTCGAAGCTCGATTCCCGGCCTATCGCGGCCGCGACCTGGGCAACCGGGCGGTCGCTGCCCAGCCGGTCGATACGAGCCATCAAGGAATCCTGGACGGTTGCGGGAATCAGGCCGGGCGGCAGGGGACCTACTAGTTCGTACCCGTGTTCGCTTTCACGGAGCACGCCAGCTTCCAGCACAGTACGAGTCACAGCTTCGACGAAAAGCGGCGTTCCGCCGGTCCGAACGACCAGTTCCTCAACGACGGTCAGCGGAAGGGACTTCGATCCAGCGACACGCGCGACCAATTCGCGCGTATTCGCCTTGGGCAGAGCTTCGACCGGTAGGATTTGGCAGTTCGCGTCGCTTAGCCACGGGGCGGCCGTCTCGGGGCGACCGGTACATACGAGAAGTATGGGCCGATTCGCCATGTGCGCGACAATCTCACCGAGCAGATCCAGAGTTGACGGGTCGGCCCAGTGCAGATCCTCGATCAGATACAGAACGGGCGCCCCGGTGGCGGAGCGAAGCAATAGGTCCGTGAGGACGCCGATCATCCAGGCCCTGCGTTTCGCGGGAGGGATGTTAACCCCCGGATACCGCTCGAGAGTGGGGAAAGCAAACAATCCGGCCAGGGCGGCGGCAGCCTCATCATCCTTCCGCCCATTTCGGGAGGCGAAGTCTTCAATTCGGTCGAGTTTGTCGGCCGGGCCCATTTCCTGTGCGATCCCGATCCGGCGCTCAAGCATTTCCACCATCGGGTTCAGCGGGCTGTTGAGTTGATACGGGGAGCACTGAGCGCGGAAGAGCTCGTGGGGCGCGTTTGCGGCGAGCTGCCCGGCGGCTTCGAGCAGACGCGACTTGCCCATACCGGCCTCGCCCCGTAGCAGCAGAGCGCGGCCGCGGCCTGCGGCGGCTTCGGACCACGCCGCGCGGATCGACTCAAGCTCGCTGGCGCGTCCCACAAACGGCGTGAGCCCGCGCGCGGCCTTCATCGCTTCAAAGCGCGTTGCCGCTCTGCTGCCGCCGATAACGCGGAAAATCTCGACCGGACGCGAAAGGCCTTTCAGCGCGCGAGCCCCGAGACCCTCCAATTCGAACTGCCCGGCGAGAAGTTTGCGGGTTGCGTCGCTGATGACGATCGTATCGGGTAGGGCTTCCGACTGAAGTCGAGCGGCGATATTGGGCGTCTCGCCGAGCGCAAGCTGCTCCTGCCGAGCGCCCGCGCCGACGTCGCCGATGACGACGAGCCCTGTGTGAATACCGACGCGAACCTGAGGCGTACGGCCCGCGACCTCGATCGCGCCCGACCGCTTGAGAATCTCCAGCGCGGCGCGTACTGCGCGCGACGCGTCGTCCTCATGGGCTGCAGGATATCCGAAGTACGCCAGGACGCCATCGCCCAGATACTGCGCGAGATGGCCTTCGCAGCGTTCGATGACGTCGGCGCAGACGGACTGATAGAGTCCGTAGAGGTCTCGCAGATCTTCAGGGTCGAGTTCCTCCGCGATACTGGTGGAGCCGACAAGGTCGGCGAAAAAGACGGTTATTTGCCTGCGTTCCGCGCCGAGTCGGCGAGGCGCCCCCAGACTTCGACCACAACCTCCGCAGGAAATTGCTTCGCGCGGGTTTTGAAATCCGCAGTCGCGACACGGTACGCCCATGGGCGCGCCGCACTCAGCGCAGAACTTAACGCGCGCCGAGCTTTCCGTACCGCAATTGGCACACTGCATCAATGTGGCGTACTAGCCCGCAGCGGTTACGCGGGCGAGTACTTGAAGTGGCAACTATAACATGCAGGCTGAGCAGGCCCTCGTCAGGGGTACTACGGGCCCTCTAGGAGACCAGCGGCGGATAAGGAAGCGTGAGCCGCCAGGGCGCCCGCAGTTCGTACGAACCGAGTGGGGAAGAGTCGATTCCGGGATGGTGTCCCGACGTCGGATATCGGCCCGCCGGATATCCGAGAACGTAAGCGACGTCGACTCCCAATTCGGTTTCGAGCGGTTTCACGGTTGCGACATCCCACGCTTTATCGAAATCGGACAGGACGAAGAAGGGTCCCATCCCCGCCGGGACCATAGAAATCAGAGGTTGGCTAAGCATCTGCCGAACCGGTTCGAAGTGCTGGTAGTCGGCGCACGGATGAAAGTCGCCGCTACCCGCCGAGTTCCATGTCAGCGACGTCAGGCGTTGCCCCGCGTTGGTGGTGATCGTATACCTGTCAGCCGTGACGGTGAACGAAGCCAATTCCTTGGCGAATCCCCAGAAAGCAACGCCGCCCAGAATCGCCCAGAAGCTGTCGAGATACAAGCGCGGCATGAAATAGTACGGGCCCGGCTTGCCGGGCATGAGAGACTCGCCGGAGAGATACGCGAAGGGTACTCCAAAGCTGTGCTCGTGGTAGGTCAGGTTCGGCAGCAGTGTCGGGACCGACATGCGCGCCCGGAAGAGATCGTTGAAGAGCAGGATTACGGGATGAGTTCCGGGCGGGGTGACGCTCTGATCCCCGAGGACCAGACCTGCGGGAAGAAAATTCCGGACTACGTTCGTGGGTAATGCGAGCGTTACGCCGCGCATGGCGCTATCGCCGTGCAGATTGATGGATCCGAATGGATTCGCCATCGTGATCAGGCCTTCGCTTTCTTCTTCGCGCGGGCAGTGCGCGCGCCCTTCTTCAACGTTTTTCTTGCAGCCCGGCGAACGTCCGGGTGCGGCGGGTGCAACTGATATTCAATCTCGTCTCCGTAATACCATTGCGGGTCCCAGGAAAACGAAAGCGGCAGCAGCGTATTGGCGTACGGTCCTACCGAATCGCGGCGAATACAGAAGTCGGGCTTCTGGTAGGCTCGCGACAGCTTATTCAGCAGCGCGTTCTTCTGCGCGTCACAATAAGCGCGCGCCAGTTGGACAATCTGCCGCAGGTCCTCCTTGTGGTCGGAAGCCCAGCCCAAAGCCTTTTCCGGCTTGAGCCCTTTCGGAAGCTCGATCAGCAGTTCCTGCAAACGCATCAGATTAGCGACGATGACTGTGTCGAGATTGTCGCGCTCCGAGGGTTCCCCCCGGATGGGCAGCTTGCTGATTTCATCAATCACTTCCAACATCCTCATGCCGGAATCGTAAATCTCAACCAGGGTTGGCTGCTCTTTGCGGACGCGGCGCAGTGCGTCGTCGATGCCCTGAAACCCAAGAATCGCGAACGCGGACAGCAGCGTAACCTCGGATTCCATCTTCAGGCGCAGGACCGTGAACCGTTCCTGGGAGAGGATGATCTGCTCGAGCTGATCACGCCATAGTTCGGCGGTGCTCATTTTCAGCTCAGAGTGCCCGAGGCGCGCCGCCGCATGGACCGCAAGCGGTGCGCGATCTGGTAACGGGCTGGCCACTGCGCCGGGGCGGTCGGCCAGAGCATTGTTGAGTTGCCGATACAGGACCGATTCGGCGACTGGTTTCAGAACGCCATCCACGGGCAGAGCGCTCATGGCTTCGAGCAAGGTCTGCCGCCCCACGCGCCAGCGGGAGTATTCGTCGGCGTTGCCCCACTCGCGCGAGAGAACGGATTCGATTACCGTCTGCGGATCAACGATGTCTAAAGCGTCGCGAGCGGATGCTTTGCCGATTGCAAGGGGATTGTCCCGATCTTCATCGTCATTACCCGATCTCAGCCGCTGGCCGGCTTCGGAAACGATGGCCCTCATTCGGCACGGGTCCATTTGATCCTGAAGCTTTTCGGCCTCATCGTCGACGGCAATTACGGGACTTCCGGGTTCGTCGCTCAGCAAGGTAAGGAAAGCGAGTGGAACACGGTCGGACCCCGAGCGCACAGCCTGGGTGACCATCGTCCATTGCCTGCCTCCGACGCGTGCCATCAGGCGTTCCGAAAGCGGTTCATCGATCACGCCAGCAACGAAGAAAGGCCGGATTGCCTGCGCATCATAGACGATTCCCGGGCCTCTGCCGGGAACTCTCACTGCGCGGATTCCCAGAGTGTTCACGATATCGAGCGTGGGGAAATCGTGAATCCGCACAACAAGCGTATCTTCAATTTCGCGCAGATCGACAATTTCCTTGAACGACCGCGCAACCCGAACTATCGATTGATAGCAGGCCTTTTCGGGATCCGTGACGTCGCGAAACTGCTTGATCGTATAAATCGTGAACGGGATCTGGTTCCCCAGCAGTTCGAGAGCGAGAGCTCTCCCGACTCTGAGTTTGTCCGGATGCTGGGCTTTGACGGCCTTTTTGGCCCCTAGTTCGAGGCGCAATTCCTCGGCCCATCGCCATGGGGCCTCCGGCGCATCCGCCGGGTCCAGACCAGCAAACGGATCCAGGGAGCTGATTTCAATGATGGGCTGCATGGTCGTTTCCTGACCCTCACCCAGCGCTTCGAGAACTTCGGCTTCCACGCGCAGCAGCGTTTGCTCCGGATTGGCGGACGGCGAGGCGGCCTCGCTGAGCCACGCGCTCTCCGGACGGAGGAACGTCGCGGTGCTGGCATTGATTCCCTGTATCTCAAAACGCGAAATCGCAGCGACGCAATCGTCCACAAGGTAATACGCGGGAACCATGCCCACGCCGGCCGTGGTCCATTCGCCCCCCATCAGACGTTGCAGCTTCACCGGAATCATGAACGCGAGTTCGTACTTTACCCAGTTGCCGACATTGTTCGTCTGCGAAGCCACATTCGAAAAACTGCAGGCGGTCAGGTAAACGTAGGCAGTGTCGCCGCCGACTGGCCGTCCGGTGTTGACCGATATCGGCGGACGAGCCCACACGCTAAGCCGGATCTGTTCGCGCGCCGAGGTGTCGTCCCGCTGGATCGTGTCTTCGCGACCGACAATTAATCGGTTGATATAGCTGTCCAGGAAGTCCTGCAATTTTTGGCGGTCCGCCAGAAGGGGCAGAACTCGTGTGGTGGTACCGGAGAATTCAAAGGGCCCGGCGACCGCCGCAACCGCCGAGGGTACGGTCGCGTTGAACGTCGGCGCTTCCTCCAGCTCTTTGGCTTCGCTCTCGCTGCCGAACGCGACTCCGGCGCTGGTTCTCCACACTCCGTTGTCGCCTCGCCAGGCCACGTTCTCGCCGACTTCATACTCAATGTCAATGTCGATCCAGAATGGGCACACCGGCTTGACTGCAGCTAGATTCACATTTTCCGTGGTGACCCATGACCGGTCGGTTTCCAGCCCCAGCGTGCGTACGACCGGTAGCGACGAATGCTCATACAGCATGACGGTGTGCCCGCCGCTCAGATCTCCCATCGCGGTGTGATACTCGCCCAGGAGACCGCCATGGTTAAACGAGGTCATGCGCATACGCCCGTTCGTCAGAGATTGATAGCAAATGCGCGAAGGATTGTCCGACAGCCGGAACTGTTTCAGATTGAGAGAATTCTGGACGAAACCCGGCCCGAATGGGTTCAGGTCCGACGTGGTTCTGCTCAACATGTCCCGCAGAACTCCTGGCAGGACCATGGGATTGAAAGGAAAGATTCGGGACGACTGGGCGAGCCACAACGCATCGCGGCTGAATCCGCCGATGGCATCCGCGATATTCGACGCCATCGTCCAGGGCGCCGCAGGGCTTTTCGGATCGAATGGGAACTGAAAACTTGAGTTCTGGGCACGAACAATTTCCAGAAACGGCTTCATCTCGAGAGATGTCCCGGCGTACGCCTCGGGGAAGACCATTGTTTCAACCCGCGCGAGGGTGTATGGCGCAAGCGGACTCGTCACCCACTCACTTTTCGTTTTTGTGACTTTCGCCAGAACTTTCGGGAAGCCGTAAACGATCCTTCCGGTCTGCACAGAGAGATCATCATCGACAAAGATATAGGGAGTAATGATCGCCCAATCGTGGAAAGCCCATTGGCCGTTGACCAGCTTGTACCACTCGACGGGCACGCCGAAAAAGACTTCGACCTGCGCGAACCATCCTGTACGGGCGACCGTTTCCGCGATCTGCCCGTAGTCCAGCACCATGAGGTAGACATAGGGGACAGACGCCCTGAAACGGCCCGCTTCTTCGGGAACGATATTCAGATAACCGTTGCAAACCTGCTGAAGAGCGTCGAGATTGGCGCGCAGAGGAAAAACGCGAGCCGAAACGCCGTTGAAGACAAAGGGCGGCTTCAGCGGCAGGGGGTCGTTTGTGAAAGGCGGTAACTCCCGGGTGAACTCTTCGGTTGTCATAGGGCGTCTCCCTTCACCCGGTTCAGTTTCTTGCGATCACCCATTCGGGCAGAGCCTCGAGGAAGCGTTTATCCCGCGAGTCCGGCAGGACTCCGTAAAGCGCCGCGAACTCGTATCGGGCGGCGCCCGCCAACCCGTGCGCGAGTTCCCTGGCATATTCAATGCACCTGTAGAAATTCATTCGCTCCAGAACCCATGAAACGTCACCGACGCCGCGCTCTTCGCGGGGGCGCGCGAATATCGATCCCAAACGTCGCCGTTCCCCGCTCGTCGCGTTCGCGATCAGCCGGATAAGCATCAGGGTGCGCTTTCCTTCGCGGATGTCACCGCCTAACTCTTTCCCATAGACGTCGGCATCCCCTTCGAGATTGAGCAGATCGTCCTGAATCTGGAAAGCCGCGCCCAGAAAAAAGCCGAAGCGAATACAACGATCCAGATCAATCCGTCCGATGGAGCCGATGAGCGCTCCCATTCGAGTGGGATGAATGGTGGCCAGCCAGCAGGTCTTTTTCAGGACCATGAGGAGATAGTCCCCCTCGTTCAGGTCCAGCACGTTGTCACGCCGCCAGCCGAGTTCCAGGGCCTGCCCTTCGGCGGATTCACGGGCCATACGATCCGTCTCCTCGATGATGCGCAGCGACAGATCCGGCCCGAGACGGTTGCGGTTATCCACCAGAGGCCGCATGGAAAGAAGGGACAGCATGTCGCCGGCGTTGATCGCCATGGGGACGCCTTCCTTGATATGCAACGTGGGCTCGCCGCGCCTCTGCTCGCTTTCATCCTCGATGTCGTCGTGAATGAGCATGGCGTTATGGATCAGTTCGATCGAAACCGCCGTGCGCAAGGCGACATCGAGGGGAGCGCCGAAGGCGCGCGCGGTCGCGATACAAAGGCTGGGTCGAAAAGCTCTTCCTCCGCGCCGCGGATAATCCTGCAGGAGAGCGTAAAGATAACGTCGGGGCTCCGCGTCGGGCAGATAGTCGAAAAGTAAGGCGCGGGTTGCCTCGCCGTATTCCCGGAGCACCGACGGCACCGGGCTGCCGGAAGACATGTCCATGAAGGCCAGCGCCTAGGCCGCGTCTCTCGGCAAATCCGCGATAGTTACGGTAAGATTACCGACGCCCCGACCATCAGCCGTCCTGATCTCTCCACAATACGCGCCCGATGGTTGTTCGGCTGGAACGGGGACGACGATGCGAACGGCGCCCGGCGCGCCCGATATCGACACGCCTTTGAGCTGCGCTTTCGAACCTTCGGCCGCGAGCGCGCAAACGGTCAAAGACGAGCATTCGGCTCCCGGCATCAGGTTCGCCCTGGTCGTGATCTCGGCCCGGCGATGCGAACACACCTGAACGGAAACGGACGGTGGTCCCGGCATCCCGTAGGCGGGCCACGCGGCGTTCCACATCTGTTGGGGCCAGCCTCCTGGCGCAAAAGCGGACCACGCCTCCGCCCACGCGCGCATCATGGACGCCCACTGCTGCATCGGGTTCGCCATGGGATTCCATGCATTGTTCCAGCCGGTGTAACCCCGTGTGTCGTCGCGCATATCGCCTCGGTCGTGCTGGTTAATTTGACTCGCGCGCGCGGCTTCATAGCCGCGCCGCATGTATTCGTTTATGACAGTATACGCAGTTCGGACGCCGCATTCCAGAGCATCTCGCAGAGCATTACCGGCGGATTCCTGAAATCCGGAGGGTGGGGGATGGGCTTCGCCTGCGTGCGGACGACTCGCCTCGTACGGCGTGGTCAGTCGGTTGCGGATGGGGGCATCCTGTTTGAGCGGCGCGCGTTTGCGGCGGGTACTCGGATCGTTCATCTGGCGCGCCTAGGGGTGATCATAACCAACGATATCCTTGAACGCGGGTTTTTGCGAGATCGCGTGCGCGGCAAGTCGCCCGGAGATAACAGCCGACTCAATGCAGCCCGTATCAAGGCCTGTCGCTGTCCAGTCACCCGCGATGGTGAGATTGTCGAATGTCATGTCCAGCGGAGATATACGGTATACGATACTCCCGGGCAACGATTGAACATAGCGATCCGTAGGATTAACGTTCGCGGTCCAGAACTGAGTATCGAATTGTTTCGCGCCGAGATGCGCCGCCTTCGCTGGTGACTCCGGCCCGACGAGCGCCCCCCAGTCGAACCCGCCATCGTCGCCCTTCGAACGGGGCCAGAGCGAGGCTATGTCGTGCTTCAGGAACCGAACGGCGTTTTCCTTCACCACCTCATACTGTTGCAGCGCGACGTCGCGTGTTACCGGCGCTCCGTCTGGGGTCGGATCGGCCAGCGGGCTACAAAAATAAGCTATGGAGTTCACCTCGCCACGCCAGCTTTCCTCCGGGATTAAGTGAGTCATGTCGGCCCAGGTATCGAACGGTTCGACAAAACCCGCAAGGTTGGTCTGCGGATGATTCCACCCGAGTTTCGATACCGGCGTTCGCATCCAGATCTGGAAGGCCTGGGTCGGTACCGTTTTCACATGCCGAACCATATCGCGCCAGCGGGGCTCGCGCTCGACGAGTTCGCGCGCGACATCGGGCAGCGCGCCGATGCTCACGCCGAGAACGAGGAAATCGAAATCGCGCTGCACGAGCAGCGTCTTCGTCCCGGATCGGCGCTCTTCCCAGACCGCTTCGAAGTTGCGGTTTTGGCGTTCAAGGACGCGGCCGTTGGCAAGCTGGGCATAGTCGGGATGTGACGGCCAGCTCGGCACTCGGTTGACATCGACCAGCGGCTGGTATTCGCCCCCTCCTTTGACTTTGGCCTGGACATCGAACTCCAGGCGTTCCACCCATGCGGGCTCGGCCGTTTCCTCGGGGCAAAGTCCAATGCCGCGCAGCCTGTGGAAGAATTCGAACCGCACTCCCCTTCTGCGGAGCACCTGGTAGAGCGGGGCGAACACTATGTCCCCCATGCCGGCGCTCATGCGCCAGAACAGCGCGCCGCGATACGTGAAAAACATGCGCATCGCGCCGCGTAACGCCACGCCTGCTGCCAGGCGCGGGCGGGTCGGATCGCCATCTTCGAAAGCGAAAGCGAGATCATAGATGCCCCGCATGAAGCCGGAGTCGAGCGACTGCTCCGCCGCGCCGTTCAGGCGCAGCCATTCGCGCCAGTCGTAGTCGTTAATCGCGTCGAAGCCGCGCGGGTCAAACGCAAGACCAAAGCGCACCGAGCCGCACACGATCGCGAGGATCAGATCGACCACCTGCCAGACGCGTCGTAGTTCGCCGTTTTCTGCCAATCGGAGATCGAGCTGTCGGCGCGCCGCTGCCGCCAGCGAATCGAGAAGGCGCGTCGGCAGCGATGCGGTGTCCCAGAATATCCGGGGGGAGAAAACGTCGATTCCTGCCGCAAGAATTCCGCACGCTTCGCAGATCGCCGTGGTCGTTGCCAGTTCGCCGTAGCCCAGAAGCTTATGCATCGCCGCGGTTACCGCGTCCCATCCGCGCATTTCCGCCGCTTCGCATTGCGCCGACGAATTTGCGCCGGAAGACCGGAGCAATTCGCCAATCAGCATGATCGATTGCCGAAGGTAAGCCGAGACAGTGAAGGGCCCACTATCGAGCGGATCGCCGGGTTCGCCCTTGCCCGGCGGGAATTTCGCAATCCAATATGACCAATCGTCGCCCGCGCGGTCTGCGACGCCCACGTGCGGCGCAGGCTGGAACGCCTCACGCCAATCGCTAAAACGGCAATTGGGGAATGCCGCGCGGCGCTCGGCGTAACAGTCCCGCATCAGGCGGAAAGCGTTCTCATAGAATCCCATCCAGAGATGCAGCCCGTGCTCCTCAATCCGGTTGGCGGAACCTCGCCCGGACGCGCCTTTCCCGCCCAGTCGCCAGCCCATCTGATAGACGGTGACTTCGTAGAGGCCGTTGTGCTCGGGCTTCGTGAGTTCGAACGCGGTCGTGAGAGCGGCGCAGCCGCCGCCGACAATGGCCACGCGGATGTGTTCGTCGGAACCGCCCGGTTGCGCGTGAGTCTTAATCAGGCCGAACCTCAGTGGCCCACGCGGCCGGGCGATTAAGTCCATCCGGCAACCGGGTCTGCTCATCTCCAAGAGCGTCGGCGATCTGCGCGTCGGTGAGGCCGCGGGCGGTGCTGAGGTCGGCGCCGCTGAGATCGGCGCGCTTCAGGAAGCAGGAGACCAGGCTGGCTTCTCGTAAATCCGCGCCGGCAAGGTTGGCCCGAAACAGATCCGCGCGATTCATGTTGGCCTTGCGAAGGTCGGAATCGCGCAGGTTCGTCTTTCGCAGGACCGCGCTTTCGAGGATGGCTGCGGCGAGATTGGCCCTCTGGAGGTCGGAATCCATCAGTATGACCGAGTGGAGGTCGGCCCGCGCCAGCTGGACGCCCTGAAGCGACGCCCCGTTCAGAACAAAGCCGTCGGGATGTTGCCGTCGGAACTCATTCCAGCGCGCGGCGCCGCATTCCAGGATGGTGATTATTTCCTCCCGATGCGTAAGATCTCCTCCCGACAGTGACTCCATTTGTTTCGGAACTTCGTGATTATCCAGGGATTTACAGCGTGTGGTCAAGTGCGTTGCCCCAATTTATCCGTGTTAGCATGGTGGCCGACCGGGAGGGCAGTATGCCTCAGTGTTCCAGACGCAGGTTCATGAAAGCCGGGCTCGCCGCAGGCGTGATTGCGGCGACCGGAAACGTTCCGATGCGCGCGGCGCGCGGAACGGCCACAGACTGGGTAACGCTCGGGAAATCAAACGTTAAGGTCACGCGCCTCGCGCTTGGCACGGGAACGTTCAGCGGCCAGGTTCAGCGCGACCTGGGGCAGGACCAGTTCACGAAACTCGTGCGCCATGCCTATGACCGGGGCATCCGGTTCTTCGAGACCTCGGAGACCTACGGACAAATGCATCAGATGCTGGGGGTCGCGCTGAAGGGAATTCCGCGCGACTCTTACAAATTGATGTCGAAGGTGACGACGCGGCCGGGCGTCGATCCGCAGACGAAGATCGACGAACTGCGCAAACTTGCGAACACCGATTACTTTGACATCATGTTGATGCATTACCAGCATGTCGCTTCGTGGCCCACCGACACGGAGAGGTGGCAGGACGGCATCGCGGACGCGCAGTCGAAGAAGGTTGTCATCGGACGCGGCGCGTCCGTGCACGGGCTTCCGGCGTTACGGCGATTCCCGGGCAATCAATGGCTCGAGATCGCAATGATCCGGATGAACCAAAAGGGCACGAAGATGGACGCTGAGGATTACAACACGAGCGGTCGGGGCAATGTGAATGAGGTGGTTTCCCATTTGCAGCAGGTTCACGCGCAAGGAATGGGCGTGATCAGCATGAAACTGGCCGGAGAGGGCGCATTCACCAACCGTGAAGACCGGAAAGCGGCGATGCGTTTCGCGTTCAATCACGCTGGCGTCGATTGCGTGACTGTGGGGTACAAGAACACCGCCGAAATCGACGAGGCGATCGAGAATCTGAATCTCGCGCTTGCGTAAAACGCGCGCGGTTGAATTCCGCGCGCGCAGATTAACAGTACCCGACTGGCTACTCGGATCTGAGCGAAGCCATATCGATCGAAAAGCGATATTTCACGTCGGCTTTCAGCAGCCGCTCGTAGGCTTCATTCACCTTCTGGATCGGAATGACTTCGACATCCGCTGTGATATTGTTGGCGCCGCAGAAGTCCAGCATTTCCTGAGTTTCGGGCAGGCCACCGATGGGCGAACCCGACAGGCTGCGGCGTCCGAAGAGAAGGCCGAAAGCCGCCACGGCGAGAGGCTTCTCCGGCGCCCCGACAAGCGTGATGTTGCCATCGCGGCGCAGAAGCTGAATGTAGGCGTTGATATCGTGGTCGGCCGAGACGGCGTCGAGAATGAAATCGAAGCTACCGGTATGTTGCGACATCTGATTGCGGTCGCGAGACACGACCACTTCATCGGCCCCGAGACGGAGCGCGTCTTCCTTTTTGCCCGGTGAAGTCGTGAAAACGACGACATGCGCCCCGAGCGCGTGAGCGAACTTCACCCCCATGTGGCCCAGCCCGCCGAGACCGACGACGCCTACCTTTTTGCCTTTGGTGACGCACCAGTGGCGCATCGGTGAATAGGTGGTGATTCCAGCGCAGAGGAGCGGCGCGGCTCCCGCGGGATCGAGGCCGGAAGGGATGCGCAGGACGAATCGCTCATCGACGACAATGCTGTCGGAATAGCCGCCATAAGTAACGCCTCCGAGGCGCCTGTCCGGGAAGTTATAAGTCAGGGTGGGATTCGCGCAGAACTGCTCGAGACCAGCCTGACATTCCGCGCAGGTGCGATCGGAGTCAACGAGGCAGCCAACCGAGGCAAGATCGCCCGGCTTGAATTTGGTCACGCCTGAACCTGTTTTGGTCACCCGGCCCACAATCTCATGCCCCGGAACGCAGGGATAGACTGTCGGCATAGCGCTCTCCCATTCGTTGCGGACCTGATGGAGATCGGAATGGCAGATGCCGCAGAAAAGGATCTCGATTTGCACGTCGTTTTCGCCCGGATCGCGCCGGGCAATAGTTGCATAGGCAAGCGGCGAAGTGGCGCTCGCTGCGGAATAGGCTCTTGCGTTGTACATAAGTTGAAAACTAAGCTCTCGCTCAACGACCTGTCATCTTTTCGATGTGTTCCGGATAACGCGCTCCCTGCACCTCGATTTTCGAGGCGGCGCTGTCGATTTCACAAAGATCGTCTGGAGTTAACCCGATCGTCACGGCTCCGAGGTTCTCTTCTAATCGGGACAGCTTTGTCGTGCCCGGGATGGGCACGATCCACGGTTTCTGAGCCAGCAGCCAGGCAAGGGCGATCTGCGCAGGCGTCGCCTTCTTGCGCGCCCCTATGCTCGCGAGCAAATCGACCAGAGCCCGATTTGCCTTCATCGCATCAGGCGTGAACCGAGGCAGAATGTTGCGGAAATCGGAGCTGTCGAGCCTTGTGTTCTCGTCCATTTTTCCCGTAAGAAAGCCTTTGCCCAGGGGACTGAACGGCACAAAGCCGATTCCCAATTCTTCGAGCGTCGGCAGAACTTCCTTTTCCGGGACTTTCGTCCACAGCGAGTATTCGCTTTGAACGGCGGTCACCGGCTGGACGGCGTGGGCGCGGCGAATCGTTTTTGCGCTGGCCTCCGAAAGGCCGAAATGCTTCACTTTGCCTTCGTCAATCAGGTCTTTCACCGTCCCCGCAACGTCTTCGATCGGAATTTCCGGATCCACGCGATGCTGATAGAGAAGATCGATCACTTCAACGTTGAGCCGTTTCAGGGAGGCGTTTGCGACTTGTTTGATGTGCTCCGGGCGGCTATCGAGTCCGGCCTGTTTTCCTGTGCTCGGATCCAGTTTGAAACCGAATTTGGTGGCGATCACGACGTCCTTGCGGAACGGCGCGAGCGCCTCGCCGACGAGTTCTTCGTTTATAAAGGGGCCGTAGACCTCGGCAGTATCGAAGAAGGTGACGCCGCGCTCCACCGCTGCCCGAATTACCGGGATCATCTCTTGTTTGTCTTTGGCAGGGCCATAGCCAAAGCTCATGCCCATGCAACCGAAACCCAGGGCCGACACTTCCAGACCGCTCTTTCCCAATCTGCGCTTCTGCATTTATTTCCAGGGTAAAAGGAGTCGGTATGGAGGCGATATCCCGATCCTTCCGATTTATTGCCTGATTCTCTTGAGCGGCGGCGGAAATGTTCGTGATCTACCTCCCCGCAGTTTATGCTGAAGCGTAAGGCGGAGACCTGTCATGAAAGATTCACTCGCGGGGCGCGCCTTGGGCCTGCGCGCTGAACTGGCCCGCACTATTGCCTTGTTCGTCGGCCCCGGAGAGAAACGGGTAACGGCAATTCCGGGGCTGATGCTGTACCGGCGCACTGAGCCGACGGCTCCCTGCTCCGGAACGTATGAGCCGGGCGTAGTTGTCGTCGCGCAGGGGCGAAAGCGCGTCGACCTCGGGAAAAACACCTTCTACTACGGCGCGTCGCGCTACCTGCTGACGGCGATTGATCTACCCATCGTCAGTCAGGTCGTGGAGGCAAGCGAGGCGAGCCCGTGTCTTGCGATGTCCCTTCGACTCGAGATGCCGATGGTGCGGGAACTGGTCAGCCGGGAAGAGATTTCGGCGCCCGCAACAACGTTGGACAGTCCGGCCATGATGACGGGCGAACTGACCGTCGAGTTCCTCGACGCTTGCCTCCGGCTGCTGAGACTCATGGAGCATCCTCAGGACATTCCGTTTCTCAGCGGCCTGATACAGCGCGAGATCATTTACCGCGTTCTCCGCGGACCCGAGGGAGCGCGCCTTCGGGCCATCGGAACGCTGGGAGATCAGAGCAACCGCACAGCTAAGGCGATCGCGTGGATGCGGGCAAACTATGCTAAACCGCTGCGGGTCGAGGAACTTGCGCAGATCGCGGGCATGGGAACGTCCACGCTGCACCACCACTTCCGCGCATTAACCGCCATGAGCCCGCTTCAATACCAGAAGCAGCTTCGGTTACAGGCGGCGCGGGGACGCATGCTCGTTGATGGCCTGGACGCAGCGAGCGCCGCATTCGAAGTCGGCTACGAGAGCGCGAGTCAGTTTAACCGTGAGTACAGCCGGTTCTTCGGGCAGCCTCCGATGCGCGATGTTCGAACCCTTCGGTCGGCGAATGCCCTCGCTTTTGGCGACTGATCAGGCGCGGCGCTATTCGCAACTCCCGTCAGCCGTTTTTCGGCACGAAAGGAAAGCGCTCTCGAAGCTTGTTATGCAGTTCCCGTCCCAGTTGCGGATTTGACGAGAGGGAATTGCTGTCCCACAAGTGTGCGTCTTCGATTCGCCGCAGCTTACCCGCCCTGGAGTCAAGATCGAATGTGTATTGTTGGCCCTCGGAAATAATACCGACGTTCCCGTGTTCGATGGGCTTGAACTCACTGTTGGTCTCCAGGTATTGGGTTAACCCGATTCCCTGTCCGGCAGAGTCGCCGTCTTTCCTTATCGAGCTTAAGAGCGATTCGCTTCGCATCCAGCCGGGCTTCGGGAGTCCTGCAAGTTCCAGAATCGTTGGCGCGACAGAGGTTTGATCAGCCGTTAACTGGACTACCTTACCGGTTTCCTGGCCCGGTGTGTGGATGATCAAGGGAATGTGAATCTGGGGCCGGGTCAGATGTCTGCTCTGGTGCCCGAAGAGTCGACCGCTAAAGCTCTCGCCATGGTCGGCGGAAACAATGACGCTCGTATTACGCATCCGTCCAGAGGACTCCAGGCCGGAAATGAAATCGCCAAATGCGCGATCGGCGCTGGCGAGAAACTCATCGTAGCGCAGCCGCGCCTTGTCCACCAGTTGCTGCTGGGTTGGCGGGTAGAGTCTGGGAGACATGGTGATCCGGTGTTGCTGGGATTCCGTCCGCATCGCGTCGCCATGTAGGAAGCGGTTGGCGAAGGCGGCATCTGGCAAATAGGGGAAGTGGGGCGCCATTACGTGAATCCACATGAAAAATCCCGATGGCAGGCGGTCCAAAACTTCCTGAGCGCGCTGGAAGCTCGCTTTCGGCGAATACTTTGAGTTCAGGCGTGCGAAATATCCGGGGAGGCGCGCCTCCGGGATGCTTTCCACCGCATCCAACAAAACGTCGAGATCGGTGAATTCATGATCGCGACCGCTCGGCATCTGTGAGGGGTGCAATATCTCCAGCCCTTTCCACAGCGTTGTCGACGCGCTCTCCGGGAAATCCATTCGCGGTCGAACGTCAAAGTCTGTGGAAATACCGTCGATGAGGAAGAAAGCGTGTGGATTGGAAACGGCCGCGCCAGCGGCGAATCCGGCCGATCGCAGGAGGCGTGGAAGCGTTCGCAGCCGCTGCTCTGCCCGAAACTGACCCGCGAGGTGATAGACGCCATGCTCCGATGGGTACAAGCCGGTAAGAATACTGGCGACGCACGGAGTTGTGAACGTTCCAATCGAATAAAAATCGGTGAAGACCGAACTCCGGCGGGCAAAGTCCGCGATACGTGGAGTCGTAGGCAAAGAATAGCCGTAAACGGACATGTCCTCTGCGCAAAGAGCGTCAAAAGTGACGAGAAGTATGTTTCTGTCCGGCCGCTTCGCTGGAAGAGGGGGAAGTCGCGGTTCCGACTTGATGGCGAGGGCCCGGCTGGCGCCGGCTACCGCGAGCGTCGCCGCACCCAATCCGACAATGCTTCGACGCGTGCTCTTCGGTTCCAGAAGATAGTCCATACTGTGGACCACACTCCGCCGCCCGGCTGGAATGAGCAGCGCAATCGCAAACGCGAAGTAGTAGATGTCGAACGTGGCTTCGATCAGCCAGCCGGTGTGTATTCCGAGACGCCCAAGCACGGTGCCGATCAGGACCCGCAAATCCACAAACGCGATTACGGCGACGAGGAACCGCGTTGCGGACTCCACGACGCGGTCAGGGGACTTGCTCCGGATCATCACCGGTAGCAACAGAGCGACAATTATGGCGGCGAGCAGGACGCCGCAGAGGGCGGCGAACAGCAGATGAAAAGCAACCTCGTACCAGACTTCCAGGCGCGTCTGAAAAAAATACCAGCCATCGGCGAGCTCAAGGATCTTGGGCAAAGCCGCAATCGCGAATCCGATCGACGCAATAGTGATTAACTTTTGTAGGAGCGTAATCGCCCGACTTACGATCGGCGTGCTTTGCATTTGAGAACGAGTATGAATATCGCTAGCGCGGGAAATAACAGCCTCGGCCTTTTATCTATCCATTATTTTCAGCTTAGCGTACTGTAACATACCAATCGCCGCCGAACTTCAGGTTCGAGCCGTTAGACGACTCGCGACGCGATCGGAGTCATCGGACCTGTGCCTAAGCGATTGGCTGCTGTTTGCTGGATCCAGGCTCGGCTAATTCTGACCTGGTCGTCATCCGGCCGATGACCGGAGTTATTATCCGCGCGCCGATTTCAACGCGGCTAAAACACGGACGTCGCGGAAAGGAGCCCGCCGGATGCGAACGCCGGTTGCGTCGTAGATCGCGTTGGCGACGGCGGCCAGCATGGGTTTGAGCGCGGCTTCTCCGGCTCCGTACGGCGGCAGGTCGGGGCGGTTGGGATTTGGATCGCCGTTTACCAACCTGATGTCGATGCGCTCTGGAACGTCGGTGTGGCGAAGCGTAGGATGCGAAATCCAATCCACGCTCGTGATCTTTTCAGTGTTGAACTGAACTTCCTCGTGAAGCGCGCGGCTCAGGCCGTGCAGCATGGCGCATTCGAGAGTGTTGCGCAGGCTTTGCGGATTCACGACGAGACCACAGTCATGCGCGCAGGCGAGGCGCTTTGCCCAAACATGGCCGGTTTGGCGATTCACTTCGACCTCGGCGATGACACCGACGATGGTCTGACCGCGAAACGAATACGCGACGCCGCGTCCGGTGAGAACATTGCCGTTGCTTCCGGGCTTGGGCGATGGGCGTGGATCCCAGCCATATGTTTCGGCAACCGCTTTGAGCACCGCGATAGATCGCGCCCGGCGGAAACCGGCGTCATCTGTTGCGGAGGCTGTAAGCATCCTCATGCGGAAATCGACCGGATCGGCTTTCGCGGCGGCGGCGAGTTCGTCGATGAATGATTCCGCGGCGAAGGTGGATTGGGGACCATTGGGGTCGCGGAGATTGCCGGTGCGAAGCGGCGTCTCCCACACGATGGGCAGGCTGACAACGTCACGCGTCATGCGGCGATGGGGGATCGCGTACATGTCGGAAGGGATTTCCGAACTTCCGGCCGCCGGTTTCGCTCTTCGCGAGCCCATCAATTGCGCGACCAGCACCGTGTCGGGTTCGTTGTAGCCGAGGTGATTATAGTCGCAGGAACGCGCGTTGTAGTCGTACGCGACCAGGCGCCCGCCGGAGTCCAGGCCGCCGCGCATCTTGACCAGGAACGCGGGGCCTTTCGTATCCCATGCGGTTTCCTCATCGCGCATCCACTGAATGCGGACGGGCCGGCCGATCTCGCGAGCGATCCAGGCGGCCTCGCAAGCCGCGTCGTCAGCGGCTGTGCGGCCGAAGCCTTGCGGGCCCTGCATCCACACGACGCGAACACGATCGCGCGGCATCCCGAGAAACGTGGCGACGCCATTGCGCATTCCATAGGACTTCATGTCATTCGAGTAGATGGTCATCTGACCATCGGAGGGATCGGCCGTCGCATGTGCGCCCGCGAAGGCAGTGTGTCCCTGATAAGGGATTTCGTATTCGGCTTCGATGACTTTGGCCGCATCTGAAAATGCGTCATCCGGCTTTCCAACGACGACGGGATTGGCCGCCGAGGTCGGCGCTGCGGATCGCATGTAGGTGAAGAGATCTTCGGAGGCCGGGAAGGGAGCGGTGGCTGGCTTTTCCCAGGTGGTCTTGAGTTGCCGCGCGGCGCGGATCGCCTGCTCCTCGCGCTCGCAGACAACCGCGACATAGTTACCTTTGGAGACGACCTTGATCAATCCCGGCAGATTACGAACGGAAGATTCGTCGATGCTTGTCAGCCTGGCGCACGCGTAAGGCGGCTTCACGTTGCGCGCATGAGCCATATTCGGCAGCTTCACGTCGACAGCCCATCTCATGGAACCGTCTACTTTGGCGGGAATATCGTCACGCTGAGGCGACTGGCCGGTGTATTTCAGTTCCTGGACCGGTTTCACTTTGGCTACGCCCGTGACCACGTTGACGTTCGCTCCGGTCAGCGTCACGTTGAACTTCCTGCCCGCGATCAGTTCGCCATAGGTGACGTGTTTCAACGGATCGGCTTTCACCGTGATCACAGCATCGTTGACTGCGAGTTGATCGACCGGAATTCCGAAATGCGTCGAGGCCATTTCGAGCAGCACGCGGCGCGCTTCCGCGGCGGCGCGGCGCATCGGCCAGGAATCGCGTTCCATCGCAGTCGAACCGCCCGATCCGCCCTGATCGACGGTGGTATCGGTCCTGCCCATGATGCAGGCGGTGCGATCGAAAGCGATGTCCAGTTCATCAGCCATCAACTGGCGGAAAGATGTTCCGGTCCCCTGGCCAAGGTCGGTTTTGCCGACATAGAACGTCGCCGTGTTGTTGTCGTGGATGACGATCCACGAGTCAAGTTGATGGAAATCCGGGTCGGGATAGGGACCCGGAGTCTGGGCATTCGCCTCGGTCGCCAGCGGTCCCGCGCCCGTTGCGAAGCTCACTGCGAGCAGACCCGCGCTTTTGAGGAAGCCTCGACGATGCGTGGCGAGGAGATCTTCGATCCTTTTCGGAATTTCAGTTGACGCAGTCACGCCGCGACCTCCTTTTCAGACTCGGGTCGGGCCTCAGCGATTACCTTCACCGCGCGCTTGATGGCGGCTTGTACCCGGTAGTAGGACATGCAGCGGCACAGTGTGTTGTTCATCGTTTCCCGGATCTGCGCGTCGCTGGGATGCGGGATTTTGTCGAGCATCGCTTTGGCTGTCATGATCTGGCCGTTCTGACAGAAACCGCACTGCGGGGCCTGCTCGTCGATCCAGGCCTGCTGGAGCGGGTGCAGGCGCCCGTTGGAAGAAAGGCCTTCGAGGGTGGTAATTTCGCCTTTGACGGCCGAAACGGGAAGGATGCAGGAACGAACCGCCGCGCCGTTGATGATCACGGTGCAGGCCCCGCACTGACCCAAGCCGCAGCCGAAGCGAGGACCCTGCAGGTCGAGATCGTTACGCAGGATGTAAAGCAGGGGCGTGGTCGGATCAATGTCGAGCGTGTGGGCCCTGCCGTTGACCTTAAGGGTGACGTTGCTCATCGGGCAGACTCCTTGGAATAACGGTTGCGTTGAGGTGACGCGCCTATTTTATCCGGATGGAGCCTGCCCTAATTTGCAAAAGATCGAGAACGCTTCCGCGATCGGCGTTAGCCGTGCTTGATGAATGTCCCGTTGTTGAGTTCCTGCATCGCCTGACGCAACTGGTCCTGGGTGTTCATCACGATCGGGCCATACCAGGCTACCGGTTCCTCGAGCGGCTTGCCGGACACCAGCAGGAAGCGAATTCCTTCTGGCCCGGCCTGCACCGCGATTTCATCGCCGCCGTCGAACAGAACCAGGGAGTGATTGCGCGCATCGTACACAGGCGCGGCGTTCGGATTCGCTACTTGCTCGGTCAGAACGGCGCGAGGGTCGGACGCATCTCGGAAGGCGCCGCTTCCCGCAAAGACGTACGCGAAGGCGTTTCGCGAAATTTCGACCTTGATTCTTCTGAATTTGCCGGGCGGCACCGAGATATCGACGTAGCTCGGGTCGGCCGCGACGCCCTCCACTGGACCCCGTTGACCCCAGAACTCGCCGCAGATGATGCGGGCGCGCGTGCCGTCGTCTTCCGTAACTTCCGGAATCGCCGCCGACGGAATGTCCTGATAGCGCGGAGCCGTCATTTTGAGTGACGCCGGCAGATTGGCCCATAGTTGGAACCCGTGCATGCGGCCCTGGGGATCGCCTTTCGGCATTTCCTGGTGCAGGATGCCGCTTCCGGCGGTCATCCACTGGACATCTCCCGCCGTCATTTTGCCTTTGTTGCCGAGGCTGTCCCCGTGCTCGACGGAACCCGCGAGCACGTAAGTAATGGTTTCAATGCCGCGGTGCGGGTGCCACGGGAATCCCGCGAGATAGTCTTCCGGACGATCGTTGCGGAAATCGTCGAGAAGCAGGAACGGATCGAATTCTTTCGTTTTGCCGAAGCCGAAGGCGCGTTGCAGTTTTACGCCCGCGCCTTCCATTGTGGATTGAGTTTGAATGATCTGTTTAATCGGACGGAGCGACATAGTTCCTCCCTGAATAAACGCGGCGGCGAATCCGCTTCGCTTGCGCCGCGGAGGTCAGGCTTTCACAAACTGGACATCGAGAGTAATGATGACTTCTTCGCCCACGAGGATACCGCCGGTTTCGAGCGCTGCGTTCCAGGTGAGGCCGAAATCTCTGCGATTGATCTTCGTGACGGCCGAAGCGCCCAGACGGGTGTTGCCCCACGGGTCCCTGGCGGCTTCTGTGGGACCTTCCACCTTAAAAACGATTTCGCGCGTGACCCCGTGAATCGTCAGATCGCCGGTGACGGCTAGTTCGTTATCAGCCCGGCGTCCGATCTTCGTGGACCGGAAGGTCAGGGTCGGGAATTTGGTGACGTGGAAAAAGTCGGCGCTCTTCAGATGGCCGTCGCGTTGCGCGTCGCCGGTACTTATGGTGTTGGCGTCAATGGTCGCCTCGATGCGGGATTCGGCGACGTTGTCTTCAGCCAGCGAAAGAACGCCGGTAACGCCCGTGAACTGGCCTTTGACGTTCGAAATCATCATGTGTTTGACCTTGAACTCGGCCACGGAATGAACGGGATCGAGGCTCCAGATCGAGGTGGTCGGTACGGGAGCGGTTTGAGCGGTGCTCATCAGTTTTCCTTTCTCACCCCCGTTAGATGCGTTAGAACGATATTTGTTTCAACGACAATTAATATGAAGAACCGAGCTCTGTGCGGCAGGCAGTAAGGAGTTGCGAAAGGCCCCGCAGACGTTCCGTCCCCAGATGGCCCAGCAGTCTGCGATGGACGTCGCAGACCGGTTCATCGAGGCGCGCGAGCAGCGCGAGGCCCCCGGCCGTTATTCGGGCCGAGACGACCCGGCGGTCCTTATTATCATCACGATGGCGGGAGATCAACCTGCGCTTCTCAAGACGGTCCAGGAGGCGGGTTATATCCGGGTCACGGCTGATCATGCGCCTTCCGACTTCGCCACAGTTGAGCCCCGCCGGAGACCCCCGCAGGATGCGCAGGACATTATATTGAGGCGGCGAAAGATCCTCTGTTTTCAGGAGTTCCGCAACCGGCCGCGAGAGCGTGTCGGCGGTGCGCATTAACTCCACGTACACCGCCTCCTCGGGAACAGCCGCGCGACGAGCCTTGTTTTGCGGCCGGGCTTCACTCATTTGTTCTGAGTATATTTGTTACAACGAATACTGTCAAAAGCGTAACGCGCTCGCGTCGCGCCCAATACCTGAATATTCTGCGAAGGCTTGTCGAGACATTCATCCGAACGACACCGAAACAAAACATTGTCCCGGTATTCTGTCGCTTCCCGATGCCGCGTTCGCCCGCCATCGCCGCGTTGACAAGAGTTTGGAACTGGAAGGCGGCGTTGACGAGTTCCCTGATCCGGGGGGCTATCTTCTTCTTTTCCAATCTTCGCGCCGGCTGGCATGCGGCGCTTGGCGCCATGATCGCCGAGTGGATATTCCGTGGTGTGGGTTCGGGCTTTTATGGGAGGCTGACGGAGCGATTCAGCCGATTCCGTTCGGCGTGGCAGAGGGGAATCGCCGGCATCGTCGCGCTGCCTGTCTTATCCCATTCGCTTGAATACGCGGTTCATCGGCTTCGCCATACGCCCGCTCTGCGAACGAGTATCACCGCGTCGGTCGTTTTCACCATGCTGTCGAGCCTCTTCCATCTGTATGCGATGCGTCGCGGGGCATTGATCACCGGTAAAGGAGCCCGCTCCCTCGCGGCGGACATGCGCGCGATGCCCAGATTGATCGCCGGATTCGTCGCATTCGTGCCGCTGCTTATCATGCGCCGGGTTGCTGCGGCCGCGCAGGCTTCCTGAACAACGCATGAAATCGTTGCATTTGACCAATGCCTGGCACGGATCCTCCGGCGGCATCGGAACCTTCTACAGGGCCCTTCTGGAAGCGGCGGAGCGCGAGCGACAGTACGTCCGATTGGTGGTTCCGGGTGAGGATACGCGCATCGAAGACACTGGGGATTTCGGCCGGATTTACACGATCGAAGCGCCGCGCGCCCCTTTCGACTCCAGTTACCGGATTATCTTTCCTCATCGGTTTCTTCTCCCGCGGACCGCGTTGCACCGCATCGTCACCGAGGAGCGGCCCGATCTGGTCGAAGTCTCCGAAAAATACACGATGCACTGGTTCGCCGGCCAGTTGCGGACCCGGCGCGCCCTCGGAATCCGTGTGCGTCCCACGGTGGTCGGGCTCAGTTGCGAACGCATGGACGAAAATGTCGCGGCTTACGTCTCTCGCAGCGGCGTCGCTCAGGCGTTCTGCCGCTTGTACATGAAGGCCGTCTACTTTCCCTGCTTCGATCATCATGTATCCGTTTCGGAACACACCGCCGCCGAACTCATCGACGCATCACGAGGCCACAAGGTTCGCCGGGGGATTTGGATAGCGTCCATGGGAGTGGATTGCGCGAGGTTCTCACCGTCGCGCCGTTCGGAGGAGGGGCGGCGCGAGCTATTGATGCGCGCTGCGGCTCCGCCGCATACGAGACTTCTCCTGTATGCAGGCCGGCTGGCTCCGGAGAAGAACCTCTCGCTTTTGATCAATGCCATGGAGCAACTGCCTGCTCAGGAGTACCGGCTCCTGATCGCCGGCGACGGCATTCTTCGGGCTCAACTGGAGATTGAGTCCAGGCAGCGCGGTCTCGATCACGTCGTATTTCTGGGCCACATCGGCGACCGCGAAAGTCTTGCCTCCTGCTACGCCAATTGCGACGTATTCGTGCATCCGAATCCCCGGGAGCCATTCGGCATTGCGCCACTGGAAGCCATGGCAGCCGGACTCCCGCTGGTGGCGCCCGCCAGCGGGGGAGTTACCTCCTATGCCGACGCAGGCAATTCGTGGCTGGCTCCGCCCACGCCTCAGGCATTCGCGCTCGCCATCCAATCGGTTTTCAGGGATCGCAGCGAGACCGAGCAGCGTTGTCTGTGCGCGCGGCGGACCGCGGAGCAACTCGCCTGGCCCGTGGTTACCTCTCGCTACCTTCGGCTCTATCGCGAATTGAACCAGTTGACGCGTGGACAGCAGGCCACGCTGACATTCACGCCGCGAATCTGGTCAACTCCCGGCGATCTCTTCGGCCGTGAATACAAAGTACGGCCAAATTGAAACAAAACATCGCAGAAATGTTTACTTTGAGTCATGCAGGCGTAACCGATATCCGGCTAACCTCGGGCTGAGATGATCGGTCGTCGCCGAGTTCTTCGCGTGATCGTTGGCGGTATTCCTCTCCGTCTTCTCGCCTGCGCCCCGGGAGAGGCGGAACGCCTTCTTGCGGCTTCCGAACCAGGTGAACGTGTCCACTACACGGCCACTGCTGTGATTACGATCGCCGGGGTGGCCATTTTCACGCGCGCGCACGTTGGAAGTGGATTCATTTCGATTTGTCGGCGCGAGCGTCCAGTCGGAGCGGAAACATCGCTCGAGTTCGGCGCGGGCTCGTTCCCCGAAGCAGCGCACGGACTCAACCGCCTCGGCATAATCCGCGAGACGGTCGTCGAACAAACGCCAGGGGTCGCCACGCAATCGGCCTACTCCGCATTCATGACGACTTCGAAGGAAAAAAGCCTCAGCCAGGCGCGGGACGCCTTGGCAAACTCCAGCTCGTTTGTCCCCTATACTGCAGCGCAGTCGTACGCGAGCGCTGGACGTATCGCCACCCGCACCGATCACATGGAGCTGCCTCAGAATCTTACGTGGCGCGATGCGGAGCTGCTTCGGTCGCGCGTCCAGGCACTGTTCGAGACTTCGTCCTGCTCGTTCGAAAACGTGGCCGGACCCGCGGCCACGTTTCTCTATTCCGTGCATCGCACCCTGATCGATTCTCGCGGCGCCGACCAGACGCTACTACACTTCAATGGCAAGGCATTCATTTTGCGGGCTCGCGTCGCGGCCGACTATTCCGTTGGCAATCTTCTATCGGCCCGCGGGATCATTCCGAATGCCCGACGCCTGATGCGCCTGGACGCCAACATCCGGCTTATGGACGATGAGCGGGACACGCCCTTCCGCGTCTGGTACGACTCTCTCTTTCCCGATCGTCCGCCAGCGCGATTCGAATACCAGGCGCGCTCGTTTCTGCGGCTTGTCTTTGACAGAGAAAGCGGATCCGCGCCGTCAAGCGCTTCAAGGAGGAACGGATGAACAAAACGAGCGTGCGTTTTGCCTGGAAAAACCAGGGGCTCCAGTCTTTCGCCACAGCGGTTTCTCTTCACAGCCACACGCTTCACTCGCAGGAATCGATGGTGTTCATCCGGCGGGCCACGCGGAACCTACCGATCCTCTCAGGCGCCGTTCGCCGCCAGGAGGAGAAATATCGCCGCCTGAAGGGCCGCGATCTCGATCTCACACGCGCCTGGTGGACACCGCCGCTGGCCCCGCTGCAGGCTTGGGAACTCGAGAGCTCGCAAATCGAACGCAAATTGGGAATGGCCGCGCTCGTCTCTCTTTCCGATCACGACGATATCGAAGCGCCGCTTCGTCTGCGCGTTCTCGAAAGCTGTCGCGACTGTCCTGTTTCAGTCGAGTGGACTGTTCCCTTTCGCGCGACGTTCTTTCATCTCGGCGTCCACAATATTCCGGCGGTGAATGCCTCTCTGGCGATGCGTGAAATGCGCTCGCTCACGTCCAATCCCTGCGAAAAACGGGTCGCTGAACTGCTTTGCTGGATGAACGAAAGCCGCGACTCTTTGGTCGTCTTCAATCACCCGATGTGGGACGAGAATCAGGTAGGGGATGCCCACAACTCCTTTGTTGAAGCGTTTCTCTCGCTTTACCGGCCGTACTTGCATGCTCTCGAACTGAACGGCCTGCGTCCCTGGGAAGAGAATTGTAAAACCATGGACCTTGCGGCATCGTCTTCACTGCCGGTAATTTCGGGAGGCGATCGCCATGGACGCGAACCAAACGCCTGCCTCAATCTAACGAACGCGTTGACCTTCTCCGAATTCGTAGCCGAGGTAAGAGAGGACGGCTGGAGCGATGTCTTGTTCATGCCGCAGTATCGAGAGCCACTGCGCCTGCGCATTCTGGAGAATCTATGCGACATCCTCGAAGACGATCCGAACCATGGGCTCGGATGGATTCGATGGAGTGATCGCGTCTTCTACAGGACAGATGAGGGCATCGTAAAATCGATGACTGAATTCTGGGGCTCGCGCGCGCCGGGCGTCGTCAGCCAGTTTGTTGCGCTCATGCGTCTGGTCAAACATCGCCGGGTTCGTTCAGCGCTTCGGCTGGCGCTTGGTGAGGTTTCAGAGGTCCCGATAGCTTCGCGCGCCAGCCACTCGGCGTTCATCGACGCATTCGGATCTGATCGACGATGATCACAGAACCCCTCCGCACTCCGCCCTTGACAGCCCTATTCCGGAAACCGACGATCCGCGGAAAACAGCCTCAGGTGCGTCCGCGGAGTTGAGGTCGCTTTTCCTAACGGGCTAAAAACCCGTATTCTGAAGATCGCAACACCGCTGGAAAATGCCGCCTTTATTATCTGCGGCGCTTCGACGATGAGATCGCGTTAACCTGGACTGAAATAATCACTCGGGTTGGCTCCGACAACCCGCTTGAACGCCTTACTGAATGCAGCATCGGACTCGTAGCCGACCGACCGGGCAACGTCTATGAGCTTCTTGTCACGCTGTTGTAGTAGCTGCATCGCCTTCTGCATCCGCCACTCGGTTACGTATTCCAATGGTGTTTGTCCGAGCAGCTCTTTAAAACGTGCTGCGAATGCGGAGCGAGACATGCCCGCCGCTTCGGCCAGGGATTCGACCGTCCAGGGCGTATTAACACTCTTGTGAATGGCGCTCAGAGCAGTGCCTATTTGAGAATCGAAAATCGCACGAAGCCATCCCTTGTCGCGCCATTCCACTCCCGACGCGATATACGCCCGGAGTATTTGGATAAACAGAACCTCGGCTAGCCGAGTCGCGATTACCTCAGATCCCGGCTCCTGTCTTGCCATTTCTGACGCCAGCGCTTGCATCGTAGTGTGAAGAGCAGCGTGTGGACCTCATCGGACTTAATCAGAATGAAGCTCGGCAATAGCTGCGTGATGGGCTTCAGGCTGGCTCGGTCGAAACTGAGGGACCCGCATACGACTGTCGTTCGTGCGCCACCGCCTCCGTAATGAGCGACACTGCTGTTGGCTTTAGCGGCGATCTCGCGGAAGGTTGACCTTGGACGAGTTTGCGGGCTATCGCGCATGACGATCGAGGTGTCGCGGGCCAGCAAGAAGCAGTCGCCACCAGTGAGGGGAATCGGCTCCGGAACGCCTTCGACACTGAGCCAACAATTACCGCGCGAAAGCATCGCAAAGTGCGCCAAATCTGTGGGTGACGCTTTTCTGTCGGAAGGTGTGACTGTTTCTTCGCTCTCCTTCCCCCCGATCAAGCCCCACGGAGCTGTGGCTTCGAGCCTGTGCTGACCAAAAGCCGTTACGTGCATCGTTCTGAAGATGTCTGTTATCGGGTCCAATGTAGCCTCCCGGTTTGGACGAATAGACAAAATTTTAGTACTCCCGAGCAGGTCTCATCCACGGCGAGCGGAATCTGCTTCTCTGTAGGGAATGCTTACACAACTACCGAAGGGAGTCATTATGGGAAAGCTTGAGCGTAAGGTTGCAGTCATCACGGGTGGATCAAGCGGCATGGCGCTGGCGAGCGCCAAGCGCTTCGTTGAAGAAGGCGCCTACGTTTTCATCACGGGTAGGAGGCAGGAGCAGCTCGATGAGGCGGTCAAGCTGATTGGCCGGAACGTGACCGGCGTACGCGGTGACGCGGCCAATCTCGACGACCTCGACCGCCTGTTCGATACGGTCAGGCGGGAGAAGGGCAAGATCGACGTCCTGTTCGCGAGCGCCGGCAGGGGCGAGGCCGTACCACTGGGCGAGGTTACCGAGCAGCACTTCGATGCGACCTTCGGCCTGAATACGCGCGGAACGCTGTTTACGGTTCAGAAGGCGTTGCCGCTGTTCAACGACGGTGGATCGATCATCATGACCGGATCAGTCGCTTCAGTGAAGGGCTTTCCTGGTTTCGGAGTGTATGCGGCGAGCAAGGCAGCGTTGCGCTCCTTCGCGCGTACGTGGCTCAACGAACTGAAGGGCAGGAATATCCGGGTGAACGTGCTGGGCCCCGGGCCGATCGCCACACCAATGCAGGAAGAAGTTCTCACCAGGGAGGCGAAGGAGATGTTCGAATCCCTGATCCCGCGGGGAAAGATGGGTCAACCCGAAGAAATCGCAACGGTCGCACTGTTTCTTGCTTCCGACGACTCGAGCTTCGTGAATGGAGTGGAATTGAACGTTGACGGCGGCTTCTCGGCGATCTAACAACGTTCGTGGAACTCGGTGGGTGGCCGACCTTC
>DATFSM010000063.1:0-75361 GCA_035262625.1 Bryobacteraceae bacterium
GACGCCAGGGTCGTGTCGACTATAACTGCCCGCGCCCGGTCTGCTGGACCCGATTGTGCTATAAAACGCCGCACCTGACTCGGCTCTGTCGGAGTTTCTGTCCATATGGGCCCGCCACCGGGTTGACGCTTCAGTCGCGTCGCTGACGAGCATTCGGACGCGACTGAAGTCGCGTGTCCAAATCCAGAGCGAAACAGAGCGCCTCGGCGGGATTATCTCCATAAGCGCGGGATCTCATGGAAGCCGTACGCGCGATACAGGCGGGTGGCATCACCCATGCGCGGAAGCGTGTCGAGGAGCAGGCGCGCATACCCAGCGCATCTTGCTTCGGCGATGATGCGCTCAATCAGCGCACGGCCCAATCCCGAGCCGCGAAACGCGGGCCGCACGTAGAGGCGCTTCACCTCGGCGGCGTCTTCGCTGAAGCGTCTCAGCGCCACGCAGCCCGAGGGAGACCGATCGTCCGACACAGCGAGCAGCAGGCGGCCATCCGGCGGAGCGTAGCGGCCGGGCAAATCCGCCAGTTCCCTTTCAAAACTGCTGAAGCAAATTTCATCGCCGACCCAGGCGGCGTACTCGCGCAGAAGTTCGCGGGCGATATCGAGATCCGCGGCTTCGGCGGCTCGGATCAAGCGGGCAGTTTGGTCGCGCCCATCAGGTCTTCGTCGATGCTACGCGCAGCCTTGCGGCCTTCCGCAATCGCCCAGACAACCAGAGACTGTCCGCGGCGCGCGTCGCCCGCGGCGAAGACGCGGGGGAGCGAAGTCATATAGGCCGAGTCCACGGAGACATTTCCGCGCTCGTCGAGCGCCACGCCCAACTGGTCGATGAGACCGGGCCGAACGGGGCCGGTAAAACCCATCGCGAGCAGAACAAGGTCGACGTCGATTTCGAACTCCGTGCCCGCCATGGGCTCGAACTTCGGAGGCGCGCCGACGCGAACGCCGTGAAGCTTTTTCACGTTGCCGTGCTCGTCGCCCGAGAACCGAACCGTGGAGACGCTCCAGTCGCGAATACCGCCTTCCTCGTGCGAACTCTCGACACGCAACTGCATGGGCCACATCGGCCATGGAGTATGCGGCGCGCGCTCGTCCGGTGGTTTGGGCAGAAGCTCGAACTGCGTAATATGAGCCGCGCCCTGGCGGTGCGACGTGCCGAGGCAATCGGCTCCGGTGTCGCCCCCGCCGATGATCACGACGCGCTTATCAGTGGCGAGAATCTGACTCGGGACGTAATCCCCCTCCTGGACCTTGTTCGACTGCGGAAGAAAATCCATCGCGTAGTGGATGCCCTTCAGGTCGCGGCCCGGAATATTGAGATTGCGCGGCTCCTCGGAGCCGATCGCAAGGAGGATGGCGTCGAAATCCCGCTGGAGATCGCTGACCGATATGTTCACGCCGACGTGCGCGTTGGCGACAAATTTTACGCCTTCAGCGGTCATCTGCTTGAGGCGACGATCGATCAGATGCTTTTCCATCTTGAAATGCGGGATGCCATAACGAAGCAGCCCGCCGATGCGATCCGCCTTTTCGAAAACAGTGACGGCATGACCGGCGCGCGCAAGTTGCTGCGCGGCGGCGAGCCCGGCAGGCCCGGAGCCGATCACAGCCACGCGCTTACCTGTCGCCGCGCGAGCGGGTTCGGGCACGATCCAACCTTCGTCCCACGCCCGGTCCACGATGGTCTTCTCGATGTTCTTGATGGTGACCGGCGGCTCGTTGATGCCGAGCACGCAGGCGGCTTCGCAGGGCGCGGGACAGATGCGCCCGGTGAACTCGGGGAAGTTGTTGGTCGAATGGAGAACGCGCGACGCCTCGCGCCAGCGTCCCCGCCACACGAGATCGTTCCAGTCGGGAATGATGTTCGTGACGGGGCAGCCGGTATGACAGAACGGCACGCCGCAATCCATACAGCGGGCGCCCTGTTCGCGGATCTTTTCCTCCGGAAACGGATTATAGATCTCGAACCAGTCTTTGACGCGCTCAGCGGGCGGACGCCGCTCAGGCGTTTCGCGCGAATATTCGAGGAAGCCGGTTGTCTTACCCATTCACTACCTGCGCAAGGCGAATCGGCATCTGCGCCGGGGCTGCTTTCTTTTTCATGACCCGCTTGTACTCGTGCGGATATACCTTGACGAACTTCGGCAGCATGGAATCCCAGTTTTCGAGAACCCACTGGGCGCGCGGGCTTTGCGTGGCTTCGAAGTGGCGGTAGATCCAGTCTTTGAGCAGCGACTGATCCTGAGGATCGAACACCTGCTCGAGATCGACCGATGTCCGGTTGCAACGATACTGGCCGAATGAGCCGCTCTCGTCAAGGACGAATGCGATGCCGCCCGACATGCCGGCGGCGAAATTGCGGCCGGTCTTGCCGAGAACAATGACCAGCCCATTGGTCATGTACTCGCAGCCGTGATCGCCGAGCCCTTCGACTACCGCGCTCGCGCCGGAGTTGCGGACGGCGAACCGCTCACCGGCCATGCCGTTGAAGAACGCCTCGCCGCTGGTCGCGCCGTAGAGCACAACGTTGCCGATGAGGATGTTTTCCTCCGGCAGGAAGGACGAGTTACGGGGCGGGTAGACGACGATCCTGCCGCCCGAGAGCCCCTTGCCGACGTAGTCGTTCGCGTCGCCTTCGAGTTCGAGAGTGACGCCCTGGGCGAGAAACGCGCCGAAGCTTTGACCGGCGGAACCGGAGAAGGTGAAGTGGATGGTGTCTTCCGGCAGACCGGCGGCTCCGTATTTACGGGCGATTTCGCCCGAGAGCATTGCGCCGACGGTACGGTGGACGTTACGAATCGGCATCCGGAATTCGACCGGCACGCGGCGGTCAATGGCCTGGCGGGCGTGATCGATCAGCTTGAAATCGAGCGCTTCATCGAGCCCGTGATCCTGCGCGATGGTGCAGCGGCGGCTGACCCGCGACGGAGTGGGCGGATTGTAGAGGATGTCCGAGAAGTCGAGCCCGCGGGCCTTCCAGTGATCGATGGCGGCGCGCGTATCGAGCATATCGACGCGTCCGATCATCTCGTCCATCTTCCGGAATCCCAGGCTCGCCATGATCTGGCGCACCTGCTCGGCGATAAAGAAGAAGAAGTTGATGACGTGTTCCGGCTGACCAGCGAACTTAGCGCGCAGAACCGGATCCTGCGTCGCGATTCCGACCGGGCAGGTGTTCAGGTGGCACTTGCGCATCATGATGCAGCCGAGCGTAACGAGCGGCAACGTGGAGAAGCCGAACTCCTCAGCCCCCAACAGCGCAGCGATGGCGACATCCCGACCGGTGGCGAGTTTGCCGTCCGTCTGGACGCGGATGCGGCTACGCAGGTCGTTCATGACGAGTACCTGCTGGGTTTCGGCAAGACCGAGTTCCCAGGGCGAGCCCGCGTGCTTGATCGAAGTGAGCGGCGAGGCGCCTGTGCCGCCGTCGTGGCCGCTGATGAGTACAACGTCGGCGTGAGCCTTCGCGACGCCCGCGGCAACCGTTCCGACGCCGACTTCGGCGACGAGCTTCACGGAGATTCGCGCCTTGGGATTGGCGTTCTTGAGGTCGTAGATTAACTGCGCGAGATCTTCAATCGAGTAGATGTCGTGGTGCGGCGGCGGCGAAATGAGACCGACGCCGGGGATCGAGTGGCGCACGCGCGCGATGACGTCGTCCACTTTGTGGCCCGGAAGCTGGCCGCCCTCACCGGGCTTGGCGCCCTGCGCCATCTTGATCTGAAGCTCGTCCGCGTTGACGAGGTAGTGGGTGGTGACGCCGAAGCGGCCGGAGGCCACCTGTTTGATGGCGCTGCGGCGCAGGTCGCCGTTTTCATCGGGCGTGAAGCGGGCTTCGTCTTCCCCGCCCTCGCCGGTGTTCGATCTGCCGCCGATGCGGTTCATCGCGATGGCCAGCGTTTCGTGCGCTTCCTTCGAGATGCTGCCGAACGACATGGCGCCGGTGGCGAAACGTTTGACGATATCGGAAGCTTTTTCGACCTCATCCAGGCGGACGGGCTTGCCCTGCTTGAACTCGAACAGGCCGCGCAGCGTGCAGGCTTCGCGATTCTCCTTGTCGATGAGATCGGCGTACTGCTGGAACGTCTCGAAGCTGTTCTGACGGACGGCGTGCTGGAGCTTACCGATCGTTTCCGGGTTCAGGATGTGCTTCTCGCCGCGGACGCGGTAAGCATAGCTGCCGCCAACCGGAAGCTCGGTGTCGAGATCGGAAAAGTTCTGGAATGCGCTCGCGTGCTTTATCACAGCTTCGCGGGCGATGACGTCGAGACCGACGCCCTCGATACGCGACGCGGTGCCGGTGAAGTACTTCCGGACGAACGCGCTGTTGAGCCCGATGGCTTCAAAGACCTGAGCGCCGCGGTAGCTCTGCAGCGTGGAAATGCCCATCTTCGAGAAGACCTTGAGCAGGCCCTTGTTGATGGATTTGATGTAGTTGTAAAGCGCCTTTTCGGACGTGAGGCCCTCGGACAGAAAGCCGTGCGAGGCGAGATCGTCGAGCGTCTCAATCGCGAGGTACGGGTTCACCGCGCTCGCGCCGTAACCGATGAGCAGCGCGTAATGCATGACTTCGCGCGGCTCGCCGGACTCAATGATGAGCGCGACCTGCGTGCGCGAGCCTTCGCGGATCAGATGATTGTGGACGGCCGTGAGGGCCAGCAGGCTCGGAATCGGCGCGTAGGACTTGTCGACGCCGCGGTCCGAAAGAATAAGAATCGTGTAGCCGGAATCGATCGCGAGCGAGGCGCGGCGGCACAGTCCGTCGAGGGCGCGCTCCATGGATTTCTCGCCTTCGTCAACGTCGAAGGTGGTCGACAGCGTGGTCGCCAGGAAGTCGCCGTGCGAAACGCGGCGAAGCTTCTCGAGATCGCGGTTGGTGACGATGGGACCGGGAATCTTCAGCGTATGACAGTGCTGCGGGGTCTCGGTCAGTATATTGTCTTCGCGCCCGATATAGCTGATGAGCGACATCACCATCTCTTCGCGGATGGGATCGATGGGCGGATTGGTGACCTGCGCGAACAGCTGCTTAAAGTAATTGAACAGCGGTTGCGGCTTGTCCGACAGACACGCGAGCGGCGTATCGACGCCCATCGAGCCGATGGGCTCTTCGCCGTTAGCGGCCATGGGGGTCATCAGCATGCGTACGTCTTCGTCGGTGTAGCCGAAGGCGCGCTGGCGGATGGTGAGGGTGGCGGGGTCCGAACCGTGCACGCGCGCGGGCTCCGGCAGCCGGTCGAGGGTAATCTGATGCTCTTTCAACCATTCCGCGTAGGGCTGGCGGCTGGCGAGGTGTTCCTTGATTTCTTTGTCGGCGACGATCCGTCCCTGCTCGAGGTCAATCAGGAACATCTTGCCGGGCTGAAGACGGCCTTTCTGCTTGACGTTCTCCGGCTCCACCGGGAGCACGCCGGTCTCGGAAGAGAGCACGACCTGATCGTCATGCGTGACCAGCCAGCGAGCAGGGCGAAGGCCGTTGCGGTCCAGTGTGGCGCCGATGACGCGGCCATCGGTGAACGCGATGGCGGCGGGACCGTCCCAAGGCTCCATGAGCGAGCAATGGTACTCGTAAAATGCCTTCTTTTTCGCGTCCATGTGAGGGTTGCCGTCCCACGCTTCGGGGATCAGCATCGCCATGGCGTGCGGCAGCGATCGGCCCGACTGGACCAGAAGTTCGAGAGCATTATCGAATGACGCCGAGTCGCTGCCGCCCGGCTGGATGATCGGGAAGAGCTTTTTGAGATCGTCGCCGAACAGGTCGGAATGCAGGATCGACTGGCGCGCGTGCATCCAGTTGATGTTGCCGCGAACGGTGTTGATTTCACCGTTGTGCGCAACGTAGTGAAACGGATGCGCCAGCTGCCAGGTGGGGAAGGTGTTGGTGGAGAAACGCTGGTGCACAAGGCAGAGCGCACTCATCACCTCCGGATCGGACAGCTCGATGTAGAACTTCGCGATCTGGGGAGCGAGGAGCAGACCTTTGTAGACGATGGTGCGCGAGGACAGCGATGGCACGCTGAACATGTCGCGGTTCGGCAGCTCTTCTTCCTCGGCGGCGACCGCCGTTTCGAACCGCTTGCGGAGGACGTAGAGCTTGCGCTCGAACCAGTCCTGCCGCTCTTCGGGAGTGCCTGCATTATCGGCCGGGCGGCCGATGAAGATCTGCTGAATATACGGCTGCGAACCGCGCGCGACGCGACCGATGGCATCGCCGTTGATCGGAGTATCGCGCCATCCGAGGACGCTCAAGCCTTCTTCGCGGACAATGCGCTCGAGGAGGCCTTCAGTGAACAGGCGTTCGTGGCGCTCGACAGGCATGAAGACCATGCCGACGCCGTACTCGCCGGGAGCAGGAAGAGTGAAGCCGAGGCTGGCAGTCTCGCGCTCAAAAAACCGGTGGGGAATTTGTATCAGCACCCCCGCGCCATCGCCGGTCTCCGGGTCGCATCCGCAGGCTCCGCGATGGGTGAGGTTGATGAGAATCTGAATCCCTTTTTCGATAATCTCGTGGGATTTCTCGCCCTTAATATTCGCCACGAAGCCCATGCCGCAGGCGTCGTGCTCGTTGCGGGGGTTATAGAGTCCCTGCGGCTCGGGAAGACCCGAGTGCTCGGGAAGTCCATGGGCGGGCCCGAGTACAGGTACACTACACGCGGTGCGCTCTTTTGGAAGGCTCGTCATCTAAGGCCTGTTTTTTCTACTCCGGGGTAGTTTCACAATCGTACCAGATTTCCGCAGTATTCCGCAAACGAAATTTATTGCGTTGAGATATAAGAACAACTTATGTTATTCTTTTTATTTGATCTTCGAGGAATGCAAGTTGTTTCAAGATGTTGCGCATCAGCGCAGCCTCAGCCGGGCAGCGGAACTGAACGGTATCAGCCAATCCGCTGCGACACAACACATCCGGGAACTGGAGAAGCGGTTGGGCGCGGAACTGCTGGACCGGTCGACGCGACCGGTGGGGCTTACCGATGCCGGCCGACTGTATGCCGACCTCTGCCGGGACGTGCTGCGGCGTGAGCAGGATTTTTCGGCTGAACTCGCGGAAATCAAAGAAACCGCTGAAGGTACGGTGCGGGTGGCGTCGATTTATTCGCTCGGACTCTCGGAAATGTCGCATCTGAAGGAAGAATTCGGACGCGTTTGCCCGGAGGCTTCGGTTCAGGTAGAACTGCTGCGGCCGGACAAAGTGTATGAAGCTGTGCAGGCTGGTCGAGCAGATCTGGGGTTCATCAGTTACCCGGAGTCGCGGCGCGACCTGACCGCGATTCCCTGGCGCGAAGAGCGAATGACCGTGGCGGTTTATCCTTCGCACCGGTTCGCGCTGAGGCCGGCGGGGCAGCGCACGGTCGCGCCTTCGGATTTACAAAACGAACTGTTCATCTCGTTCGATGAGGAAGTGATGATCCGGCGGGAACTGGACCGGTTCTTCCGGGAGCACGACGTTTCGGTTTCGATTGTGATGCAGTTCGACAACATACAGTCGATCAAAGAGGCGGTCGCGCTGGGGTCGGGGATCAGTATTTTGCCGGAACGGGCGATGCTGGCGGAGGTGGAGCAGCGGCGGCTGGTTTCCATTCCGCTGGAGGCTCCGGAACTGATGCGGCCAGTGGGCGTGATACATCGGAAGAAACGGAAACTGAGCCGGGCGGCGCGTGAGTTTTTGGGGTTGGTGACTGCGTAGCGGCGGTTACAAAACGAACTCGTTGCCGACTTTACAGAACGAACTTCCTCTTTACAAAACGAATTCTGCCGCTGCGGCAGGCAATTTACAAAACAAACTCAGGCGGCTTTTTCGGCGTTTTGCAAAACGAACTGTCCGGTGGCGGCCCGGGCGGTTTCGGGGATTTCGGCTATGGCCGGCGCCGCGGCGACTTCTTCGCGCATCCGGTTTTCCGGTTTCGGCAGGGTTTGAAGCTGGAAGAGGATTTTCAGGTTGGCCTGGATGTTGCGCGTAATGCGGTGCTCGTAGAGCGAGATCAGGGCGAAGAGCTGCGGATTGTGCATGAAAGTCAGGGTCTGGACCATCGCGTGGTGGATCTGTGGATGCTCGGCCTGGATGTCTTTGTAGGGGCCGGAATGGCCCCAGGTGAAGATGTTTTCTTCAATGGCGTGGAGGCGGTTGAGGCGCCAGTTGTCCTGGGCGATTCGGCGAGCGAACTGACGCTCGAGGAAGTTGCGGGGGCTCAGGTCGTCGATGCAAGCCTGGATGAAATCGAAATAGACCGCGCGGTCGTGTTCGCTCATGACGGCGACCTGTTGAGTGATTTTGTCGCGACCGGCCTGGAGCTTAGGTTTGTTGGCGTCTTTGGGTTTCTTCATTCGCGATGGTTCCTGCCTGGGATGAACTTCGCATGGGCCTGGGCGGGTTCGACGCGGCTGGAGAGGTAAATCTCTGATCGCGGGGTAAATACAGGTGGGGAAAAAGTTGGACCCGCCGCGTCAGGGCAGCCTTTTTCGCACCCAGTCGAAGAAATTCTCCAATACCGTCACATGCACGGACCCCTTCGCGCCCGGCGCGGCTTCCGGCAGCGAGAACACGACGAACCGCTTACCGTCCGGCGCGAGATCCAGATTGCTCGTGCCGGTATAGAAGAGCTGCTTGTCGGACCACAATCGCGGCTGGCCAGGCAGAAAGGAGGCGCCATCGGCCGAGTAATCGACGACCATAATTCGGTTGTCCGATGTTTCATAGAAGAGCTCGCGGCCGTTTTTCGACCACAGCGGGTACAGGCCGCCGCCGGTCGAAATCTGCCACTTGCCGTCTCCGGCAGCGGGAAATGGCCGAACATAGATCTCGGGGCTGCCGCTTTCGAGGGAACGGTACGCGATCCAGCGGCCGTCGGGAGAAAACTGCGGAAGCAGTTCGTCAGCCGGCGTGCGAAGAAACGGCTCCGGCTTGCCTGTCTTGGGATGATCCGGATCGGTGAGGTCCAGCGCCACGGTCCAGATATCCCATCCGGTTTCCAGGCTTCTCTCGAAATAAGCCAGTCGGCGGCCGTCAGGCGTTAACGAGTAGGGGCGCGGAAGATCGCCTCTCAGCATGGGCTGCGGTTCTCCGGCTCCATCGCTTCGGATCCAGGTCAGGCCGAAAGCTGATGAAAATAACAAAAGATGCAGACCGTCGGGAGACCAGACCGGCACAGTCCCGCCGCCGGTAAAGGTCAATCGCGTGGGCGTGCGCCGCTCCAGATCGTATACATATAAATCACCGCCTGTGCCGATGAACGCCACCTTGCGTCCGTCTGGCGAGAGCCGGGGTATGGCGAATGGGCCGGGCGTGGGCATCAGCGGTTCGATCCTTCCGGAGCTGTCGAGCCAGGAGAGTTGCCACGCTTGAGCCAGACTCTTTCCCGATGCGTAAACGAACGTTCCCGTGTTGGAGAAATCGAATTGTCCCCCGCCGGTGACAGGGTTGGCGGCCACGTCCTCGAGCAGCGGGACCGGCGTGCCGTGGACCTCCAGCGCCTCCGGATCGAACTTCACGCCAAACAGGACTCCCTGCCGGATATAGACCAGATGGCCGGTGGGCAGGTAGCGGCCGTAATATCCGCCTCGGGCCAGGACCCGGGCACCGCCTGTTTTTAGCGACACAACTTCGATGCTGGCGGCGGTGTCCATCTGATTGACGGAGTTTGATGCGGTGTACAGGACGGCGCCTCCGCCCGGCAGAACCTGTGGCCAGCGGTGAGTGATCTCTCCCGCATTGAGCCTCGTGATCCGCCGTGGGACCCCTCCGCCGGAAGACACTGTAAAAAGAGCGTCCACCGGCGAGAGGCACGCTACGATATACCCGTCTCTGCCCCAACTGCCGCCCGGTGGAATGTTCTGCCCCGTAACCACGGTCTCAGGGGCACCACCCAGGACCGAGATTTTCTTGAGAATTTGGCCCGCAAAGAAAGCGATCCATTGACTGTCGGGAGAAAAGAACGGGTCTGATCCGTTCTCCGTTCCGGGCAGCAAAGTGATCTGCGCCTGATCGAGCAGACGCGTGGCGAGCAGTTGCTTCCCGTTCGGCCCGCGCACGGGATACACCAGCCTCCGGCCATCGGGTGAGATGGCGGCGGTCAGGTTGAGGCCCGGCATCGCTTCAGGCCCAAGATCCACGTTGAAGCGAATCAGCGGATGATCCACCGGGCGGGTTGCCCTCCACAATGCCGCTCCGGTCACGGCAAGCGCGAGCATTGAGACTCCCGCGATTGCCCACGACAAGACACTCCTTCGTCCCGCCGCGAGTGATGGCTCCGATACACCTTGTCTGAGCAGAAGGAACACGTCGCCGATCGAACGCCAGCGCAGAGCCGGGTCACGCTCCAGGCAACGCTCAAGAACGGGACGGACCTCGGCCGGAACTCCGGTCAGGTCTATATCGCCCTTCAGCACGTGCGCCAGCGTGTCCGAAACCGTGCGTCCGTGGAATAGTTGCCGACCCGTGAGCATCTCAAACAGAATCATGCCGAAAGCCCAGATGTCGGCGCGCCGGTCCACGTTTTGTCCGCGAGCCTGCTCGGGGCTCATGTAGGCTGCCGTGCCCAGGATCACGCCCGGTTGGGTTGAGCGCATGGTGAGGGTGGGAGAGGATATCGGATCGACCGCTGCCGTGGGTTCGTTCGAGACAGCCTTCGCCAGCCCGAAATCCAGGACTTTCACGCGGCCATCCGGCGTGATCTTGATGTTCGCGGGCTTGAGATCCCGGTGGATCACTCCGCGTTCGTGGGCATACTCGAGAGCTTCGGCGATCTGCCGGGCGAGGACCAAGGCTTCATCGAGCGGAATTCGCCCTCGCTCGATGCGTTCCGCCAACGTTGGTCCCTCGACCAGTTCCATCACCAGCGCCTGCTCTTCGACCCCGTAAATCGCGGCGATGTTGGGGTGGTTGAGGGAGGCCAGGACCTGAGCCTCGCGGGTGAAACGGGCGAGGCGGTCGGGATCGGCAACGAATGCTTCCGGCAGGAGTTTTATGGCGACATCGCGGTTAAGCTTGGTGTCGGTGGCCAGCCAGACTTCACCCATGCCACCTTCACCCAGCTTGACCGTGATGCGATAGTGCGCAATGGAGGGCTGCGGACCCATTGTGCGATTTCAGGCATCGTACCACTTTTGGCCGGGTGTACGCGCCAAGCGGACCTCCGTGTGGAGGCGCTCCCTTTATATCGGCTTCGATCAGCGACGGAGTCAGGACGTTCAATTCCGCTTCCGATCCCTTTACCCCTGACATAGATGGCTGCGGAACGACTATCTATCACTGGTTTATTGGAGGAGATCGGCCGCTGGACCAGGGGCCGGACTCTTACGCACGAGCATCATCACCGGGAACTTCGACCCCTACGTACCTTGGCTAGCCTAAATGTTCAACACCGACGAGTTCACGGCGCCCTGTCGAAGCCCTTACGCTCCGCCCGATACCCTCCCGTCTACCCATCTTGTCAATTCTCCGCGCCGAACCTGAAATCGATTGCATCGAATCGTTACGTTAACGCGCGACGAAGCGCGGCGTCGATAGTGCGAAGCTCGGCGAGCGTCGCCGCGCGTCGTGTCGCGCGGTAACAGCCGCTCACGTAGTGCTTGAGCGAGAGCAGATCCGATGCTCGTCTATACTTCTTTCGTCGGAAGAAATATGTTACTGCTTCAAGACGGCAACTACGTTCAGCGTGTAAGTAACGTCTAATGTAAAGCCCTGCGAAACGTTCGCTGAATGAATATGAAGCGTGTGTGTTCCGGGGCTGAGCGGTCCAACGGCCGCATATATTCCGTCATCCACCGCGGGTGAGTATATTCCAGCCGGAACGTGGCCCAAGCTCGCTGCCACACACGGAGCATCGAAAATATTTGCGTCGGGCAACGCGATCGCAAATACCTCGGACTGCAGGCGTCGCATATCCATGATCGCTTTCCCGTCCAGCTCGACAGCCAGGTTACTAGTGGGCTGTCCCGGTCATTTCGGAACCAGGATGCGCTTTTTGATATCGGTGTAAGTCCAGCGAAAGGGACGGGCGGATTTGGCGTAGGCGCGAATGTACTTCATCAGTTTGCGGGAGAGGTCTGTCACGGATGTGAAGACTCCTCGGGCAATTACATCGCGTTCGATTTTCGCGAACCAGATTTCGACCTGATTGAGCCACGACGAATATGTCGGGGTGAAATGAAAGTGCACGCGCGGATTTTTGTCGAGGAACTCTTTGACGGTGCTGGTTTTGTGGGCCGACAGATTGTCCAGTACGATGTGAATCTCCCTGGGCTGCGGGTTCTTCTCCACGACCTCGGTAAGGAAGGTGATGAATTCGGCACTCGTATGGCGGGCTGCGGTCTTGCCCTGGACCTTGCCGGTCCTCACGTCGAGGGCGGCGTATAAGGACAGCGTTCCGTGCCGGTAGTATTCAAAACCATGGCGCTCCACGGTTCCGGGCATCATGGGCAGAACCGGGTCCCGTCGATCCAGCGCCTGAATGGCGGATTTTTCATCGACACAGAAAACAGCGGCGTGCTGAGGCGGATCCATGTAAAGCGCGATGATCTCGGCAGCCTTCTTCTCAAAATCCGGATCGTCGCTGGCCATATAACGCTCCAGCCGGTGTGGCTGGACGCGGTTGCGCGACCAGATCCGCTGAATCGTGGACTTGCTCAGTCCCGTGGCTTGCGCCATCTTCCGGCAGGACCAGTGTGTGCTTCCATCCTCGGGTTTGCGGCCGGTTTTCCGCAGCACCTTCGCCTGCGCTACCGGAGTGGCGGTTCGTGGTTTACTGCCTCTGTGCCGAGGCTCCAGACCCTCCATCCCCCGCTCTTCAAAACGACGTTTCCAGCGCGCGATGGTCGGACGCGACGTGTTCAGTTCTGTCTCGATCCGGCTGTAGCTCTTGCCCTCCGCGAGAGCCAGAATCAACGAGGCCACGAATACATCCCGCGACGGCAGAGTACGTGATCGCGCCCAACGGCTCAGTTCCTCTCGTTCCTCTTCAGTCAATCGCCGCAAGTTCTTATACAGCCTCCCATAAGGGCCAGGCGTATAAAAGAATTAAATGGTTACATAATCACCGGGACGGCCCACTAGCACCATTAACAAATGCGGCGGAAGCCGCTCGCAGGTCCTTCGCTGCAATGTTCGTTGGTCCTTGCCCGCAGACGTTTGGGGTATTGAAATTCACCGAGTTGATAACGGGAAAGAACAAAGTCCTATCGCCCGGCACAGAACATATACGCGTTGCAGTATTCCCGTTGAACACACCCGCCAAATACCAAATGGATCCTTGCTGCCCAACCATGCAACTGGCGCCGCTTGCATCCAGTAGGGGATTTACCGATGTCGGGATCGACAGAGCCCACTGCCACCATGCTCCACCCAAACCATCGGATATCTGAGCATCCGCTCTTACAACGCCTACTTCCGCGAAGAGGCCAAGACCGATTGCGAGAATCGTTAAGAATTGGTTTGCAAATACCCTGTGTCGCATTACTTTCTCCTTTTCAAATCCGAAGCGCGTCTGCGCTGGCTAATCCTATCGAAGGAAATGAAGGTGTCGGCTGCCCGGGCGGTTGCGCGCCCAGGAGCATGGCGAAGAGAATCGTGAAGGCTGTGGGTCGATATCTTCCTCCTATGATGGATCTGTCGCAAATGGGCCTAATTAGGTGGTCCTGTTCAGCGACGTTATTCAAATAGGGCGACTTCGGCAACGACAACGCCGGCCCAGTTCGCCAGACCGCTTCAATTCGGCGATGGCGTGCGGGCCGGATATCCATCCGCGTTGGTCACTTGCGGCCGAATGCCCGCGGACAAAGCCAGCCGCAGGAATATCTTCGCGCGATCAGATCGCGTTTGGGCGACAACAGAAAATCGATCCCGTTTGAATCCACTGCTCGATAGAGGCAGGCCCATTTGCCGGCGACCCGCACGTGGGTTTCGTCCATCCGCCGGGATTGACTTGGGCACCGGAGTTCCCGGCCCATGCGTTTCTCCTTGGCTTATCCTCCTTACTCATTAGCGCGACAGTTCCAGAGAAAACCGGACATTAATTCTGGCCCAGTCGCGTTGAGATGTCGTGTTGAGATTGCTTTACGCAGTGGCATGCGGTAGAATTCCTTGACTTCCTAATCGTTTAGGTCGGGTTTTCCGGAGGCTTACCTGGATCCCGCTGCGGTAGATGTAACGACGTTGCTCAACCAGCTGGGGGCCGGCGAACAGGGGGCTGCTGCTCAGCTCGTCCCTCTGATTTACGATGAACTCCATCGGCTGGCAGTTCAACGTCTTCGGCACGAGCGACCGGGACACACGCTGCGAGCCACTGCATTGGTTCACGAGGTTTACCTCAAGCTCGCAGGGCGCCGAAATGCGAAATGGCAAGACCGGGTCCAGTTTTTTGCCGTGGCCTCGCAGTTGATGCGCCGCGTCCTGGTTGATTACGCACGTAAACAGCAAAGAATCAGGCGGGGAGGAACGCAGAAGAGGGTTTCACTCGACGAAGTGTTGCTCGTTGCCCCGGAACGAACAGATGAGCTGCTGGCCGTCCATGGAGCGCTCTCACGTCTGGAGAAGCTGGATCCCCGTCAAGGGCGAATTGTGGAGCTGCGCTATTTTGGCGGACTAACAATGGATGAGACTGCCGAAGTCCTTCATGTTTCCTCTAAGACTGTGATGCGGGAATGGAATATTGCCAAAGCGTGGCTTTACGGCGAGCTGAAGGAGCGCCAGGGAGATGACGCCAGGGGAATGGAACAGGGCGAAGGCGCTATTTGAGTCTGCCCTGGCGCAGGAGCCGACCCAGAGGGCAGCATTTCTCGCGCAAAACTGCCCCGACGACAACCTTCGACAAGAAGTGGAAAAGCTTCTCGTCAACTTTCAGGAGGCAGGCAGTTTCCTGAGCAATCCCGTCTTGCCTCGCCAAATTCCCACATCCGGCCAGATAAAGGAAGTTCCTGCGGAGGCGTTTCCGGAGGCGCTTCCTGTAAGTCATAAAGTCGGCCCTTATGAGATCTTTGCGCTTATCGGCTCAGGCGGCATGGGCCATGTCTATAAGGCCCGCGATACGCGCCTGGACCGCATTGTCGCCATCAAATTTTCGAAGGCCCAGTTCACGCAACGCTTTGAGCGCGAAGCGCGCGCGGTAGCGGCGCTTAACCATCCGCACATCTGCCAGCTCTACGACGTCGGGCCGAATTACCTGGTCTTTGAGTTCATCGACGGTGCTCGCTTAAAAGGTCCCATGCCAGCAGCGGAGGCCGTGCAAATTGCCACGCAGATCTCCGAAGCTTTAGCGGAAGCGCACGCTCACGGTGTTATCCACAGGGATCTGAAACCTGCCAACATCCTGCTGACTGCGCACGGCGTGAAGGTCCTGGATTTCGGATTGGCCAAACAAAGCCGTGAAGGCGAGCGAGCGGATGACGAAACACGAACTATGGATTTAACCGTCCCTGGCGTCGTGATGGGGACGCCTGCTTACATGGCGCCGGAACAATGGCAAGGCAAGCCCGCTGACACCCGCTCGGATGTTTATGCCTTCGGTTGCGTGCTGCATGAGATGCTCACGGGCGTTGCTCCTGGCCGCGATCGCGCGCCGCTAAAACATCCTGTGCTGGAAGGGATCGTGCGCAAGTGTCTGGCCGGCGATCCCGCCAAGCGCTTTCAGTCTGCCGCAGAACTGAAGACCGCACTGGCGCAAGCAGCGAATCGTCGCGTACATAAGAAATACGCGGCGCTGGTCGTTTTGGCGATATTTGCCGCTGGCACGACGTTGTTCCGGCAACGAGTCCACGCCGCCCCGAAGCTTACCGACCGCGACACACTGGTGGTAGCTGATTTCGATAACAAGACCGGCGATTCTGTATTCGATACGGCTTTGAAGCAGGCCCTGGCATTTCAACTCGCGCAATCGCCGTTTCTGAAGGCGATGGACGATGCGGAAATCCGGCAAGCTTTGAAGCTGTCAGGCCGTTCCCCGGATGCCCGCGTTACCGGAGAGATTGCGCGTGATATTTGCATTCGAGAGGGGCAAAAGGCCGCGATCGAAGGCTCCATTGCCGTTTTGGGCTCCCGCTATTTGATCGGCCTGCAGGCAGTGAACTGTCAAACCGGCGAAACATTCGCACGGGAACAAACGGAGGCGAACAGCAAGGATCGCGTTGTGGAAGCGCTTGCCCGCGTCACCAATTCGATGCGTGCAAAGTTGGGGGAATCCTTGAGCACCTTGCAAGGCGAGAATCGCGCATATCGGAATCCGGTTACCACAAGTTCTCTCGAAGCTCTTCAAGCCTTTTATATGGGAGACGCGGAGTGGAGCAAAAACGGGATGACGCCGGCCGCGATTCCAATGTATCGCCGCGCGACGGAACTTGATCCGAACTTTGCCTTCGCCTTTGCGGTGCTCGGATCCGCATATTGGGCCGCGGGTGACCTCGCCAATGCAAAGACGACAATGGAAAAGGCCTTCGCGCTCAGGAGCCACGCCAGCGAGCGGGAGCGGCTATTTATCGAACAATATTATTATAAGTGGCAAGGGGACTCCAAGAAGGACCGCGAGATCTGCGAACTGCTCACGCGTCAGTTTCCACGGGACCCTGTCTTCCATAAAGATCTTGGAAATTTGGAACGTATTGCCGGCGAGCCGGAGAAGGCGCTCGCAGAGGCCGAGAAAGCTATCCAAAACGGTCCCAAGATCGTGCAAGGTTATCGAATTGCTGTCGAGGCGCTTACAGACTTGAACCGGATCGATGAATCGAAAGCCGTCGCGGCAAAAGCTATCGCAAATGGCCTCGATGTCCCGGTCATCCACGATCTCCTACTCTACCTGGCGTATGCAACCGGGGACGGTCAGACCCAGCAACAAGAGGCACGATGGCTCACTTCTAACGGATGGGAGGCGTCCCGATTATGGGAGCAAGCAAATCATGCGTTCGCCCTCGGCCATTTTCAGCAGGCAGAAGCATTGACTCCGAAGATCGTAGAAGCGGCAACTCGCCAGGGCTTCGCCTCGCCACAGCAGTGGCTTGTTTTCGCCGTTCGATCCAATGCACTCGCCGGCAACTGTCGCAGCGTTGCAGTCTCGCTCCCGCCTCTTGGCCCGGCCGATGCTGTCCAAAAAATAGCGAAAGCATTGTGCGACCCGAAAGCGGCCAGGAAGGTCACCGAGCAACAGACGGCGAACGGCTCCGCGCCAATATCGGGGCCGGACGCTTATCTACGCGGAGTTGTGTTCCTCGAAACCGACCGGCCCGCTGATGCCGCAAGCGTCTTTTCCCGGATGGTCGATCGCAAAGCCGCTAACTGGGGGGCGGAGTACCCCGCTGCGCAAGTTGGCCTCGCCCGCGCCGCGAAGGCCATGGGCGATCTCCCCCGCGCCCGCAAGGCTTATGAAGATTTCTTCGCGTTCTGGAAGGATGCCGATCCCGATATTCCTCTGCTTCGCGCGGCCCGCAAAGAATATGCTGCCTTGAAATAAATGTCCGCGCGGGGGCCGCGCTAACGTGGGTCGCCGGACGAAGAGCAGAAGTCGGCGTTCCGAGACGGCCCTTCATCGGTGGCCGCCGTTGTCGAGGCGGAGAAGAACTTGGCAGGCTGCCTGGAAGCTCTGGACAGCGAGGGAGAGGAGGACCAACCTCTCTGGTAAATCCGCAGGCCCGTCTCAGCCGTAGCGTGGTCTGCAATAGGGGTAACGTCGCAAAGCACCCTTGAGGACTACAGTAGTTCCCGGTTAGCCCTTGGCGGTCATGCGGAAACGCACGATAGCCTTCTGTCGCCTCAGGGCAACTTTTTCCGCACCCAATCGAAGAAGTTTTCCAGCACCGTCACATGCACGGACTCCTTCGCGCCCGGCGTGGCTTCCGGCAGAGAGAACACCACGAACCGCTTACCGTCCGGCGAGAGATCCATATTCTGCGTGCCGGCATAGAGGAACTGCTTATCCGACCACAATCGTGACTGGCCGGGCCGAAAGGAAGCGCCATCGGCCGAGTAATCGACGACCATGATTCGGTTGTCCGTAGTCTCATAGAAGAGCTCGCGGCCGTTGTTCGACCACCACGCGTATAGGCCACCGCCGGTCGAAATCTGCCACTTGCCGCCTCCGGCGCGCGGAAATGGCTGAACATAGATCTCGGGGCTGCCGGTTTCGTTGGAGCGGTAGGCGATCCAGCGGCCGTCGGGAGAAAACTCCGGAACGCTTTCGGCGGCCGGCGTGCGAAGGAACGCTTCCGGCTTGCCCGCCTTGGGATGCTCCGGATCGGTGAGGTCCAGCGCCACAGTCCAGAGATCCAGTCCGGTTTCCGGGCTTCTCGCGAGATAAGCGAGCCGGCGGCCGTCACGCGTGAACGAATAGGGGTACGGACGGCCGCCTTTCCGAATGGTCTGCGGTTCTCCGACGCCATCGGCCCGGATCCAAGTCAGGTCGGAGCCTGATAAGAATGCCAGATGCAGGCTGTCCGGAGACCAGACCGGGATATTTGCGACGCCGGTAAAGGTCAATCGCGTCAGGGTGCGCCGCTCCAGATCGTAAACATATAGATCGGCCCCTTTGCCAACGAACGCCACCTTGCGCCCGTCTGGAGAGATGCGGGGTACGGTGAATGGGCCCGGTGTGGGCATCAGCGGTTCGATCGTTCCGGAGCTGTCGAGCCAGGAGAGCTGCCATTCCTGAGCTGCGCTCTTTCCCGATGAGTAAATCAGGGTTCCAGTGTTGGAGAAGTCGAACTGTCCCCCGCCGGTGACAGGGTTGGCGGCCACGTCTTCGAGCAGCGGGACCGGCGCACCGTGAACCTCCAGCGTCTCCGGATCGAACTTCACGCCGAACAGGACTCCCTGCCGGATATACACCAAGTGGCCGGTGGGCAGGTAGCGGCCGTAATATCCGCCGCGCACCAAGACTTTGGGGCTGCCCGTTTTGAACGACATAACCTGGATGCTGGCGTCATCATCCATCCGATTGGTAGAGCTGGATGCGGTGTACAGGACGGCGCCTACGCCGGGCACAACCTGTGGCCAGCGCTGGGTCAACTCGCCCGCGCCGAGCTTCGTGATCCGGCGTGGGACCCCTCCGCCGGAAGACACGGTAAAAAGAGGGTCCGACGGCGAGATGCACGTTACGATATTTCCGTCTCTGCCCCAACTGCCGCCCGGCGCATACGCCTGCGTAGTAACCACGGTCTCAGGCGCGCCACCCAGGACCGAGATTTTCCTGAGGTTTGGGCCCACAAAGAACGCGATCCATTGACTATCAGGAGAAAAGAATGGGTTTGAGCCATTCTCCGTTCCGGGCAGGAAAGTGAATTGCGCCTGATCGAGAAGTCGCGTGGCGAGCTGCTGTCTGCCGTCAGGACCACGTGCGGGAAGACCAGCCGGCGCCCATCGGGCGAGATGGCGACGGTCAGGTTGAGGCCCGGCATCGCTTCGGGCCCAAGATCCACGTTGAAGCGGGTCAGCGCATGATCCACTGGGCGGGTTGCATTCCACAATTGCGCTCCGGTCACGGCCAGCGCGAGCGCGAGTGTTGCTGCCGCGAGTGCCCACGGCAAGACCTTTCTTCGGCCCGCTACGGGTGGCGCCGGGGGTGATCCAGCAGATACGCCTTGTTTGAGCAGAAGGAACACGTCGCCAATCGAGCGCCAGCGTAGAGCCGGGTCGCGCTCCATGCAGCGCTCAAGAAATGGCCGGACTTCGACCGGAACTCCGGTCAGGTCTATATCGCCTTTCAGCACGTGCGCCAATGTGTCGGAAACCGTCTGGCCGGGGAATAGTTGCCGGCCGGTGAGCATCTCAAACAGAATCACGCCGAAGGCCCAGATATCGGCGCGCCGGTCCACGTTTTGTCCGCGAGCCTGTTCCGGGCTCATGTAGGCCGCCGTGCCGAGGATCACGCCCGGTTGCGTGGAGCGCATGGTCAGGGTGGGAGAGGATATTGGATCGACCGCCGCGGGTTCGCCCGACACAGCTTTCGCCAGTCCGAAATCCAGCACCTTCACGCGGCCCTCGGGCGAAATCTTGATATTCGCGGGCTTGAGATCCCGGTGGATGACGCCGCGTTCGTGGGCATACTCCAAGGCTTCGGCGATCTGCCGGGCGATGGCCAGGGCTTCATCGAGCGGAATTCGCCCCCGCTCGATGCGTTCCGCCAACGTTGGTCCCTCCACCAGTTCCATCACCAGCGCCCGCTCCTCGACTCCGTAAATCGCGGCGATGTTGGGGTGGTTCAGGGAGGCCAGGACCTGAGCCTCACGGGTGAAGCGGGCGAGTCGGTCGGGATCGGCGACAAATGCGTCCGGCAGGACTTTGACGGCGACGTCGCGGTTGAGCTTGGTGTCGGTGGCCCGCCAGACTTCGCCCATGCCACCCTCACCAAGCTTGGCCGTGATGCGGTAGTGAGCAATAGCGGGCTCCGGGCTCATTGTGCGATTTCGGGCATCGTACCACTTTCGGACGAGTGATGCCTTTTGCCGCGTCAGGGCAGCCTTTTCCGCACCCAGTCGAAGAAATTTAGCAGTACCGTCACATGCACGGACCCCTTCGCGCCCGGCGCGGCTTCCGGCAGGGAGAGCACCAAGAACCGCTTGCCGTCCGGCGCAAGATCCAGATTCCATGAGCCGGGATAGAAGAGCTGCTTATCCGACCACAGTCGCGGCTGGCCATAAACAAAGGAAGCGCCGTTGGCCGAGTAATCGACGACCATGATTCGGTGGTCCGTTGTCTGATAGAAGAGTTCGTGGCCGTTTTTCGACCACAGCGGGAGCAGGCCACCACCCGTCGAAATCTGCCACGTGCCGCCTCCGGCAGCGGGAAATGGCCGAACATATATCTCTTGACTGTCGCTGCTGGACTGGTAGGCGATCCAGCGGCCGTCGGGAGAGAACTGCGGAGCGCTTTCGTCTGCCGCCGTACGGAGGAACGCTTCCGGCTTGCCCGCCTTGGGATGATCCGGATCGGTGAGGTCCAACGCCACAGTCCAAATATCCAGTCCGGTTTCCGTGCTGCTGTCGAGATAAGCAAGCCGGCGGCCGTCAGGAGTGAACGAGTAGGGGTACGGGCGGCTGCCTATCAGAATGGTCTGCGGTTCTCCCACACCATCGCTCCGGATCCAGGTCGCGCCGGAGCCTGATCTTAAGAACAACAGATGCAGACTGTCGGGAGACCAAACCGGCCGATTTGCGCCACCGGTAAAGGTCAATCGCGACAGCTTGCGCCGCTCCAGGTCGTAGACATATAGGTCGGCGCCTTTGCCGGTGAACGCCACCTTGCGCCCGTCAGGCGAGAGGCGGGGGGTGGCGAACAGGCCCGCCGTGGGCATCAGCGGTTCGGTCGTTCCGGAACTGTCGAGCCAGGAGAGCCGCCATTCCTGAGCCGCACTCTTTCCCGATGTGTAGACAAGGGTTCCGGTGTTGGAGAAGTCGAACTGTCCCCCGCCGGTGACAGGGTTGGCGGCCACGTCTTCGAGCAGCGTGACCGGCGCACCGCGAACCTCCGGCGCCTCCGGATCGAACTTCACGCCGACCAGGGCTCCCTGCCGGATATAGACCAGGTGGCCAGTGGGCAGATAGCGGCCGTAATATCCACCGCGCGCCAGGACCTTGGGGCTGCCTGTCTTGAACGGCATAATCTCGATGCTGGCGCCATCCATCTGATTGAGGGAGTAGGCTACGGTGTACAGGACGGCACCTCCGCCGGGCAGAACCTGCGGCCAGCGGTAGTTGGTACCCAAGCTGCGTCTCTTGATCCGCTGCGGGAGCCCTCCGCCGGACGAGACTGTAAAAAGATCGAAGGAGCTCGTTACGATATTTCCGTCTCCGCCCCAACTGCCGCCCGGTGAAAACTGCTGCGCGGTAACCACGGTCTCAGGCGAGCCGCCCAAGACCGAGATTTTCTTGAGGATTCGGCCCGCAAAGAACGCGATCCACTGACTATCGGGAGAAAAGAACGCGTCTGAGCCATTCTCCGTTCCGGGTAGGAAAGTGATCTGCGCCTGATCGAGAAGTCGCGTGGCGAGTTGCTGCTTTCCGTCAGGCCCGCGCGCGGGAAAAACCAGCCGGCGCCCATCGGGCGAGATGGCGGCCGTCAGGTTGAGGCCCGGCATTGCTTCAGTGCCAAGATCCACGTTAAAGCGGATCAGCGGATGATCCACTGGGCGGGATGCGTTCCACCATCCCGCTCCGATCACGGCCAGCGCGAGCGCGAGTGCTCCCGCGATTGCCCACGGCAAGACACTCCTTCGGGCCGCCACGGGTGACGCCGCGGATACGCCTTGTTCGAGCAGAAGAAACACATCGCCAATCGAGCGCCAGCGCAGAAGCGGGTCACGCCGCAGGCAACGCTCAAGAGTGGGCCGGACCCCTGCCGGAACTCCGGTCAGGTCTATATCGCCCTTCAGCACGTGCGCCAGCGTGTCCGAAACTGTGCGGCCAAGGAATAGTTGCCGGGCCGTCAGCATCTCAAACAGAATCACGCCGAAAGCCCAGATGTCGGCGCGCCGGTCCACGCATTGTCCGCGAGCCTGCTCCGGGCTCATGTAAGCTGCCGTGCCCAGAATCACGCCCGGTTGCGTGGAGCGCATGGTAAGCGTGGGAGAGGATATCGGATCGGCCGCCGTGGGTTCGCCCGAGACGGCCTTCGCCAGCCCGAAATCCAGCACCTTCACGCGGCCTTCGGGCGTGATCTTGATATTCGCGGGCTTGAGATCGCGGTGGATCACGCCGCGTTCGTGGGCATACTCGAGGGCTTCAGCGATCTGCCGCGCGAGGACGACGGCGTCTTCGAGCGGAATCCGCCCCTTGGCGATGCGCTCCGCTAAAGTTGGTCCTTCCACGAGTTCCATCACCAGCGCCCGCTCTTCGACTCCGTAGATCGCGGCGATATTGGGGTGGTTGAGGGAGGCCAGGACCTGAGCTTCACGTGTGAAACGGGCGAGCCGGTCGGGATTGGCGATAAATGCTTCGGGCAGGACTTTTATAGCTACGTCGCGGTTGAGCTTAGTGTCAGTGGCTCGCCAGACCTCACCCATGCCACCTTCACCTAACCTGGTCGTGATGCGGTAGTGCGCAATGGAGGGCTGCGGACCCATTGTGCGATTGCAGGCATCGTACCACTTTTCGGCCGAGTCGCGCGCACGCCGGTATTGGCCGCGCTTAGCTTCACGCGTAGTGCGCTAACGTTCGGTTTGCCGCTCCATCGTAAGTCAATCCGTAAACCGAGTCAGAGCCATCAATGCTCATTCGCAGGAGGCGCTGGATGACGCCGTGGCCCGCAGTTGTTCTCTTCCTATGCCGCCCTGTGTTAGCCGGGCGCATAGCGAAACAGGTACGGCCACCGGGATAAAAACGATTTTTTTAGGTTCTAACAGGTCGGATCAGGTGTAGAATCGCTGCAACCGGGGACCTTGGGGAGCAAATTGGGTGAAAGGACATAAGAAAATGAGAGCTCTGACTACGATGTGCGCGGTGTTCGCTATGGCTGTCACCGCTATGGCCGCTGATAATACGCTTGGCACGTGGAAATACAACACGGCGAAATCGAAGCCAGCCGCCGGCGTGTCGCCCATTGAGAGCCTGACAGTAACACGGGAGGCCACCAACGGGACAGTAACGATTTCGGCCAAAGGGGAAAGGAAGGACGGTTCGAAGATCGACACTGTAACTACCACGAAGTACGACGGCGCCGCGTCCTCCGTAACTGGTACCGGCCTCGCATGGGACTCGACCACCATAAAGCAGATCAATGCCAATACCCTGTCCGAGGAACGTTCCAAGCAGGGCGGGAAGTATCATAGCACCGTCCGTACTGTCGTATCCAAGGATGGAAAAACGATGACTGGGAGCACCAAGGGGACCGATGCCGAGGGCAAGCCTTTCACATCGGTAGCTGTTTTCGACAAACAGTAGTCGCCGGTCGGGCGTACTTTATACGAGAAGAACTGCAAACTCCGGGACAGGCGCTCGCCTCAGAATTAGCCTCCAGCTCTCGCGGGACAGGATAGCTATAGCTAACAATCTGGTCCGGACGGGAGGTCAGGCCGCCGAAGTTGCCGCTGAATTCTCCGCTTACAAATGGCCGGAATGCTAACGCGAGCTTCCGTTCGCCCAAAATAGCGCCACTCAGCTGAGTTGCCAAGGTTGTGGTGTAAGGTTCTGCCATGGAGAAGACGGAGCGAGCGGCGGGCGCGGCCTTCGAGACTGCGAGATTGGTACTTCGGGAGTGGCGGGAGGCGGACCGGGTTCCTTTCGCGAAAATGAACGCCGATCCGGAGGTCATGCGGTATTTTCCGTCGACGCTGACGGCCGAGGAGACGGATGCGGCGCTGGAGCGGATCCGGCTGCACTTCGAGCGGCATGGGTTTGGGCTCTGGGCCGCGGAGTTAAAAGAGACCTGTGAGTTCGCGGGATATATCGGGCTCTTTGTGCCTTCGTTCGAGGCGCATTTCACTCCCTGCGTGGAAATTGGATGGCGATTAGGGGCGCGATTCTGGAATCGCGGGCTGGCGACGGAGGGCGCGTCGGCGGTGCTGGCATTTGCGCACAGCGGGCTGAGGCTCGACGAGGTCGTTTCGTTTACGGCGGCGGAGAATGTCGCGTCGCGGCGCGTGATGGAGAAGATCGGGATGATCCGGGATCTGCGCGGGGACTTCGATCATCCGCGGATTCCTCAGGGACATCCGCTGTCTCGTCATGTGCTGTATCGTTCCCGTCGAGGCTGACTACTTCAGAAGTGTCCGCGCCTCGTCCCAGAGCTGGCGAACGATTTCACCGGCTGGGCCGGATCGCGCGAGTTTGGCAGACTGGCCGCACCACATCTGCATGCGCTCGGGGTCGCCGGTCTTCTGGGCGGTTTCGCGCATGCGGGCGGTGAGTCCGCGCTGGACGGGATAGGGCGCGGGGGGAGGGCCGTTCCGGGCGGCGCGGACGTAGTCGGTGGCGACGCTGCGGCCGGGACGACCGCTGAAGGCGCGGGTCAGGATGGTGTGGTGAGCTTCGGTGCGGGCGAGGCGGTCGGCGTAGGCGGGATGCGTTTTGGCTTCGGGCGCCCGGAGGAAGCCAGTCCCGATTGTGACAGCGCTCGCGCCCAGGATGAGAGCAGCGGCTACGCCACGGGCGTCGGCGATACCCCCGGCGGCGATTACCGGGACGCGAACCGCGTCGGCAATCTGCGGAAGGAGGGACATCAGACCGACCATCGTGGGCTCGGCGTCCTCCGCATCGAAGGCGCCGCGATGACCACCCGCCTCCATCCCTTGAGCGATGATGGCGTCGGCTCCTGCTTCCTGGGCGGCTTTGGCTTCCGCGACCGTTGTGGCGGTGGCAAACCAGAGGATGCGGCGGGCTTTCATTTCGGCTACGAAGCCAGCCGGGTAGAGGCCCATGATGGAAGAGATGACTTTCGGGCGCGCGTCGAGCATCGCCTGACATTGAGCGTCGAAATCCGGGAGATCGGCATCGCCTGCTTCGGCGGGAACGGGCGGGCCCCAGGCGGCGAGGAAGTCGCGCTGGCTCGATTCCAAAGCGTGGTCGCGTTTTGGCGGCGGACCGGGAATCCAGAGATTGAGTTGGAATTCGCCTGCGCTTTGGGCGCGGAATTCCTCGCACCAGACCGCGATCTGGGGCGGCTTCATCATGAGCGCTCCGCAGGCGCCGAGTCCTCCCGCATTGGATACGGCGATGGAGAGGGAGGGCGGACAGGCGCTGGCCATCGGGGCGAGATGAATCGGCAGACCGATTCCGAGGCGGTCCGCAAAAGCTTCGGCGCGAGCGCGTGGGGAGAGAGGCGCGCCTTCAGCCATGGAGCGTTATTGCTCTATCACCAAAACCGCGAAAGAACCGGGGAGCACCGGGCCTCTTCGGCCGCCTTGCGGCGCGGGTCCGAACTTGCCGGAGGCGAGATAGAGGTGGTGGTTGGTCGGGTCGAGGCCCATATTGCGCGAACCTTGCGGCGTCTGGACAGTCTGGACGACGTGGTATTGGTCCGGCGTGTCCTGATGGATCACCGTTAGAGTACCGTCGGCATTTGAGGCGAAGACGTTCGCGGAGCCGGGATCGTAGCCTGCTCCGTCAACGCCGGTTCCGATGGGGACGGTTGTAATAATGCGGCCGGCCTGATAGTCGGAGATCACCATGACGCCGCTGCGGCAGCCGCTGAAAAGGCGGTGACGGGCGGTGTCGATCGCCATGGACACCGGGTTTTTGCAGGGATCGGTGGGCCAGTGGCGCAGGACCTTCGCGGATTGGGTGTCGATTTCGACGACCTGGTCCGTATCGGTGAGATTCGCGTAGAGTTTGCCGTCATTGGCGGAGGCTCCGTATTCGGGCTTGCCGCCGAGCGGGATGTTGGTGACGAGCGTGCCTTTTCTGGCATCGATGACGGTTGAGGAATGGGCGTCTCCGTTGAGCGTGAAGACCCGGGCGGAGGGCGCGTCGAAGACGATGGCGTCAGCGTCTTCGGCCGCAGGGATGCGCGACAGGGTCTTGAACGTCTGCGCGTCGAACATGACGACCGACTGATCGTTGCCGGAGGTCGCGAATCCGTGGCCAGCGGGTCCGGCGATGGCAGTTCCGTGGGCGCCGTTGATGCCGGTCACTTCGCCGAGCAGCGCGCCATTATTTTCATCGACAACCATGACGCGGTTCTGGCGGGCGATGAAGATGCGGTGGTTGGGCGGGTCGGGTACGACGTAGTCCCAGCTTCCGTCGCCACCGAGCGTGTAGGTGTGGGTGATGTGGTACGACGTCTGCGACTGACCGAGAAGCAGAGCGGCGGTGGTCGCGGCGAAAAGGGCGGTTCGGCAGTTCATGGCTCTCCCATAGAAGTTGTATCTCAAATCGAGGTGGGCGTCTCCCCTTGATTACCGAGGGGATTCGCCGCTATACTACTCGGTAACCGATATGAGTCGACCTTCCGATCTGGTTCAGGGAACGCTGAACCTGCTTTTACTCAAGATTCTCGCACTCGGTCCGCTGCATGGCTGGGCGATCAGTCTGCGGCTGAAGCAGGTTTCGGGCGATGTGCTGCAGGTGAGCGATGGGTCGCTCTACCCTGCCCTGCAGAAGCTGGAGCACGAGGGATGGATTCAGTCGGAATGGAAGACGACGGAGAACAACCGGCGGGCGAAGTTCTATTCGCTGACGCGAACCGGGGAGGCGCAACTGGCGCGAGAGACCGCAGACTGGGAGCGGCTGTCGTCCGCGATTACTTCAGTGGCGCGACTGAAGGAGGCTTAGGGACGCGACTAAAGTCACGTGTCCCAGGTTGGTTAATGCGGGGGTATTGAGATGCGGATTTTCGGGCGGACGAAGGCGGAGCGGGAACTGGACGAAGAGTTTCAGTTTCATCTCGAACAGAAGATCGAAGCGGGAATTCGGAGCGGTCTGAGTGCGGAAGAGGCACGGGCGGAAGCCATGCGGTCGCTCGATCGCATTACGCTGCGGAAAGAGGAATGCCGCGATGCGCGGGGCGGCGTGTGGCTGGATGGGATTTTGCAGGATCTTCGCTATGCGCTGCGGGCGCTGCGGAAGAGTCCGGCATTCACGACAGTGGCGATTCTGTCGCTCGCTTTGGGTATTGGCGCGAACACGGCGATTTTCTCGGTGATGGATATTCTGCTGCTGCGCCCGCTGGCGGTGAAGGAGCCCGAGGGGCTGCGGATGGTGACGCTGCAATCGAAGATTGTTTATCAGACGAGCGACCCTCGCTATTCGTTCAACTACCCGATGTTTGAGTTGATTCGCGCGCGCAACGCGGCGTTCGCGCAGACCTTTGCGTGGTCCGTCACGCGGTTTCAAACGCCTTCGGGCGTAGAAATGACGCTGGTTCCCGGCGCATACGCGAGCGGAGATTACTTTGCGGGGCTGGGGGTGGCGCCGGAGCTGGGGCGCGTGTTCGGTCAGGAAGACGATCAGGCGCTGGGCGGGAAGAATGGCGCGGTGGTGGTGATCAGCGACGGATTCTGGGCGAGCCGGTTCGGGCGGAATCCGGCAGCGGTGGGACAGATACTGACGCTGAACGGCATCCCTGTTTCGATTATTGGCGTGATGCCGCACGGATTCTTCGGCGCGGAAGTGGGAACGGCGCCGGAGGTGTGGGCCCCGCTGAATCTGCAGCGGCAGCTCGAAGAGAGCTGCATCTCTAGCCCGCACTGCTGGTATCTGAAGGTGATGGGGCGCGTCAAGCCAGGCATGGCCACGGAGAGCGTGGACGCGAATCTGAGCGCGATCAACAGAGGGATTCTGGAGGACAACGATCCGCCGACGCGACCCGACCGCCGAGCGCGGTTCTTCAGTCAGACGTTGCGCAGCGAACCGGGCGCGGCCGGATATACGGGGCTGCGGTCGCGCGTGCGGGCGCCGCTGTTCGCGCTCATGGCACTCGTAGGGCTGGTGCTTCTGATCGCGTGCGCCAACATGGCGAATTTACTGATGGCGAGATCGTCGGCGCGTCAGAAGGAGCTGGCGGTTCGCCTGGCGATGGGCGCATCACGGGCGCGCGTGATGAGGCAACTGCTGACCGAAAGCCTGCTGCTGGCAGTGGCGGGGACGCTGACGGGATTTGCGTTCGCGATCTGGGCGACGCGTGGGCTGATCGCGCTGCTTTCGAGTATTGATAACCCGATCGTGCTCGATATTCAGCCGGACTGGCGGGTGATGCTGTTCGCAGCGGGCGCGGCAATGCTGACCGGATTGCTGTTCGGCGCAGTTCCGGCCTGGCGGGCTACTGGCGGCCTGGCGGGCGCGGCGCTGAAGGAGCGCAGCCATCAGATTCGCGTATCGGGAACGAGGAACGGTATGACGCGGACGCTGCTGGGATTTCAGACAGCGCTGTCGGTCGTGCTGCTGGCGGCGGCAGGGCTGCTGGCGGGAAGTCTGGCGCGACTAGTGACGATGGGGCCGGGATTCGACCCGCGCGGGGTTACGACGATGTCGATTGTGGCGCCGCGGAATGCGAAGCCCGAGGCGTTGACGAATCTTTATACCGGGTTGCTGTCGCGCGTGCGGGCAATGCCGGGCGTGGAGTCGGCGACGCTGCTTTCCACAACGCCTCTCGAGAACGGCGGCTGGGACAACTTCATGATCATTCCTGGCGCGACGGATATTCCGGAGGAGGAGCGGCTGGTGGATATCAATTCGGTGAGTTCGCGTTTCTTTGAAACGCTGAGGATTCCGATTCTCGCGGGCCGCGATTTTCGAGATTCCGATACGGCGGCGTCGGAAAAGGTGGCGCTGATCAGCGAGAACGCGGCGCGACGGTGGTTCCCGAATGGGGCGGTTGGCCGGACGATCGAGTTCCCGTTGGTCCGCCAGCAACGCGATCCGATCCGGATTATCGGCGTGGTGCGCGACACGAAATATATGAATTTACGGGAGGAGACGCCGCGCACGATGTTCGTGCTGTACCGGCAGTTCCCGGTCGGGGTGCACATTGCGGCGCGCACGGGGATGCCTTCGGGGCAAATTTACCGGGCGTTTCGTGAGGCTGTGCGGCAGATGGCGCCTGGGTCGCCGGTTCGGACCGTGAAGACGATGGAGCAGCAGATGGATGAATCGCTCTCGACGGAGCGGCTCACGGCGTATCTTTCGATGTTCTTCGCGGGGTTGGCGCTGCTGCTGACGGCGGTGGGGTTGTATGGAATTCTGGCTTATTCGGTGTCGCGGCGGACGGGGGAGATCGGGATTCGCATGGCGCTGGGAGCGCGGCGGGGTGCGATCCGATGGCTGGTGGTTCGGGAGACTTTGAGCCACACGGCGATCGGGGCGGCGGTGGGCGCGGGGGTTGTGCTCGTTTTTTCGAAGCTGATCGCGAGTTTGTTGTATGGGGTTAAGCCGAATGATCCTTCGACGATGATTGCGGCTGTTGCGATGCTGGGGGTTGTTTGTGCGGCGGCGGCGTGGATTCCGGCGCGGCGGGCCACGCGGCTGGATCCTATGGCGGCTTTGAGAGAGGAGTAAGAGAGGCCTTCGGCTACGCGCCGAGGGGATCCCACACGGGAACGAGGTCGAGGGTGAAACCCTGGACAGGCCCATCACCGCTGAGTGATGTGGGATTGGTCAGAATCTCGGTTTCGCGACCGGGGCGGTAGATCTCAACGGTGCGGGTTTCGGGGTCAATCAGCCAGCCGAGTTGCGCTCCGTTGGCAACGTATTCACGCATCTTTTCGCGGAGGAGCGTGAGGCGGTCGGTCTTCGGGCGAAGTTCGACTACGAAAGCCGGGCAAAGATGCCAGAAACCGTCGCGGCTTTTCTTGCTGAGTTTCTGAATTTCCTTCTTTGGAGTCCAGGAAGCGTCCGCCAATTGACGAGCTGAACCAGAATCTCAAGGACGGGCGCCCGTCAGCGAAAACGTTGGGGGCAAAACGATCAGTTCTCCCTCGGCCGTCGTCTCGAAGCTCAGATCCGGATGTTCGGCGCAGAATTGGGCGAACGCCTCATCCGTCATGGGCGGGGCCGTAAGGATTGCCGGAAGGAACGTATCCTCTATCAGCAGCGGCATATGGTCACTTTAGCGGCTCAGGCGGCGTTCTTCTCGGCTTCGATCAACAGCTTGAGCCACTTCTTAATTGCGCGTTTCATGGCGGCGGATTTTTCTTTGACTTCGTCGCGGCTGTGAAACAGGGCGAGTCTTCGGCCGTCGGCGTAGTCGCCTTCGAGGAGGCCGGACTTGTCTTCGATTCTGGCGCCGCTGGGAAAGACCAGGCGAACGCAGTCTTTCTGAAAAGTGTTGAAGACGATGATGTAGCGCTTATAGAGCTTCGGATCGGAAGGTTTCATGGTTCCACCGTAGAAGAAGGTCGGGTGGTTCCACTTAATCTCTTCGCCGATGGATTTGTCAGCGGCGAGAATGAGCGCGCGCAGGTCCGTTACAACGTCCCGAAGCGGGTGCTTGAGCGCCTTCATCCAGGCGTCCACTTTTTGCGGTTCCGAAGGCTTTGTTTGCTGATCCGGCGCGGCTTTCATTCTCCGGAGACTAGCACGATCAGGACGACAGCGCGTTGCGGATTTGTTCTTCAAGGAGTTCGCGCGAGAGGTTTGTGCTGATGAACATTTCCTGACGCGCCCCATTGCACAGGCCGATGGCTTTCCAGCCGTTCTGCGTGGGGACGGTGATGCGGATTTTGACCGATCCTTTGGCATCACGCACGGGCCGGATGACGCCGGGAATGATGGAGCGGATGTCATCGCTCGCAACGAGGCGCTCGAGGACAGGGCGGAGGTCGTCGAGGATACTGTGCTCGATTTTTAGCTTGCCCTGCGCGGTGCGGAGGCGGAATGACATGGCTCGTATACTACGATCACATGCTGCACCGGATTACTCTCATTCCCGGGGACGGAATCGGCCCCGAGGTCGCAGACGCAACCGTGCGGGCGGTAGAGGCGACCGGGGTCTCCGTCGAATGGGAACGCGTGGATGCCGGTGTTCTGGCCGAACAGACTACCGGGAAATATTTGCCTGGCGCGGTTTTTGAATCGCTGGCGGCGACGAAGGTGGGGCTGAAGGGGCCGGTCGGGACGCCTATTGCCAGCGGACATCCGAGCGTGAATGTTGCGCTCCGCAAGAGTCTGAATCTGTTCGTGAATTTCCGACCGGTGCGGATGCTCCCGGGACTGAAGACGCGGTTTGCGGACTTGCCTTTGGACATGGTGATCTTCCGCGAGAATACGGAGGATTTGTATTCGGGACTCGAACACGAAGTGGTTCCGGATGTTGTGGAGAGTCTGAAGATCATCACGAAGACGGCGTCGATGCGGATTGCGCAGGCGGCGTTCGAGTACGCAGCGCGCGACGGACGGCGTAAAGTAACGGCGATCCACAAGGCCAACATCATGAAGATGAGCGACGGCCTTTTCCTGCGCTGCTGCCGGGAGGTGGCGTCGAAGTTTTCAGGCGTTGAATACGGTGAGCTGATCGTCGACAACGCGTGTATGCAGCTGGTGATGCGTCCGGAAACGTTCGATGTGCTGGTGCTGCCGAATCTGTATGGGGATATCGTGTCGGATCTGGCGGCGGGGCTGGTGGGCGGACTCGGGATTGTGCCTGGCGCGAATTTAGGGGAAGAGGCCGCTGTGTTCGAGGCGGTACACGGATCGGCTCCGGACATTGCGGGGAAGGGGCTGGCGAATCCTACGGCTTTGATGCAGTCGGCGCGGTTGATGCTGGCGCATTTAGGGGAGAGAGACGCGGCGGCGAACCTGCAGAAGGCCATTGAAGGCGTATATGCCGAGGGGAAGCACCTGACTCGCGATGTGGGCGGGTCGGCGGGGACGGCGGAGTTTACGGACGCGGTAATCGCGAAAATTGATTAGATCGCGCGCGCGATCATCTGCTTTACAAGCTTGCTCGATTTCCGGATCAGCGTCGACATTCGAGCGCCGGCCGAGCGCGTGTGGGCGGTTATGCGTGACATCGAACGCTGGCCCGAGTGGACTCCTACGGTCAAAAAGGTTCGGAGAATCGGGGACAGCCCCATTGCAGTGGGCAGCCGGGCGGTGATCTGGCAACCGAAGTTGCTACCGGCTAAGTGGGAGGTGACAGAACTCAGCGAGGAAGAACGAAGGTTCACGTGGATCACTCGCGGCCCTGGTATGCGATTGACCGCGCGGCACTGGGTCGAAGCCATGCAGGAGGGCAGTCGCGCCACGTTATCGATTCAGTTTTCGGGCCCTTTGGGCGGCTTCTTTGCGTGGCTGACCCGGAACCTCAATGAGCGATATCTTGCGCTGGAGGCTGCGGGTCTGAAAGAACGAAGCGAGCGGGGGAGTGACTGAGGCGGCGTTAAGAGCCGATTGGGTCCCAGACCTGCGCGAGATCGAGGGTGAAACCCTGAACAGGCCCTTCGCCGGTAAGGGAGGAGGGATTCACAAGCGTTTCCGGCTCGCGATCCGGGCGGTGGATTTCGGCGGTGCGCGTTTCGGGGTCGATCAGCCAACCGAGTTGGGCTCCATTGGCGATGTATTCGCGCATTTTTTCGCGGAGCAGGTTGAGACGGTCGGTCTTCGAGCGGAGTTCGACGACAAACGCGGGGCAGAGATGCCAGAAACCTTCGCGGCTTTCCGGAGTGAGCTTGCGAATTTCGATTTTTGGGGTCCAAGAGGCGTCCGGGGAACGGCGGGCACCGTTGGGGAGAACGAAACCGGTTGATGAATCAGACGCTATTCCAGTGCCGTTAAGCTTCGTCCAATTGCGAAGCTGACCCAGAATTTCCAGATTCCGAGCACCCGTCAGCGAATACGTTGGCGGCAATACGATCAGTTCTCCTTGGGCTGTCATCTCGAAATTCAGCTCGGGATGCTCGGCGCAGAATTGGGCGAACGCCTCGTCCGTCATGGGCGGCGCTGTCAGGATTGCCGGGAGGAAGGTGTCCTCGATCAGCAGCGGCATATTGTCAGTTTAGCGATTGGACTGCGATCTCGGCTGTCCAGGCACACTACAATATCCTCGAACCCACCACTGACGATGGATGTTTCTTTTAGCCTGTGGCTCTTCGCCGTGGCGGCTGCAACAAGCGCGCTCGGCGGCATGCTGGGTATGGCCAGCGGCATTTTCATTGTTCCCGTTCTGGCGACTTTCGGCCATATTGAGATCCATCGGGCGATCGGGGCGAGTATCGTTTCGGTCATCGCCTGCTCCTGCGGAGGGGCGGCTCCCTTCCTCAAGAACCGGCTGACGAATATTCGCCTGGCGGTCGTGCTCGAAGTCGCCACGACGGCGGGCGCGCTTACGGGCGTGTTGCTGGCTGGAATCATACCTGTGCCGTATCTCTTTTTTCTCTTTGCAGTCATCCTGTTCGTCTCGGCGCAACAAATGTTCGCAAAACGGCGCGATTTGGGGCTAGCGGAGACCAGAACCGAGTCCTGCGGCTGGGCGGATGCCTTGAAACTCCATTCCCGTTATCCGGACCGGGCACTCGAGCGCGACGTCGACTATCAGGTCCAGCGGCTGCCGGTCGGTATGGCCCTCATGTATGGAGCAGGGCTGGTTTCGGCGCTGCTGGGGATCGGGAGCGGGGTTCTGAAAATCCCGGCAATGGATACCGGCATGCGGCTTCCGATCAAGGTTTCCTCAGCAACATCCAATTTCATGATCGGCGTAACCGCCGCGGCGAGCGGGGCCGCTTATTTCGCGCGTGGAGTGATCGTCCCGTCGGTCGCGGCGCCGGTTGCCATCGGATCATTCGCAGGAGCGGTCCTCGGCTCCCACGTGGTCATTCGGGCATCGAGCCAAAAGCTGCGGCTCTTTTTTGTCGCCGTGCTGGTTCTTCTCGGAGTGGAGATGCTGCTATCGAGCCTCGGAGTCCATGTCTTCTGAGGCGATGGCGCGAATAGAGCGACGGATCGCAGCGCTTCTTCGCTACGGTACGTGGCTGGCGTCGCTGGTCATTGTCGCCGGGCTTGTTATTGCGTCTCGAGACCCGGTGGGTATGCGCCTGGCTCAGCTGGGCATCGGCCTCCTGATTCTTCTGCCGGTGTCGCGGGTGATTTTTGTGCTGTTTGCGCTTCTTCGGGAGCGGGATTATCGCCTGGCGTTGGCCGCGGCTCTTGTCCTGCTCATCATCGTTGCGAGCATTGCGGTCGGCGTTCACGCCGGTGGGGAAGCTCCGGGGAGAGAATGAGCCGAGTGCCCATCGAGCTGGATCATCTGTTCGTGTGCACGGACGTAAACGCTCCGTGTGCGCAGCGGCTAATCGAACTCGGCTTTACTGAAGGTCCTTCCAATACGCACCCCGGGCAAGGCACAGCCAATCGCCGGTTTTTCTTTGCTAACGCGATGATCGAGCTTATCTGGGTGAGCGACGCGTCAGAGGCTCAGAGTCCGAAAACCCGACGAACGCTGCTTTGGGAGCGATGGTCGGGCCGCAAGGAGCAAGCCTCGCCATTTGGCATCTGCATGCGACCGGCGGGTTCTGAAGAGATTCGCTCACCATTTCCAGGATGGGAATACCGGCCGGACTACCTGCCCACGCCGGCGGCCTTCCACATCGGCGACGCCGGAATCACGGAGCCGATGTGGATTTATCTGAGCTTCCTACGGCAGTCTCGGCTCGAACAGAATTTCTTTGAACATCAGATCGGCGTTCGTGAAATTACCGGCCTGACTCTCACAACTCCGTTTCCCCTTCAGTCTCCCGCCTCTCAGGCGGTCATCGAGAGCAGCATTCTTACGGCGCGTTCGGGAGGGGAATCGCTCATCGAAATCGAGTTCGACCATGCGCGGCGGGAGAAGGCGGAGGATCTGAGACCGCATTTACCGTTGATCCTCCGTGTTTGATCGCTCTCAGAACTCGAAGCGGGCTACGATTTGTCCCGTTCGAGGGGATGGATACGTGTTGTTCTGGTTGTTCGACGCGATCTGGTTGAAGGCGACGTACCCGAACCCACCCGTCAGAACGCCGTTCTGGCGCGTCGGCGGCAGCGCAGGCGTAACCGAGGTTACCGGGTTCGGCAGAGACACCAGGCGGTTGAACACGTTGAAAAATTCCGCCCGAATGCTGAAGGCCATGCGTTCCTTCCACACCGGGAAGCGCTTGCCGATGCTGAGCGACTCGCTGGGACGGCGCTGGCTGCGGAAATCGCCGTAGTAATTCTGCGATGAACCCCAGACGCCAGCCGCCTGATCCACCCATGCAGCGGGATTCAGCGCGGTCTCCACCGTTGGATCGAGGCATCCGCAGTTCGGATCCTTGAGATACAGGGATTGTCCCGGCACGCGAATCTGACGGGTGCTCTGGCCTGGCAGGTAAGTGCCCAGGCTGTTGCTCGATGGCGGCGCCTGAAGCAACTGTCCGCTGGTGTATTGCAGGACTCCGCCAATGGTCCAGTCGGAAAACGCCAAACGGGCCCAATTGTGGGTGGCGACGTACCCGTAGGCAGGCACGCGATAGTTGAGACCGATGGTCAGGATCTGCGGGAGGTCCTGAGCCGAAAGGCCTTTGAAACTGCTTCGGTCATACACGTTCCCGTTGGCATCGAAATTCGAAAAATTCTTCGAGAAGGCATAGGACGCCGTAGCATCGAGTCCGTGCGAATAACGCTTTGTGACCTTGACCTGCAGGGCGTCATACCAGGTTCTACCCAACGGCGCCCACAAAGCCCCGATGGTTCCATATTGCGGGAAGGGGCGGAGGCTCTGGATCACTGTACCGGTATCGGGGAAATTCGGGTAGGGCTTTTTGAAGCCAGCCTGTACCGCCGCCGGAGAGGTAATGGACGACGTCAGCAGAGTCCGCACGGATGCCTGAGTAATGTCGAGACCCCGGGCGGTGAGGGTTGCCGGATCAACGGTGTTGTAAGCCACGAGGTTGTTCGCGTTAAACCAAACGCCGCGATTACCGACATAGGCGGCTTCGACCGCAAGATCCTTCGTGATTTCGCGCTGCAGCGAGAGATTCCACTGGTTCACGCGAGGCGGGCGCCCACCGTTTGGATCGATAACGGCAGGCGCGCCCTGCACGGCGGCTCCAGGCGTTACGAGGAGACCGGGATTGTAGGACGCTCCGTAGAGAGCGTTCGGATCCCACGTCAAACCATTTGCGAACGTTCCGGCCGCAACACCGTTTCCGGGCGAGGTGAAGTTGATGGTATTGAATCCCATGCCCTGGCTGTTGCCGCCACCGATGTAGGCGAAGGTGTTGCTGGTGTTGTAGACGAGCCCCCAGCCGCCACGCACTACGGTTTTGTTGTTCAGCTGGTATGCGACGCCCAGGCGCGGCGCAATCGCATAGGGATAAGTCGGAACCAGCGTGCAGTTGCAACGTCCGGCTCCGCTACCTTCGTAGATAACTCCGCCGAGCAGGCCGTTGGCGTTCGGATTGACAATGCCGCTGCTGAAACCGCTCGTTCTGCCCCAAAGTTCGCGTTCCGGCAGTTGCAGATCGTAGCGGATGCCGTAATCGAGCGTCAATTTGCGGGTGATTTTCCACGTGTCCTGCACGAAGAAACCCCAGGAAGACTTACGGTATTGCGGGTCCTGAGTGTTTGAGATCTGAGCGCTGTCGAACTGACCGAGGAGAAAGCTGGCGAACGCATTCCCGTCCGTGGTTCCGCCGGTGAGCGTGGAACCGTAGAGCGCCTGAGCTGTTTCCGCCGGGCTGAAGTTGTACAGCGGACTCAGGCCGATGCTGGAGCGGTTGGTGAACGAGTCGATCTTCCACTCGCCACCGGCCTTATAAGTGTGGTTGCCACGAATCCAGGTCAACTGCGAAACAGCGGTGGGCTTCACCTGCAGGTAAATGCCGCGGTTGACGGGCCCCACGCGCAAAGCCATTCCGCCATATGTGTTATCCCCGACGCCGTTGCTGTTCGGACCGGTGATGCGGGGATAGCCTGTTCCCGGCGCTCCTTTAATTCCCAGGATGCCAGCCGCATCATAGTTGGCGATGTTCGGCGGCGTGGTGTCGGGGTTGATGTAGCGCTGGACGCCCGCGCCGAGATGCAGCAGCAGAGTCGGCGAAAGGGTCTGATCGTAGTTGATGCGGAGATTGCGGCCGTGGATATAGAGGTCGCGGCGAATCGAAATCGGATCGGGCAACCCGTCCTGGCCGACATCTTTCGTCGTGTTCTCCTGCGACCAATAACCGGAGATTTTGGACTTGTCGTTGATGTTGTGATCGATCTTCAGTGAAGGAATGGTTTGGATCTTCCGGAAAGGCGAACTCGGCTGGTAGTTGTTTACCAAAACGTCTGCGATGTTCGGCTGCGGGAACGTCCCAAGAATTTTAGCGGCCACAGGATCGATGCGGCTGAGGGGGATCATGTTGCCCGTAAACGGCTGGCGTATGAACTGACCGGCCGCGTTCGTGGTCTGGTTCAGCGGGTCGTAAATGACGTTCTGGAAAATGGGCCGCCCGGCTACGTCCGTGCCGATCTGCCGGTTGGTGAGGATCGAACTGAAGTCGCCGCCGCGCAGCGCGCTGTCGGGTACCGTTGTGACGCCGAACGTGGCGCGGTTTTGGTCCTGATACTTCTCCCAGTTCCAGAAGAAGAAGGTTTTGTTACGGCCATGATAGACCTTGGGGATGTACACGGGCCCGCCCACGGAGAAGCCCCCGTCATAGACCTTGCGCGGCGGACGGACATGTTCGCCATGTCCGTTGTCGGTAAACGGTATGCCTGCGTTCAGGGCTTCGTTGAAGGCATACATGTACACGCTGCCGTGAAGGTCGTTGGTTCCGCTGCGCGATGTGAAGTTGAACAGACCACCCGACACCTGACCGAATTCGGCCGCGAAATTGGAGGTCTGAATCGTAAATTCCTGAATGGCTTCGACGGACGGCTGAACTTCGTCCGAAACGCGGGGATCGAGGCCGCTCGATGATTCCTGCCCTTCGAAGAGAATACGGAATGTACCGGTCGGGTTGCCGTTTACTTTGATGGTGTTCCAGCCGGTAATTGTCGCGCCCGGCGTCAGTTGCACGAATGAAAGCGGATTCCGAACGGCTCCCGCGCCTATCGAAAAATTCAGCGGCAGGGCGTTGATCGTGTCTCCCGTAACGGTTGTGGATTGCTCCGCGCTCTCGGTTTTGAGCAGAGCGGCGTCTGCGCTGACGTCCACAGACTGCGCGGTCGTGCCGACCTGCAGGGTCACGTCGACGCGCGTGGTTACCGCGACCTGGACTTTGATCCCGTTTTCCGTCGCCGTTCCGAAGCCCGGGGTGTCGACCTTCAGGCTGTAAGTACCGACCGGCAACGACGGGATAGTGTAGTTACCGGTTGACGTCGAGACCGTTTCCGAGATAGCGCCGGTCTCGGTATTTGTCAGCGTGATCTTCGCATTCGGAATTAATGCTCCGGTCGCATCGAGAATAGCGCCCGTAATTGTTCCGCGATCGCTCTGGGCAAAGAGCGTATACGCGCAGATTAAAAAGACAATTCCAGCAAGTCCCCTCGTTCGCATTGGCCAAAATATATCAGACAATGGATGCGGGTTCCAGCAATTGCATACGATTTTGAGTGGGATCTTACAAATAATCTGGCTGGTTTCCGCAGCGCAGTCGGATTATCGGCAGGCGGTCCGTCTTCTCGAGGCGCGCGACCTGAAGGGCGCCGCCAGCGCAGCGCAAAGAGCGCTGGCGGCGGACCCCGCGTATGTTCCCGCAATCGCTCTCATGGCGCGGATTGAGATGGCGTCAGGCAATCTCGACGGCGCGGAGAAACGGCTCAGAGCAGGCGTTGCTTCGCACGGCGCCGATACCAGCCTCCGGTTTCTGCTGGGATTCTGTCTCTATCTTCGGAACGATTTCGATGGCGCGCTCGACGCGCTCTCTCACGCCGATTCCCTGGACCCGAACGTCATTCTCTACCGCGCGCTTTCGAGCGAGGGGCTGGGAAGAGAGGAGAGCGCGATTACCCTCTATCGTCAGGCGATCGCGATGAGCAAATCGGTGGAACCACGGCTTGCGCTGGCGCGGTTGCTGCGGAAAGAAGGGGATCTGAACGCGTCGGCGGTACTAATCGACGAGGCGTATGTGACTGAGCCGGCCAGCCGCGAAGTCCTTTATGAAAAAGGGCAGTCTCTATTCGCCGCGGGCGATGCGGTTCATGCCGCCGAATTCGGAGAGAAAGCGCTTGCGGCGGATGGCGAGGCGCCTTCGGAACGAGAAATCCGCTATTTGCTGGTCAGAGCGTACACGAAATCGGGAGACTTGTCGCGCGCCGCGCATCATCGCGAGGCATTTGAAAAGCTGCCGCTGCCTTTGGTTCGCTAATGCTGGCGGCTCTCGCAGTATTCGTCGGAAACGCCGCGTGCCGCCCCTGCCATGCAGCGATTGCGGATGCGTATTCCAGAACGGCAATGGCGCAAACGTCGGGAACCGTCGCCAACGTTCCGGCCGCCTCTGTTACGGCTGGTGGACACGCGTTCCGAATCGCTGACCGGACTTTAACCTTTGACGGCGGCTCCGCCTCATTCGATTACTTTCTCGGATCGAACACTCACGGCCGAAGCTACCTGTATTCACATGATCGTTATCTTTACGAACTCCCTCTGACTTGGTATCAAAAGCTCAAAGCCTGGGACATGTCGCCCGGCTACGAGAACGAGCGGGACGTCAAAATGGACCGCGCGATCGATCCGACATGCCTGTCGTGCCACGCGAGCAGATTGCAGCCGATTTACGGCACGCGAAATCGCTATGCGGAGCGGCCGTTCCTCGATGATGGAGTCTCGTGTGAACGCTGTCACGGACCCGGTAGCGAGCATGTGAAAAATCCGACCGCAGCGAAGATGATCGATCCGGCGGGGCTGAGCGGCGAAGCGCTTGATTCGGTCTGCGCTCAATGCCATCTGACCGGCGAAGCGCGCGTCGAGAAGCCCGGACGAAAATTCGCCGAGTATCGCGCGGGAGACAAACTTTCCGACTTCGTCACGTACTTCATTCAGGAACCCGCGCCTGCGGCAAGGAAGGTGACGAGCCACTTCGAAAGCCTCGCGAACAGCGCGTGCCGTAGAGCGTCGGGCACGCTCTGGTGCGGCACGTGCCACGAGCCCCACACCAATGCCAACCGCACCCAGGCGGCTTGTATTGGATGTCATCCTTCGGGCCATCATCAGGATCAATCGTGCGCGTCGTGCCACATGCCGAAAGTGCAACCCATCGACATCACTCACGGCGTAACAACCGATCACACGATCAGCGGGATTCCGCATGCCGACGGAGCCGCGCGGTTGACCGCGTTGATCGGCAGCGCGGACGACCGCGAGTTCGGTCTTGCTTATGCGGAACGAAACGATCCCCGTGGGCGCGATCTGCTCAGCCGCGCCGCGCCGCGAGACGCTCCGGTTTTGGTCCGGCTGGCGGGATATGAACAGGACCGACAACACGCGGCGGCGCTTTACGAGGCCGCACTCAAGTCAGACCCGAACAACATTACCGCTCTCGTGAACCTTGGGACGCTGGATGCCCAAGTGGGCCGATCGGCCGAGGCGGAAGGCCTTTGGCGGCGTGCGCTCGAAGCGGACGCGCTGAATCAGGCCGCATTGACAAATCTCGAAAAGCTATATGGGCAGAGCCCGTTCGAAATCCGGGGATCTGAGAAGACCGGCATTACGTGGCAGCACGATAACGCGCTCTCGCCGCGGCGCTACCAACCGGAATCTGTCGGTCCCGGAGTGGCGATCTTCGATTACGACAACGACGGCCGCATGGATTTGTTCTTTCCAAACAGTGGACCGAGCGATTTTTATAGCCCCGCAACACCGCCGCGCAACGCCCTTTATCACAACGATGGCGGAGGGCATTTCACAGATGTCAGTGACCGCGCGGGAGTGTCGATAGCCAAAACGTTCGGCATGGGCGTCGCGGCAGCGGACTATGACGGCGACGGGTTCACCGATCTCCTGATTACCGGATACGACCACAACGTTTTATATCGAAATCGTGGCGATGGCACGTTTGAAGACGTTACCCAACGCGCCGGAGTGGATGCGAAGGGCTTCTTCACTTCCGCCGTATGGTTCGACTACAACAATGACGGGCGTCCGGATTTGTTCATTGCCGGCTTTGTCCGTTACTCGAAGGCGCTCGAAAAGGAATGCAAGACCGCGGGCGTTTACCACTATTGCTATCCGGCGAGCTACGATCCTTCACCGTCAAAGCTGTATCGGAACAACGGGGACGGGACGTTCACCGACGTCAGCGTCAGTTCCGGTATCGCGGCTCATCCGGGCAAAAGTTTTGGCGCGGTGGCGGTCGATCTCGACGGCGACGGCTTTCTGGATCTTTTTGTCTCAAACGACTCGGTCCCGAATTTTTTGTTTCATAACAAGGGAAACGGCACGTTCGAGGAGATCGCTCTTGAGGCGGGGGTGGCTTACTCGGAAAACGGAATGGCGCGCAGCGGTATGGGCGTCGATGCGGCGGATTACGACAGGGACGGGCGGCCCGATCTGTTTGTGGCAAACCTGAATCGTGAACGATTCTCGCTCTATCGCAATCTGGGCGGAATGCAATTTGAAGACGCAGCCGGTCCTGCAAAGGTCGGGGCGGCGACTTATTTGTACTCGGGATGGGGATCGCGGTTTTTCGATTTCAACAATGACGGCTTTCCGGATCTGGTTCTGGCGAACGGGCATCCGGACGATCTGATCGAGCAGTCCCATACCGGGCTCAAGTGGAAAGAGCGGTTGTTGCTTCTGGAAAATCAGAAGGGCATCTATCGGGAGACGATGATTCCGGGTGGAGAGTTGGCCGGTCGCGGATTGGCGGTGGGCGATCTTGACAACGATGGCTGGCCTGACGTGGTAGTTGCGGTGAACGGCGGGGCTCCGGTCATCCTGCATAACAAGGGCGGATCGAATCACTGGATTGGGATTGAAGGCGTCAGGGCAGGATGCACGATCGAATGGAGCGGCGGACGCCGGTTTGTCACCGCAGGCGGGAGTTATCTGTCATCACAGGACCCGCGGGTGATCATCGGGCTGGGCGAGGGCAGCGGGCCGGAATCGGTCGATGTGAAGTGTCCCGGGGGAGAGCGGCTCGTGAGCACGCCTCAGCTGGATCGGTATTACCGGATTTCGATGACTGACAAGTGAGATGAGATATTTGACCTGAAGACGGCGATTTGTCTGATCGGCCTGGCGTTGTCAGGATTCGGCCAGCAATTCGAGGAACTCGTCAAGCAGCGCCTCCCCTTCCGGGTCGTAATCGTGGGTGCCGTCGATCGATTGCCTTCCGCGAACTAACCGCGTCATCTCGCGCGATTCTGCGCAGCCTCGCGCAGTTTTCGTCATTGCTTGGTGAACTGAAAGGGTTTAGGCTGGCCCCTTATCTGCACTGCCAATGTCGCCGGAGAGAAGCCATGTTGGGCAGATTGCTCTTCATCGTCGGTTGCATCGTAGTGGGCGAAGTCCCGGCGCCGTTGCAGATGATCGCGCATGCGCCACGCACAGCGGTCATGGCGCTCGGTACGCCGACGCGCGCTCGAACAGCGGAAGGGAACGTTCGCGCGCCTCTCTTCGCCTCCGTTGCTATTCGCGCGCCGCTTTATCGCACCGAATTGCGAACAGCACCGCGCGAGGCTCCGGGGTTTTGTTCCGGCTTTGTCCAACCTGGCCGGGCGTCACGCCCGGAGTCCACGATCACCAGGTAACGCCCGGACCATGGCGTGGGCGCCCGGCTATTCGAGAGAACCCAAAAGGTTTCTCCCTTAGCAAGGGCGTCGTCGTAGTCGGCATCAAGGATCGCGTGGCGATCAAGAAAGATGTCGAAGCTTGCGGGGACGCGAATACAGCCTTCCGACTGAACAGTACCAACTCGTTTCTCGAGCGTATCCGGATCCGTCGCGTGCATCTGCAGCCGGAGTTTGCCTTCCCCGCCTTTTCCCCAGCCTCGGACAGCGGTCTGCCACCCGAAATCGAAAACGCGCATGCCTTTGATTCCGTATCCCCGCACACCAAACTCATTTTTCGTGCCGAGAGCGCGGAAATCGAGGTTATCGAGAGTGTGGGGGAAGACGCCCAGAGGGGTCGTGAAGTGTTCGAACCGGCCCGGCTTGCCGGTGGATACGGGCGATGCTCCGATAAAGCTGAACGCGCCCGGCGCTATCCAGAAGATCATCGCGGCCTGAACATTCGGGTTACGGTCCACAACGACAACAAACTGGGCCCGATCGAGCGGATAGTCGCGTAACGCGGCGAGCGCTTCTTCACCGTATCGTTCCTGTTCGGCTGGCGGAACGGATAGCTTGTCGCCGATTTCCTGCCCGAATGCGGCGGCAAGGCCGGTACGGTCGAGCGTAGACGCCGACAACAAAAACAGAGCGATGACCAGAAGCATGAGGCCCAGTCACCTCTCTGCGGGTTTACTTCCATTCACAGCAGACTTAACACCGGGCACGGCGCGGTGCGTATGATTGCGTGGGCATTCGTGCGAAGGCCGGAGAAAGGCGCCTGCACATGTCCTCTGCCGATCACAATCAGATCCGCGCCGAACCGCGACGCGGCGCGCGGAGTTCACCCATATCGGAGGCGGGTGGCTTCCAAACGCAGCACCCGCGCGAAGGCTGTACCAGCGGGGGTGTAACCTCAATGGCCGACGGGCGAAATCCCCGGGCCATTGCCACGTTTGGCCTATTCCCGCGCAAACAACGAAAGAACTCCTGAAAAATGCGCAGAATCCCGCGCAATCTCTAAAGAATCCCCGCGCCCCAGCCGAATAAAATCACGTACTCCTCGATCCAAGACTGGCGGGAGTCCGATGGAATCCGCTCTGGAGAACGCATGCTCATGAGAATCGGCTGTCTTGTCCTACTGCCGTTGGCGTCCGGACTTTTGCCCGCGGCGGAAACGGCGGCCCCGACCGCGACGGAGATGCGCGAAGCCCTCCGATACGCCGAGGGGCAGTGGGGCGTGAGGGTCACGAGCGAGATCGCGCTCGATCTCGTTTCGCTCAACTCCTGCGACCGGGCACGGCATGACAATTACGCGATCACTCTGGTGACGTGGAGCGAGACCGTTCTGAAGGATGAGAACGGGGGTGTGGTCAGCGTAAGCCCGCCAACGGATGACTCGTATCGCTACACGATCCGAATCAATTCGCAGTGCAAGTGGAATCCTACTCTGCTCGGCGCCGTGATGAGGCACGAATTAGGGCATATCCTTATCGGAGCTGAATATCACTCAGCCGACCCAGGCTCGGCGATGTACTGGATTACAAAAGAACACGGCCAGAGGGTGACGGATGAGGATCGCGCGCGCGTGGTGGATCGCGGCGCGCTTGCGAAAGCGGAAGAGCCGACGCAAGGCTCGCGGGCGTTGCCGGGGATTCCCGGCAAGCGCATTCGCAAGGGGCTTCAGGCGCTCAGCCGGCTTTGATTCCGCGCCGCGTCCTTCGATTATCAGATCTCGTCCGCGTCGCGGACGAGTTGCGGCGGTCCCGGATTCGCTAGCGCCCCGTTCGCAGGCTGATGTCCGCCGTGTCGCCTTTGATATCGAATTTCGTGGCGAATGGCTTTGACAACTCCGCGAGGCGATCGAGAATGTAACCGGCTCTTGGGCCGGTCACGGGCGATGGCAGGCCGCGCGTGTGGAGGAACTGGTTGCTGGCGTAGGGATCATGTACATCGGGCTGACCTTCTCCGATGTTGTTCATGACGATTGGCCGAAACGAAATTGAGAGCAGGTTCCTCCCCTGGAATCGAACATAGGCGACGGCGCTCTCCCAATTCATGGGCTCGTCAATGTAGGTCAGGGTGGGCGGCACGTTGTAGATGAAGTTGCCCAAGTCGTAGAAGATCGGCTTGCCGCGATAGATTTCGACGCCGTGCAGCAGCGGCGCGCCGTGCATCACGATGATGTCTGCGCCAGCGTCAATCTCGGCGTGAGTCCACTTTCTGAGCCATTCGTTCGGGGCGAGACGTTCGGCCAGTCCTTCGGTGAAGATGGTCGAAAACGAGTGGTTTCCGAAGACGTGGTTGTGCTGGTAGACGATCACGAGATCGGCCTGTGCGCGAGCCTGGCGGATGTTTTGGAGGATGCGTTGGGCATCCTCCGGATTCGGCGCGTTTGCTGGCGCCCCGGGCAGATCGACGGTGGCTTCGTTCTGCTTATCGCCGGACATGACGCGAAGTTCGTTGACGCCGGGTTGATCAGCGGTGGCTCTGGCGCCCGGCGCAATGAGGCCGGATGCGCTTGCGATCAACGCAATCGTTCCCTTCTGAGTGTGAAGGTAAGCCGGCGCGGCGGCTTCCGCCAGGTTGGCGCCAGTGCCCGCGTGGACGATTTTGCGCTTGTCCGCTTCTCGCATCGTGTTCTGAATGCCGGAGACTTTCAGGTCGAACGCGTGATTGCCGGACAAAGCCAGCAGGTTGAAACCGAACGCGGTCAGCGCGTCGAGCGCTTCGGGCGGGGTGAGAAAACCCCGGCCTTCGCGGATCGACTCGCCTTTTTCGGCCACCGCGCCTTCGAAGTTGGTGAAGATGACGTCGCCCTTCAGCAACTCTTTGATCGCCGGAACGGCTGCGGGCGCGGTCTCGCGGATATCGGACCGAATCATGGACTGTCCGGTCAGAGTGATTGCGATCTCTGGCGCGTTGCGGGTCTGGGCCGCAGCAATCGTTGTGAGGAGCGCGAAAAATATGCAACGCGTCATTTCTTATGGATCGTACACTGAGAGGTACTTCCTATGAGGCTTTCCCGTCTGTCCGGCGTCCTCGCCGTCGCCGCCGGTCTCGCTTATGCTCAGAATGCGACCCTGCGCGCTCCGATTATCGATATGCACGTTCATGCCGCGATGAGCATGGGCGGACAACCGGCATGCGCCAACACGCCGGCGTTCCTGGCGTCCGATCCGAAACAGCAGGAGTCGCGATTCGGTTGGAAGACCGTGCCGTGCGCGAATCCTCTGCTTCCGGCGAAAACTCCGGATGCCTACGAAAAAGAGGTGCTGGCCGAGATGGAGCGGATGAACGTCACCGCCGTGGTGATGGGCGATGAGAAGACCGTCAATCAATGGAAAGCCGACGCGCCGAAGCGAGTCATTCGCGGGACCAGCTTCGATGCGACGGCGCTGAGCGGGCCGAAGAAGGACGCGGAACTCAAGCGGCTGCGTGAAGCCTTCACCACGGGCGGATTTCAGATCATGGGTGAGGTCGGGCTGCAGTATCAGGGCATGTCGCCGAGCGATCCGGCGGTGGACGCGTACTTCGCTTTGGCCGAGGAATTGGATATTCCCGTGGGTGTGCATATGGGAACGGGCGGATCGGGGCGGGCCAACTTGTCGACGCCGAAGTTTCGCGGTTCGATGGGAGATCCGCTGCTGTTCGAAGACCTGCTTGCCCGGCATCCAAAACTGCGGCTCTGGATCATGCACGCGGGATATCCGATGATCGATAACCTGCTGACATTACTGCAGGCGAATTCGCATGTTTACGTCGATGTGGCCGGGTTGATCTGGAGCTATCCGATTAAAGAGGTCAACCGGTATATTGAGCGGATCGTGGAAGCCGGGTTTGAGGATCGCGTGATGTACGGCACGGACCAATTGCTGTGGCCGAATCTGATGGCTCAGTCGATCAATATTATCGATACGGCGGAGTATCTGACGCCGGAGCAGAAGCGCGACATTTTGTATAACAATGCGGCTCGGTTTCTGCGGCTGGATCAGGCTGGGAAATGAGAAATGAACAAGCGCACGTTCCTCAATCTGCTGGCGTCGGGCGCGGCTAGCGGGATGCTTCAGCCTTTCTCGGCGGATGCGGCGAACGAAAGGCTTTCGAACTGGTCGGGTAATCTGGCATACGGCACGGATCGCCTGGCTGAGGCGTCGTCGGCAGATCAGGTCCGATCGTTTGTAAAGTCGCGAAAGAAGTTCAAGGTACTCGGCACGCGGCATTGCTTCAATTCCATAGCGGATAGCCACGACGAATTCCTGTCTCTGAAGCCGATGCAGGAGATGCTGATCGTCGGCACACAAAACCGAATGGTTGCGGTTGGGCCGGGCGTTACCTATGGGCAACTGGCTCCTTTCCTTGAGAGCAAGGAGCTTGCGCTGCATAACCTCGCCTCACTTCCGCACATCTCCGTGGCCGGCGCGGTGACGACTGCCACGCACGGATCGGGTGAGGGAAACGGGAATCTCTCGACCGCCGTAGCGGAGATCGAAATGGTTACGGGGGATGGCGATGTCGCAAAGCTTTCGCGCGCCGATACTCACGTCTTTCCCGCTGCAGTTGTGGGACTCGGGGCGCTTGGAGTGATCACTCGTGTCGTGCTGGACGTTCAGCCGACGTATCAGGTTCGTCAGTATGTCTATGAGAATCTGCCGTTCTCGCAGATGAGGGACCATTTCGACGCGATTCAGGCGAGCGGCTACAGCGTTAGCCTGTTTACCGACTGGCGGAATGAGCGCGTTAACGAGGTCTGGATTAAGGCCAGGACCGACGCCAGCAAGCCGTTTGCGGCCCCAGCAGAGTTCTATGGGGCAAGGCTGGCGACCCGGAACTTGCACCCGATTGCGGAACTTTCGGCTGAGAATTGTACAGAACAGTTGGGGAAGCCGGGACCCTGGTACGACCGGTTGCCTCATTTCAAGATGGGATTCACTCCGAGCGCGGGGAAGGAGTTGCAGACCGAATATTTCGTGCCGCGGCGCCATGCGATGGACGCGATCATGGCGGTCGCGCGGTTACACGAGCAGGTTTCACCGCTGCTGCTGATTACGGAGATCCGAACAATTGCGGCGGATGATTTGTGGATGAGCCCGGCGTATCAACGGCCGAGCGTAGCGATTCACTTCACATGGAAGCAGGACTGGCCTGCCGTGCAGCGACTCCTGCCGGTCATTGAGAGGGAGTTGGGGCCCTATCAGCCGCGTCCTCACTGGGGCAAGCTGTTTACGGTTCCGCATGCGGATCTGCGGGCGCGATATCCGAAGTTCGACGATTTTGTGAAGCTGGCTTCGAAATTCGACGCGCAGGGACGCTTGCGGAATGAGTTTCTGAATACCAACATCTTCGCGAGCTAACGCGAGAACAACGCAACGCCGAGCGTGGCAAGGAACAGCGCCGGTGGCATGACGATTGCGCCGATCTTCAGAAATCGGCCGGCGGTGATCTGAATTCCCTCACGGCGGAGAACGATCAGCCAGAGCACTGTCGCGAGAGAGCCGGTGACGGAGAGGTTCGGGCCGATATCGACGCCGATGAGCACGGAGTCCCGAATCCAGGGCCCGACGTGGGTCGCCTGAACTGCGCTGCCTGCCAGCAGACCGGACGGAAGGTTGTTCATGATGTTCGAAAGCGCCGCGACGCCGAATGTGGCGGCGAGGGAGCCGGCGAGACGCGGCATGGCGGCGAAGGCTTGCAGCCATTGCGTGGTGGCCGCAAGAGCGCCCGCCCGATTCAGCGCCTCGACCAGAACGAACAGACCGGCGACTAACGGCAAGATGCTCCACGAGACTCCCGAGGCGACATCGCGAATCGTCTGACCCCGCAGGCGCGTGGCGACCACGATGGCAAACAGGGCGGCGAGGCACGTAGGCAGTCCGAGGTCGAGGCCTAATGCGGAGGCGGCGATGAGCACGGCTCCCGAGCCGAGAATTCCCCAGGCTGCGCGACGCCCCTCCCGAGATAGGAAGGGTATGTTGTCGACACCATCGATTTTTCCAGCGAGTTCGGCGCGCATCGCCCATCGAAGCGCCAGATAGGTAGCGAGGATCGAGCAGACCGAAGGAACGAGGAAAGTCCGCAGCCACGGAACGAGCGGGGGAAGACCTTTTCCGTAGACGACGAGATTGGCCGGATTTGAAATCGGGAGAACGAAGCTGGCGGCATTCGCGATGAATGCGCAGATGAAGAGGTAAGTGAGGGCGTCAGCGCGCGCTTTGCGAACAGCGGCGCAAACAGCCGGGGTGAGCACGACGGCGGTGGCATCATTCGAGAGAAAGACCGTCACCAGGATGCCCACGCCGTAGACCAGCGTGAACAGGCGGGCTCGCGAATGCCTGGACGCGCGAACCGCCAAAGCGGCAAGCCAGTCGAAGACGCCCTCGATCCGGGCGAGCTCGGCCAAGAGCATCATTCCGGTGAGAAAGAGGTAGACGTCGGCACCTTTTCCGACGGCTCCGACGGCGTTCCGGAAAGGCACTAATCCGCAGAGGATCAGGACCGCGGCGCCGAGGCAGGCCCACACGGCCTCGGGCCATTCTTTGGGCCGGAACATGACGCCGGCAATCGTTCCGCCTGCGATAGACCAGACGAGGGCCGTCTGGCTGGAGCTTAGTGTCTGCATGGGTTCGCGGTCTTCTGCTGCGAGCGGCTACGACCGTGAACCGCTCAAAACTCAGAATACGCGGCCGAACTGGAAAAACCACTTGCGATGGCCCGCGTCGCCGACGCTTCCGCCGATGTAGAAAGGCCCGAGGAGAGTTTTGGCGATCAGGCCAACAGCGCCGTCGTTGGGCAAGCGAGAGCCCGAAAACAGGGAATTTGTTGTCGCGATCTCATAATGCGCCGTCACGTACACGCCGCTTCCCAGGAACGGCGGCATCTTCGCAAGCAGGTGAAGATAGCCCACCCGTCCGTACACGTACCGGTCCGTCAAAAATTCATTCTCTCCATAGGCCGCGAGCCGGTTTGGGCCACCGAGCGAGTAGAGGGGAATTCCTGTCTTGTTAAAGCCAAACGTCGTGGCCCCTTCCACGATGGCGTAAACGGAAGATGACTTTCGGACCGGCAGAAATCCCTCACCCGTAGCCTGAAGGAAGGGAATGCCCTCACTGGAACCGGGATTGGCGTCCGCGTAGCCGCTCGTGCCCAGAACCGCAATGCCACGCCTCGGAATTATGGGATCATCGAGCCGATCGAGCGCGTAACGGACTCGGGTTGTTCCGGTTCTACCGGACACTGTAGGCAGAAGCGGGTTTCCCACCCAGCGCGTTATTCGTTCGTAACCGGTCTCGTAGCCGACTCGCAGTTCGCTAAAACGGTCGATGGCGTAGCCCACATCGGCTCCGCCGCCAAACTGATTCACTTTGTACTCCGCGAGAAGAGTGTTGTTTGGCGAGTAGAGATTCAGCGGGCTCCTTGAGACGGTAATTGAAGGAGCCACAAACCAGCGACTGGTGGCAGTAAACGGGTGGTAATACTCGGAGGCGAACGCATAAGTGGAGCCGACTACAAAATCGGCCCGAAGCTCCGAGCGATAACCGCCGAGGTCGAGAAATGTTAGCCGGCCGCCAAATGTGAATTGCACATTATCCGGATTGGACCCGTCGATCGAGATCGCCGGCTTGAGCCATGGTGGAGAGTAATCTTTCTCCTCGGCGTTCAATTGCAATCCGGTCTGGTTATTGCTGTCGACCAAACCGTAGCTCAAACTGTTTAAACGTCCGATGCCCACCTGCTGAGTGAGCGCCGGCCCGAGACGCGTGGTATCGACCGGTTTACCCAGGAAAGGCGTCATCTGTTCCTGGATATCCTTCGCGATGTTCGGCGATGTACCCGCGACTTCGATAAACGCCGGGGCGGGCGGCGCTTTGACGATCCGTGATTCGCGCGTCGCGACGTGACGCCTCCAGTCATCGTCGTTCGCTCTCAAGGGGGAGAGGACAGCCGCGCGGTTCTCGGCGGCCTGAACGCCCAACGGAATGATCTTGGCCGTGCGCGAGAAGTCCAGCGTGGAATAGCCAGTCACATCGACAGTGACCAGAATGTCGGCTCGTTCGATGCCCCGGAGTTCGTTGGCGGCGATCATGACTGTGGTAGACGCGCCTGCGACCTGAAACAACGAGGTCAGATTCTGGGGAGTGACCGGGCCGGTGCTCAGGTGCACGCCGATTACAATGTCGGCTCCCATTTGCTTGACGATATCGGTTGGCAAATTGTTGAGCAGCCCGCCGTCCGCCAAGACCGTGCCGCTCTCCTTCACGGGTGAGAAGACTCCCGGAATCGACATGGTCGCTCGCAGGGCGTTCGGCAAGGAACCTTTTTGGAAGACGAAGGGCTTCCCGGTGACCAGATCGGTCGCGACGCAACGGAACGGCGTTGGCAGCTGGTCGAAATTCGCGACATTGGAATACGGGAACACGTATCGGTCGATGATCATCCGGACCGCCTGGCCGGAGTTGAGTCCGCCGGGCGGTTGTACTCCGTGGCGAAGACCGATCTCCAGACTGCTCGGGAGGTCCCGATAATCCTCCTTTCGGCGGAACGCCAGCGCCGGATACGGAGTCTGACCCGAGAGCACATCGTCCCAGTCGACGCCCTCGACAATCTTCTGTATTTCCGCCGGACTATAGCCAGCGGCGTACAGGCCTCCCACGAGACCGCCCATGCTGGTACCGGCGATGTAATCGATGGGAATGTGATGGTCTTCGAACCACTGAAGGACGCCGATGTGCGCGAGGCCTTTCGCGCCGCCTCCTTCGAGAGCAACGCCGATTTTCGGGCGGCTGGCGGTCTGCTGGGCGAAGCATTCCGCAGCCAAAAGAAAGCAGAGCGTAAGAACACACGTAAGTCTCATAGCGTTGGCAGGCGACCGTTCCTGTCCATTCAACGCTTTCGCCGCCCTATGGACTTTTTTTCGTGTTGCAGCGCATCCCGCGCGGCGGACCGGAGCTATCGGATTGAGACGCCGAGAGCGATTGCGCGATGCATTTGATTTGCGACGACGGGTCTGGTTATCGTTTGTAACCAATTTTTCGCAGGAACTGACGGCGTTCGGCGATATGATCTTCGGTCTCTATGCCCTTGGGCGACGAACCGTCGACAACGCCGAGGACGCCGCGCCCCTGTTCCGTCTCGGCGACGATCACTTCCACCGAATTTGCGGTCGCGCAGAAGATGGAGCAGACCTCGGGGACATTCTGAATGGCGCGCAAAACATTGATGGGAAAGCTGTCGCGCATGACCACTGCGAAGAAGTGGCCCGCTGCGACGGAGGTAGCGATCTCCAAGGCCGCGGCGCGCATCGCTTCGTCGGTTCCGTCGGCGCGGATCAGGCAGGGTCCGGACGCCTCGTTGAAGGCGACTCCGAACTTGATGCCCGGTACCGTGTTGACCATTGCCTCGTAGACATCCTCGACGGTCTTGATGAAGTGGCTCTGGCCGAGCACGATATTGGCGCCTTCCGGAACCGCGATTTTCACCGCGTGGAGATTGAGCATAGGGTCATCGTACACATTTCGCTTTTTCCCAGGACAGCGGATTGGGTGGAGGGGAATAATCGGGGCATGACTGTTATTCCATCGCTTCGTTACAAGGACGCGCCAGCCGCTATTGAGTGGCTGTGCCGCGCTTTTGGGTTCGAGAAAAACGCGGTCTATCCTAATCCGGACGGCACCATCGCTCACGCCCAACTCACGCTCGGCAAGGGCATGATCATGCTGGGGTCGGTGAGCGATAACGGATACGGGCGCATGATGAAACAGCCGTTCGAAATCGGCGGGGCCAACACTCATGGCATCTATCTGGTGGTGAAGGACCCGGACGCGGTTTGCAATCAGGCTAAGGCAGCGGGCGCAGAGATGGCTATGGATATCGAGGACAAGGAGTACGGCGGGCGCGGTTTCACCTGCAAAGATCCCGAGGGCCACCTCTGGAGCGTGGGGAATTACGATCCATGGCAAACTTAGTTTCGTGCGAATACTTGCAATCTGCCTGATGGCGGTTACGGCGGCCGCCGCCGCGTCTTCGGTTGTCGATCGGGTCGACAAAACCGCGTTCATTCAGGTGGAGGCGGAGAGTTTTAAAACTCTCACGCCGAAGCAACAGGCGTTGGGATACTGGCTCAGCCAGGCGGCCATTGCGATCGACCCGATCATTTACGATCAGGAGTCGCGGTTCGGGCTCCGGCAGAAGAAGGTTCTGGAAGCGGTCGTCGCGAATAATGCCAAGGTGGACCCGGCGGTATACGGCAAGATCGCCGATTTCACCAAGGTGTTCTGGGGTAACAAGGGCAATCACAATGAGCTGACTTCGCAGAAGGTGATGCCCGGGTTCGCTCTGGCGGATCTGAAGCACGCTCTGGAGCAGGCCGGGCACGGGGAACTGGCTGGGGAGGCTGACGCGCTGTCACAGTCCCTGTTCGATCCCGATTTCGAGCCGCTGATTACGGCGAAGAGCCCGTCGGGCGGCAAGGACATCATCCAGGCGAGCGCCAACAACTTCTATTTCGGGGTGAGCCTCGCGGACCTCAAGGGCTTCACGGAAAAATACCGGCTGAATTCGCGGGTGACGCGGGAGAACGGAAAGATCATCGAGCAGGTATATCGGGCGGGAACGCCTGACGGAAAGGTTCCTCCGGGTTTGTATGCCGGGTATCTGGGGCACGCGATTGACTGCTTTACTAAGGCGAAGGCTTACGCGGAGCCGAAACAGGTAGTCGTGATCGACGATCTGATCCGGTATTACCAGACCGGTGAGAACAAGGACTGGCTGAAATTCGGGATCGACTGGGTTCAGGATGACGAACCCGTGGATTTCGCTAATGGTTTCATCGAGATTTACCGCGACGCGCGCGGCGCAAAAGGGACAGCGCAGAGTTTCGTCTCGATCACAGATCAAAAGCTCTCCGCGACGATTCTGAAGATCGCTTCGAACGCGCAGTATTTCGAGGACCGCGCGCCCTGGGATTCACGCTACAAGAAGCAAGGTGTCCAGCCGCCGGTGGCGAAGGCAGTTGAGACGACGGTGGAGACCGGTGATTTTCATGTCACGACGACCGGCGACAACCTGCCTAACGAGGACGCGATTCGCGCTAAGTACGGCTCGAAGAGTTTTCTGTTTACGGGGAGTATGAGAGCGCTGGATGCGGCGACGGGGCCCTCGGTAATCGACGAGTTCGTTTATTCGCCGGAAGAGGCGGCGCTGGATAAGAAGTATGGCCCGGAATCGGAGCAGCTTCTGACGGCGATGCACGAAGTGATCGGGCATGGATCGGGCAAGCTCAGCCCGAAGCTTACGCATGACGCCTCGTTCTATCTGAAGGAGTATTTTTCGACGCTCGAGGAGGCTCGGGCTGATCTGATGGCGCTGTGGAATGTATTCGATCCGAAGCTGGCGGAACTGGGGATTATTTCGTCAAACGACGTGGGCCGCGTTATGTATAACGACGCGGCGCGCGTGGCTTTGACGCAGCTTCGGCGGATCCCGAAGGGTGACACGATCGAAGAAGATCATCAGAGGAACCGCGCGCTCATCGCGTACTACATCATGGACAAGACCGGCGCGATAGCGACGGCGCAGCGGGACGGGAAGACGTTCCTGGTCGTGAAGGACTACAAGAAGATGCGCGAAGGGGTCGGAATGCTGCTGGCCGAACTGATGCGCATTAAAGCCGAGGGCGATTACGAGGCGATCAGGAAGCTGATCGATCAGTACGCCGTGCATTTCAATCCGACGCTTCGGGACGAGGTTGTCCGGCGGTACGAAAAGCTGAACCTGCCGACTTACTTCGCGGGGATCAATGCGGATCTAACGGCGCAGTTCGACGGCGGCGGCAAGATCACGAAAGTTGACATCTCGTATCCGCGGGATGAAGTGAAGCAGCAGCTTGGATACAGCGCGATGAACAGCGCTAAATAATTTTGCGCTTCCAGGCCCCTCGGCGGAAGAGCATGAGGGATGAAATGGTCATTGCCGTTTCCGCGGCGGGTATGGCCGTGAAGACGCCGCGCGGTCCCCAACCGGCAACGATCGCAAGCAGCCAGGCGAGCGGAATCTGGAAACACCAGTAACAGAAGAAATTGATGGCGGAAGGCGTTTTGGTATCACCGGCTCCGTTGAAAGCCTGAATGAGCACCATTCCCCACGCGTAACAGACGTTCCCCAGACTGATCAGACGGAAACAATCAGCGGCGATTCTCTGGACGGCAGGGTCTGAGGTAAAGAAGGCGACGATCCAGGGGGCGAAGATGAGCGAGAGCACGGCTACAGCGCCCATGTACGCCATGGTGAAGCGTCCGGTCTGATAGACGGCGGCTTCGGCGCGTTGAGGCTTCCCCGCCCCGAGGCTTTGGCCTACGAGCGTGGCCGCCGCTCCGGACATGCCCCAGGAAGGCAGCAGTACAAAGAGAAAGACCTTGATCGCGACGGTGTAGCCCGCAACCGCAACGGCGCCGAAGCCGGCGCAGAGGCGCACGAGGCAGGCCCAACTGGCGGTCGAGATGAGGAACTGAAGAATTCCGGTAAACGAAACCCTGAGCAGCCGCCACATCACATCGAGGCGAATGCGGATTTCATGCGCATGGACGCGAACGCGGCTGTAGCCCTTCATCAGGAAAAAGAATTGCAGCGCTACGCCGAGTCCGCGACCGGTGGTGGTGGCCACCGCGGCGCCGAGAACGTTCAGGCGCGGGAAAGGACCCCATCCGTTGATGAGGCAGGGGTCGAGCACTATGTTCAGACCGTTGGCGAACCAGAGGACGCGCATGGCAAGCGCCGGATCACCCGCGCCGCGAAACACGCCATTGATAAGGAAGAGCAGAAAGATCGTCAGTGAGCCGCCGAGCAGGGTGCGGGTGTAAAGCGAGCCCACGCCTATTACGGAGTCCGACGCTCCCATTACGCGGAGAAGCTGAGGCGCGAAGAAGATGCCCGAAAGCCCCACCATAACGGACAGCATGAAGCCGACGGCTATGGACTGAACCGCGCCGGCAGCGGCGCCCTCCGGGTCCTTTTCGCCGATGCGGCGGGCGACGAAGGCGGTCGTGGCCATGCTGAGCCCCATGGCGATTCCGAAGACGAGAACCAGAATCGATTCGGTGAGAGCGACGGCCGCGAGCGAATCGACGCCGAGGCGCGCGACAAAGAACATGTCAACGATGCCGAACAGCGACTCCATGACCATCTCAAGGATCATAGGAATCGCGAGAACGACGATGGCTCGGCGGACGTCACCCTCGGTGTAGTCGCGGCGCGATCCCGAAAGCGCTTCGCGAACTACGGTCGCGACGCTCACTGGAGGAGACCGTTCACCGTGCGGGTCAGCCGGTCCGGTGAGAAGGGTTTCTGGAGGTAGTGAAAGGTTTTGTCCGGGAGGCGGTCCTGCACCAGGAGTTCCGAATATCCGGAGACGAGAAGAACTCGCATGTCAGGATGTACCGCGCGGAGACGCGTCGCAAGTTCCGTACCGGGCACGCCGGGCATCACCATATCGGTGACCAGCAGGTCAATCGCCCCGCTGTGGCGCTGCGCGATTTCGAGCGCCTGCGCCCCGTCTGAGGCTTCCAGCAGAGAATAACCGGCATCGGCCAGCACTTTCGCGGTGTAATGGCGGACGGCGGCGTCGTCTTCGACGACCAGAACGACGCTGGTTCCCCGGGTGAGCGGCTGAGGCAAAACCGCCCTGTCACGGGCCGGCTCGGCCCCAAGCCGATGCAGGTAAATGCTGAAGTGCGCGCCGCATCCAGGGCGGCTTTCGACCGTAATACCGCCGGACAATTGCCGAACAAGCCCGTAGACGGTCGCCAGCCCCAGACCGGTCCCTTTGCCCAGGGCCTTCGTGGTGAAGAACGGCTCGAAGAGGTGCGCGCGGACATGGTCGTCCATCCCGACGCCGTCGTCTTTGACGGAGACGACAGCGCAGTCGCCCGGAGCCATTTCCAGCGCGTGGGCGCGTTCCGCGCTGACGCGTTCGACACGGGTCTCGATTTCAAGATGCCCCCCGTCCGGCATCGCATCGCGCGCGTTCACCACAAGATTCATCAGCATCTGATGCATCCGGGCAGAGTCGGCGAGGATGCTGCCCGCTTCCGAAGAGAGGCGCTCAACGACTGTGATGTGCTCGCCGATGAGGCGACGGCTCAGTTCGATGACCTCACGGACCACTGAATTGAGTGAAACGGGCTGGCTCACCGTTACCTGCTGGCGGCTGAAGGCCAGAAGTTGCTGGGTCAGGCCGGAGGCGCGCTCGCCGGCCTGGCGCATCATCGTCAACTGGCGGCGGCGCTCTTCCTCCGAATCCGCGCCGAGCAGCAGCAGGTCGCAGTAACCGTTGATGACCGTCAGCAGGTTGTTGAAGTCATGAGCAACGCCGCCTGCAAGCTGACCGAGCATTTGCATCTTCTGGGCCTGGCGAAGCCTTCGGGCTAACTCTTTTTTTTCCGTAACATCTTCGACGAACAAGTCGAAGCAGCCGCGAATGGCACGCCCGCCAATGCGGACTTCAATGGCCCGACCATCGCACCGATTCCAGGCCGCTTCGAATCCCTGCACGGTCGCGCCGGAGAGAAGAGTGTCGCTGAGTTGCAGGAAGGCATCGTGTTCGGTGAAAAGGACGGGCAGATCGCGCATCAGCAGATCGCCCATTTCAGTCGGCTTATAACCCAGCATCACGAGCATCGCGGGATTCGCCTGCAGAATCTGACCGCTTTCGGTCGCGCGACAGACGGCGTAGGGCGCCTCGTCAATCAGCGAGCGGTAGCTTTGCTCGGAGAGGCGGAGCGCGCGCTCCGCGATGATGCGCGCCGTAGAATCGATCGCGACTCCCGCGACTCCGTTACCGGAGCCCAGGGGCTCAACATAAGCGTCCAGAAGCCGGCCATCCACATGGGCGATGAAAGAAGCCGGCGCCCCTTCAAGAGCCGTCCGGTGTGCTCGCAACGATTCCGGCGAGTTGACGACGGCATCTCCCGAAGGGAGCGGCAGACCCGAGAAAGAAGTAACGCGCAGATCGGGATCTGTGGTCCAGAAAACGACCGGCATCTTCGAAAGAAGCGAGCGCCGCAGCGCGGCGCTACTTTGTTCGATCTGGGAATTCATTCGACTCAACCCCGCTTCTATTCGCGCGGATTGAGATCCTGGGCGGGCACGATTCTGGTAAACGGAATCTGAGCGCGCTCGTTCGCTTCCTTGACGTTATCGGCGTTGGCCGCTTCGAACAGACACAAACACAGGGATTCACCCGGCACGAACATAGACCGCAGGTAACGGACCTGGCGCCCCTCGGCCGTCAGTTCCTTCCCGGTCTGAATCGCCTTTTTCTGCGCGTCCGCCAACTCTTCCATCGTGACGCCCGGCAATTCCCGTTCAACCATGTAGACCGGCATGACTAATCTCCGTTCTGCCTATTGTCGCATTTGCAGGTTAAACGGGGACGAATTGGCGCAAAAAGCGCAAGCCCAGGCGGAATCCGGTTCGATAACCTTCATTTATTTCGTTTCCGTTATATCCCGGGCGGTAGGCATCATCTTCGTGCTCTATGTTCATGGCGCCAGCGTAGCCTTTGTCCATCAGGACAGTGAAGAACTTCGGCCAATCAATCTCACCTTGCCCGGGGATGCGATACCGCCACCACTGCGCGGGCGCGGGCGGATTGATTCCGGTCCGATGGAGCACGTCGTAGCGGATCTCCGTGTCCTTGAGGTGAACGTCGTAAATATGGTCCACCCAGTCGCGCGCAGCCTGGTATGGGTCCATAAACTGACGGACGTAGTGCGAAGGATCAAACTGGATCCCTACATAGGGCGAATTTCCAAAAGCCTTGAAGAGCGCCTCGTAGCCGACGGGGCCGGTAGCTACGTTGGGTCCTTCCGGCCATGGCTCCCAGACGAGGCGGACCTTATTCTTCTCACAAAGAGGAAAGTAATGTTCTTCATAGACGCGGCGGATCTCATCGACCTGGGCGTCCAGTTTCTTCGATGGATCTTTGCCGGACATCGTGCCGATGTTCGGAACACCGAGTTGTCCGGCGGCTTCGATGACTTTCGCCACATGCTCGTTCGTTGCGCGGCGTTTTGCGGGATCGGGATCGATGTGGTTCGCGGTGACGCCGAGGACCGAACAATAGAGCCCCGATTGCTTCAGGTCTTCGCGGATCTTGTCGACAGGCAGGGGGTTTTCGGGCTGGGCCCAGATGCCGATGCTGGTAAAGCCTTCCTGCTTCGCAAACGCCACATTACCGGGCGTGTAATTGACGAGTATGCCGACTTTCGGCGTCCACATAGCGTGACGCTGCGCAGCCGCCCGCGCGGCGGCGGCGGCGAAGGTTCCGGCGGCTATAAATGCGCGCCGCGTATTAGTCATGCGATCCTCCCTGATCCTTTACCTGCTTAGCGAGTAGTTCGTATTGATCCGAGGCAATCAGATCGACTCCGGCGGCGAGCGCAGCCTTCCAGCGGATTTCCACCGCGGCGCGGGAGCCGAAGTTGTACTGATCGAACCAGCCCTGGCTTTCATCTGCGGTAAATCCGTCGAGGGTATAGAAGCGAATCCAGTAACCCAGCCTGTGGGCTCCCTCCACGAGGGCCTTCAGGCGCGCGGCATCGGCTTCGGTCCAGTCTCCGGCTTTCTGCTGGCCTTCGGGCTCGACGGCATGCCAGGAGTAGTTGAGCCAACGGCGATAGTTGGTAGCCGGAACGATCTTATCCGTGTGCCCGGAACCGAAGATGCGAAGTTTCGCGCCGACCGGAAGGCGATCAAAGTAGATCTGTTGCTGAATATCGGCGTCCTCGGTTAGCACGAGGATTGGCTTCATGTCGATAGGTGAAAGACGGGTGGCGTCGGCAGTCTTTTCGGCGGTGGCAATCCAGGGCTGGTAGTCATCGAGGACGCGCCACACCGCTTCGAGAGTTTGCGGATGGAGGTCCTTGAAGTCGAAGTGGAGAACGATCAGGGGCCATTGATCGCGGTGATTATCCTTAAGAGCCTGTTCGACGATGGGGCGCACGCGTTCGAAGAAATGGTCGCGGAGCGTAGGCTCGCCGCCCTGGGTCTTGTCGGTGTGGGTGACGACCGCCTGACCGTTGAAAAAGCCGATGTCCTGTTCGATGGCGACGGGGAATCCGACGCTCAGGGCGCGATCGATACGGTTCTTCCATTGGCCTTCGTACGGATAACAGTTGTGCGCGTCCGCCAGCGGGAAATGCTGGGCGAGCAGGAGAAGCGCAAAAATCTGGATCATTGTTTTGCGGCGACAGTGGCGCGCGTAGCGCCTGTGGAGATGCCGCCATCGACCAGCATGGTCTGGCCGGTGAAGTACTCGCTTGCTTCGGACGCGAGGAAGACTACGGCGCCGTCAAGATCCTGCGGGGCGCCGGGACGCTTCATCGGGATGCGGTCGACGATGTACTCCAGCCATTCCTTGTTGTCGTACAGGACGGAGTTCTGCGCGGTCCTGAACCATCCGGGCGCGAGGCAGTTGACGGTGATTCCGTAGCGGCCCCAATCGTCAGCGAGACTCATGGTCATTTGTTTCACGCCGCCCCGACTGGCTGAATACGGGGTGAGGCCCGCATATCCGAAGACGCTGGTGACAGACCCGATGTTGATGATCCTGCCGTAACGGTTGGGAATCATCGAATCGCGGGCGACGGCCTGAGCAACGAAGAATTCGCCGCGGAGGTTGGTTTCCAAGACCAGATTCCAGTCGTCCCAGGTGATTTCGAGCGCGGGTTTGCGAACATTCAGACCGGCGTTGTTGACGAGGATATCGATCTTGCCGTAGTGACCGATCGCGGCGCTCACGGCGTTCTGGATGCTGTCGTAGTCGCGAACGTTCAGTTCGACCGGAAAAGCGCGGCGGCCGAGGCTTTCGACTTCGGCGCGAAACGGCTCGAGGTCCGCGAGCTTGCGGCTCGTGATTACGAGGTCCGCGCCCGCGCGGGCAAGAGCGCGGGCCATATACTGGCCGAGCCCGCGGCTGGTTCCGGTGACCAACGCTACGCGTCCGGTCAGATCGAACAGGCCGGCGCTCACGGCTGGAGCACCACCTTCATCAGGTTCGGCTCGTGATGGTAAAGCCGATGGAACCAGTCCGGACCTTCGGCCAAAGGGGCTACCGCGGAGATGAGGGGCGCGACTTTGATGACGCCTTTGGCCATGAGATCGATGCATTGCGGGTACTCGCCATTGGAGGCGCAGGACCCCTGCAGACGAATCTGGCGGGTGACAACGTATTGGAGCGGCACTTCAGCGTTCTGGGCCAGGTTTCCGACGAGCGTCACCATGCCGCCTTTCCGGACCGAATATATGGCTGTCCCAACCGGTTCGGTGTAGCCGACGCACTCGAAAGCGACATCGGCGCCGCGTCCGCCGGTCATCTGACGGACAGCCTCAGGGACGTCGGTCGTTTTGGGGTTCAGGACATCGGTCGCGCCGATGGTCTTCGCGCGGTCAAGCTTGGAATCTTCGATATCCACCGCGACGATGCGTGCGCAGCCAGCGGCCCTGGCAGCCTGGAGGGTTACGGAGCCGATCATTCCGACGCCAACCACCACGACCGTGTCGCCCAGATGAATGGGGGTAATGGAAACGGCGTGGACGCCGATGGAAACGGCTTCGATAAGCGCCGCCTGCTCGTAAGGAAAACTGTCGGGGAGCCGATACATGATGCGGCGCGGCACGGAGACATACTCGGCGAAAGCGCCATGGCGGCGGTACTCCCGGGGAGCGACGCCGACGACCTGGCGGTTGTCACAAAGGTTTACATCACCGCGCGCGCAGAAATAGCACTGGCCACAGTAGACCGTGGAATCGAAGGTGACCCGGTCACCCGGCTTCAAATCGTGAACGTTCTGCCCCACACGGGCGACTTCACCGGCTGCTTCGTGTCCCATGACCAGCGGCGGATGGCGGCGTCCGGACGATCCATCGTAACCATGCACGTCACTTCCGCAGATACCGCAGGCGCGAACGCGAACAAGAACATCGTCGGGACCGATCTCAGGCTCGGGCATTTCGACCATTTCGAGCTTGAGGTATTCGGTGAGAAGAAGAGCATTCATGACGTGAGCCATTGTATCTTTCGACCGGATTTGTCGCAGGAAAGAGTGCAGAGCGTCGCGGGGCTGATTGAAATTGTCGTTTGAAACGGAAATTACAATGGACGCACGGAAAGATTAATGACGAGAGAGTCTCTGTTCCGGGCGCGGGCGATGAAAAAACAGGAGGAGCCTTGATCGCAGAACCTGCTCTCGATGCGGTACCGGAGGTGTTGCCCGGGGTAGTGGGATCGTCCGAGCAAATGAGGGCGGTGGCGGCGCGGGTTGCGCTGATCGCGGAATCGCACCTATGTTGCCTGGTTACGGGGGAAACCGGCACGGGCAAGGAGCTGTTCGCCAGAGCCATTCACGATCGGAGCCCTCGAAAGCAGGGGCCGTTTGTCCGGGTGAGCTGCGGCGTCATATCCGACTCGGAGATCGAGCATGCCAGTGGGGGGACGCTGTTTCTGGACGAAGTGGATGGCCTGAGCGCCACCGCGCAGGAGAACCTGTCGCGCGCACTTCAGGAGCGGGAATCCCGGCCCACAGGCTCCGACGCTCCTTTGGTAGCGGCCGCACGGATTGTGGCGGCAACTAACAAAAATCTGTACGCCTTCGTGGAAGGGGGGCTGTTCCGCGAGGATCTGTTCCGCCGGATCAGCGTTATTGGTTTGCACGTACCGGCGCTCCGGGATCATGCAATGGATATTCCGGCGCTGGCGGAGCATTTCACGCGGACATACTGCGCGCGGTACGGCTGGCGCGCGAGCGGGGTAGACGCGAGCGCCATGGAGCGGCTAACAGCCTACGGGTGGCCGGGCAATGTGCGAGAGTTGCAGGAAGTTCTTCAGCGCGCAGCGGTCTTTTCGACCAATACGCGACTTACGGCCAGGGACCTGCCTCTTCCGGACGTTCCGCCACCGGCCGCGCTGACGCTGCGAGCGGCCAAAGATCACGCCATCGCGCAGTTCGAACGCAAATACCTCGCGGACGTGCTTCACCGCTGTCACGGCAACATCAGCAGGGCGGCGCAGATCGCTGGTAAGGAAAGAAGGACGTTTCAGCGCCTGCTTAGGAAGTACCAGTTAAGCGGTTCCGCGTTTCGCCCCTGCCAGTCCTAAAAAAAAGCAGAGCCTTTCACCGGCGTCCAGTACCCTGAAGCGCGGTTTTTCCGCGCCGCTGACAGAAGTCTTACAAACCACAGATTCGAATCCTGATAGCCTGGATTCAGATGCCACTTTCCGAAGGACGAGGGGAAACGATCGCGTTCCCTTTGCGCAACAAGTTCAACTGGGGCACATCCATCATCATGGGCCTCTTTCATGTGGGAGCAATCGCCGCGCTCTTCATGTTTTCCTGGAAGGTTTTTTTCGCGACCGTATTCCTATACTGGCTCGCGACCGGGCTGGGAATCAGTCTGGGGTACCACCGCCTTCATACGCACCGCTCGTACCAACTGCCTCGCTGGCTGGAATACACTTTCGCCGTATTCGGCACTTTGAATCTGGAAGGCGGTCCGATTTTCTGGGTCGCCACGCACCGATTACATCATCAGAAGTCGGATCAGCCGGGCGATCCCCATTCGCCTCGGGACGGCGCATGGTGGGCGCACATGCTGTGGATCGTTTTCGGCGAAGTGCATCACAACAATACGGCGGTGATGTCGAAGTACGCGCCGGATCTGGCGAAGCATCGTTTTTACGTCTGGCTGAACACCTATCATTGGGTTCCGATCATCGGTCTCGCCGGGATTCTGTACGCGATCGGTGGCGTGCCGTTGTTGATGTGGGGTGTTTTTCTTCGTGTCGTGTTCGGGCTGCACGCGACGTGGCTGGTGAATTCGGCCTCGCACATGTGGGGAGCGCGGCGCTTTGCCACGCGCGACGATTCCAGGAACAATTGGTGGGTTGCGCTGATCACGTTCGGCGAGGGCTGGCACAACAATCACCATGCGCATCCGACTTCGGCGCGGCATGGGCTGGCCTGGTATGAGTTCGATCCCTCGTGGATACTTCTGAAGGTCATGAAGGCCTGCGGGTTGGCGTGGGGGATTAAAGTCGCTCGGGTCGAAACGCGGTTGACCGAACGCGAAGCGGCCTAAGGCTAGAGGGCGTAAGGCTAGAGGGCGTAAGGCTAGAGGGCCTAACGCTAGAGCACAACGCGCGCGTCGCCTTCACGGCGCGTGACGCGTTCGCGATCCAGGAATTCAAGAAGCGGTATCGCGTACTTGCGCGAGACAGAAGTCCATTCCTTGAATTCCGTAACGGAGAATCTCTGGCCCTTTCGTGCGGCGAGTTGTTCGCGGAGGGATTTCAGGGCGGCAGCGTGAAGCGTCAAGTCGACGGTGATCCGGACCAGCTTGCCTTCTTTCATTAACATCTGAAGGATCGGACGCGCGCGATTGAGTTCGATGCCTGAGGCTCCGATCACTTCCGTTACTGCGGGCGCGGAAAGACCGGCGTGTTCGAAAGCGCGTTCGATGGCGGTTCGCGCGCGTTCTTCGTCGTCTTTGAGGACAACGTGATGAGTTCGCAGACGGACGACTTCGCCATCGCGCACCAGATCGGCGGACCCATTAAGCACATGTTCGAAGACTTCGGGGGAAGCTTCGGACATGGTCCTGCCCTTTAATTCCTGCTTGGGTATTCCGTTAATCAGCGGGTGATCGCGATGAAAGGCCTTTACTGTGTCGGCGATCTCGCGCCGTAGTTGAGAGGCGCGGTCGGTCGCGACGAGCCATCGGCCCGCGAGCTCGATTTGTGGTGTTTTCGGAAGCTCGCGAAGGCCTGTGAGGGCGATCGCCTGGCTCTCTTCCATGCCGAGTGGACTCTCTGAAACGAGCAACTGCAGCCGGTCGGTGGGCGAGCCCTGGCTGAGTGCGCCGAGGCGGGCGGCGAAATCGTCGCCCTTCCGGTAGCGGCGACCGCTGATGTCGACCACGACTCCGCCTCCGATTGTGGAAACAGGCGAGAACATGCGGATGATGAAACGGTCGTCCGGGAGCGCCAGCGCCGGTTCGCGCAAAATCAGCCGCGCCCACGCGGATTCGCCCGGCCGGAGACATTCGGCGGCTCCGAGTAAGCGCACCTCGGCCTCGATTTCGGCGGAGCCGATGTGAAGGTGTACCGGGGCGCGGTTTTTCAGTGGTTTGGCGGACCGCAACAGATCGAGGCGGCAATCGAACGATTTGACGGGACGGAAGCGGCCGGGCGTGGCGAGCGTCATGCCGCGACGGATTTCGGCGTGGGCGATATCCGTAAGGTTGAGGGCGGTGCGCTCTCCGGCGCGTGCGCGTCGCGCCGCTTCGCCATATACCTGTACGCCACGTACACGAAGAACCCGGCTGGTCGGGTGAAGTTCGACTTCGTCTTCGACCGACACTGTTCCCGAGACAAGCGTGCCCGTTACCACCGCCCCGAAGCCTTTCATCGTAAACGCACGGTCCAGCGGGAGGCGGAACCACCCCGCTGCGCTCTTCTCGCGCACTGCCGCCGCGGCAATTGCCAGCGCGCGGCGCAGTTCGTCCAGGCCTTCACCGGTCACTACGCTAACCGGAATCTGCGGCGCGCCCTCGAGGAACGAACCGGAGACAAGCTCAGTCACCTCCAATTTCGTGATCTCGCGCATCTCTTCGTCGGCCAGATCCGCTTTGGTGAGCGCGATCACGCCCGCCTTCACGCCGAGCATGCGGCAGATTTCGAAGTGTTCGCGGGTCTGGGGCTTGACGGATTCGTCGGCCGCCACGACAAAGAGCGCGAGGTCTATTCCCGCGGCTCCAGCCAACATGTTCCGAACGAAGCGTTCATGTCCGGGCACGTCGATGAAGCCGACACGAACATCCTTCGTAAGCTGAAGGTGAGCGAATCCGAGATCTATGGTGATTCCGCGGCGCTTTTCTTCCGCGAGCCGGTCGGGATCGGTTCCGGTGAGCGCCCGGACCACGGCGGATTTGCCGTGATCGATGTGGCCCGCGGTACCTACGATAATGTTTCTCATCACCCCGTAACGGTCGCAGCTTGCTGAGATATTTTTACATTGCGCCTCTGGCGGCGCTGCTGGCCGGTTCGCTTACCTATTGCGTTCTGGCGCTGATCGCGGCGCGAAAGTATCTCCGAAGCGGAGCGCGGCGGCTCAAGTCGTTTCCGTCAGTGTCCATTCTGCGGCCGATGTCCGGCGCGGAGGACAATACCGAGGCGAATCTTCGCTCGTTGTTTTCTCAAGAGTATCCGACGTTCGAGGTTCTGCTCTCGGTTCACATGGATTCAGATCCGGCGGTCACCGTTGCGCGTCGGGTGATGGCGGAGTATCCATCCATTCCTTCGCGGCTGATTGTCGCAGGAACCTCGCCCCTTCCTAACGCGAAGGTCTGGAGCCTGCGAGCGCTCATGCCCGAGGCGCGGAACGAAATTGTCGTGATGTCGGACAGCGATATCGCATTGGCGCCCGACTGCCTGGTCACGGCGGTGTCGGAGTTGGAGCAGCCCGGCGTTTCTTTAATCACGTGCCCTTACCGCGCGGTGGGTGGTCCGCGGTTCTGGCCGCGAATTGAGGCGCTTGGTCTGAATACCGATTTCCTTGCGGGAATGCTGACGCAGCGCATGCTGAACGGTATGGACTTCGCGATCGGATGTACGATCGCGACGCGGAAATCGGCGCTCGATCGCATCGGCGGGCTTGCGCTGCTGCAGCGGTATCTCGCCGAGGACTTCATGATGGGAAATCTGCTGCATGCGCGGGGTGAAAGGGTAATCCTGTCGCGCAGCGTGATCGGCCATTACATCGGCAACGGCGCCTTTGCGGAGAACTGGAAACACCGGCTGAGATGGGCGCGCAGCACGCGAAGGTCGCGCCGTACGGGCTACGCCGGAGAGATTTTCACGAAGCCTGTTGTTCTTTCGATCCTGCTCTGTCTGGCGGATCCGGTGAAGTTGTGGCCGGCCGTGGTGGTTGCGATGGCATTCCGGGCGACAGTCGCGTGGGCGACGGCGGGCATTATTCTCAAAGACCCGCTGATCCGGCGGCGGTGGTGGCTGCTTCCGGTTGAGGATATCTCGAGCTTTGTTGTCTGGGTGCTCGGGTTCTTTGGCAAGACGATACTGTGGCGAGGCCGGAAGCTGGTGGTCGCCCGTGACGGCGCGTTCGAAGCCGATGCTCAGTGAGCCCCGTACAGGGGCGCGACGGACACCGCGGCGAGGCCAATCACGAAAAGGGCCAGCATCGCGGCCACCAGGGTTCGCACGGAACTCTGCGCGCCCGCGAATTCCTTCCACACAATGAGTCCCCAGAGAACGGTGATCAGGGTGGCTCCCTGTCCCATTGCGTAGCTGACCGCGGGGCCGACTAAAGCGGGGCCTTCGGCGCGTGCGGCGACAAAGTTGGTGATAGCGCCGATGAACCAGAGAACGCCTCCCACCAGGCCGAGCAGATGATGCTTGCCCTTGCCACGGAAGTACTCGGTGAACTCCAGGGGCTCTCCCTGAATCGGAAGGTTCATGAAGAACAGGTTGTAGATAAAGGTTGAGAGAAGAACGCCCGCAGCGAAAATAAGCCCGATGGTGTAGGGACCGAGGCCGTTCTCGCCCTGCTTCGAGAGTTCCACAATGGGATAGAACAGGCCCATCAGTACGCCGCCAACGATCGACAGCAAGACCCCTTTTCCACTCGATGAAGCTTTCTTCTTTGCCCTGGCGACCGTCCGCGATGGCTCTCGAGGGGCGGCCGCTTCCGCAGCGACCGGCGCAGTTCTGTGTGCAGCGTACTGCCGCCACGCGAGCGAATCGAGAACAATGGCGACAAGGACCGCAAGGCATCCGGCTCCGAGCAGAAGGATGTTGCCGACGGGGTGGGTTACATAGCTCAGAACCACGCCGACGACCAGCGCGAGTCCGATTCCCACGGGAAATGCGACCGCCATTCCAGCGATGGAAATAGCTCCCACGATGAGCATGTTCGCCAGATTGAAGACCATCCCGGCGACGAATGCGAGCAACTCCTGCTTCTTACCGGCAAGCGAGAGATCGTCCATCACGGAGAAGCCATCGGTACCCAGCGTGCCGAATGTGAACGCGCAGATGATTGAGGCCACAAAAACGCCGATGGCGTAGTCGAAGTAGAAAAGTTCAAAGCGCCATTTGCCGGCTGCTTTGAAGGTGTTGGCCCAGGATCCCCAGCAGAGCATGCTCAGGATCAGCAATAAAAGGGAGGAAAGATAGCTACCGGGTAATATCATCGGCTGTCGAGAAGGGCCCGAGCCGGGTTCAGAATACCACAGGGTGGAAGGGCCCTTCCCGCGTAGTAATTCAGGCCGTATTCAAGCCCGCGATCCGATTCGGGCGCACAATTCGGATGTGTTTTCAGCCAGACGGGTCGGGCCGAGGCGAGTTGATCGATCGCGGGAAAGACGGCGAACTGGAACCAGAGAAATCCGCAGGCGGCGAGCCCGAAAGCGGCTGGGAAGGCAAGGTTTCGCGGAAGGAAAAAGAGGATCACCGAGATGATTGCCGCCGCTACGAGCCAGGGGACTAGCTGACGCCAAGGCAGGGCAACAGCGCTGAGCTTCGTGCCTAATGCCTGAGGTACGACCGCAGCCGCGAAGGGCAACGCGCCGAGAAGCAGGACCACAAGGACAACAAGACGAGACGCTTCCGCGGCGCGGTCAAGCCCGAGAGCAATCAACGCGCACAGCGCAGGCACGAGAGGCAGAACGTAGCCGGGCAGTTTGTTGAGCCCGGACGAAAAGAACACGAATCCGAATCCGCAGACCGCGAGCAGAATCTTCGCGCCTCGATCCCGCTGCCCTCGCAGCGCCAGAGGCATCAGCGTAAACCAGGGGAACAGCAGAAGAAGCAGGACGGGCACGTAATACCACCAGGGCTGCACGTGTTGCCGCTCGGGAGTGAAATACCGGCCAAACTGCTGCTCAAGGAAGAGCACGCGAAACCATTCGTAGCCGCCGCGAATATACGCGACGATATGCCACGGCAGCGCGACCGCGAAAAAAATCAGAAAGGGTTTGGGACGCAGCCATTCTTTGCGTCGGGAGAAATCGACTGCAAGAACGGAGACGAACAAAATGAGTGGAACAAGGCTTTTCGCAAGGACCGCGCATCCGAGAGCGGCGGCAGCCCATCCTGTCGATCCCTCAATCCAGAAAAGGACGGCGGCGGTAAAGAGCGCGGCGAGTGGGAGGTCCGTTACGGCGACGTGGCTATAGGCGAGCCATCCGGCAGAGGTCGCGAGCATGCCGACGGCGAAGTTCGCAACCCGCTCGTTCCAGATGCGACGGAGACGCGACCAAAAGAACGCGAGGAACGCGATGCTCAGCACGGCGACCGGTAAACGAGGCGCGAGTTCAGGACCGAGGCGGGCGCTGAAGCCCAATGCTCCCAGCCAATAGAGCAGTGGCGGTTTTTCAAACCATGGCTCGCCCCAGAGCTTGGGCAAAATCCAGTCGCCGGTACGCGCCATTGCGCGGGCGATATCGGCATAGCGTGGCTCGTCCTTACTGACCAAGCCCGTTCCGGACAGGTTCGCGAAGTACAGGCAACCAATGAGAATCGCGGCGGCAGCGAGCGCAACACGCCGAGGTGTCAGGCGAAATTCCAATCTATGAGTATGACCGGAGCTACTTGTCGAAGGTGACGGTGACGTCGGAACCGAACCTCTTGTAATCGTTGTAGCGGATGATCAGCTTCTCACGTATGGGACCGGAGCGGAAGTATAGGGTATCGTCAGCCGTGGTGGATGCCGGGAACCAGAATCCGTTTACCTGCTTCCGCACGGTGACAAACTTCGGGAAGAGGTTCTCTCGCTTCGCCGAAATAATCTGCGGCACGGCCTGACCTTCGCTGCGAACGACGGAGTAATCGTCTTTGCGAGCCCAGATCATACCGTCGAACTGACGTTTCCCCGAGAGGACATATTTCGGGCGGATGCGGAGGACCCAGCAGTCCATGCCATCAATCGGCTCGGAGCCTTTGAAATCGGCATCGTAATTCCAGATCTCATCGAGGGTGAGGACGAAAGGCTGAACATTGCGGATGTCCGCGAAGTCCTCGGGCGTCATGATGAGGTTCTTCAGGCGCGATACCGGTTCGCCTACGAAGCGTTCAGTTCGCTCGCCTTCGGGGGAGAAAATGACTTCGCGAGTTTCGCGGTACTCGCCGACACGCGAGCCATGCGGGTCGAGTTCCTGAAGCCAGACTGACTGCGTGTACGCGTAATGGCTGCGCTCCTCGGCGGTCTCACTTTCGCGCTGCGCAATATGTTTTGCGAGGTTGGCTGGCGGGTCTGAAGCGAAGGCGGGAAAGATGACTGCGAATGCTATTATGGCCGCGATGCCAAACTCACTCGCCCGCTTTGGGGCGGCGGTGGGAGTCGGCTGGGTGGCTCTTGGGTCGGCGGCGGTCGTATACGCCCGCATGAAAGGCATCCCGGCATGGGCGGCTGTTCCGATTGCCGCCGCGTTCCTCATCGAATTCATATTTTATCTGGCGCCGGCGTTCTGCCCGGAGCGTCTGCGGTCGCCGTGGCTGCTGGCGGGCGCGTGCGTATTGCCGTGGTTTGTGTACAGCATTCCAACGGGAGAATTCCATTTTGCGCAGCTAGGGGCGCTCGCGGCTATCGCGCTTACGATGTCCTTCTGGTTCGTCGCGCTACCCCGCAGCGGGTTTACCGATGGGCTGTTTCTCATCGTGGCGGCCGGGATCGCGCTCTCGAAGCTATTTGAGTGGATCTATCCGTCCCCGATACCGAAGATTCCGATGTCTTACCTCGGCCGCGTTATGTTGATCCGCGCGGCGGCGACCGCCATTATCGCGATTCGAGGCAACGCAGGCGTCGAGTTCCGTTTTCTGCCGAACCGGCGGGAATGGATCGTTGGCCTGAGGTGGTTTGCGGTGCTCGTGCCGATCTGCGGAGCCGCTCTTTGGGCGCTTGGCATTGCGAAGCTTCGGCCGACTCCGCATGCGCTTCCGCTCGCGCTGGCTGAGCTCGTGGGAATCTTCTGGATGGTCGCGTTGCCGGAAGAGTTTCTGTTTCGCGGGCTCCTGCAGCAGTGGGTGGAGCGATGGACGGAGCGGCCGATTGTGGCGCTTATCGTGGCGTCAGCGATTTTCGGGGCGGCTCATCTGGCTTTTCACAGCGCGTTTCCCAACTGGCGGTTCGCAATCGTGGCGGCGCTGTTCGGACTTTGCTGCGGGATGGCGTGGCGGGAATCGCGGACAATACAGGCCAGCGTGGTCACTCACGGCCTTGCGGCGGCGTTGTATCGGATCTTTTTTGTGTGAGGTAGGCGATGCGGCCCTGAGCGCCTACCGCCCATCGACCCGACAACGCGTTATACGAACCCGTGTCGAAGCGAATCCATCGCAAGCCGTCCGGCGAACTGTCCGAACCGGATGTGCCGGTGGCGATCCAGAGCTTGAATTCCGGCAGATATTCCACAGCCGAGCGAAAGCCGCGCGGCGGGAAGGCGCGGAGCGGTGTCCACGTCTTGCCGCCGTCGTTCGTAAGGGCGGCGTTCGCCGTTAGTTCCTTGTCCTTCTCGTAGTCGCCTCCGACTGCGACGCCGTGTTTCCCGTCGCGAAACGCGAGTGAGAAGATTCCGGCGCTGGCGCTGTCATTCCGAAGAGGAGAAGGCATAACGGTCCACGTGCGGCCCCTGTCGGAAGTGTGAAAAACCCGCGCCGCGCCCTTGCCTCCGGTCCCAAACCATGCCTCATCGCTTCCGCGCAACACCAGACAGGAATTGCTTGCGGCGAACGCGCCCTCGTCGCCCACCGCGGGCGGCGGGATGTGGCGTATCCAGAACTCGCCGCCGTTATTCGTGGTGAACACGGTCATGCGGCCATCCACCGCATCGCCAATGATGATGCCGTGTTTCGCATCCCAAAAGGCTACGGCGTCGAAGAAGCCTTTCGCATCGGGATTGTTGAACAGCATGCGCCAGTGGGCGCCGCCATCCTTGGTCTGGTAGATGCGCGAGGCATCGCCTGGCCCGCTGCTCATCAGGATGGCCCGATTTGCGTCGAACGCGCGAATACCGCGGAAGTCGAGGTTGGCCGCGCCTTCGACGACGCCCGCTTGCCAGTGTTCGCCGGCGTCAGTGGTGCGCAGCCATGTCCCGCGTGATCCGCTCGCCCATACAATTTTGGAGTTCACGGCGCTGACGCCCCGCAGCGAGGCTTTCGTTCCGCTGTTTTGAGGAATCCAGGTTTGGGCGGCGGAGTGGGCGGTGAGAAGAAGCGTGAGCGCGGCGAGTCTCACAGGCAAACGGCCGAACGCGGATGGCGCGTGCGAAGTGTCCCGGCGTGCTCGAAGACATTCAGCGCCTGCTGGTAGAGATCTTCGGTGATTTCGATGTCGCCGGACCATGTGCCCAGACGCTGGTAACGGCTCACCGCTTCCGCTAACGCATCTTCGCTCACTCCCGGGAAATACGATTTTTCAATTACCGCCACTTCGCGCGGATCAACTGCACGTACCCACTCGCGCGATTGCCGGTACGCTTCGAGAAACTCGGTAAACCGGGGTGTTTGGGTGAAGCCTCGGGAGCAGCACAGAGTGCTGAAGGCGACGTCTGGCATGGAGGCGCCAACCGATACGCGCGTCCACCCAATACCCTCCTCCTCCAGAATCTGAGGACCGGGCGCCTGCAGATGAATGAAATCGCCCTCGCCGCGGCCGAATGCCTCGATCATTTCTTCCGGCGTTCCGCGGTCGAGAACGGAGACTTTGCCCCAATCGACGTCGTTGAAATGCGCGGCGTAGCGCAGCATGGCGAAAGGCTGGCCGCCATGGTCGGCGAGCAGGCTTGCGCCTTCCAGATCCTTCCATGTGAAAGGCTTGTCGAATTCGCGTCCAGCCAGAAAGAAGCCGTCGCGGCGATTGATCAGAGCGAAATGGACGGGCAGCGGCGACTCGCCCCGATCCATGGGTCCCCAGTTCGACGACACGGCGGACTGCATGATATCGACCGCGCCTTCGCGGATGAGGTCCTGCGACCGCTGGCCCGGCTGCAGGACTGAGTATGAAGCCGGAAATCCGCGCGCAAGGGTAGCGATGAGCGGGCTGTAAAACGCCGAATGGCGCGACGCCATTACCCGCAGGGACATTCGCTAGCGCTTACCGGCGAGCGTGAGGGCGTAAAGCGAATCCCCCGCCCCGACAATGATGTACTGCTTGCCGTCGAGCATGTAGCTCGAAGGCCCGTTGCTCACCGATGAGGTCAACTGCTGGTGCCAGAGGATTTTTCCGTTCGCCGGATCGAACGCCACAAGATTGCCTGAATCGCCCGTGAACAGAAGGTGCCCAGCCGTGGTCATGATTCCGCCGCTCATACCAGCCATTCCCGCATGCTCGTGCTTCCATTTGATCGCGCCTGTGTGAATGTCGAGCGCGAAAAGAGCGGAGCGGTTGTCAAAGCCTCCGCCGCCGCCTCCGCCGTAGCCTTCGGGATTCGGCGACGTGTCGTAGAGGTATGCGACCCCGTAGCCTTCGGTGCCGTTCACGTAGAAGAGCTCGGTTTGCGGGCTATAGCTAGGAGGCGGCCAGTTGGTGGCGCCCATGGCGGGCATATCGATCATCGAGCCATCGACCTTCGGCTCCTTGTCGGGATCGGGGATCGGCTGACCCTTCGCATCGACTCCCTTGGCCCAGTTGCCCGTGCCCGAGAACGGCTTCGAAACCAGGTTTTTACCGTTCGTTCGGTCAAGAACGAAGAACCAGCCGCAGCGGCCCGCCTGCGCGAGCAGCTTGCGGGGTTTGCCGTCGATGGTGGCGTCGAAGAGGACCGGGGTTTCGACGTTGTCCCAGTCATGCGTGTCGTGCGGCGAAGCCTGGAAATACCAGGCCATCTTGCCTGTATCCGCATTGAGCGCGACGATCGATGCGGTGTAAAGATTCGCTCCCAGTCTTCCCTGCCCGGCAAAAACGGGGTTCGCGTTACCCGTACCCCAATAGATAAGGTTCAGTTCCGGGTCGTATGTGCCGGGGAGCCATGTCATGCCGCCGCCATGATCCATCGCCGCCTGGTTGGGCCAGGTTTCGGAGCCGGGATCGCCCATCTTGAGCGGCTCGCTCCACCATTTCCACTGCACATCGCCTGTTTCGGGATCGCGCGATTCGAGGTAGCCACGCACGTCCATCGCATCGCCGCCGACGCCTACGATGACATGGTTCTTTACGATCAACGGCGCGATCGTAGTGAAGTATTGCAGTTTTTCATCAGCGATCTTTTTGCGCCATCTCTCTTTACCGTCTTTTGCATTGAGCGAGATGAACCAGCCATCGGGAGAAAGGAAGTAGAGCCAATTGCCGTACATCGCGACGCCGCGTTGCCCTACAAGGTGGCCGCCTTTGTCTTCGAAATCGTATTGCCAGAGTTGCTGGCCGGTGCGGGCGCTGATGGCGAAAACGTGATCGGGAATCGTGAAGTAGAGGATCCCGTCGACCAGCAACGGAGTGGATTTAATGGTCGGCGTGCCGACGCCGCGCTGCGGGCCAATGCCGTTGATGCGGAAGATCCAGTCGATCTTCAGCATGTCAACGTTGGACTGGTTGATTTGCGTGAGATCGCTGAAACGGCGTCCGGAGTAATCTCCGTTGTAAGTCGGCCAGACTCCCGCGGGCTGTTTGAAAAGCGACAGCGTTTTCGGATCGAGGCCCTGAGCGCACAATACGGCGGGCAATATCGCCAGTAATAAGCGGGATGTCTTCATTTCAGCGTCACCAGATAGGCGGTCATGTTGTGAATGTCTGCGTTGGAATATTTGGCCAGCAAAGCGCGGTGCCCCTGCAGCTTGTCTTCGATCTGAACTTTCACTTTGTCCTTCGGCCACTCATGAAACTGACCGGAAGCATCGTAGAGCGAAATGATGAAATCATCGTCCTTCGCCACCGTGCCGGAGACCTTTTCGCCGGAGGCGGTCGTGACCGTGGCTTTAGTGGGTCCGGGCGTTGCCGGCCACAGGAATCTCTGCTGCAACTGGGCGGCCTGCTGGAATTTCGAACCGATTTTCGCTAAATCTCCGGTGGCCGAGTGGCAGCTCGTGCAGTTCGTTTTGAAGAAAGCCTCGCCCGCCGCGGGGTCACCCGTGACTTTGTTTCGCAGATCGCCATAAGTAGATCCGTAAGTACCACGATTCGCAGCCAGTTCGACCTGCAATTTCAGGTATTGCGAGATGTTGTGAATATCGTCCGCCGAAAGCTGCGGAAAAGCGGGCATTCCGGCCTGGGGGCGACCGGATTTGATGATTGGTCCGATCTCTTCATCTTTTTCGTCGTGAA
>DATFSM010000064.1:0-92588 GCA_035262625.1 Bryobacteraceae bacterium
GTTGAGAAAGATCAGCCGGACCCGCCCACCGGGGCAGCGGCGCCCGAAACCACTTCACATCCTCAAAAACCAGGATGCCGTACGAAAAAACTGGAATGCTGAACATCCGTCTCCGCCAAGCGAGTTAATTCACGAGGCAAAGACCTCGAGAGCGTGATACCCCTGCGCATTGCGGACGGAAGTGCCTACTCTCGATCACGATGATCGTTTGCTGGTGCGCAATGTCCGAGGTAAGTGCCTGAAATTCAAGGCCAACATCTTAGTGATCGCTATTTCGACGATCCGGATACGATTTTTGCAGTCGAGTCTCGATTTCTTTTGGTCATGCGTTTCCCTAGGTTGCTGTCTGAGGGACCTTGAGAAAGCCCTGGAACGCCGCGGCGGTCGCGACCGGCCAGGAAAGCATACCGTCTCTGGACCTGGTCTCGAGTTTTCCATACATGTTCCCGATTGCGCGGGAGCAACGATTTCTGAGAACGTTGCTCCCGCACCGGTATTGAGCGTTCCTACGGCAGGCCCGGAAGAACCGGCGTACCTTCAAGCTGCACAGCCTGCAACGCGTTCGGATTCAAGCCGAGGAGGGTAAGAATCGTAGGCGCTACCTGCGTCGTCTCCACAAAGCTATTGATGGTCCGTGGCGCAAAAGCGGGATTCGACACCAACAGCATCACATTCGTATCGTCGTGAGCAAAACCGCCATGTTCGGCCTGCTTGCTAGTGCTTTTGGTGTAAACAACGCCCACATTGGGAGCCACAATGATGTCCGGCGTCCGGGGGTCGCCGCCCGGCTGCAGAGCGCAGCAGGGCGCGTTGACCGTAGGCACGCCCGGAGCATTAAACATCGTCTCAAGCGAGGTGGAATAGAAGATCTCGCCGATTCCCGCCGCCTTCGCGTTGCTTTCCAGAACGCCGACCGCTGACATGGTATTCGTCGCGGTGGTGTTGCCGGGCGAGAGCCACAACTGAGAGATGTCGTCTTCGGTCGGTCCGGGGCCGGCGGCTTCCACTGGAGGAATCAAGTTCTGCGCCAACAGCAGATTGGCTGGCGACGTTCCGTTGGCCCCGGAATGTCCGGGGATCGGGAAGAAGCGGGCGGGATCGATCGGCGACTGGCCATGCTTGGCGGTGATGATGATCGTCGTCGAATTGAACAGGGTTTGGTCCTTTTGCAGAGCCTGAACCATCTGACCAATCGCTGCATCCACGAACTGGATTTCGCTCAGTAAGCTCGGCGTGGGATTGCCGGCGCCATCTTTGTAGCCGCCGAAAACACCGTTTTCGATCAGCTTCTCGCCGACGCTGACCGACTGAAAATTCATCCCGAAAATAACCGGGACCGGAGCCGTGGCGCCGCCGAGGTGCGTCTTGCCGTTGATCCAGTTCAAAACCGCGTTGACCTTCAACTGGTCATAGCACTGGATGGCCTGGAAGTCTGTTGTCCAGTCGTTTCCGCTCGGGACAATGTTGTTGCAGTCGAAGTTGGTTCCGGCCGTGACCACCTTCGGCAGGGAGATCTGATTGGAATTCACCTCGGGCGAATAATAGTCGTCGACATTGCTAGGCACGGATGTTCCCGTGGGACCGGAGACCGCGGCATAGACCGCGTGCTTATCCGACCACGCGGTGTAGCCTCCCGCCGCGTGAATCACGCCGTAGATGGTGTTCGTACGGATGAAGTTCCACGGAAAGACGGGGAGGCAAGGCGTGGGTTTAGAAAATGGATCGCGCGGCAATCGGTCGCCCCAGATAGACAACACGCCTCCATCGATGGGCGATGAATACGGGCCGCCGCCATTAAGCATCGTCTGATCTCTTTCGACGCCCTCTTCATATTCAGTCTGCGTGCCGTTATTTTGATTGGGTACACACACTCCGCCAGCTAGTCCGTTGCCGGTGGTGGTGTGGGGCGGCGCAAGCACGCGGTCCCAGGCGACGTCATAGAAGGCGCCGACCGTTCTCGGCGTACCTCCGGTAACGAGCGCCATCAGCCCCGGGAAAGAATCGGAGGGCCGGGATGTGGTTGTGCGGGTGTAGTTGACGCCGGTCATTCCGAGCTTCTTCATGTTGGGGCACGTATTGTTTGCGGCGCAGATCTCATAATCCACTGCGTGCATGCCGTCAATGCTGATGAGCAAAACGTGGCTACTCTGGGCGCTATCAGCAATAGCTAAGGGAGCGGTGACCGTGACGGCCAACATGGCCACGGTAAGAATACGTTTCTGGGACAGGTGTGTGTCCTCCTCGTCGCCCAGGGTAATCGCGTAACGTTACTCAGCGATGAACAGAGCGCATCGCCTCGGCTGCGAATGTATCGGCCGACGCAGAAACACCGCGCGAACGTGACGAGGAGTGCCAGCGTGTAGGCAACGCGTGCGAACCCTAACTTTTTCAGGGTCAAAATCTTTAGCGTTGCTTTACGCCGCAGATTTACTCAGGCTTCAGCGACCTTCGTGTTCTTCCGCCGGCGCATAGTCTGCGGAACGGGCGTTGTAGAGAGTTATGTTCCGAGCCGGATTGATTGTGGAGATGAGCAGCGGATATAAAGCCACGGCGGCGCGAGGATGAACGCGAGGTGCGGGCAGGAAAATATGAAAGCGATCTGCCCAAGACCAATAAAATGGGCGGAACCCTCTCGGATCCCGCCCGCAGTCTCAACGAAGGTTTGATTTCAGAAAGAGAGGCGAACCTGGAGTTCAATTCTCCGTACGCCAGCCGCGCTTCCGCCGCCACCGAACTGACCGCCGCCGCCGCCGGCGAGGCCAGTGGATTCGCCGAAGAACGGCGACGTCAGGCTTCCGTTGGGCTGATTCAGATTGACGTGATTGATGACGTTACGGGCGTTAACTGTGGCTGTCAGCGTGTACTTCTTGCCAGACACGCCGCCACGGCCACCACCGCCGCGACCGCCGCCAAATCCACCGCCGCCGAACCCACCACCGCCCCCGCGACCGCCACCACCGCCGGGGCCACCGCCGCGAGGCCCGCCGCCGCCGAAGCCGCGACCGCCGCCATCAGGACCGCCGGGGCCGCCGCCATCAGGTCCCGCGTTAGGAGCCGTCTTTTCGCCCCAACCCCAGCTCTTGCTCACGCGGACGTTCACCGATATCTGACCGGGACCTTCCGCGTAGTTAATCAGAATCAACGGCGTTCCCGGAGGCGGGGCGCCATCGAACGTGCCCCAAGCCGTTACAATCGGCTTCACAGTGGCCGACGTGGCGAACGCGGGGCGCGCGTTGAAGATGCCGCTGCCGTTGAACTGATCGCCGGTCGTGATGTTGAACGGCGCGCCCGAACTCATTGTGACGAACGGAGAGGCGCTGACGCCCCAAGGCAACTGAATGTTGCCGCTGATCGAGCCCTGATGCCTGCGGTCATAATTGGCGCGGCCATAGTCCAGGGCGGTGTCGTACTGGTCCATCGGCAGCCCGTTGGCGTTCGTGTGCGCGAATCCGAGCGCATAGTATCCCTGAAGCGAGAAGCGCCTGTTGAATCGCGTGTTCATATTGACGATCGCCTGCGTCTGCTTGAACACGCCGGTGCTCTCGTACTGATAAATCGGTCCCAGGCCGGGATACGGGATGACGCCCTTGGGAGTTGCGGTGGTTCCGTAGGTGCCGGGCAACGGCGCGTTGACGTTTCGCTCGCGGAGCACGTGCACCCCGCGCGAATTGATGAAGTTCACCGAGAGCGACGTCCGGGCCGGCAACGCCCTCTCGACGGAGAGCGCGCTCTGCATCATGTAGGGGGCGCGGGTTGCCGGATCGACGCGGATAATGTTCTGCTGCGTCAAACCGGTCGCGCTGAGAATCGATTGCGGCGGAACATTGGGATAAAAGATCAGCGGCGTATTGGTGGTTGTGATCTGGTAGCTCTGCTGCGTGAACCCGTTGTTACGCAGCGCGGAGAGAGCTACGCTGTCGTCCACGCGGTCGTAGAACATGCCCCAGCCACCGCGAATGACCGTCTTCGACGCCTGATTCTTCTTCGCTCCCGGAGCCCAAGCGACCGCGACGCGAGGCGCCCAGTCGTTGTGATCCATGATGTTGGTCTGCGTCTCATAGCGAACGCCGGTGCTGATGGTCAGATTGGGACGAAAGCGCCAGTCGTCCTGAACGAAAACGCCGAGATCGTACTGTTTGACATCCTGGAGCGGAATGCCGGAGTTGAGCGTGAACTGAGTGGGACCGCATCCGGCGGCGACCACCTGGGCGATCGGAACCCCATTCGCGAGTTCCAGCTCCGTTTCGCGATAGAGGTCGAGCGACGTCGGGACGTAGCCGTTTACCGCGTAGCTCTGGAGGCAGGCAGGCACCGCGGTTCCACGGAGCGTGAATTGGTAAGAACCGTTGTAATTCGAAGTGGACAGGCTCGAAATATCATCCAGCCGTCCGCGGAAACCCACTTTGATCGCGTGAGTGCCCTGCGTTGTGGTCAGAATATTCTGCAATTCGTACGCGTGGTCGTGATTGTAGTTCGCGAGGAAGGGCGCGCCGCCAGAGTTGAACGAGTTCGCCACATCGATTCCGGGAACGGTAATGTCTCCCTGGGCGCCCTGGTTGTTATAGCTGGAGCGGAACTGAAAGCGCGTTTCGTCCACTGCCTTGGTACCCAGAATCGACGTTTCCGTGATCTGAGCCACGTTGTTCTTGACGGCGGAATGGGTCGCCTGAGTCGGGAGGGAGAAGCTGCCGACGCCGCCCACCGTGGTGGAATCCTGGTGCATGTACCGCATCACCAGAGTGTTGGTCGCGTTGATCTGATAATCGATGCGGGGATTGATCATCCACAACCGGTTCGGCGTGGGGTACGCGCCGACGTACGGCACCTCATTAAAGTTCTGATCGATCACCTGGGCGTTGATCAGGTTATTTTCGTTGATGTTCCGTTTGTTGAAATCAAGGAAGAACGAAGCCTTCTTCGAAAGCGGGCCGCCCACGTTGGCGGAAAACATCTTGGTGCTGTAGCCCGGCTCCTCGGCGAGGAACGGATTACGCGAGTCAAGGACGCGATCACCATAGTTGAAGAAGGCGCTGCCGTGAAACGCATCGGTACCCGGCTTAGTCAGAATTTCAATGCGTCCGAACCCGGGCCGATCGAATTCAGCCGAAAACGGGTTCGAGTTGATGCGGATCTCGCGGATCGAACTCTTCGGCGGCAATTGACCGCCGCTGAATCCATCGACAAAAAACTGCGCTCCATTCGGACCCGCGGCCGGACCGGCGAGAGCCTGAAGGTCAGCCTGAAGGTCGTCAGGATCGTCGGGCAGCGAATCGAGATCTTCATTTTTCAGAACAAGCGCGCCCACATTCGACGAAGGGTCGACGCTGACCTGCCCCGCCGCCTGATCGCTGACCTGCACTTCCTGCGCTTCGGCGGCGATCTGCAACGCGATATCGAGAGGGCTCACCTGCCCCGCGGAAACTGTAAGGGTTGGCTGGCTGAAAGTGACAAAGCCTTTCGCGTCAGCGCGCACCGCATACGTTCCGGGCGGTACTGTCAAAGTGAATTTGCCCTGGCCATCTGACTTTGCGCTTCTGCTTACGCCGTTGCCGGTTATCTGAACCGTCGCGCCCGGTACCACAGCGGCCGAAGGATCCGTCACCGACCCCCGAATCGTGCCCGCATTCTGCGCCAGCCCCGCGCATGCCGCGAGCAGCACTCCCAGAAGCAGCTTTAGTTTCATTTGCATAGACTTCTTTTTTTTTGCACCGTTTCCAACATGACGATGGCCTGATCCGATTGTTACCTTGGCCTACAAAAGTAGAACGTGATTATGTGTAAAGACCGTCTGGACCCGCCCGCTCCCGGGTTTCCGCAGGTTCCACTTGACAATCCAGTGAAACGGCGCAAAGCTCGAGTTCTGGAACATCACTAGGATGACAAGTGGAGAAACGGGACGAATGCCGCTGCTTCAGGGAACGCTGGACCTAATCGTCCTGCGTACCCTCCAGACCATGGGAGAGCAGCACGCCTATGCGATTGCTACCCGCCTCGAGCAAATTTCAGAGGATCTGCTCCGGTTGAATCAGGGAACGCTCTATCCGGCGTTGGTGCGCCTGGAACAGCAGGGTCATATAAAGGGAACCTGGGGCAGGACACCATCTAACCGTGAAGCGAAGTTCTATTCGATTACCAAGTCCGGAGAGAAGGCGCTGGAAGCCGAAACAGCGCGCTGGCGCCGGATGTCCGGGCTTGTCGAGCGCCTGCTGAGCGAGGCCGTGTGATGATGCTGCGGGCAGCCTTCCGAAAGGTCCTCAATCTCTGCCTCGGCCGGAGGGCCGAGCACGAGATGAACCGCGAGATGGAATCCCATCTTGCCCTACTGCGCGAAAGCTACGAGAACCGCGGCATGACGCCGGCTGAGGCCCGCGAGGCGGCGCGCCGGTCATTTGGCAGCATCGAGCAGTCCCGGGAGATGCATCGCGAAGCCCGCGCGCTCACGTCGGTCGAGCGCGTGTTTAAAGATGTTCGCTTTGGAATTCGGAGTCTGCGGCGGAATCCGGTTTTCGCGATCGTCAGCATCCTGACCCTTGCGATTGGCTTCGGAGCCGATACCGCCCTCTTCAGCGTTGTAAATTCGGTGCTTTTGCGCCCGCTCGATTATCGGAATGCGGACCAACTCGTCACGATCGGCACGGGAGCAGTCGCCCCCGCCAACTACTTCGACTGGAAGGCCGCGAGCCAATCGTTCGATACGATGGCAGCCGCCGAAGCCTGGGGGCCGAATCTGACGGGCGTCGATTCGCCGGAACACCTTAACGGACTGCGCATGACAGCCAATATGCTGCCGATGCTGGGCGTGAGCCCGCTGGCTGGGCGGTGGTTCAACCCCACCGAGGAAAGGAAAGGCGCCGACCACGAGGTGATCCTGAGCTATCGCCTGTGGAATCGGCGCTTCAACGGAGATCCGAACGTACTTGGCAGGCAGATTCTCCTCAATAACGAGCCTTTCACCATCGTCGGGATTATGCCCGAGAGATTTCGCTTCGCTCCGTTCTGGCAGACGCGGGCCGAGATATGGGCGCCGCTGTCCCTGGAAGAGCGCGCGGCAAACCGCGGCGGCAACAGCCTTCGCGTTTTTGCGCGCCTTCGACCCGGCGTGACTCTGGAACAGGCGCGCGCGGACATCGCCGGCGTCACCGCCCGGCTCGAACGCGAGTATCCCGGGTCCAATCGCGGCGTCGTGGTGAGACCGCTCAAGGAAAACGTCACCGGCAAGGTCAAAGCGCCCCTGCTGATTCTCCTGGGAGCCGGCGCGTTGGTTCTGCTCATCGCCTGCGCGAATGTCTCACACCTGCTTCTCGCCCGCACAGCGGATCGTCGCCGGGAGATCGCAGTTCGCGCTGCTCTCGGCGCCAGCCGTTCCCGCGTGTTCGGCCAGTTTCTCGTCGAAAACCTGCTCATCGGCCTGGCGGGAGCTGGCGGAGGTTTGTTGCTCGCATTGGCCAGTCTCCGCATTCTCGTTGCGGAGGCGCCATCATTTCTCCCTCGCGTCGAAAGCATCGTGATCGATGCTCGGGTAATTTTGTTTCTGCTCGCCCTCGTCCTGTTTTCATCGCTCGTCTTCGGCCTCGGGCCTGCCATTCGGTCCATGAAGGAAAATTTCAGCGAGTGTTTGAAGGAGGGAGGGCGATCCGCCACCGGCGGCGCGAGCGGCAACCGTCTTCGCAGCTTTCTTGCCGCCTCTGAATTCGCTCTCGCGTTTGTCCTGTTGACGGCAGCGGGTCTCATGATCCGCAGCCTCATCGCGCTCGATTCGCTGGATGCGGGTTTTCGCGCCCGTAATGTCCTTTCGATGGCTGTCTCCGTAATGGCCTCCCCTGAAGCGGCGCCCGGACGGCGCGCAATCTTTTACTCAGAATTATTGGACCGCATCCGAGCCATTCCCGGCGTGGAGGCAGCCAGCGGGATCAATCACCTTCCGCTGGCCGGCGATATGTGGGGCATGTCGTTTCGTATCGCCGGACGGCCCGAACCGGAACCGGGAGAATCGCCGGCAGGCATTTATCGCATCGTGATGCCCGGCTATTTCGAGACCATGTGGCTGCCGATAGTCGCGGGCCGCGCGATCAATCAGAACGATGCGGCGACGACGCCCGGCGTGGTTGTAATCAATCAGCGCGCGGCGCGTCGCTACTGGCTGGGTCAGGATCCGATCGGGCAACGCATTTCGCTCGGAGATCCATCACAGACCTACACGATCATCGGCGTATCGGCTGATGCGAAGCAATCGGACTGGGCGTCCGAGCCGATGCCTGAGATTTACCTTTCTGCGCTCCAGAACAAGGAATTCATGGAAGCGCCGGGCGCGCACTTCTCGTACATCACGCTCGTAGTGCGGACGCGCGGCAATCCCGCGGATTTCGCGGCAGCCGTGAAAGATGCGGTGTGGTCATTTGATCGAAACCTGCCGATCTCCGAAGTCATCACGATGGATCGGGTGATTGCGGAGGCTACGGCGCAACCACGGTTCGAGATGTATCTACTCGAGGCCCTGGCGGGCGTCGCTTTGCTATTGGCGGCGGTCGGCATCTACGGGGTGATGAGTTATTCGGTCTCCCAGCGTACGCATGAGATCGGTATTCGGGTGTCGCTTGGCGCAAGCCGACCCACGGTGCTCCGCATGATCGGGCTGAAAGGCATCGCTCTGGCGGTTTGGGGCGCGGCCGCGGGAATTATTGGCGCTGCCACAGTTTCGAGCCTGATGGCGAAAATCGTCTATGGCATTCGCCCGAACGACCCGGTGACGTTCGGGGTGGCAGCTATTGTCTTGTTCCTTACGGCCACAGCCGCCACGCTGATTCCGGCGCGCAGAGCGCTCCATATCGAGCCGATGCGCGCTCTGCGCCACGAATAATCGCTATTCGGAAGCGCGCCCCGACCGGGCAATCCAGTGCCGGATCATCGAGGACGATCCCATCGCTTCCTCATTGCGGGAAAGCTCTTCAATCGTCCACCTCATCTTGCGGCTCCAGTTGGGATATTCCGCTGTGGTGCCCGGAAGGTTCTGCTGCCGCATCTCGCGGGTGATGTCTTCCTGATTTACCAACCAGAGCGCGCAGGGAGTCATCGCCAGAAAGCCCATTACAGCGTTATGTATTTCGGGAGTCAGCTCTCCGATCTTCGAGGCGTGTCTTTCGAAGCGGGGAGGCAGCAAATGTTTGAGATCAAGAGCTTCCAGTAGTTTCTGCTTCACCCGCGCGCGGTCCTTTCGCTGGCTGGCCGCGCCGCGATCGTCAATCGCTCCCGCGGCATGACGGTCGTCGATATCCTGCCCCGTCCAGAATCCCGCGAGAGTCGGAAGGTCGTGAGTTGTGGTTGAAGTCAGCGCTTGCTCCGGATACGCCTCCGGCAGCTTAAATCCGTGGTCATCCTTCTCGAAAATCAGGAGCCGATAACTCATGACGGCGTAGTCCGCGAGCGTCTGCCGCACCTCAGGCTCAACCGTTCCCAGATCTTCTCCCACAATGCAGCATTTGTTTCGGACGCTTTCGAGAGCGAGCAGCCGGACCAGATCGGTGGCGCGATCGCGGACGTACGCGCCGTGCTTGGGATCGTGACCTTCGGGAATCCAGTAGAGACGAAACAGGGACATCACGTGATCCATCCGCAAAGCCCCACCGTGACGCATAGTCTTTCGTAACGCCTCGACGTGAGTGCGGTAGCCGTCCTCCATATGGCGCTCCCGATAAGGGGGCGGAAACGACCAGTCTTGGCCGTTGGGCGAAAAACTGTCAGGCGGCGAGCCGACGCGGGCGCCTTTCACGAAGAAGTCCCGACGCGCCCACAAATCGGAGCCATAACGGTCGGTGGCCAGCGCGAGGTCGTGATACAGACCGATCTTCATGCCAGAGGCGATGGCGAATCGCTGCACCTCCGCGATCTGCCGGTCGACAAGCCACTGGAGCCAACCATGAAACAGAATCCGGCCCGCATGCGTACGTTCGAACTCGGCGACGGCGGCGCTCTTTGGGTCCTGATACTCTTCGGGCCAGTCGGTCCAGACCCAGAGTTTCGGATTTTGAACGTGCAGCCATTCGTCGAGGGCGGAGTAGAGCGCGAATAATCGGAGGAGTTCGCCCTCTGCCCAAATCCATCGGCGGCAGTCTTCGTCAGGCGGGTTATTCGCGAACACCAGTTCCAGCGCGCGCCGCTTCAGAGCCGCCACCTTCTCGTACTGCACAATCTCCGGCTCGCGAAGGGCTTCGATCTCTTTCACGGTTTCGGCATCGAGGAATCGGTCCCGCACGTCGCCAAAGCCGGGCACATCTTCGACGTCGAGATAGAGGAAGTTGCGGTAGAAAACGCTGTTCGGAAGGTAAGGACTCGCGTTATAGGGCGTCCGATTGTGAATCGCGTGAAGCGGATTCAGCCCGATGAAATCGACGTGGAGATTCGGAACGGCCCATGAGATCAGATCGCGAAGATCGCGGAAATCGCCGCATCCCCAGTTCCTTTGGGAACGCAGCCCATAAAGGGTTACTCCCAGACCGGCGCATCTCGCGGGCGGAGCATAAGCGCGATCGGGCGCGACAATCAGCCGCATCGTCGAACCGCCGGCGCGCACTTCGTGGTAGCCGAGAGGCAGGTCCGCAAGGCCGCGGCGCACCTCTCCGTTTTCCAGCATCACCTCCGCTTCTTCCAGGCCCGACAAAGAAATGGTTTCGCCATGGCCGACGACTATGACCGGCGGCAACTCACTCGGCCGGGACGATTCCTCCAGCGACTGTTCCGAACTGCAGTCGTAACCCAGGGACGCAAGAATCGACCGGTTAGTCTCAGTGTCGGTCTTGTGCGCTTTTCCGAAAACGTCCCAGAACTGCTGCTGTACTCCGCATTTTTCCGCCAACGCGCGGATGGCGTCTTCCCGAGGTTCACGGACCGGCACTCTATCGAGTCTAGCGTGCGATCAGAAATCGAGTTTCGCGATGAGGTCGTTCAACTGCGACTGAAGCGAATTGCGTTGCGCGTCCGCCGCGGTCTGGCGGTCCCTGAGTTTCGCGATCTGCGCTTCCTGTTCGCCGAGTTTGCGCGCGTAATCCTGTACCGTCTGCTGCTGACCGCCAACCTGCGAGAGACTCGTAATGTTCTGCCGCGTCCGATCTTCATCGCGGGAGGTGCCCTGAATCTCGCTATCGATATTTGATTTCTCGCGGTCCGCATCCGCGATGCGGGTCTTCAGGTCGGCCAGTTGCTGCAATTGCCTGCGGGCCGCGTCGCTCAGATTTTTATTGCGGACATAGACGAGCAAAGCATCGGGCGTCAGCGAGGAGATCGCAGTCTGCTGATCGTAAACGTTCTCGGCGGTTACCGGAAAATCGACGGTCCCGCTCGAAGGGACCTTCACTTCAAAGCGATAGACATCCCTCGCTGTTTCCATCGGCTGCGCGGTATCGATCAACTTGTATCCCGTGCGCACCGGATATTCGATGATCAACGTCTTCGCGCGGGCGTCGACGTTTCGAACGGCGAATATCTTCTTCTGGACAATCGCCGAGCGCGCAACGAGCATGCCGTCGTGCGCGTGAATTTCGCGGACGTTATCGTTCCGCGAGTTCTGATTCGTTGAAATGCGCGTGCCCAGATCGACTCCATAACTTATGAAGCGCTTGTCCGCGTTCTTCACCGTTTCAATCAACGCTTCGCCGGCGTATGCGCCGCTATCATAAACAGTGATCGGTCCGCCATCGAGCGTTCTGCCTGTATTGTTCGTCAGTTCCGCGGCGTTCAGGGGATTGGGCTTGCTGTCATCCGAATAGATGATGAGTTTGCGCGCTGTAATTTTCTGCTGTAAGAACGGCAGCATCGCGGATTCGTTCCTCTTCACGGTGACGGGATTCGCGATCGAGTACTCAAAAAGATCGGCGATTTCGGTGGCTGTGCCGGTGGGGGCCACGTTGCTTCCCAAGCCAAGCTGCTCATTTACATTCAGGCCCGCGCCCGGGCGATAGGCTCCGCCCCCTACCCCTCCAGCCACTGCGCCCATCGTCTCCGATCTCCTCATCGAACTCTTTGCGGCAGGCAGGCCAGCGACAGCAGGTTGTTTCAACGCGTCCACCGCGCCGCCGTAGACAGTCGGCGCGACGGCCTGGTCCTCCGGCAACTCCGCGCCCTGACGTTGAATGTATTTGGGCGCGTACAGTTGGCTGATGAAGGAAATCGGCTTGCCGGAAATCAACGACATTTTGACGTTGGTCCAGTCTTCACCGGTGGTGTTATCTACGATAGCCCAGCCTTCGAGCGTCGGCGAGGCGCCCGCCGGATCGAACATCAGCCGATAGCTGGATTTCCATGCGGGCATCGGCATGATGTATTCCGCCCTGACATCGCGAGACTTCGAATCGGTCGAATCGACATAAACGCTGCGCCTGTCCTTCGAGCGCGAGGTCGTCAACGCGGCCAGGTAGTCGCGAAACTGCAGTTGGAGCTTCGGGTCGCTGAAACGAAGTGACGCGGCGGCCGAAAGATCCACGTTCCTCATCTCTCCGGAATCCATGAGAAGCGTGATCTGTTCCCGCTCGGGATGATCCTTGTCCCCCGGAATCACGCGCGCCGATACGATCTCGCCAGCCAGTTTTTGCGGTCCGTAATCCAATTCGAGCCGCGATCCCTTGAGCTGATCAAACACAGCGCTCAGGGGCTGCGCATCCCCGATTTGAAACGGAAACTCTCCCAGCTTTTGGTTGAGCGGAATGCTCGAATCGTAGCGAACGCCCGTGACTTTGCCGCCGTTATCGGAGATCGTCAGAGACTTGAGAACATCGTTCATCTCGTCGGCTTTAAAATCGAGACGCGCCGACTCGCCGGGGCCGAGCGTACCCGCCCTCTCGAAGTAACCGACGCCGTGCTTGTAGAGCACAACCGTGCGTACCGGCAACTCAGCGGGTGACGCGAGCGCGGCGCAAAGAACAACAATGACCGGGGTTCGAAGAGTCATATCGTTTCTCTCATCACGTTATTCGCCCATTACCTTAATAATGACGCGCTTGGAGCGCATTCCGTCGAATTCGGCGTAGTAAACCTGCTGCCATGGACCAAAGTCGAGCTTGCCCGCGGTTACCGGGACAATGACCTCGTGATGGATGATCAGGCTCTTCAGATGAGAGTCGCCGTTGGTTTCGCCGGTGCGATGGTGGCGATAGTCCTCGCGGAAGGGCGCGAGCTTTTCGAGCCATTCATCGATGTCCTGGATAAGCCCTCCTTCCGCATCGTTGACGTAAACGCCCGCCGTGATATGCATGGCGGAAACCAGGATCATGCCCTCGCGAATTCCGCTTTTGGCCAGCGCCGACTCGACCTGCGGGGTGATGTTGATGTACTCGCGATGCGACCTGGTACGGAAGGTCAGGTACTCCGTGTGAAATTTCATGAGGCGATCATACGGCGGGGCTCGTAAAGGTTATGATTGGGAGGATGCGCGTCGACCGGATTCGCCGCCTGGCGCTTGGCTCGCTGTTGTGCAGCGCCATGTGCCTCGGAGCGTCGTTCGCATACGGGCAGCAGCCGCAGAGCGCGCCCGATTCAGATTCCGCAAAGCCAGATCAGAAACAAACAGAAGGCAACGGTCCGCGAGTCGCCGAGCCGAAACTGCCGACCGAGAATGCGCCCGCGCTGACTCCCGAGGAACTGCGTCGGAGGCAGGTCGACAGGTATGATCCGCTGGCTTCCCCGCCGGAAGATACGCGCCTTCCTGAAGATCGATCGCGAACGGCGCCGGATGACGACAGCCCAACGCCCGTGGAGGCACCCCCGGCGCCCCTGCACGGTTCGGTTGCCGAATCGAATCTGAAGCCGGTTTCCCGCGATGAGGGACCTCACACGGCCGATGCCGAATCCGATGAACTCTATAGCGGTCCGGCGGTGCTGAGCCGCACTTACACTCTTACCCGTCCGATGGCATTGCGCCAGGTCGGTTGGACCTGGGACGCCGGCGCCAGCGAGAACTTTACGTCAGGGTTGGTCGGCGCATCATCCACCAATCCCGCCACACACACCGAAGACTCTTTTGGCACGGCGGCGAGCTTTTCGTTTCGGGGCCGACACTTCTGGCAAAAGGATCAGCTCGGCGTAGATCTGAATGCGATGTATAACCGGTACAGCAGCGCCGCGGCCTATAACGGTTCGAACGTCGTTCTCAATCTGGATTACGCGCACAATTTTACGCGGCGTCTGCAACTCAATATCGTGGAATCGGCGTCAGTCCTCTCTCAGAGCGGTACGCTGATCGAGCCGCTGACGCAGGCGGGCGTTTCACCCGCGAATGTCAACCTCGGCGCAAGCCCGACCTTGCAGGTTTTTGATCAGTCGACCAGGCAGTCGATCACCCAGATCAGCCTGACGTTCCAGAAATCGAGCCGGCTTTCGTTCGATTACCAGGGATCGCTCTTCGGCGTACGCCGTGACGGTCCGGGGCTCTATGGGAACTCGGGTTACCAGGCGCAGACTGATGTCAGTTACCGGCTTACGCGGAAGACTACGATCGGCGCCTATTATTCGTATCTGAGTTACGTGTTCGCCCATCATCTATCCGACAGCGACGCGGAGACCGCGGGGCTGATTTATTCGTACGCGTTCAACCGCAGCATGCAGCTTCGGACGCGGGGGGGCGTGGCTCGGATTGAGAATAAGGGTCTGATCGCGGTTCCGGTAGATCCGGTTTTTGCGGCATTGATCGGGCAGAGCAGCGCGGTGATCAGTTCGTACCACAGTTCCTACATTTCCGATATTTCGGCCGAGTTCGTGAAGGACTTCGGGCGGCGGCGGACCGCGAACATTTCCTACGCCCACGGCGTATCGCCGGGTAATGGCGCGATTCTGACGTCCGCACAGCAGGTCATCAGCGGTGCGTTCGAAATGTCCTTCTGGAGGCGCTATACGGGTTCGATTTCCGCCGGCCGAACGACCCTGGACGCGACTCTCGGAGTGAGCAACCATTACACGTCCGATTTCGGGAGCCTGAATTTCTCCCGCACGCTGCCGCACAATGCCACCGCGAACCTGACGTTCAGCTACCGGCGATATACAGTCTTGGGAATGTCAGGGGTTCAGCCGCAGTTCATTGTCAGTACTGGCTTCACGTGGGGACCGGGCGAAGGAAGGCTCTGGTGAATGGCGGGTTTGGTAATCTGGAGCTAACGGCGCTATCGTCTAACGGTTAGGACGGAGCCCTCTCAAGGCTTAAATACGGGTTCGATTCCCGTTAGCGCTACCAAATTACTTAGAATCAATAAGTTAAAATTGGCTGTACAAAGGCTGGATTCGGGACTCGATTCCGGTTGATGATTTTCTTCCTCGGCCAAATATGAGAGCGTGAACAGCGAATCCGCATCTACTTCTGCGCTGAAGAGTTCGGCATCGTCCCGTCGAGTCCTCAGCGGCTTGGCCGCGGTCGCCCGTGGCTGGTCAGGATCGACGTGCGAATGCGGCAGTCGGACCATCGGCAGAGTCGGCCTCATCCCCGAGGGCCATGGCTGCGATAAGACCGCTATTCATAGTGAATACGTGGAGAACTTCGCTCTCGGATAGAACATCCCCCTGGAGGTTCCAGACGAGTTGGCGCACCCTGAGGCGGACCTTGCCTCGGTCTTCCTCGGTGATTGCCAGCGGTTCGACAAGGCCATCGAACTCGCACCATTGTCGAGTCCAATAGGCGCGGATCTCTTCCCTCCCAACAACTCTGCCGCCTCCCGAAGCCTTGGGCCAGTTCACGTCTTCGGTCATCAGTGCCAATGCATCGTCGATGTCCCGGACGCCAGCGTGTTGCTTAGCAAAGCTCTGGGCGGAGGCTGGGACGTGAGCAATATGCCGACTCCGCCGTCGCTGAAGAAAAGGTTAAGCAGGGTGGGTTTCGAACGTTTTCGGGACGTACTTTGCCTTTCCAGCGACTTTTCGATCAGTTGGCCTTATCCATGTTGCGCCGGGACCACCCGTCCTCGGAGCCATTCAAGGGGGCGTGGGCGGAAATTGAGTTCGCGTCGTGCTTTCTCGTTGGAGGCGCCGCGCAGGCGCGTCGCGTAATAGACGCTGTCGGCTCCAGAAGTCGCCAGGGCTTCCTGCTCCGTGATTTGAAGCGGTTCCGGCGCTCCGCAAAAGCTTGCGAATGCCGGCAGCCATTCGCACTGCTGGCTCGGGTTGTCGTCAGCGACGTTGTAAGCGCCCGGAGCACATTCGAGCGCCGTGACCGTCGCGGATGCGGCGTCCTCTATATGAACGAAACTCCACACGCCTTGGCCGGCGCCGATGATGGGCACCTGCTGGCTGCGCACCTGCTCTCCCATATCCTCGGTGTTCGTGTACCAAGTGCCCGGTCCGTAAAAGAATCCGTAACGCATCGCGACGCAGTCTGTTTCCGAGGCCCGAAAGGCTGTCGACTCGAGTTCAAGGTAGGTGCGAACGCCGGCGGCGACGCCGGGTGAAGCATCAACAGCCAAGCGCGACGATTCATCAGCCAACGCTGGGCCGGGCGCATACCAGAATCCCGAAGACTGCAGGATGTAGCGGCGCACACCGCATTCGCGCATGCCTGCAAGGAGGTTGACATTTCCCTCCCTCCGGACCATGCTATCGCGTTCCGCGGCAGCCTTCATCTCCGCCGGAGTGTAATGCCGCGGCAGTGAGGTCAGCTCATTGATGACGGCATCAGGGCGCACGCGCGCAATCGCGGCCTGGACCGACGCCCCATCGAGCACATCCCCGATCACAGCCTCGGCGCCCATCTCAGTCAGGACGCGCGTCGATTCCGCCGAACGCGCGAAACCAAACACACTGTGCCCGTGTTGTTTCAAACCGCGAATCAATGGGCGTCCAATAGCCCCAGTCGCCCCTGCCACCAGAACTCTCATCTCGAATCTCCTGCGTGATCAGGAGTCGTCAGAGCATTGTCCCCAGTATCGGCGACGAATACGGCGAGCAGTTTGGCCGGTTCAGTATTGCTCGCATTGCGACCGATCAAATGATGTGCTCCCGGCGTCTCATACCAGCTTTCGCCCGCGCGGTATATGCGTTCGCGCTGACCCTCCACCTGACTCGCGATCTGACCCGAGACGACGTACGCATAGACGAACGCCGAGTGATGGTGCGGCGCGGAGACACCGCCAGGAGGGTAAGACACTTCCACGGCAACGAGCGACTTGCCCGGAATATTCGGGATGCGGTGTGAGAAGTTGGGTTTGACGGAATTGTTGTAGGTGGTTGCGGGAATTACCGTGGTTGGCGCCATCGTGCTGATTGCCAGCAGAAGTGCAGAAATACTCTTTGTTGCAATTGACATCGCCTTAGCCAACTCCCTTCTTATGCTATTCGTGTTTGACGGAGGCTGACACAATCGAGACAGTACCCAAACCTTCTTCACGAGTTGGCGCACCCTGACGCGGACATTGCCTCCGTCTTCCTCAGTGATTGCCAGCGGTTCGACAAGGCCATCGAACTCGCCTCTTTGTCGGGTCCAATAGGCGCGGATCTCTTCCTTTCCAACAACTCTGCCGCCTTCCGAAGCCTTCGGCCAGTTCACGTCTTCAGTCATCAGTGCCAATGCACCGCCGATGTCCCGCCGATGTCCCGCCTGTCGAATGCGGCGCAGGCCTTTTCAATAAGGGCCTTCGTGTCTTCGATACAACCTCCTGCTGCGCCTGGTATATTCGGTGTTTTGTAATTCCATCGTCATTTTGACCGAGCGCTGAACGATGCCTCGCCGCCCGATGTAGTGAGGCGTTCAGCTAGGAACGAGCCGATCTGTTGCAGCGCTTCGGTCGAAGCGCTCAGTTGGCCCACTGACCCCGGAAAGCCATGCGCCATGCCTTCCCAGACATCCAGCTGCGCATCCACTCCGGCCGCCAGAGCTCGGTCGACAAAACGGACCGAGTCGTCGAGCAGCACTTCGTCGTCACCGACGTGGAAACGAATCGGAGGGAGGCCGGTCAAGTCTGCGCGGAGCGGCGAGGCAGCGGGATTGTTGGGATCGACTCCATTCAGATAGGACCGCACCAACTCGGCCGCCTGGGGTTGAGTAAAGTAAGGATCCGCTGCCGCACGCGTCGTCCAGCTTTCTCCTGCGAGCGAAAGGTCCGTCACTGGGGACAGTGCCACTCCGGCGACGGGAATCACCTGATAGTTCAGCTTGGACTCCTTCAGCGAGAGAAGGAGCCCAAGAGCCAAGGTCCCACCTGCGGAGTCGCCGGTGACGGCGATCTTCTTGTAGCCAAGGTCGATGAGGCCGGCATAGCAGGCGCGTACATCCTCCGCCGCGGCCGGAAAGGGATGTTCGGGGGCGAGACGATAATCAGGTGTAAATGCAACCGCGCCAGCATGCATCGCCAGATGCCCAACCAGATTGCGAAAGGCTTTCGCCGAGCCCCAGTTGAACCATCCGCCATGAATGTGGAGGACCACTGCGTCGGGCTGAGCGTCGTTCGGCTTCGACCACCAACCCGGAACACCGCCCACGGCGCCGTCTTCGAAAGTCACGTCTTCGGGAACAGCGACGTGCTCCATGATGGCGTCGAAAGGCATTCGCGCTGCAGTTCCCCGCAAGCTCCCTTTGTTGGGTTCGACGATGGCGCGCAAGGCAGCCATCGCGGTCTTGTCTGCCTCACTGATGGGATGGAACACGGTTGCGTTCCGTTGGGTGAAGCGCTGATTTTCAAGAGACGAAGGCATTCGATTTCTCCTGTGTGCATGCTCTTCGGGACGGCGTGTTCTGCTGCAGCTCACGCTACAGCCCACTCCCTTGCTAGTTCTTCAGCGAAGCTACTGTACGTTCTCGGCGGGTGGCCAAGCAAAGCGGCAAAGCGCGCCACCTGGTCCTCGGTGTTGCTGAATCCCCGTTCGACAAAACCCTGGTACATGGTTCGAAGATCGTAGGCCAGCCAATTCGGACTCCCTTTTTCCCGCAGTCGCGCTTCAAAGCCATCGAAATCTGCGTGTCCCGCGTAGGCGATTTCTTTGCGTAGCAGCTTCGACCATGTAGCTGCCGCATTCGGACCGCTCAACATCTCTGACGAAACCAGGTCGTACGTCTTTCCGTTGTGGCCTTCTTCCGTCAGCGATATCGCGGCTGCCCCCGCAAGATCGCGAATATCCACCACAGCCACGCCCTGGTTCCCCACGGGAACCGGATATACGCCGGGTCCGGTTAACTGAGCCTTGAGCCGAAGCTCATTCTGAGCGAAGTACGCCGGCCGGAGAATCGTATAAGGCACCCCGCCTGCACGAATCGCTTCCTCAACGGCATACTTGCTGGCGAAATGCGGGACCTCGAGAAACTGGTCCGCTCTATACACCGAGACGTACGTCACATGTTTAAGACCCGCCTTTTTTGCCAGGCCATAAGCAGTAAGAGCTTGCGTTAATTCGACGGGGACATTCTCCCCGCCAATCAGCAGGAACAATTTGTCGACGCCCTTGATCGCTTCCCCTATCGAGAGCGGATCACTCAAGTCGCCGACGGCCATCTCTACGGCGTCAGGAAACGTATCCGGTTTGCGCTGCTTGCGGGTCAATGCCCGCACGCCCGCTTCGCGCTGAAGAAGCTCGTTGATTAACTCACTGCCTACCTCGCCCGTTGCGCCTGTAACAAGAACTTTCATTGGTTCCTCCTTCTGCGGCGCCTTGCCGCCCTGAATTCAACACGAACCAAAGTCGCGATTCCGCCGGAGCTCAGGTGACCATTCAGCCTCAAACCTGGCCGACGCCACCGTCCACCATGAGATCAGCGCCCGTAACATAAGAACTCTGATCAGAGCCCAGAAACACAGCCGCATTCGCGATTTCCACGGCTTCGGCTAGACGGCCGATTGGAATCATGTTCATGTACATGTTGATTACTTCGTCCCGGCCTGCCGTTACAGATTGAGAGTCAAGAATTGGGGTATCGGTCACGCCCGGGCTAAGAGTGTTGACCCGGATACCACGGCCCTTGAACTCCGCCGCCCAGGTGCGGGCATAGGAGCGATTTGCCGCCTTGGCCGCCGCATAGGCCGTATGGTTAGGAATCCCCATGAGGTGCATGGCAGAACTAACCAGAATGATTGAGCCACCGCGCTTCATCATCGGAAGGAGTTTTTGCGCCAAAAAAACGGGCGCGCGTACCATGAGATTGAATGTCCGATCGAAATGCTCTGGAGTGAGGGTCTCGAGCGGCGCCTGCTCCGTGAAACCCGCATTGGACACGATGATATCGACGACGCCTTGTTTGGACCGTACCGCCGCCGCGATCCCGTCGATGTCTTCGAGCTTCGCCAAATCGCCTGTGATGGCCGTGACGTTCTTGCCGATTATGGACACCGCCTTGTCCAATTCCGCTTGCCGCCGCGCCGTGATGAAAACGTATGCGCCTTCTTCGACGAACCGCTTGGCTGTAGCGAGGCCGATTCCGCTACTCCCACCTGTGATCACCGCTACTTTCCCTTCCAGTGCGCTCACAAACCTCTCCTTTATTTGTTCAGATTCAGACATTCTGGAATGATCGCTACACAATACTGTTGATGAGGCGTGGCCTGCATCCGATTCAAGAGGCTCAAATCTATAATTGTGGCGATCTCATGAAGACTTCGGTCAAAGTTGGAAGACCAGCGGCGTTCAAAAAGGACGTTGCTCTTGACGCCGCCATGCGGCTTTTCTGGGAACGAGGATACGAGGGAACGTCGATGGCGGACCTCTCTCAGGCGATGGGGATCCATCCCTCGAGCATCTACGCTGCCTTCGGTGACAAGCACGAGCTCTTTGCGCTCGCCGCGAAGCGGTACGCCGACTTACCCGCGCAGTATATGGTGAGCGCACTCGAACAACCGACGCTGCGGAATTTCATCCTTGCGGCATTCGACAACACGGTCGAGTTCCTCGGTTCCAAGGAACATCCTTCCAGTTGTTTCACACTTACGGCCGCCCTCTCGTGCGGCGGTGATTCAGAACCCGCTAAAGCTTTGATGCGAGAGATGCGCCTTCAAAACGAGGCCGCCATCAAAAGCCGCCTCCTCAAGGCTCGAAGAGCTGGAGAGTTTCCGAACGATGAAAACGTCGATGACTATACTAGGTATCTTTCTTCGCTTCTCAGTGGGCTTGCCATCCAGGCTGCAAATGGATTAACGAGATCGGAGTTGCAGCGCACCGCGGAACTCGCCCTTAGACATTTGGGCATCAAAAGATGAGCAGATGTGGCTTAAGTGCCGCTCTGAAAACACCAACTGTTCTGGATCGTCCCCGCCCTAAATGCGCTCGCGCGCGGTTAGCTCGTGGCCGTTAACGCGAGCGAGGATGCGTGCCGCGACCAACTTGGAGAATGCCTCCGTACGAACCGCGCCGTTTGTCGCTTTCCGACGTGATTGTCGATTTGCGGATCGTTGCGTGTGGTATCGGTCTCAATAGGTCAGGTCCTGGGCCTCACGCCCATCTCGGAGGCCCGCGCCAGTGCTTGCGTGTCGATATTCTCTTGGACGTTCGACAATTTGCCGTTTCGAACGGTAATGGCGAAGACCCAACGGTCCTTGAACGTCTTTTTCGTGGCTTTGATTCTCCCCGTAGCGAAGCCGTCGACAGCGGTTTACGCAAATGTAGTGAACCAGCGACCCTGGAAACCCTCGGAAACCTCCCCAATTCGTGTACATGTTTTGTACAAACGGTCTGAGATGCCTGCGAACTCGGCGGTTCGTGCGATTGCGATTTCAGTAACTTACAGAAATCACTAGAGGGCGGAAAATCCGGGTTCGATTGCCGTTAGCGCTACCATCTTTTCATAGACTTACGGGCACCGGGTGACAGCGAGTGACGACGCGCTCGGCTCCGTCGAAGTTCTTTTCCTGACACTTTCATAAATTGACAGCCGTTGGGCGCAGGCACCCGTATCGAATCGCTAATCGACATCCGGCACGCAGAGCGAGGCCGAGCGCGGGCCGCGGCTTTTGTTTTTAAAGGGCTCCGCTTCGCGTGGTGAGCGGCGATCCTTTTCGGCCCGGAGGGTGGCGCAAGATCGGGCTAAATGAATGGTACAATAAGACTTAAACCCAAACATGGCTGACCAGGAAAATCCCGCGCAGGGTCCGCCTGCGCCTCCCCAGACCCCCCCGCTGCCCGGAGCAGGCGGTGATGGAGCGCGCGATCTCCTTCCCATAAACATCGAAGACGAGATGAAGCGGTCCTATATCGACTACGCGATGAGCGTAATCGTGGGCCGCGCCCTGCCTGACATTCGCGACGGCCTGAAGCCCGTGCACCGCCGTATTCTCTTTGGCATGAACGAGATGGGCCTCGCCCCCAATCGGCCCACCCGCAAGTGCGCCAAGATCGTGGGCGAAGTCCTCGGTAAATACCACCCGCACGGCGACGCGTCGGTCTACGATTCGCTCGTGCGCATGGCGCAGCCGTTCAGCATGCGCTATCCGCTCGTCGATGGCCAGGGCAATTTTGGTTCGGTCGATGGCGATCCGCCAGCGGCCATGCGGTACACGGAGGCACGACTTTCGCGTATCGCCACCGCCCTGCTGGAGGACATCGACAAAGAAACGGTCGACTTCCGCCCGAACTACGACGACTCCGAATTCGAGCCGGAAGTCCTGCCGACTCGGGTCCCGAACCTGCTGGTTAATGGCTCCTCGGGAATCGCCGTCGGAATGGCGACGAATATCCCGCCGCACAACCTGACGGAAATCATCGACGCGACGATTCAGGTCATCCGTCACCCGGATACGACTTTTGAAAAGCTGATTGAAATCGTCAAAGGGCCCGATTTCCCGACTGGTGGCTACATCCTCGGCCGGCAGGGCATGCTCGACGCCTTCCGCACGGGCAGAGGCAGTCTGAAAATCCGGGCAAAAGCGGAAATCCTGCCCATGGGCAAGGACCGGCAGCAGATTATCGTCACCGAGATTCCGTATCAGGTAAACAAGTCGCGCCTGATCGAGGCCACGGCGGCGCTCGTCAACGAAAAGAAGGTCGAAGGCATTTCGGAAATTCGCGACGAAAGCGACCGCGAAGGAATGCGGATTGTCTACGAACTGAAACGCGGCGAGCAGGCTGAAGTGGTTCTCAACAATCTCTACAAGAACACTCAGCTTCAGATCGGGTTCGGCATCATTAATCTCTCGATCGTCAACGGCCAGCCGCGCGAGCTGAGCCTGCTCTCGACGATTAAATACTTCATCGAGCACCGCGTCGATGTCGTTCGCCGCCGGACCGATTACGAGCTTCGAAAGGCCCGTGAGCGTGAGCACATTTTGCTCGGCTTCCGCCTCGCTCTCGACAACATTGACGAGGTCATTCGCATCATCCGCGCGTCGAAGTCTCCGAAGGATGCGCGCGATTCGCTCATCGCAGCCTCCACCCGCTTCGTCTTCAATCCGCTCTACCTGAAGGCCGCCGGCGCCACGGAGCCGCTGCGCCAGCTTTCGGAAAGGCAGGCTCAGGCGATCATTGAACTCCAGTTGCAGCGCCTCACCGGCATGGAGCAGGAGCGGATCGCGAACGAACTTGCCGACATTCAGCGGCGCATCGCGGAATATCTCGAAATCCTCGGCTCCGAGAAAGTGCTTCGCGGCGTCATCATCAAAGAACTAGAGGAAATCCGGAAGGATTACGGCGATGAGCGCCGCACTCAGATAGTTGAAGATACTGGCGAGATCCGGCTGGAAGATCTGGTCGCGGTCGAAGATGTCGCCGTTACGGTAACGCATGCCGGCTATCTGAAACGCACCGCCGTCGACACGTATCGCCGTCAGACGCGCGGCGGCAAGGGCCGCATTGGCATGGGTACCCGCAATGAGGACTTTGTCGAGTACTTCCTCGTCGCGTCCACTCACGCGGACCTCCTTATTTTCACGAATAAGGGCCGTGTCTACTGGCTGAAGATCTATGAGATCCCCGATGCCGCCACCGCGGGCAAGGGCAAGCACATCTCGAATCTCATCAGCCTCCAGCCGGATGAAACCGTTAAGGCCTTCCTGTCCGTGAAGGAATTCGTGCCGGACAAATTCATCGTGATGGTGACGAAATTCGGCGTGATCAAAAAGTGCGAGCTGACCGAGTTCGACAACCCGATGTCGCGCGGCATTATCGCGATTGGAATCGACGAGGGTGACGAACTCATCGCCGCCCGCCTGACTTCCGGATCGGAACTTATCTTCCTCGGTTCACACGAAGGGCAGGCCATCCGCTTTAAGGAAGATCAGGTCCGCGCCATGGGCCGTCCCGCGCGAGGCGTTCGCGGCATGGACCTCGCCGAGGGCGATTTCATCGTCGGAGCCGAGGTCGTTGGCGAGGAGGGTCTGATCCTTTCGATCTCAGAGCTTGGCTACGGCAAACGCACCAATCTGACGGATTACCGCCTCACCAACCGTGGCGTCAAAGGCGTGATCAACATGAAGACGACGCGCAAGACCGGCAATGTCGTCGCGATCCTTTGCGTCAAAGAGGATTCCGACATTATGATCGTCACGCGCGACGGCAAAATTATCCGGATCGATTCGGGCGAGATCCGTCAGGCGGGTCGCTCCACACAGGGCGTGCGCCTTGTCCGGATGGATGAAACCGATCAGGTTGCCGCCGCCTGTGTGCTTCCTGAATCCGTCGAAAAGAACGGCGACGAAGGTCAGGAGAATCTGAGTCTGCAATAACGGGTCAGAAGTCCTTCGCGGCGATGAGCGAAGCGTCCATTCGCCGCAACCTCAGATACTGAGCGAAGACGTGCATCAGCGATTGGTGCACGTCTTCCACAATTCCGTAATTCGAGGCCGCCACGTGAATATTGACGTCGGCGATTTCGGAGCAGCGCCCTCCGTGAAATCCCGTGAGCGCGATTGTAGCCGCGCCGGCTGCTCGCGCCGCATGGACCGCGCGCACCACGTTTTCAGAATTACCCGATGCGCTGATCGTCATTAAAGCATCGCCCTTCGACGCGAAACTCCTCACCTGATACGCGAAAACCTCCGCGAAATCGATATCGTTTCCGATCGCCAGGATCAGCTCCAGGTGCGAACTCAGGCTGACCACCCTGGGGCGAATCGGCGTATCGGTTTGAATGCCTTTCGCGAAGTCGCAGAGAAGATGGTTCGCGATAGCCGCCGATCCTCCGTTCCCGCAGACGTAGAGGGTGCGCCCACTCGCGAAGAGATCGTCCAGGAGTTCCGCCCCGCGTTCTACGGCGTCAGTATCCACGCTCGCGGATGCCTGCGCGACCGCCTGGCGGTAGCAAGTCCAGTAATCCCCCGCCGAATCGTGCAGTCCGAGCGGGAACTTCATCTCGTCAAGACCCCTTCTGTTATGAATTCGGCCGCGTCAAGCACAGTATGGAATACGCGGTCCGGATGGTCGTCGGGTCCCAGGTCGGATCCCGCTTTCCCGGTCCGCACGAGCGCCGAACTCGCGCCCACGGTCCTTGCCAGCCGTACATCTTTAACTGAGTCACCAACTACCCAGGAACGAGTCACGTCGATTTCGAAATCCGTTTGGGCCCGCCGGATTAGTCCGGATTCGGGCTTTCGGCAGCCGCAGGCGCCGGTGTAGTCGGGGTGATGCGGGCAATAATAGATTCCGTCGAGATGCCCTCCATCGCGTGCCAGCAGTTCGCGGAGTCGCGCGTGAACCTGTTCGAGATCCTTCTCGTCGCAGTAGCCTCTCGCGATCACTGCCTGATTCGTTATCAGAATCGCCAATAGCCCTGCTTCATTAATCGCGCGAACCGCCTCGCCCGCTCCTTCGATCAATGTCACGCGATCCGGAATGAGAACCTGGTTGATCTCCACATTCAGAGTGCCGTCCCGGTCGAGAAAAACCGCGCGCCTCGCCCCTGGCGGCTTATTCATTGTCCGCCGGTTCGACAACGGCCGACATCGATCCCTTCGAGCGAGGCAGGCGCCAGTCCGGCCCGTAGCTCTGAATCTGGTCGCGACCAAATTCGGCTTGTGGCAATTCGCATGTAATCAAAACCGTGCGTCCATGCGCGTCAACGTCCTGCGCGTGCCGCAGCGCCTGCTCGCCCGTAAAGATGAATATCTTCTGAAGCATCTCGATCACGTAATCGTAAGTGTGATCGTCGTCGTCCAGGAGTACGACCCGATAAAGCGGACTTTTTACTTCCTGGCCAGTGACTTCGACGCCAGGGCTCGTGACCGTTTGAGCCATCAGGGTAGCGTTCGCCGCCTACTCCTCAAGTATGCCGCATCCCCGACAAAACGGCTTTACGCCAGGCCAGTAACGGGCAGACCCGCGCGCAGCAGCGCCGACTCGACCTCCAGCGTCCCCAGCCTCGACGCGTCGTATTCGACGATCAGCTCCTCGCGCGATGGCGCGATTGAAACCCGCTCGATTCCGTAAATCGAATGGGTCTGAGCGAGGTTCGACAGCAGGCCTTCATCAAGCGGGCGCTGCAGGTGAAAGCGCTTCTGAACTTTCGTCATGTCCGGAAAACGCAATTATAGCGAAGGCGCCCGAATTCAGACCTCAGCCCAGTGGTTCAGCGGGCCTTCACCCGATCCCAGGCCCGGCGCAGTGCGGATTGCCTCAGTGACGTACGCCTTCGCGCGGCGGACTGCCTCTTCCACTGGAAGACCTCGCGCGAGGAAGGCCGTGATGGCGGCCGAGTAAGCGCATCCCGTTCCGTGGGTGTGACGCGAGGCGATCCGCTCTGCTCGAAACTCGGTGACACGTCCGTTCAGAAAAAGCACGTCGGTCGCGTCGCCCATGAGGTGCCCTCCTTTTACAAGTACCGCGGCCGCCCCGAGTTTCGCGATCCGCTCTCCGGCTTCTCTCATGTCGGCGATTGTTCGCAGGGGCATGTCCGTCAGACGCTCGGCCTCTTCCAGATTCGGCGTGATCAGCGCCGCTAAGGGGATGAGTAGTTCGCGAACCGCGCGAAAGCCGTCGGCGTCGAGCAGCGCAGACCCGCGCTTTCCCATCGCGACGGGGTCTACGATCAGAGGCGCACGGCGGCCCTTGATCGCCTTCACTACTTCCGTCACAATTGCGGCGCTTCCCAGCGCGCCGGTTTTCACCGCGTCCGGCGGCAGATCATCGAGCACTGCATCAATCTGCTGCCGCACCAGCGTCGGCTCGACGACTTCCGTGCGCGAAGCCCGTACCGTGTTCTGTACCGTCAGGGCGGTGATGGCGCACGCGCCGTAAACCCCAAGCTGATGAAACGTTTTGAGGTCCGCCTGAATCCCGGCCCCGCCGCTCGGATCCGAACCCGCAATGGTCAGTGCGATGGGCGGCATTTCGCACCCAGATTACCGCGGCCTACACCGCTACAATGATTGCCGTAATGAATACCCGCCTGGCGGCCGCGCTCGCGGCCTATGCGGTCCTGATCGGCTGTTCCATCTTTCTGCTGCATGGCATTGTCCTTAAGGCGGTCCTCATACTCTTCGCCGGCCTGATCGCGCGCACACTGATCTCGATCAAGCTTCATCACTGATCGCAGTCCGAGGTTTTGTTCTGAAGCGAAACACGTGTTCCGCTTCCGTGCGTCATCCTGGGCAGCCGCAACGGGTCCGTGTTTCCAGGGTAATTGCCAAAGCTCGTTCTTTCAGGATGTTCGCCATCTATTCGCTCATGGTCTTGCTCTTGCATTTCTTCGGGGTCAAGATCATGACTCCCGCTCCCACGCAGACATCCAACTCCGACGCCGTAAGAGACCGGCTGATACTCGACCATCTACCGTTAGTCCGCGCCATCGCAATTCGGGTCTACGAAAATCTGCCCGTGCATGTCGATCTCGATGACCTGATCCATGCGGGCATCCTCGGCCTCTTCGACGCTGCCACCAGGTACGACGGGGATAAGCAGGTCACATTCAAGAGCTACGCGAAGCACCGGATTAAGGGCGCGATGCTGGATAGCCTGCGTGATCTCGACTGGGCCTCGCGGGACCTGCGCAAGCGCCATCGCAAGCTCGAAGAAATCACGCGCGAACTCTCCTCGGTTATGGAACGGAATCCTACCGAGCAGGAAATCGCCGACAGGATGGGCATGGATCTGGGGCGATGGCGGCAGGTGGCCATCGAACTTCGCATGGTGGGGCTGCTCTCCGCCTCCAGTCGCCCCGGCGACGCGGAGAATCAAAGCGCCCCCGAGTTTCCAGCGACCGACGACCTCAATCCCGACGTGCTTACCGGCAAGCGTCAGTTGAACGCCGTGCTTGGCGCCGCCATGGATACGCTTCCGGTGCGACATCGCGCCGTCATCGAACTCTATTACTCCGGGGAAAAGACCATGCGTGAGATCGGCGAGACGCTCGGTATTAATGAGAGCCGCGTGTCGCAAATTCATAAGGCCGCGCTGGACCGCATGGCCCGCAGTCTTCAATCCGCCGGCATTCACTCGAGCGCCAGTGTTCTGTGAAGCCGCGCTATCCAAGCGGAGGCCGCTACAATTCGAGCGAGGGCCCTATTGTGAGACGCTCGGGCTTCGCCGATCTTCCGCTTCATGGCGGACGCGTGCCCGGATGGCTTGCCGAACGGATGAAAAGCCTGGGCGTCGCCATCGTTGAGGCCATCGTTCACCATTACGGAACCGCCGAGTTCCTGTCGCGTCTCTCGGACCCCTTTTGGTTTCAGGCGCTAGGCGCTGTGATGGGCATGGATTGGCACTCGTCCGGCATCACCACGTCTGTTCTCGGGGCGCTCAAGCGGGGCGTGAACCCGCGCTCGCATGAGCTCGGCATTTACATTTGCGGCGGCCGCGGAAACCAGTCGCGCCGCACGCCAGATGAACTGCTTTCGATCGCCGACCGCACTGGCATTCCCGGTGACACGCTGGTCCGGAATAGCCGGCTCATGGCCAAGATCGACAACAACGCGATCGGCGACGGATTTCAACTTTACCTCCATACATTCATCGTGACTGCGGCGGGAGATTGGGCTGTAGTTCAACAGGGCCTGAACGATGCTACGGGCCTCGCTCGCCGCTACCACTGGCATTCGGCGTCCGTCCGCGACTTCACCTGCGAGCCGCACACGGCCATCGTGGGCCAGAGTGAAGGAACAATTCTCAATCTGGTCGACCGGCGCGCCCTGCCCGCTCAGGATGCGCTGCTTCACATCGCTCGGCAGCGCCCGGACGTGACGGTCGCTGAAGCCCGCAGGCTGATTATGCCGCGACGTCACGAAGTCGACGTCACCGATGTCGATCTCGAACGGCTCGGAGCTGTTCTCGCGGTCAGCTATGAACGCGAGCTTCGCGATTTCGCCTCGCTCCTACTGACCGAAAAGCTTGGCCCACGCGCGCTGCAGACCCTCTCGCTCGTGGCTGAGGTCGTTCATGGAACGCCGACCCGCTTTTCGGACCCCGCGCGATTTTCTTTCTCGCTCGGAGGGAAAGACGGTCACCCGTTTCCGGTTCCCCTGAAGACTTACGATGAATCGCTGAGTTTCCTGCGAACGGCTCTTGACCGGGCTAAAGCTGGCGACACCGACAAGATCGATGGATTCCGCCGGCTGGACCGGCTCGTCCAAGCAGTCGGCAACCGACTCGAACCGCGAGCGGATTTCCACCAAGCTTTGGCGCACGAACGCGCCCTCTCGCCTTCGCTCGGCGGCCGCACAGTTATGGGCGACAGTCGCGCCAGGCGCAAACTTGCGTCCCGCCAACTCTCCTTGTTCGAGTAGTTCCGACGCAGCCGGAAAGGCGGGTTATTGGCCGATTTTTGGAGATTGGTGGACGGAAAGGGATTCGAACCCTCGACCCCCGCGTTGCGAACGCGGTGCTCTCCCAACTGAGCTATCCGCCCACTAGATGAACAATTACAATAATATCAGATGCCCGCACAGGTGGACTCCGCGCCGCCCCCCCCGTCAGTGCTTGAAAAGATGCGTCGTGAATGGGACGAGCGCGCGCGTGAAAACGCCCGGCACTATGTGGCCACGGCTCGCGCGGATTGGACCGACGCCGACTATTTCGAATCAGGGCGCGAAAACGTTCGCCGCGAAATACTGACGGACATGAGGAACGTCTGTCAGGGAATGGACCCGAAGCAGATGAGGGTCCTAGAGATCGGTTGTGGGTCCGGCCGCATCACCCGCGCGCTTGCCGAAACCTTCGGCGAAGTCTTTGCCGTTGACATCAGCGGCGAGATGATCCGCCAAGCGCGCGAGGGCCTCCGCGACATTCCGAACGCCCACGTCTTTCAGAACAGCGGAAGTGATTTGAAAGTGCTAGGCGATATCCAGGTGGACTTCGCGTTCTCTTATATCGTCTTTCAGCACATTCCGGATCGCGCTGTGATCCGCAATTATGTGCGCGAGGCGCATCGCCTGCTGCGCCCGGGCGGTTTGTTCAAATTTCAGGTGCAGGGAGACGCAACTCTGCTGACTTCACCGGAAGACACCTGGCTCGGCGTCCCGTTCTCGGACGATGAGGCGGTCGAGATGGCCGAAGCCTGCGGCTTTGAACCCCGCTACCGCCAAGGCGCAGGAACTCAGTACTTCTGGCTCTGGTACTTTAAGAAGCCCTAAGCGCTTTCGGCCTTATACAGATAGGGACACAACTCCGAAATGCGATGACGAGTCCCCGTCGTCGGACCCGAAGGATTCCTGGGTCTGATCCTTGTTGGCTCGCCATTCTTCCCAATACCTCCGCATTCGGCGTGAGACTTCTGCTCGCCCCTCCGCGTCCATGCTCTTACGGCCACGGCGGCTTCGCGGCTTCTGATTCGCCGCCTCTTCCGCCCGCAACTGCTCTAGATGGCCAATGATGCGTTCCAGCCGATTCTTTTGTTCGTTCAGATCGCGGATCACCCGGTTTAGATCGACCTTTCGGTCCGAGCCGTGTGATCCGCCTTGAGTCTTGTCAGTCACAACTTTCCCCTTATCAGAGAAAGCGTATTATTTTACGAAAATCGGCCAATGAGGCACGAAATGGTACCCGTAGTACAGCAACGCTGCGACCGACAGCGCCGCTAGCCCCAATAGCCCGACGATCCCCCACATCAGGAACGTACGCCACGGAAACTTCCGTTTCTCCCGGTTGAGTACCAAGAGGTAGCTGGCGAAGATGCCGATGTAAAACAATACGATCATCGGCGTTGCGAAGAGTGTCAGATTGAAAACGTCGCCGGTGGGGGTAATTACCGCCGCAAGGATCACGATGGCAAGAATCGCGTACCGGCTATGGCGTACCAAGAATGCGGGGCTCGCTACGCGGATGAGGGTGAGCAGGAACAACATCACCGGAATCTCGAAAATTACGCCAACGCCGAGCATCACATCCACGAACAGGTCGTAGTAAAGGCTCATGTCGACGCCCGGCCGGATGCCGCTGCCGATACCAAGACCCAGCAGGAATTCGAGACCGTATCGAAACGCGACGAAGTACGCAAAAAGCCCGCCGAGGATGAACAGCAACGAACTCGAGATAACGAACGGGGCGGCCCAGCGCTTTTCGCGTTTGTACAACCCCGGGGCAATGAATGCCCAAACCTGATAGAGCACCCACGGTGAAGACACGAAGATCGCGCAGAGCAGAGGGATTTTCATCCAGATGATCTGGAATGAGTCCATCGGGTTGATCAGAACCAGATCGGGTGGCTGATGCAGGTTTTCCAGCGCGGTCTTCGCGGGTTTCCGGATAATGTCCCAAAGTTGGGGCCCCAGGCAGAGGCAGATCGCAAAGGCGACGCCCATTCCTCCCAGAGCTTTCAGCAGACGCGACCGGAGTTCCTCCAGATGCTCGAGGAAACTCATCCGCGCCATGCCTTCCTCTTCGTCCTCGTCTTCGTCAGGAGGTTCGGGAGGTGGTGGCGGCTGCGGCGGTCTCGACGGCGGCGGAGGCGCTACGGTAACGGCATTGCCCGGCTGGCTGTACGAAGAGGACCAATCGTCCGCATAAGAATGCGTCTCACTGGCTGGTGCGTGAGGCGTGTCGGTGATCACTTCGCCACCCACATGGATGGGTTCGGCGTATTCGCTTTGATGCGCAGGTTCGCCTTGGGAGGGTACGCCCTCCCGAGGCTCGTCGGGAAATGCCATTGACCGTCTTTAGCTGTTTGCCGGCTGTTCGGCGGGCACCCTCACCGGCTCGTGGGGAACCGGAGGATGACCAGGTTCTGAATGTCCGTTCGCGGCAGGTGTGGGGGTTGAGGCGCTCCCCGAGTGCCCATCTTCCAGATGGCCGCTCGCGATTGAACCGGCCGCCGCTTCGATCTGAAGCGGAGCCGTTGTCCCGGCGCCCAAAGTTGCGGATGCGCCGGCTGTCGAAGTTGTGTTTACTGTGGATTCATACGACCCGTCGTAATACGACGCGTCGTAAGAGGAGTAATCGTAGGTATAGCTGTCGGACTGGTAGTTGGTAGCGGTCAGTTCTTTCATATTGACCTCCCGCTCCAGGTTCTGCATCTCGCGGTCAAACGTGGACTTCAGTTCGCTCTGCGCTTTGCGGAACTCTTTCATCGCCTTCGCCACAGTCCTGCCGAGTTCGGGCAGCCTCTTTGGACCGAACAGCAGCAGGGCCAGGATGAAAATGACGACGATCTCTTGCGGACCCAGCGGACCCATTTGAAAAAGGAATGGCCTCCGCTACCTATTGTAAGCCAGATACCGGAAGCGCCGCCTGCGACCGTCTCTATCGGCCAGCCTGGCCCGCCGAAGGCGGAAAACCGCCCTCTTTCATCACCACGATCGCGCGTTCCTGGTCTTCGGGCCGAACGTAAAAGAAAGCCCCGATCCGCGTACGGCGGAAAATGACCCCGCCCTGATATTCATCGGCTTCGACGCTGTAGTCCACGCCCGAGGCGTCCAAAACCTCTTCCAGTCGCTGCGCCTCACGCAGACGCTTCGCAATGTAAATAAGCTGCGGTTCGCGCCCGTCGAACCAGTCGGCCTCTTTTTTCATGAGAATAAGGCGCGCTTGCGCCAACTATTTTAAGCATGTCGACTCCCGCACCCACCCTCTCGGCGGAAGATGAACTCCACTGGCTTGCTCTTCGCCTCGTTCCCGGACTGGGAACGCGCCGCGCCAACCAGTTGATCGAGCGCTTCCGAACCCCGCAGGCAATCTTCCGCGCTTCGGCCAGCGAACTCGAAGGCGCCGGACTCTCAGGCGGTCTCGCGCGCTCCGTGTCCAGTGGTTGCAGCTTTGAAGATGCGGCCAGTCAACGTGAACTCATGCTGAAAGCTGGAGCCGCCCTCATCGTGCAGTCGGACCCGCGTTATCCCGCCCCGCTTCGGCGCATCTACGATCCGCCCGCCGTGCTCTTCGCCCGCGGCCGTCTTGAGCTACTTTTCTCCATCTGCATCGGAGTTGTAGGGACCCGTCGTCCCACGCCCTACGGCGTCGCCGCGGCCGAACGCCTCTCCGGCGACCTTGCGCGGGCGGGCGTCACCATTGTCTCGGGGATGGCGCGTGGCATCGACACCGCCGCGCATCGAGCCTGCCTCTCGTCAGGAGGGTCCACCATCGCCGTCCTGGGCTGCGGCGTGGATATTGTCTACCCGTCGGAAAACAAAAAGCTCGCCGCGGAAATGGTATCGAAAGGCCTCATCCTCTCCGAATTCCCGATGGGCGCAACTGCATTTCCACAGAATTTTCCCATCCGCAACCGCATCATCAGCGGCATGAGCTGCGGATTGCTTGTCGTAGAGGGCGCGCAGTACAGCGGTTCATCGATTACCGCTCGCCTCGCGATCGAGCAGGGGCGCGAGGTCTTTGCCGTCCCCGGTAACATCACCTCGAAAATGAGTTGGGGGCCCAATCTGCTCATCAAGCAGGGAGCCAAGCTGGTACAGGACTGGAATGACATCGTAGTGGAACTGCCGCAGCCGGAGCAGCGGCGGTTGATCGATGAAGATCGACAACGCATTTTGAATCAATCACTTGGCGATTCGATTGAATCGGCCGCCATTCCATCCGCATCTGTATCAACCGAATCGGGGCCACTGAGCGCCCCCGCTCGGGGCATCCTCCAAAGATTGAAAACGGACGCGGCCACGCACCTTGACGCTTTGGTCGAAACCATGGAGGAGACGTCGCCTTCTGAGATTATTGCGGCGCTTTTCGAGCTTGAGATCATGGGGCTCGTTCGGCAGCAGGCCGGAAGGAACTTTGTTAAAGTGTGGTAGCCTCGCGGTCCCCAGCCCACCCGGGCGATCCGGACAGCGGGGACGCGTGGTTTACTCTGAGAAAGCAGTTGGCATATGGCAAAAGCTCTGGTTATCGTCGAGTCACCGGCGAAAGCGAAAACGATCAACAAGTACCTCGGACGGAATTACGTCGTCAAGGCGTCACTGGGGCACATCAAAGACCTGCCCAAGCGCGATCTTGCCGTTGATGTCGAGAACGGGTTCCGCCCGAAGTATGAGGTGATCGAAGGCAAGAAGAAGCTCATCCAGGAGCTGAAAGACGCCGCCAAAAAGGTCGACGATATCTATCTCGCAGCCGACCCGGACCGCGAAGGCGAAGCCATTTGCTGGCATCTTCAGGAGGAACTCACTCCCAAGAAGGCCGCAAAAGACGGCGATCCCCGGATCTTCCGGGTCATGTTCAACGAAATCACCAAAAGTTCCATCCAGAAAGCTTTCGAAAAGCCTGCGCTGGTCAACGTCAACCTCGTGGATGCGCAACAGGCGCGCCGCGTTCTCGATCGTCTCGTCGGGTACAAGATCTCCCCGCTTTTGTGGGACAAGGTGCGCCGCGGCCTGTCCGCCGGGCGCGTCCAGACGGTGGCCGTTCGAGTTATTGTGGACCGGGAACGCGAGATCCGCGCGTTCGTCAAGCAGGAATACTGGACGCTCGATGCCAATCTGGCCGCGAAGAAGCCGCCCGCTTTTGACGCCCGTCTGTTTCGGAAGGGCGCTGAGGCGCCGGAAATCCCGGATGAAGCGACGGCGAACGCGATCCTCGGGGATCTGGAAGGCGCTCACTTCACCGTTCGCTCCGTCGCAGTAAAGGAGAAGAAGCGGAATCCCGTCGCGCCTTTTATCACCTCGACTCTACAGCAGGATTCATCCCGCAAGCTCCGGTTCAGCGTGAAGCGCACCATGATGCTGGCCCAGCAGCTTTATGAGGGCGTCGAACTGGGAAAGGAGGGGTTGGTCGGCCTCATTACTTATATGCGAACCGATTCGACCCGCGTCGGCGAGGAAGCCCTCACGGAGGTGCGTGGTTTTATCGAGTCGCGTTACGGGGCCGAATACCTTCCCGGCTCAGCCAATGTTTACAAATCCAAGAAAGATGCTCAGGACGCGCACGAGGCCATCCGCCCGACGTCCGCAATGCGCACGCCCGATGATGTTGCGCCATTCCTCGCCGAGGACCAGCTCAAACTGTACCGGCTGATCTGGATGCGCTTCATCGCTTCCCAGATGAATCCTGCTCTTCTCGACCAGACAACCATCGATACGATCGCCCCCGGAAAGAGCTCGGTCGACTACACCTTCCGCGCCACGGGTTCGGTTCTTAAGTTCGATGGATTCCTGAAGGTCTATGAAGAAGGAAAAGACCAGAAAGACGAAGACGACGAGGAACTCAGGCACAAGCTGCCGAAGCTGGACGAAGGCGAAGATCTGAAGCTCCGGGTCCTCAAACCCGAACAGCACTTTACGGAACCGCCTCCGCGCTACACCGAGGCCACGCTGGTCAAGAAGCTCGAAGCCGATGGCGTCGGGAGACCCTCGACCTACGCTTCCATTCTTTCCACCATTCAGGAACGCGAATACGTTACCAAGGAAGGCGGCAAGTTCCGTCCGACCGAACTCGGCATGGTCGTGACCGACCTGCTTCTCGAAAGCTTCAATGACATCTTCGATGTGCGTTACACCGCGCGCATGGAGGAAGAGCTCGACGAAATCGAGGAAGGCAAACTCGATTGGCGCGACGCGATGGGCGAATTCTACGAGCGTTTCACGAGAGACCTCGAGAATGCCGAAACCAACATGACGAACATCAAACGGATGGAAAAACCAACCGATTTGACGTGCGACAAGTGCGGCAAGCCCCTGGTGATCAAGTGGGGTAAACACGGAAGCTTTCTTGCGTGCACGGGCTACCCCGAATGTACGTACACCCGCGAATTGACGGTGGACCTCCCCGATCTCGACGGCGCCGACCTCTCGGAGCAGGGCGACGAGGAGTACTGCCAGAACTGCGGAAGGCCCATGGTATTGAAGAAGGGGCGCTTCGGAACCTTCTTCGCGTGCTCAGGCTATCCCGATTGCAAGACCACCAAACAGATTGGCGGCTCGCAAAAGAAGCCCGACGTAATACTCGACGAAAAATGCCCGCAATGCGGCAACAATCTGGTCCAGAAATACGGCCGCTTCGGCGAGTTCACCGCCTGCAGCAACTACCCCGCATGCAAATTCGTCAAGCAGAAGACCATCGGCGTGAAGTGTCCGGAGTGCTCGGAGGGCGAGGTCGTGGAGCGCCGGTCGAAGCGCGGCAAGACCTTCTATGGCTGCAGCCGCTATCCCGATTGCAATTTCGTCGCATGGTCTCGCCCTGTTGCGGAGCGCTGTCCGGATTGCGGAAATTCCTACCTTGTCGAGAAATATCTGAAATCCGGGGCCTTTTTTCAATGCCCCGCGAGTGGGTGCAAATATAAGCGCGAAATGCCGCCCGCGGAGGCTCCCGCCGCTCCCGCGCCCGCTGAGATTCTCGCTAGCTGACGCCTATACGTAGAAAACCGATAGAAATCGGCGAGAATTTTTCCATTTTTCCCTACAGTATGTTTTTATTTGTCGTAATATAGGCCTCGTGAGTGCTGAATCGCACTCCGACGCCGATTCCAACTGGGGGACCCACGGGATGAAAGCTCAGACGATTGATGTTCAGCAGTCTGCGGGACGAATTCTTTCTTCTGCGATTTTTCGGCCCGGGGGGAAGAAACTCCTCGCCAAGGGGCATATCCTTCGCGAAGAAGATATTCGAATTCTTCAGTCGGAGGGACTAGGACAGATCTGGGTAGCCGAACTCGATGAAGACGAAGTCTCCGAAGATGAAGCGGTCTGCGGAATCGCCGGTGAGATGGCCTGCGGCTGCTACGAGATTCAGTTGGCTCCTGGCGGCCGCGCGAACCTTCTGGCCACCGAAAACTGCTGTGTTCTGGTTGACGATGATCTGCTCCGGCAAGTCAACTGCACTTCGAGTCTCGTGATCGCCAGTTCGTTGAACTTCAGCTTCGCGACCGCCGGGCAACGAATCGCTTCGATTAAGAGCGCTCCATTCGCCGTAGCAAAATCCGACTTTGACGGGGCTCTGGATATGCTGCGCCAGCGCGGACCGATCATGCAAGCGCGGCCGGCCCGGCAAGCTTCCGTCGCCGTGCTATACACCGACCCGATCAACGGCGATCGCGCCCGCACTCTGTTTGAGTCCGTAATTCGCCAGAAACTCGAACGTTTTGGCGTGCGGAGCCACCTTGCGCTTTCGGTTCTTGAAAACGAAGAGCATGTGTCTCGCGGCATCCAGCAATTTCTGCGTTATGCCCCGGCCGCCATTCTTGTGGCGTCAACGACCGCCCCGGCCGGCCCGGCGGACGCAGTCGGGCGCGCCATGGCGAAGATCAACTGCCAGATCGAGCGCTTTCTCGTACCGGTTGAGCCCGGAAATCTTCTGTTAATGGGTTACAAAGACGACGTGCCTGTAGTTTCCGCTCCCGGCTGTTTTCGCTCGCTCAAGCCGAACGTTATCGACTTGCTGATGCCTCCTATGCTTGCGCGCTACCGCGTTTCGACCTGGGAACTCGCCAGCCTGGGACACGGCGGGCTGCTCAGCTAACCGCGGTCCACTCGACGCCACGCCGCCGGAGTTCCGCTTCGATCTGCGCCGCGGAATAAAACTGCACGGCATCAATTCCTTCCCGTCTGGCTCCTTCCACGTACTCGGCGATGTCATCGGTGAAGAAGCATTCCTCAGGGCGACACTGCGCAGCTTTTATGGCGGCGCGGTAAATCTCCGGCGCGGGTTTCATGAATCCGACCCGATAAGACAGGACAAACTCGTCAAATTGGCGAAGCAGTGGATAATTCGTCAAAATGCCTTCGAAATGGATACGATTCGTGTTGGAAAGCAACACCAGACGGTGGTGTTCTTTCAGGGCGATTAGAAGATCCTCGGAGATAAGCGTCTCCGGCAGAAAAATCGAGTTCCAGATCTCGCAGAACCGGTCGTGATCAACATCGATGTTCAAATAGTTTGCGAGGTCTCTTACGAAGTCTTCAGGCGCGATCTTGCCGCATTCGAAGCGCTGCACCAGATCGGTTTGTCCGATGCGCCTCGGCACGTCGCCCGCCGGAATGCCGCCCAGTTCGGCCAGTTGCGCATATCCCCGGCTGAAATCGAACGGCACAATCACACGTCCCAGATCGAATATGATGGCTTTTATCATTCGTAGATTTCTCAGGCTAACAGCCATCATTCTGCTGCCGGCCGGAACCCTCTGCGGCGCACCCCTTCTCGATGAGGGTTACCGCCAGATGTACAATCTCCAGTTCGACGACGCCCATAAAACGTTCGCGGAATACGAGCGCAAAGCGCCGTCGGACCCATTGGGCCCCGTCTCGGACGCCGCCGCGTACCTGTTTTCCGAATTCGACCGCCTGAACCTCCTGAGTTCGGAGTTCTGGACCAACGACGACAACTTCCTTGACTTTCACAAACTCGACGCCGACCCAAAGACCAAAACGCTCTTTGAAGCCGCCCTCGAAAAGAGTAAGCATCTCGCCGATGCTGAATTGCGCGCCCATCCTGACGACCCGAACGCGCTATTCGCCTCCGTCCTCAGACTCGGTCTGCATTCCGACTACCTGGCGCTTATCGAAAAGCGCAATTTTGCGGCGCTCTCGGAGGTGAAACAAAGCCGGGCGCTCGCAGGTCAGCTTCTGGGTCGGTATCCGGAGTACTACGATGCGTACATTGCGCAAGGGATCGAAAATTACCTGCTGAGTCTCAAGGCCGCCCCGGTTCGATGGATTCTCCACGCAACCGGCGCTGAAACCGATCGCCGCACCGGAGTCGAAAAGCTTCGGATTACTGCTGAGAAGGGCCATTACCTGCGCCCGTACGCGCGCCTTCTTCTGGCCCTGGCCGATTTGCGGGCCCACGAGCCTGAGCAAGCTCGCGAAAAGCTGGAATGGCTCGCCCACGAATTTCCCCAAAATAAGCTGTACAGAAAAGAACTCGCGAAGCTCAACTGAGCGCGGGCGAAATGAAGAAGGCGGGCGCCGAAACGCCCGCCTCTTTCCGTGTCACCTCCGCTCGACCCTCAGAACACCACACGAGCGCTGATTTGCAAACGCCGCGCCTGCGTTCCGTCGGGGAAGCCGCCATCCGCGGTGCCGAAGCCCCACGCTGTCGGAGTTGGCGTCAGCACGCCCTTGGTCGCCGTGTATTGCTGAGTCGCGACGCTCGTGGGCGACCAGGAGTTGCTGACGTTGAAAACCTCGAAGTTCAGGTTCAGTTGAACGACGCGGTCATGCACATCGAACGGAAGCACCTTCGTCAGCCGAAGGTCCGCTCGATACGAGGCAGGCGTGTAGATGCTGTTGACTGGCAGAAACGGCACACGACTATTCGTGAAGCCAACAAGGTTGTTGTTCAGCAGGCCCGAGGGACCGGCGCTTACAATGCGAACGGTAGGGCTGCCAGCCGGACGCCCGGCAGCCAGCGTGGTAATACCCGAAAGCTGCCAGTTGTTGATGAGGTATTTCGCGAATCCGTTGTTTGCATGCGTGAACGTGGGTGCCCAGATAAACGAATACACCAAACGGTGACGCTGATCGAGCGAGCCGCTTCCCCGCTCGAACGCGTTGGCGCCGTTGTAGGTCGTGGTTGCGCTGCTGAAGAAGATCGCGTTCGTTCCCGCGCCCTGCCCGTCATCGATTTCATGTGACCACGTGTAAGACGCAAGCGACTGAAAACCATGCGAAAAGCGCTTCTCGAACGTAATGGCCAGTCCGTTGTAGGACGAATCCACGCCGTTCGTATTTTCGAGGACCGCTCCGTATTTGGTATTCGGCCTCGGATTCTGATAGATCGGCGTTGTAAACGTGCTCACCGGATTTCCGGATGTATCCGTGATCGTGTAGGTGTAGGTGTTGGATGGGTAGGGGGCATTCAGATCGTACGTGCCCAGCAGGTGAATACCGCGGCTGGTGATGAAAGACCCCGTCAATACCATATCTTTGCCAAGTTGCCGCTCGATCGTGAGGTTCGCCTGCGATGAATATGCCGTCTTCAGCTTCGGGTCTGCGAACTGAATCGTCGTGGCCGCAATATTCACGCCGGTAACCGGGGCGCTCAGAGCATTGGGGAAAGCGGGGCCGGCGGCTTGCTGTGTCGAATTGGTCGAACTGAGCGATTGCGAGTTCTGATAGAGCCCGTTCGTGGTCCACAGGTTGTCGATGAGTCCGCCGAGAAGTCGCGCATAGAACAGCCCGAATCCGGCGCGGATCACCGTTTTGTCATCTACGTTATACGTGGCGCCGATGCGCGGAGAGAAATTGGTGTTCGGGGTATTGATATATCCCGTCTGAGGCCAGTCGGGGTTCACCACCGGGAATTTTAAGCTGAGCGATTTATCCCAGCGGACGCCAATGTTAACGGTCAGCCTCGGCTTTACCTTCCACTGATCGAGCGCATACCATGAGAACTCGTTGATCGTATAGTCGGCCACCGGATTCCCGAATGTCTGCGAAAACGTGTTCCAGTTTTTACCGGCGATCGGGTTGCTGTAATCCTGCGCGAACTGGGTTGGGGTGTTGTAGGTATATGAGCCGTATTGATTGCTGATGTAGTAATTGTAGTCTTCGGTGTTGAAGGCTCCGAATCCGAACTTGAAGCTGTGGTTGCCTCTCACCCAGTTGGCATCGTCAGAGAATTCGTAACGAGTCTCGCTTGGCTCCACCCGAGGCAGGTAGTTGGCTGGCCCAAGCTGAACCCCGCCCACCGAAACATTAAGGTAGCCCAGGCCGTCGCCCAGTGATGCCTGATTGAACGAGTCGGCCTGGCGATCGGTATCCCACCCAAAGCGGAAGGTATTTACGAAGCTGCTCGTCGGAACCGATGTCCACTGAAGTTTTGCGTTGCGGACGCGAACCGAATCGTTACCATTACCGTTAATCCCGGCTCCGCTCGTGGAAGAAAGCCCGGTTTGAATTCCGTTTGGCGACCACCACCGCAGGAAATTGAATTCCGCCGTGAACGTGTTTCGGTCGGACATGTGGTAATCGAGCTTGCCAAATCCCAAATCGTTGTCGTAGGTTCGCGGAATCTGCCCGTAGAAGCGAGGCAGCAATGCGTTGATCGCCGCGCACTGCGCCGGAGTCGCCGGCGCGCCGCAACCGATCCATGTTTGCGCCACGGGATCCACAACGCCAGCCTGTACGTAGCTGTCGACCAACGGGAAGTTGCGATACGTCAGGTCGAAATTAATCAGATAGAACAGTTTGTCTTTGATGATCTTGCCGCCCACCGTCGCGCCGCCCTCGACGCGCTTTTCGGAAGGATTGAATGAAGCGAAAGGATCGCGGGCATCAAAACCGGTGCTGCGGAAGTAATAGAAGCCGGTACCGTGGAATTGATTCGAACCGCTCTTGGTCACGGTGTTGACAACCCCGCCCATCGCTCGTCCGTATTCCGCCGAGTAATCCTCGGAAACGACTTTGAACTCCTGCACCGCGTCCTGCGAAATCTGCGACTGGATGCGCGTGCGTCCGGCGTTCTCGTCATAGAACTGCTCGGTATTGTCGTTACCGTCGATCAGGAACGAGTTGTTTCCCGCGACGCCCCGGAACGAAAGCAGACCGAATGTGGCGTCGTTGGTCACGCCCGGCGTCAAGAGCACGAACGAGTCGACCCGCCGGCCATTGATCGGCAGATCGTTAATCTGTTGTTGGCCAACCGTGGTCGAAACATCGCTCTTCGTGTCGTCGATCAGTTCCGCCGCCGACGAGACCTCCACTTCAGTCGCCGCCTGCGCCACTGTCAGGGAAATGTTCAGGTTCAGATTCTGCCCCACCTGCAGATCAATGTCCTTCACTTCGTTCGGCGCGAATCCCGGCGCGTTGACCCTGATGCTGTATCCGGACCCGGGCGTCAGAGCCGGCGCCGAAAAGACGCCCGCGCCGTTCGTCTCAATCGAACGGACCTGCCCCTGCGCCCCGCTCTCGATCACGACCTTGGCGTTCGGAACGACGGACCCGGTAGGATCCTTGACGGTCCCCGAAATCGCGGCCACGCCACCGGTCTGAGCGAAAATCGGCGCGCAACATAATACGAACGCTGGCAAAGCGTGTTTCAATTTCATGAATTGCTCCCTGAGAATTACTGGAATGTCCTTCATGATAGCGGCCCGAACGTTACATTCCCGTAAAATCTGCATAAGAAGCCTGCGACCCGCGCAGCCGCGGCAGGAGCGCTAAACTCGGACGAATGCGCCCCCTTCTGCCGCTCGCTCTCATTGTTACGGCGACGCTTTGCGCCCAACAGGCCAAAAGGGCCCTGACCTCGGCTGATTACGCGCATGCCGAGCAGTTCATGACGTACAACACGACGCCACTCGTTTATGGCGCGGGAGTTCGTCCGAATTGGTTGGCTGGAGGGAAATTCTGGTATCGCGTCACGCGCGAAAATGGAGCGGAATTTATCCTGGTTGATCCGGAAAAGGGAGCGCGTGCGCCTGCATTCGATCACGCCAGACTCGCAGCCGCCCTATCCACTGCGGCCAAGGCGAAATACGAACCGGACAGGCTCCCTTTCCAGGAGATTACGCTTGCGGACGACCATTCCTGGGTTTCCTTCAGCGCGGCGGGAAAGGTCTGGAAATGCGCGCTGTCCGAGTATAGATGCGCGGTGGAGTCAGACCGGGTCGTGGGGAATACCGGTCGGGGAGGGCGTGGCGGTGGTCGCGGCGGCCCCAACCCGGCTCAGTCACCGGATAAGAAAAAAATCGCATTCATTCGCGATTACAACCTTTGGGTTCGCGATGTCGCCAGCGGGCAGGAGGCACAGCTCACGAAAGACGGCGTAAAAGACTTCGGCTACGCGACCGATAATGCGGGCTGGACCAAAAGCGATCGTCCCATCATTCTCTGGTCTCCGGACTCAAAAAGAATCGCAACTTTCCAGCAGGACCAGCGGGGTGTCGGCGACATGTATCTGGTCAACACGCAGGTTGGGCACCCGAAGCTCGAAGCGTGGAAATATCCTCTGCCGGGTGACGACGTCGTCACCACCATTCAGCGCGTGGTGATCGATGTCGAGTCGAAAACCGTGACGCGGCTCAAAATCACGCCGGACGAGCATCGCTCCACTCTCTGCGATGATGTGGCCTGTCGGGGTGGTGAATGGGCCGACGTTCAGTGGAGTCCGGACGCCTCAAAGCTAGCGTTCGTCTCGACTTCTCGCGATCACAAACAGGAGCGCCTGCGGGAGGCCGACGCTGCGACCGGCGAGGTTCGCGAGATCAATGAAGAATCTTCCGCCACACAGTTCGAGTCGGGCGACGGCAGGGTCAACTGGCAGGTGCTCTATGGTTCCAACGAATTCCTCTGGTATTCGGAGCGGAGCGGATGGGGCCATCTTTATCTCGGCGACTGGAAAACAGGGCAGATCAAGGGCGCGGTGACATCCGGCGAATGGATTGTCCGCCAAGTCCTTCGGGTCGACGAAACCCGTCGCCTCATATGGTTTCTCGGGGCTGGTCGTGAAAAGGGCGATCCTTATTTCTCGTACCTCTACCGCGTCGGCTTCGACGGCAAGGGTCTGGAGCTACTCACGCCTGAGAACGCGAACCACGACATCTCCTTTTCCCCGGATGGCGCATACTTCGTCGATTCATACTCGACGCCCGACACGCCTCCGGTTGCCGTCGTCCGCGACAGTTCTGGCAAATTAGCCGCCAACCTGGAGAAAGCGGATATCTCGAAACTCCAAGCCGTGGGGTGGAAGCCCCCCGTGCGCATCATTGTGAAAGCCCGTGACGGCAAAACCGATCTCTACGGGCTGATGTTCGTGCCGACGAATCTGGATCCTTCGAAGAAATATCCGATCGTGAACCACATCTATCCCGGCCCGCAGGCAGGCAGCGTTGGCAGCCGCAGTTTTTCGGCGGCGCGCGGCGATGCGCAGGCTCTCGCGGAACTCGGCTTTGTCGTCGTGGAGATCGATGGCATGGGAAACCCCACTCGTTCCAAGAAATTCCACGACGCTTATTACGGCAATATGGGAGATAATACCCTTCCCGATCAGGTCGCAGCCATGAAGGAATTGGCCGCACGTTATCCATATATAGATATCGATCGCGCCGGTATTTACGGCCATTCCGGCGGCGGTTTCGCCGCCGCGGACGCCATGTTCCGGTATCCGGACTTTTTCAAAGTCGGAATCTCCGAAGCCGGCAATCACGACAACCGCGAATACGAAGACGATTGGGGTGAGCGTTACCAGGGGCTTCTCAAAAAGAACTCGGACGGCACGACAAACTACGACGATCAGGCCAACGAGAACATCGCGAAGAACCTGAAGGGCCACTTGCTGCTCGCGCACGGGACGATGGACAACAATGTCCCGCCTTACAACACGCTGCTCGTCGTAAACGAACTGATCAAGGCCAACAAAGACTTCGACCTGATCATGCTCCCGAACCGCGGCCACGGATTTGGCAACGAGCCCTACATGGTTCGCAGGCGATGGGACTACTTCGTTCAATACCTCCTGGGGTCCGAGCCGCCGCGTGGCTACGAACTTCGCGCCTCGTCGCCGCCCGCGGGATTTTAGCTGTCACAAACTCAGCGTCGGCGCCGTTGAGAGGTTGTGAGCGCGCCACACATGGCGATTGACCATGCGGAAGTTGGCCCATCGGCCGAGTTCGAAACGGTCTTCTTCGCGCACTACGACCGGATCGCACGCGTCGTGAACGATCCGGCGCGCGCCGAAGAAGTCGCCGTAGAGGTCTTTTGGAAATATTGGCGCAAACCCAACGCCGCGCCGGACGATCCCGGAGCCTGGCTCTACCGCGTCGCGCTGCGAATGGCGCTGGACGATCTGCGGCGCCACGCGCGCAGGATCCGCCGCGAACGCGAACAGATGGTTCGTCGCGCAAGCACGCCTGAGGAGGTTCATGCCCTCGCCGAGGACCGGAACTGCGTTCGGCTGGTGCTTGCATCCTTGAGCCCGCGCGAAGCCGAACTTCTCCTGCTGCGCGCCGACGATTTCAGCTACAACGAAATTGCCCACGCGCTCGGTCTTAACGCCGCTTCTGTCGGCACGCTGCTGAGCCGCGCTCAGCAAGCTTTTCGAAAGGAATATATCAAACAATATGGACCGCCTGGAACTGAATCGCGATGAAAACTGGGTCGATGTCCGTCTCCGTACGCTCAATCCTCCGCAGGAGTGGAAGCCCAACTCCGCCGCTTCGCGCGCAAGAATCCGCCGCCGAGAGCATACTCGGCGCGTGTGGGCCCGAAGTTGGGCTTGGACGGCGGCGACGATTTGCGTTGCCGCCCTCGTGTCGATTGGCGTTCCCGCGCCGGCAAAATGCGCCGTTCTTGGTCTGGGATGCCCGAATGTTGCGCCCGCGGTTCAAAAAGGCCTTCCTGTTCCCGTCGCCGCAACGAATCCTACGCCTGTGTCGTCGGCCCCAGCGAAGTCTGTCGCGAACCCTTCGTCGCCCCATATCTCCAACTACAAGGAACTGGGATCTCCATCGGCGCCGCTTGTCTGCGAGATCTACTCAGACTATGAATGTCCTTCCTGCGCGAACTTCTATCGCACGGTCTATCCGGCGCTTGTTTCGGAGTACGTGAAGGTCGGAAAACTACGGATCATCCACCGCGACTTTCCCTTGCCGCAACACCCTTACGCAATTCTCGCCGCGCAATATGCGAATGCCGCGGGCGAACTTGGCCATTATGAGCAAGTTGCCGCTCAGTTATTCGCGACGCAGCAGAACTGGTCCCAAAACGGAAATGTGGCGGGCTCGGTGGCGCAAGTCCTTCCTCCCGGCGTCATGCAGAAACTGCGCGCCATGGTTGAATCCGCAACCGATCCGCAGGCGACCATGCGGAACGACCAAGCCTTGGCGGCTCAGGGCGACATCTATCAGACGCCTAGTTTGGTTTTCATAAAGAGTGGCGCACGCAACAAAATTGCAGGCGCGCCTGCCTGGGCAGTACTAAAGCTCTACATCAACGAGTTGCTGAACCAGTAAAGCGCTTTATCCCCTTCATTTATCGATAACAACGAGGTTCCGTGTCGGTGCGATATCGTTACCAAATTTGACGAAAAATCAAAAAACGACTTGACAACCCCTCGCGTTGGATATAGGCTTCCACCTAAAGAAACTAAAGGGGCCTCTCCGTGCGGGCGAGAGCTCTGCGGCTAAAGAGGGCCTTTCGAAAAAGGGGTAAGAAGAAAACGATGCGTAGCGTTTACAGCATTCTTGCTGGCTTCGTTGCCGCTTTGTTGCTGCTGCCATCATCGGCGCTGCCACAGGTTACGACCGGCAATATCACGGGACGAGTCGTTGATCCATCCGGAGGCGTCATCGCTGGCGCCGAAGTTGTCCTGATCAGCGAGTCCCAAAACACCAAGAGCGCGCCGGTAAAGACGAGTTCCAGCGGGGACTATACGTTCGCCAACATAACGGCTGACACTTACACGGTCGAGGCCTCGGCGCCTGCCTTTAAGACCACCAGAGTGAAGGGCATTCTAGTCACAGGCGGTGATCGCATAGGCGTTCCGCCGATAACCCTCCAGGTAGGCGGAACCACCGACACGGTTACGGTGAGCGCCGCGGCGGAGCTTCTCCAGACGCAGAGCGGCGAACGATCGTATGCCATTGAAAACAAATCGATCGAAAGCCTGCCAATCACGCACGGAAACTTCGCGGCCGCCGTGGCGTTTACTCCCGGCGTAGACGGCGCGCAAACCGGCAGCGGCAGTACGGCGCGGCTGGGCGGCCAGAGCCAAGACAACATCATGATGGACGGCATCTCGGCCATGGATACCGGCAACAACGGTCAGATGCTGCAAATGAACATCGAATCGATCGGTGAAGTTAAAGTCCTCGCGCAGGGTTATCAGGCTGAGTACGGCAGATCGAGCGGTATGCAGATCACGGCCGTGACGAAGAGCGGCACGAATCAGTTCCATGGGGCGGGTTACGGCATTTTCACCAATACGGCGTGGAATTCCCGGGCGTGGAATACGCAGAAGAACGGCGATACGCCGGTGTTTTCCCACCTGAATACCTACGGATATACGATCGGCGGCCCGGTGGTAATCCCCAAAGTGTACAACGGACGCAACAAGGCCTTCTTCTTCTACGCGCATGAGTTCAGGCCCCAGGCGATCGTGGCGAACAGCAGTAACGTGATTCGGCTACGCCTGCCAACCGCTGCTGAGCGGATGGGAGATTTCTCGCAGAGCCGCGATAATAACGGCAATCTCATCCCGGCGATCATCGATAACACAACCGGGCAGGCTTTCCCTGGTAACGTCATCCCCCAAAGCCGCCTGTACGCTCCTGGCATTGCGGTCCTAAACCAGTACCCGATGCCGAACGTGACCCAGGTACCGGGGGCGAACTACAACTATCAACTGCAGCCAGCGAGCTATAGTCAATTGACCCAGCAGCCCGCTGTCCGCGGCGATTATCAGTTCACGCCGAACATCCGCATTTCGGGTAAGTACTCGGCCCAGATCCAACGCCCGGTGGTCCAGATCGGCGGGACGGTCGGCAACGGCATTCCCGGATTCAACGATAGCTATGTTCCGTATCCGACCATCACCAACTACGGGGCTACATTCGACTGGACGATCACGCCAACGACGGTCCTCGAAGTGACCTATGGAAGCATCAAGAACCAACTGGCGGGTGGCAATAACGGCGGTCTTAACGTAAACCCGGCGTCGAACCGGCTGACCAATCTCGGATCTTTCCCATTGGTGTATCCCAACGCAGGTCAGCTTAGTTCGAATTACTATGACTACCAAGTCCTTCAGGCCACGAAGCCGCCGTTCTGGGATGGCACGACGATCAACATGCCGCCGCTGTTCGGCTGGGGCAGCCTGATTGGAGCAGCGCCTCCGAACATCCAGTTCCCCGGCTGGCTAAACGTCAATCACACGCAAGACGTGGCTGGTAGCGTCACCAAAATCGTGGGACGGCACACGTTTAAAGCAGGTGCGTACTATAACCACAGCTACAAAGCCCAAAACACGGGCGCTGGCGGCATCGCGAACCTGAGCTTCCAAGGTTACGTGAACTTCGGCAATAGCGCGACCAACGCCCTCGACAGCGGGTTTGGTTATTCGAACGCAGCGCTCGGAGTCTTCACGGAGTATCTGCAGGCCTCGAAGTTCATCGAGGGCGACATGGTCTATAACCAGATCGAGGGCTTCCTCCAAGACAACTGGAAGGTAACCAACCGCCTGACCTTGGACTACGGCCTGCGTCTGGTGCATCAGGGGCCGCAGTATGACATTAACAATACGATGTCGAACTTCTTCCCGAATATGTTCCAAGCCTCGCAGGCCCAGGTTCTCTACGTGGCTGGGTGCAGCAATGGCGCGACTGCATGTTCGGGCAACACCCGCAACGCCATGAACCCCCTCACCGGGCAGATCATAACTGCTGCTGGCGCGGCGAACACGCAGGCTCTGATCGGCACTCCGATTCCGGGCATCGGCAATCCGCTGAACGGAATCGTGGCAGCGGGTAAAGGGATCGCGAACACGGATTACACGTGGCCCGCGCTGGTCGTCGGACCGCGGTTCGGCTTGGCGTATGACGTGACGGGGAAATCCGACTGGGTCATCCGCGCCGGTTTCGGCCTGTTCTATGACCGTCCCGATGGCAACACCGTATTCTCGATTCCGGGCAATCCACCGGCGGCGACCGACACGGATCTGTTCAACGGTACCTTGGCGACGCTTGGCAAAGGAGGGTTAAGCCCACTGCCAGTGCCGGCTTTGGTCACCTTCCAGTACAATGCGCAGGTTCCGTCGTCGTTGCAGTGGAACGTCGGCGTCCAGAAATCGCTGCCATGGCAGTTGGTCGCGGACGTTTCATATGTGGGCAACCACGGGTACAATCGTTTCGGAGCGCTGCAGGGAGGAGATACGCAAAACTGGAACCAGGTACCCCTCGGCACTGCATATTTGCCGCAGTTCCAGGATCCGACGATGGGTGCCCCGGCATTTCCCGGTTCCTCGGCGTACACGACGAACCTGCTCCGTCCGTTCGTCGGGCTGGGCACGATCGGACAGAATACAACCGACTTCCACGACACGTATCACTCGCTACAGGTGAGCGTGAACCGGCGATTCTCCCATGGGCTTTCGTTCGCGGCGGCTTACACATACGGGATCTCGCTTACGGGCAACACCGGGCTTGTCAGGCACTACGTGTATGGCGCGGCAGGCACGACACCAACGATATGGTCGGGTCAGGCAGCTTATGAGGCTCTGAATAACACCCTCGACCGTCGACCGAACTACCTGAAGTTCAATTCGACGTGGGAACCAGCGGGCATCACCAGCAAAGGCGCTTTCCTGCACCAACTCACGAAAGACTGGACGCTCTCGGGCATTCTGACGTCAGCCTCGGGAACGGCATACACGCTCGCTTATAGCTACAATACTCAGGGAGCGAACGTTAACATTACGGGTTCTCCGGACTTTGGAGGCACGGTGGTTCTGGGCAACAACCTTGGTTCGGGATGCTCCAGCAATCCGTTCGCACTGTTCAATGCTTCGGCTGTCACGGGACCAACCTATGGCAGCACGGGGATGGAGTCGCCCCGCCTGAACATGCGCGCCTGTCCCATCGAAAACGTGGATACGTCCATCGTGCGCCGGTTCCGCTTCTGGAAATTCCAGGAATCGCGTTCGTTCCAGTTCCGCGCGGACATCTTCAACACCTTCAACGCGGTGCAGTTCAGCTCCGGAAGCTACATAGTGGGCGCCTCCGGAAACGGGAATGCAACGTTCAACAACCCGACGGCCATGGCGCTGCAGAACGCCGAATTCAATTCGAGCGGCGCCCTCAACGCTGGCCGCCAGTTGCCGAAGAATGCTGGCTTCGGCGCCGCGAACAACGCGGCGGCGATGCGCAGCATTCAGCTTGAGGTTCGCTTCGCGTTCTAAGCGGAGCGTTGCTTTCAGTCCGAATCTAACAGTACGCAGTCCGAAGAGGCGTCATGCAAAAACAGCATGACGCCTCTTTTCCTTTTTGAAGCGAGCCAATTGCGCGATAGACGATTACCGCTTCATCCGTTCGAGCTTGCGGTAAAGCGTCTTGCGCTCGATACCCAGTATGGCGGCGGCGCGGCTCTTGTTGCCGCCAGTCGCCGCCAGCACCCTGCGAATCTGATCCGCTTCAGTCTCGGCCAGCGTTTCGCCAGCCCCTTCTTTCGGCTCCATCGCAGCGATCGCGTCCTGTACCGCCTCGGCGTCAATTCTTCCGTCGGGCGCGAGAATCGTGAGGCGCTCGATGAGGTGCTGTAGTTGCCTCACGTTCCCCGGCCACGTGAAATCCTTAAGGGCGCGCATTCCGGATTCCGTCAGCTTCGCGTCGCCGTGATATCGCGCGTTGTATTTCACCGTGAAGAACTGCGCGAGCAGCGGAATATCTCCGCGCCGCTCTCGCAGTGGTGGCAGATCGAGTCGAACTGTATGGAGGCGATACCACAGGTCTTCCCGAAACTTGCCTTCCTCCACCATCTTCTGCAGATCGCGATTCGTCGCCGCGATCACGCGCACATCGACTTTCTTTTCCCGCGATGCGCCGACAGGTCGGATTTCGCGCTCTTGCAGAAAGCGGAGAAGCTTGACCTGAAATGCCCCGTCAATGTCTCCGATCTCGTCCAGAAAAACCGTGCCGCGGTTCGCCGCTTCGAATACGCCGATCCGATCCCGCTCCGCGCCTGTGAACGCTCCACGCATCGCGCCGAACAACTCACTCTCGAGCAGCGCCGCCGGTATCGCTCCGCAGTCTACCGGAACAAATGGATGCGCGGATCGGCTACTGAAGCGGTGAATCATTCGCGCGATCAGTTCTTTGCCCGTTCCGGTTTCGCCAAGGATCACGACGCTGGCATCCGTCGGAGCGACGCGCGAGACCGTTTTATAGAGATCCACCATGGCCGCCGAGCTTCCGATCATCTCGGTTTCAGGCAATTCCTCAGGTTCGATCTCTTCGTCGTCCGATTGCCGCGACTCGATCGCGCGCCTGACCGTCTGCAGCAGCGTGTCGAGTTCGAACGGCTTGGCGAGGTAATCGAACGCGCCGTTGCGCGTTGCGGCCATAACGGTCTCCATCGTGCCACGCGCGGTCATCAGGATCACCGAACAGTTCGGGTCGCGCTTCTTCGCGGCCATCAGCACGTCGATCCCGGTCCGGTCATCGATGTAAATATCGGATATCACCAGAGGGAAACCGCTGGTCGACAACCGATCCATGGCCTCCCGAGTACTCGAAACGGCATCGACCTGATAGCCTTCCAGTTCCAGAAATGTGACGATTGTCGTCCGGACGCTGGCGTCGTCCTCGACGACCAGAATCTGTTCGCTCACGAAGCCCGCCTGAGGAGCAGCGTGAAGCGCGACCCCTTGCCCGGTTCCGACTCAACCTGAATCGATCCACCATGCTGTGTGACGATCTGCTCCACGATCGAAAGCCCGATGCCTGTCCCGGCCTCGCCGGACTGCTCGGCCCTTTTGGTCCGATAAAACTTCTCGAAAATTCGGCTGACTTCCTTCTGGTCCATTCCAATCCCGTGATCTTCGACGCAGAGGCGCACGCGGCCTCCTCTCTCATCTTCGCCGAAGACCCGGACCCGCGTCTCCGGCGGCGAGTACTTCACCGCGTTCGTCAGCAGATTGTAAAGCGCGTATTCCATCAATTCGCGGTCGCCGGTAAGATCATCAGGCGGCAGGTGATCGATATCGATCGAAATCTGCTTACGCTCTGCCAGAGGCCGCGCGCGTTCGGTACATCGTTCCACAAGTTCGGGCAGCGGAAATCGCTCTCTTTTGAGTTCCATCTGCCCGGCGGAGAGCCGCTCCACGCTGAGAAACGTTTCGATCATGCGCGCCAGCCTCTTCGACTCGGAGTTGATCAACTCAGCCATCTGTTTACGCTTTGCTTCCGGCATCGACCCGTATCGGCCTATGAGTTCGCTCGACCCCTGAATCGCCGTAAGCGGTGTCCGCATTTCGTGCGTGACGAACTGCATCGCTTGCTGATACCGCGTGCGCTGATGCTCAGCGCGCGCCAGATCGCGTCTCACCAGCAGATGCTTCCACGCCGCCGCGCCTGCGATTGAAAAGGCGGCCGCTAAAGTGCCAGGCAGCCAGGGCCAGATGATCTGTTCTGAAAACGCGATCGCCGGTATCGCCTGAGAGGCGGCAGCGACCAACGCAGCAAGAGCGATTGCGATCCATCCGGAGGTGAACCCATATGCTGCCGAAGCTGTCATTGCCAGAACGAAACATGCGACAAGGACTGCCGCCGCCGGGGCGTCCAGCGGAAACCACCGCTGCGCAAGCGTCTCATACAGACTCGCGTTGATCTCGATCCCTGGCGTGAAATTGCCGTTCGAATAGGGCGTCATCCAGCTATCGCGCGCCTGAACCGTCTCACCCACGAACGCTGCCTTTCCTGCGAACTCTTTCGCAAGCCCGGGATTCGAGTCAAGATCCGCTACCGATACCTTCGGAATGCCGCCCATCTCTGGTGAGCGGTATCGGATTCGGATAACGTGTTCCTCTTTTCGTGACGTCGGAATCCGAACGGGCCCGGTCACGAGCTCCCCAGGCGATTCCTGGTCGACGCGCAGATCCTGCGCAGCCAAAAACGCGTCGAACGCCAAAGCCCACCGGCGGTCCCGCCCCGCCGCCTTCGCAAGCGGAAGATCCCGGCTTACGGTATCGTACCGGTCGAAGTCCGCGTGGACCTGGCCCACGGCCGTCGCATGTTTCCGGAAACGTTCCAGGGGTTCGTTCCAGGCGCCGTCCGGCGTCGCATAACTTGCGAGTACCAGATTTGGAGTCCGGGCAAAAGCCTGTTCGAGCCTGTTATCGGCTTCCGGCGATCCAGGCTCAGCCAGAATGATATCGACCGCAACCGCCAGCGGCTTCGCGGGCGCGATCTTCTCCAGACCGTCCGCCAGTGCGTCGCGGATGCCGCTTTGCCCGCCATATTTCACGAGTGTTTTTTCATCGATCGCCAGAATCGCGGAACCTGGAACCCAGGGACGCGGCTTCTCGAGCCGGTACAGAAAGTCGTAAGCGTACTGATCGAACTGCCGGCCGAATGACAGATCGTCGATGATGATAGCCAGCGCCGCGGCGGTCACCGGAAGAATGACCATCGCCAGGCTCCGGCTATTTCCGGCGCGCCAGGGCGCGTTCAATTTCATCGGGATTCACCGGTAAGGCGGCGCTCAGCACCTTCGAGCCGGTTTCCGTCACCAGCACAACATCCTCGATACGAACGCCGATGTTCTCTTCCGGAATATAGATGCCCGGCTCGATCGTGATCACCATTCCGGCCTCCAGCGGCGCCTGAGTGTCCGAGAGATCGTGCACGTCAAGCCCCACGTGATGCGATAGTCCGTGTGTGAAGTACTTGCCCAGCGGCTCGCCGTGCAGGTCTTTTCCATGCGTGTTGATGTAGTCGAAAGCTACTTTGTACAGGCTGTTCGGAGTGCGCCGTCCCAGCGTCATGCCGGGCCGGATCGCAGCGATCGCCGCATTGTGGGCACCCAGAACGATGTCATAGATCTCGCGCTCGCGTGGCGAAAATTTCCCGTTGACCGGAATCGTCCGAGTGATGTCACTGGCGTAGTTATCGCACTCCGCCGCAACGTCCATCACGACTACTTCGCCCGAGTCCATCCGGCGGGAATTGCGGGAATAATGCAGGATCGTGGAATTCGGGCCCGAACCTACGATCGGCGCGTATGCGCTCCGCCTGCACCCTTCACCTTCGTAGGTCGCCACCATTCGCGCGGCGAGCTGATATTCGTATTCGCCCGATCTGATCGATCGCCAGGCAGCCCGATGCGCGTCAATCGACGCGTCAGTCGCACGCTGAATCCGCGCAATCTCATTCGCCGATTTTTCCATCCGAAGTTTCGCCAGCAGCGATTTCGCATCGGTAGGCTTCAAATCAGGCGCGGCCTTTGCAAGAAGCGTTGAAGGTGAAACGACCGGGGTCGTCAATAGATCCGGGTAATCAGACAGCAGCCGCTTGAGTTCTGTTTCGAAGCCGGTAGTCGGAAGAACCTTCGGAAAGCCCGTAGTTTCGCGCGCGACCGGATCGTCCGGGCCCAGCTTTCGCCCAGTCCACTTCTCCTCGGCTGGTGTGCGCGGCGGAAGGAAGAGAATGTCGCCGTCCTTCTCCGGCGAGATCATCAGAATCGCTCCCGGCTCTTCCCATCCGCTCAGATAAAGGAAATTGGGTTCCTGGAAAAAGCTGTAGTGCAGGTCATCGCTTTCCTTCGCCCCGAAGAGAACGACGACCTCTTTCTTCAGCGATGCCCGAAGCCTGTCACGCCTTACCGCATATTCGGACGACACCGCGCCCGCCAGCGGCAATGTAATCAGAAACGATAAAACGATCCGGCGCAAGATCCGAGTATAAGGCAGTTGGCGCTACTGCCAGTTCATCGCGAGATTAACGAACGAGCCAAGCGGAACCCCCGTCGGGCCCTTGGCAAGATACGGCTTTTCGTCGTCGAACCAGGCGGTTCCGGCCACATCCACGTGCACCCAGGGCGTGTCGCCGGCGAACTCCTTAAGGAACATTGCGGCCGTGCAGGCTCCGCCCCAGCGTCCGCCGATATTCTGAATGTCCGCGTACACGGTCTTGAGCTGCTCTCGATACTCGTCGTCGAGCGGCATGTGCCACATTTTTTCGCCCGCCTGCTGCGCCGCTGCCATCCATCGCAGGCGCAAGTCTTCGTTATTCGTAAAAACGCCGGAACTCGCGAACCCGAGCGCTACAGCTATCGCGCCGGTCAGCGTGGCCGCATCGACCAGATGAGTGCAGCCGAGTTGCATCGCATACGTCACTGCGTCCGCCAGGATCAGCCGGCCTTCGGCATCGGTGTTCAGGATTTCGATGGTTTTCCCGGAGAGCGATTTCACGATGTCACCCGGACGCTGGGCGCGCGATCCCGGCATGTTCTCAACCGCCGGAACGATGCCGGTCACGGCTACCTTCGGCTTCAGCCGGGCGATGGCTTGCATCGCTCCGATCACTGCGGCGCCTCCGGCCATGTCGTACTTCATTTTCTCCATGCCGTCGGAAGGCTTGATTGAAATTCCCCCGGTATCGAACGTGACGCCCTTGCCGATCAGGCCCAGATGACCGTTGACCGTCTCTCCCTGTGGCTTGTACTGCATCACGATCATCGCGGGCGGTTCCGCACTGCCCTGGGCTACCCCGAGCAGCGCTCCCATCCCGAGCTGCTTCATCCGGTCGCGGTCCAGAACATCGAATGAAAGGCTCTCGGTGTTCGCGACAGCCCGAGCGCGTTCCGCCATCGCCGTTGGCGTCAGAACGTTCGGAGGCTCAACCGAAATGTCGCGCGAGAGGTTCAGGGCTTCGCCGATCACCCGGCCTCGTTCAAATGCTGCGTCGATTGCCGCGTCATTGGAGTCGACCACGATCTCCACCGCGGCGGGCCCCACGCGAACGCCTTCCCGATTGGTCTTCAGCCGATCCGGTTCCCAGGAGCCTGTCAACACTCCCGTTGCGACCGCAGCCACCGCGTCCGGGTTAGCGTCTGCGCCATCCAGCGCGAAAACCGCGGACACCACACCCTTGCCTTTGAGAAATCGCATCGCGGCGGACGCGATCCTTCGAAGTACAGCGGCATCCCGTTTTTCGGGCTTACCCGCGCCGGCCACGAGAACTCGCTTCGACTTCAGGCCCTCTACGCCGTGAATGAGCGTGAATTCCAGCGATTTACCGCTGATCTCGCCTGAGTCATACAGCGGGGCGAGCGGCATCGCCAGTTCCGACCGTTTGCCGCCTTCGGTCTCGAGCAGAATGAGCGCATCGGCTTCCGCGGCGGCGACAGCGCGCCGCCCCAGCTTCAATTCCATTAAGAATCCCCTTACCGACTACGATGGAGTCTTACGATCGCATCTTGCTGGCGCGAATGGCGTCGCGGGCTTCAGCCTCGGCTGTTTTCGCCCGTTCCGTCTCCCGCTTGTCGTGAAATTTTTTTCCTTTTGCGACCGCGATTTCACATTTTATCCTGCCGTTCTTCAGGTAAAGTTTCGTCGGAACGATCGAGAGACCCTTCTCTCGTATCGCCGCGTGGAGCTTTTCGATTTCCCTCCGATGCAGCAACAGTTTTCTTTGCCGTACGGGGCTATGGTTGAACCGATTTCCGTGGCTGTACTCGCTGATGTGTGCGTTCAACAACCACGCTTCGTGGTTTTCGATTGAGGCGTACGCGTCGCGAAGTTGCACTTTTCCCGCCTTGGCGGCTTTCACTTCGGTCCCCGTGAGAGCGATACCGGCCTCGTAGCGGTCCTGAAGAAAGAAATTATGGCCCGCCTGACGGTTGTCGCTAAGAACCTTCGTGGATGGATCTGATCCGGACATTCACCTCAACGTGTGGCGCACTTTCTGCGTCAGTCATTTCGATGATAGTCCAGCCGTCCTTCGCGCCGCATCTTCCGGGGCAGGCTCACGGCTTTTTGGCTCAGGGGAGTCAATCCCGCTAAGATGATCCGAATCAACCGTTTAGCTGCAGCCTTCCTTTCCTCGCTGCTGATCTTGCCGCCTGCGCCGATGGTCGCGAAGACGCGCCATGGCGACAAGTTGCGCAACGACGCCCGGGCTGAGGAGGTTCGCGGAAACTATGATCACGCCCTCGAGCTCGCCGAAGCGGCGGTGGCAACCGACCCCTCCGACCCCTCATACGTGCTGGTGCTCCGCCGCATCCGTTTTGAAGCGGCTCTGGCGCACGTAAAAGTCGGGCGGCAGCTTCGCTCTGACGGCAAGACCGCCGAGGCGTTGGCAGAGTTCCAGAAGGCCTTTGGGATCGATCCTTCATCCGATATCGCCGAACAGGAAATCAAACGAACCAAGGAAATGATCGAGCGGCTCCGGACCGGAGCCGAACCCGAAACGGTCGTCACACCCGAAGACCGCAAAACGCTCACCCCGTCAGAATTGGCTCGTAAAGAGACTCAGGAACGAATCGACTCGCTCCTTCCGGTGCCTGAACTCCGGCCGCTCAACAACGACCTCATCGATCTGAAGATGATGAATAAACCGCGCATCCTCTTTGAGACTGTGTGCAAGGTCGCCGGAGTCAACGTGCTCTTCGATCCCGAATACAACCAACAGCAGACCATCAATCAGGTTCAGGTGGACCTGACGCGCACGACGCTCGATCAGGCGCTCGATCAACTGGCGGTCGTCACCAAATCGTTCTGGAAGCCCCTGTCGTCGAACACAATCTTTGTCACCGTCGACAACCAGGCGAAGCGCCGCGAATATGCCGAGCAGGTGGTCAAGGTCTTTTACCTGAACAACATCAGCGGGCCGCAGGAGATTCAGGAAATCGTCACTGTTCTGCGCACTGTGGTGGATATTCAGAAGGTCTTTAACTCTACCTCGCAGAACGCTCTGGTCGTGCGCTGCGACGCCGACACGATGGCGCTCGTCGAAAAACTGATCGCGGATCTCGACAAGCCCCACGGTGAATGCGTCATCGACGTTATGGTGCTCGAAGTCTCCAGCACCTACATGCGCAGCCTGTCCACGGCTTTTGCTCCGACTGGAATCAGCACCAGTCTCGTTTTCGCTCCACGGCCGGGCATTACGACGCCGGGCGCTCAGTCCAGTTCATCCTCGTCTTCTTCCGGCAGTTCTACTTCGGGAGGTACAACCACGGGGGGCACGACGACGACACCCAGTACGACGACAGCTATCACGTCGATTCCTCTAAGCAATCTGGGCCGAATATCCAGCGCGGATTACTCGCTGACTACGCTGCCGGGCGCTCAGTTCGAAGCCGTATTGAACGACTCGAGCACGCGTATCATTCAGGCGCCGCAGATCCGCGCCACGGACAATCTCAAAGCCTCGATCAAAATCGGCGACAAGGTTCCGACCGCTACAGGCAGCTTTCAGCCGGGCGTCGCGGGCGTGGGCGTCAGTCCGCTGGTCAACACGCAGTTCACGTTTATCGACGTCGGCGTGAACGTAGATATCCTGCCCAAGGTTCACGAGAACAATGAAGTGTCCCTGCATATGGAACTCGATGTTTCTCAGGTCAAGGACCGCATCGACCTCGGCGGCATCTCTCAGCCCGAGATCGCACAGAACAAAGCCACAGCCGATGTTCGTCTGAAGGATGGCGAGGTCAATCTCATCGGCGGCATCGTCCAGAACTCGAACAGCCGCGCCATTACCGGTATCCCGGGCTTGGCAGGTCTCCCGGTTATCGGCCATCTTTTCAACGCCGAAAATGTCGAGAAAGACAAAACCGAGCTCGTGATCGCCATCATCCCGCATATCGTCCGTGGACCCGATCTGACCACATCCAACCTGAAGAGCGTTGCGGCGGGCAATTCCACCGAGATCAAGGTGAATCATGCGCCGCGCCGGGCAGTCCCCGGCGCCGCGGAACCCTCGGGACTTGTGACCACGCCGTCGGTCGCCGGTCCCCCGGCAACGGCCCCGCCGCTTACGGCCGCTGCGCCTGGGCCGCCTCCCGTCACTGCGCCCCCGCCTCCGGTTGGACCCGCGCTTCCCGGTGGCCCGGCGCGCATTAGCTTTCTACCCGCGACGGGGGTGAATACGCAGTTGAGTCAAGCCGTTACAGTGACTCTGTATGCCGAGAACGTGACGGACATGATTTCGGCAGCCGCGCATCTGCGTTTTGATCCGAAGATCCTCCGAATCACGAATATTGCTGCTGGCGATCTACCGCAGCGGAACGGCGCGCAACTACAGCCCACACAGAACATCCTTAATGACACGGGAGCCGCCGATGTAACGGTGAGTCGCGGCCCGAACGATGGGGGCATATCCGGTTCCGGCAACCTGTTCTCGATTACTCTGCAAGCGGTCGGACGCGGTACAACATCGCTTGCAGTGACAAGCGTCAATCTCACCGGGTCCACGAGCCAGGCGATTCAGTCGAATACGCCGCCCGCGCTGGTCGTTAATGTGCAATAAGCGCCAGCCCGCAATTCAGGTCCCGCGGCGGACGGATCCGCGCGCAGGAATGACACTGGTGGAACTCATAGTCGCCTTCACGATCCTGATGATTCTTACATCCATGGCGGTTCCGCTCGCGCGTTCCAACGTGAAGCGGCAACAGGAACGCGATCTTCGCCGGGCCCTTCAGGAAGTCCGCACCGCGATCGATAAGTATAAAGATGCCGCCGATGCAAACAAACTGGGTCCTGACGGTATCGGCATCGATACGTTTGGTTACCCGAAGACCCTGGAGTCTCTGGTCGAAGGCGTAAAGGGGACGGGCCAGGCTGCGGACACGAAACTCAAGTTCCTGCGCCGGATTCCGGTCGATCCCATGACCCGCACCCGCGAATGGGGCATTCGCTCGATGCAGGACGATCCGAAGAGCACAGGCTGGGGTGGTCAGAATGTGTTTGACGTTTATACAAAGAGCACGGAAAAAGCGGCGGACGGAACTCCCTATGCGGAGTGGTGACCCTGGCGCCCGCCGGGGCTTCACTCTGATCGAGCTGATGATCGTAATGTCGATCATCGTTATTCTGATCGGTATCGCCGTGCCCTTTTATCAAAAGTCGATTACTCGCGCCAAGGAAACAGTGCTCCACAACAATCTGTTCGCAATGCGCGGAGCCATCGATGAATACTCCTACGACAAACAGAAGGCTCCGCAGAGCCTGCAGGACCTTGTAACAGAAGGTTATCTCCGCGACATTCCCAAGGACCCGATCGTCGGGAACTCCGATTCCTGGAAGATCATCATGGAAGACGCGGGTCAGGCCGTGAACGCCACCGAACCGGGGATTTTCGACGTACGCAGCAGTTCCAACCAGAAAAGCCTTGAAGGTACGAACTATTCCGATTGGTAGCGGCGCGGCTTTTTCTAAAAACCGAATATTACAAATGTTGTTGTGGATAGAATGTTGCCTATGGCTTCATTCGCTTTCCGCGGCGGTACTGGGTCCACATCATTGGCCGTTCGCCTGTCATTCCTCGCTGCAGCTGTATTACTTTTTGCCTTTGTCGGTCAGGCCCAGCCCACCTGCGCCTGGAGCAGCACAAGTGTTCCCACCCATCAGGAGGGGCTCGCCGAGACTGTCGGAAATGTCGTTGTGACTTGTTCGGGCGGCAACGTCGGAACAACGGTGTCGATGGATCTGTATGTCTCGCTGAATACGAACATCACGAATAAACTCGACGCTAACGGTAATCCCAAGGGAATTGTGGCAACCGGAGCCACCAGGCTGGCCCCGACTTCGGCGACAACTATAGTGGCCACGGTGAGTTACACCATCGCGACCGTGCCGACCATGATCACCATCAGTGGTATCCGAGCCGCGATAGCCCCTCTCGCTGCGGCGGGCACGATTCCCGCGGTCGTGACCGCTTCCGTTCTCGGCATCGGCGCTCAGTTTCCGGTCAACCCGCAATTGATCCTCGCCACTTATCAGCCGAGCCTTTTGGCGTCGCTGGTGAACAACGGGGTACCCTGCGCAGGCTCGCCCTTGCCTCCCACGCTTGATTTCCCGACCTTCGCCAGCACGAGCACATCCTCTTCGCTCAGGGTCACCGAGGCAAACGCGACTGCCTTCGCGCTACCGGATCCGACGGCCGACAATGGAACACGTCTGCTCGTCAATATCACCGGATACGGCTCAGGCTCGCGGGTGTTTGTCCCCGATGCGATCGTGGGTTCCTCCGGCACTCAACCCACATCCGCCGGAGCCTATTCCTCGACAATTGCTCCCGGCACATACACCCCCGGCGGATCGGGGCAGCTTTTGCTGGTTCGCGTGTCGGGAGCTGACGCGAACGGGGTTGGCGGAACGCTGGCTTTGACGAAGCCGGGCGCCGCAACGACGTTCGGATCGGTCACCGAAATTCCGCTCACGAACGGCAGCGCGACGGTGACGTACGAGATCGAGGACGCCAACGCGACCCTTCAGGAAAGCGCCCAGATACCTGTTTTTGTCGTGGCTCCCCAAGTCAGCTGCCCCAGCACGCTTACGTCAAATCTCGCGGTGAAACTGGCGCCGGTCTCGACTGTCGCGACCGCAACCGCGACGGATCCGGTGCCCCGATTCGTTTCGGTCAATCCTCCTCTCGACTGCACTGTAAAGGGAGACTGCTCGGCATCTTATTTTCCACAGTTCACAGTTGATACGACGCCCATCACTCTCAACGGCAGTTCCATGGGTGGTGTTCAGATGGCCTCGGTAAGGACGGGCAACTCCGGCCAGGGCATTCTCAACTTCACGACTTCGATCTCATATCAATCAGGCTCCGGCTGGCTCTCGGTGTTTCCTTCATCGGGAACGAACGACGGTACGTTGCAAGTGGTCGCCGATCCCTCAAAGCTCGCGCCGGGCACGTACGCCGCCACGCTGACCGTCAGCGCCGCTCCTTACGGAATGGGCTCCGTTCCGATCACATTCAATGTGGGCCCTGTCGGTGTCACCATTCAGAACGTCGGAAACGCGGCCTCGTTCACATATGGCGCAGTGACGCCGGGGTCATATGCGGTGATTTTCGGCCTCAATCTGCAGAACGGCACGGTGACTTTCAACGGCGTGCCGGCGACGGTAACCTACACCAGCGCGACCCAGATCAACGCAATCGTTCCGAACAATCTGACCGGCCAGGCCAATGCGGCCGTGATTGTCACAGCGAGCCTCAACGGCGTGCAAACGCCCAGCAACTCGTTTAATGTGGCCCTCCCGCTGAATTCGATGGGGATCTTCCAGCCTGGCATTGTTAATGCCGATGGCTCGATCAACGGCTCCGCGCATCCCGCCACTCGCGGGAATTTCGTGAGTATCTATTTGACCGGCTTCACCCTGATCGGCGGAAACACCACCGGAACGGTGACCGCGAACTTCGGAACTTTGACGAATCAACCGACGCTCTACGCGGGGGCGCAAGGCACTTTTCCGGGGCTCGATCAGGTGAACGTCATCGTACCCTCAGCTCTGCCGACAAGTCCGAACCCGGTTCAGACTCAAGTCTGTATACCCGCCGCCGCGGGAGGGCAGACTTGCTCGAACCAGGTTCCGCTCTACATTCAATAAGCCATTCAGCAGAAGCGGCGCGTGTTCCTTGGCAATGCGCGCGTTTTTGCTTAGAAGACTGCGCTTCAGAAGGCCGCGTCGCGCGCCCCGTATTCCTTCAGTTTGTTGTGAAGCGTCTTCAGGCTGATCCCCAGAATTTCGGCCGCGCGCGTTTTGTTGTTCTTCGTGTGCTCCAGCGTGCGCAGAATCAGATTCTTTTCCGCTTCCTCAACTGTCGTGCCGATCGCTACGCGGACCGCGTCGCCGTTTTCGGATACCGGTTCCGGCGGCGGGGCGGGCGTCGGGAACGAAGCCTCCGAACCGGCCGCGACGCTCTGTATGGCGGGCGCCTTGGTCTGGAGATTCACAGGCAGATCCGCCATCCGGATGCTTCCCTCTCCCGCGATGATTACCGCGCGCTCCATCGCGTTACGTAGTTCGCGAACATTACCTGGCCAGTCGTACTGCACGAGCCGGTCGGCAACCTCGGAAGACACATCTGCGACGCGCTTGTCGTGCTTTCGGTTCAGGTCGGCGATCAGAGCCTCCGCGATCGGGCGGATGTCTTCGCGCCGCTCGCGCAAAGGGGGCAGATGAACGTGAAAGACGTTAAGACGGTAGAAAAGGTCTTCTCTGAGGTGCCCGCCACGCACAGCTTCCTCCGGGATCTTATTGGTCGCCGCCACGATTCTCACGTCTACTTCAAACTCAGTCTTGCCTCCGAGCCGCCGCACCTTCGAATCCTCCAGAATGCGCAGCAGTTTCGCCTGCGTCGGCATCGGCATCTCGCCGATTTCGTCGAGCAGAAGAGTGCCATTCTGCGCGAGTTCGAAACAGCCGGCGCGCCGCTCCGTGGCGCCGGTGAACGCCCCCTTTTCATGACCGAACAGTTCGCTTTCGATCAGCGTCTCCGGAAGAGCCGCGCAGTTGATGGCGACGAAAGGGCCCGCGCGCCGTGGGCTCAGCATGTGGATGGTTCGGGCTACCAGTTCCTTTCCTGTGCCGCTTTCTCCTGAAACGAGCACGGGCGCGCGGCTTGGCGCAGCCTGCTGCAGCAAAGCAAATATCTCCTGCATCCTGGCCGAAGTGCCCACCATCTCTCCCACCAGACCTTTGTACTGAAGGCTTCTCTCGAGCGCCTTCTTCTCGTTCCGAAGGCCGCTCTGCGCGACAGCCCGTCGAAGCAGGACCTGCAGGACGTTCGGCTGAATCGGCTTCTCGACATACCAGAACGCCCCGAGTTCATGAACCGTCCGAACTGCAGTCTCTACATTGCCAAACGCCGTGAGCACGATGACCGGCGGCATGTCACCCGACTCGCGAAGCGCCTTCAAAAGCCCGAAGCCGTCGAGCCCGGGCATATTCATGTCCGTGATAATCGCGTCCGCCCGGAATGTCTCGAGCTTCTCAAGCGCCGAGTAGCCGTCCGAGGCCGTCTCAGCCAGCATGCCCCACGCTTTCACCATGCCCGCGAGGCCGGTCCGCTGACTGCTCTCGTCGTCCACAATCAAAACATTCATAGGTCCAAATCCGATTTTACGGTTTGCGGCCGGGAAGGAGGCTGCTGAACCGTATTGCGTTTCACGTCGCGGCCTGTCGCGCGATGGCGGCGGTCGGAGACGGCAGAACAGCGGACGATGTTGGATAATCGGGTTAACTCGAATGATCGAAGACCTGATCCGTCGCGCCAGACGCCGCATCGTTTTGAATGGTGCGCTGGGTCAGGTGGCGTTCGCGGGCGTTTTTGCGCTCTCCGGACTCGCGCTGGTTCTCCTGTTTGGTACTCGCTACCTCAACTTCTGGCCTTTGGCAGCGTTCACGGTTCTCGGCATCGTGATTGGGGGGGCGAGGGCTTGGCGGTCAGCGCCGGACCCATATTCAACCGCAGTCCAACTGGATCACGACGCAGGTTTGAGCGACGCTCTTTCAACGGCTTGGTATTTCGGCGCACACGCGACTGAATGCTCCGAAGTGCGCCGCATGCAGCGCGAACTCGCCGAGCAAGCCGCCCGTGCGATTGACCTGGAAACGGCCGTTCCGTTCACGTTCCCGCGCGCTTTGTACCTCTTTGCGGCGTTGGCGCTGCTTGCCTCCGTTATCGTCGGCGTGCGCTTTCGCTCCGGGGGCCGACTTGATCTTCGGCCCCCGCTTACCGAAATCCTGTTTGAGGATCTGGCGGCCCCGCAGGCGAAAAAACAGGTACGGAGCGATCATTCCGACCGCAAGCGACTGGACACTGCCGAATCTCTCCTTGCCAAACTGGGCATGCGCGTAAATGCAGACGATCCGAAAAACGACGCGGAATCGCTCGACAAAGCCATCGATCAGGCTCTCGACGGCGTTCCGGCAGGGAACGAAAAAGGCGAAAAGAGCCAGGGGCAGGCAAAGTCGCAGGACGGCAAGGCGGGCTCTGGCGTTGAAAAGCAGCCGGACGGCGATCCGCTTGACGGAAAGCCCTCCGAAAATGGCGGAGAGAGCGCGGACAATGCGAACCCGAGCAATCAGCAGAATCCTTCGGGTGACAAGGGCAACTCGAAAAGCGCTTCCGGTGATAATGCCAGCATTCTCTCAAAACTGAAGGATGCGGTTTCGAACATGTTTTCGAAGTCGAAGCCGGCCAGCGGCAGTGAAAAGGGCCAGCAGCAGGGTCAAATGGCGAAGTCGGAGAAGGGCAATAGCGATAAAAACGCCTCAGGCAAAGGCAAGGAGCAGGGCGAAAGCCAGGCGGATGCCCAAGACGGCGAGCCAAGTAACGATGCGCAGGACGGTCAGCAGGCCCAAGGCAAGGCAGGATCGAAGAGTTCTCAACAATCCGCGCAAGCCGGGAGCGGAGTCGGAAGCCAGGACGGCGCCAAGGATCTGAAGGCGGCCGAACAGTTGAAGGCTATGGGCAAAATCAGCGAGATCATTGGCAAACGAGCATCTACGGTGACCGGAGAGACTACAATTGAAGTTCAATCCGGCAATCAGCAGCTGCGGACAGCCTATTCGAAAACTGCTGCCAACCATGGCGAGACGGACAGCGATCTCAGCCGCGACGAGATCCCGGTAACGCTCCAACCCTACATTCAGCAGTACTTCGAACAGATCCGAAAGTCCGCACCGGCAGGAAAGCCGCGCTAGGGATTATGAAATTTCGCTCATCTCCGGGCGAAATTGCTTGCGGAACGGACCCGGATCGAATATATTCAGATACTTGTAGGACTTAGATCGCTCAAAATGGCGGCCTTTGACAGCTTGACAGAGTCGTTTTTATTGGGGTATCAAAGTTCTTACTAGGCAATTCTCGCGATTTTTACTTTCGGGTAGTGGGCGAATTGGACAATCAAAATAACGGCTCACACCCTTCAGGTTGTACCGCCTTAGCTGACCGCTTGAGGGAAGCAGGCATTCTTTACGCTCCGCCCGACACGGAGAAGTTCCCTAAAGGTAGTACGCAGGTATTTTGTTGTAGTTGAGGCTCAGGTTGTTGTGAACTTCGACCGATTCACAGAAGGAGATCTCAAGGAGAAGAAATGGTTAATTTTAAGAAAGTATTAGGGTTGGCCGCCCCGGCGCTCGTTTTTGCTGGTATGGCGTTCGCCCAAACGCCGATAGCGTGCACCGTCAGTGCAACTGGCGCGCCGTACATACGGGCTGAGGGAACGACCGAGCAGCTTCCCACCCTCGACGTCGTCGGCACCGCACCTGGCACGCCTTGCGCGGTGCCTGCTGGCCCTCTCACGATTCAGGTGTTCGTCACGCCCGTCACGAATATCACGAGCAAGGTGCTTACCGCGTCAACGAACACAACCGAAGCGGTTGCTTCGATCGGCGGTGGTGCCGGGGTTCAAGGCGTAGTGAGCGGGAATCAGCTGACGTTCTCAAACGTCAGCGGGACTGGCATGATTACGATTAGCAATATTCGCATCGATGCTACCAAGATTCCCGTGGCCACCGGCATACCGAACGCCGTTAGCGTGTCGGTTTTCATCACCAGCGGGACTGCGGTGGTCGCCACGACCACAGCGGCGCCGGTAGCCTACGTTGTTAATGGCCTTGGAACCCAGAAGATCAGTGGCGTGAATCCGATCCCGGTTTGCGTGGGTGGGTCAGCTTCGACCGCTGCGTTTAGCGTATCGCTCACTGAGGGTTTTGCGGGGGCCTTTAAAACCATGGCCCAAGAGAATTCCGCCGTCCAGCTTGGTTCACCGGCATCGAACGCTGCAAACTCAGGTACTCGCGTCAAGCTTGTGTTTGCTAATGTGCCAGCAGGGGCCAGTCTCTATGTTCCGACCAGCGTGGTGGCCGCCAACGGCGACACTCTCACCTTGACAGCTTCGGAAACGGGTGCGCTATCGCCTGTTTCGGCTGCCACCGGTAGCGGTGTTCCGGCCAACAGTGGCCTCGTTACGATTGCCAATGGCGGCGGTCAGGCGGTCTATGAACTCACGACCACCGCCGCAACTGCAGCGATCGACACGTACGCGATTCCGGTCTTCGTCACGGGTTCGGCGAACAGCATCACCGCCTCCTCGACGGCGATGACGGTAGCCGTGAGCTTTGCGCCGATCGGTTCCACTAACATCCCGAACTTCGTCGTCGGCTCCAGCACCACGGTTCTTACGGCGAACACCTTCACCATTTGCCAGACGAACCTCCTGTTCTCGTACGTCACGAACATGGCTGGCTACGATACGGGTCTCGCCATCGCGAACACCTCGACCGATCCGTTTGGTAAAGGCGGGGCCGCCTCTCAGAATGGAAACTGCACGCTGAACTTCTATGGCGTCGGTGCTCCGTCTGCCGCAGTTGTGACGCCGATGATCAACGGCGGTCAGGTCCTCGCGCAGGTGTTGTCGAGCTTCGCGCCGGGCTTCCAGGGATACATGATCGCCCAGTGCAACTTCCAGTACGGTCATGGATTCGCGTTCATCACGAACGGCATTGGAGCCAACGGTGGCCTGTCGCAGGGCTATCTGGCCAATGTCATCCCGTCGGGCTCGACTCGCGGTACCGTGGGTGCCGAGTCTCTGGGCAACTAGTCAACAAGCAAGCAGAAAAAGAGGGGAGCTTCGGCTCCCCTCTTTTTTTTTGCGGGACACGGTGGACTTACTGCGCCGTGACCTCGATCCTCAACAGCCGGTTCAGCGGCTGCGCAACGATATCCACATGGTCCGCGAACTTGTTGTCGCCGGTCATACGTAACAGAACAACCGCTGTCTCACCCGAAGTCAGATGCGTCTTGTCGGGCTCTACCGACAGGCCCTTAATCTTCTCCACGTGCGAGTCCAACCGCAGGTCGATCGGCCCTGGAAGGCCATTGGTAATCGACACGGAGTCCTGCCTGTTATTCCGGCTTAATCTCACCGATGTTTTGCTGATGGATATCTGGTCTTGAATCGCCTGAACATTGGGATTATCGATCCCTCCCGGCGCCGCGCCTTTGGTGTCCGGCGATGATCCCCCTGATCCGGACGAATGGAGATCGCCGAAAGGCGTTGCGACCCGCGTTTCGTGAGAGATATACCAGCGCCACTCCCCGTTTTCCAGCTTCCATTCCGTCGGCGTCGGCAGATCGAAGTTCATGGCGCCGGCGCCCGGCATCATGACGGTAACTTTTGCCTTTATAATGACTTTTGCCGTCTTGAGATCCGGCGCCAACTCGACCTTGTCAACCGTGAAACCCTTGATATCGGGCTTCTTGGAGGCATAGTAATCGTCCTTCGTATCGTCGGCAACCATCGCCTCAGCCTGCCGGTATTTCTTTTCGAGTTGCAGTTGATAGAACTGTTGCGCGCGTTCGCGCAAAGCCTTCTCGGCGTCCGCGGCCTCCGGAGAAGCCTGAGCCCAGGCGGTCAGGGCAACAGCCGGGAAAAGAAGCCTTTTGTCCATATTTTTATCGTAGACGCAAGCGGCTGTTCGTCAGTGTTCAACCGAAGGCGTCACCCGCCGCTCCAACAGGCAGTAAAATGGAAGATTCAGCCCGAATTCATGCGCGGTTTCAGCCCAGCCGAGATTTCAAGGTCCATCTCTCAAAGCCGCCGTAACTTCCTTCGCTCGGTCACGGGGGCCGGGGCTGCCGCCACCCTGTTCGGCCCCTCCATGCTCAGCGGGTTTGTCGCCCCGCGAAACCGTAAGGCGGTAGTGGTCACGTTCGGCGGCGGAGCCCGCGATGATGAGACCTTCATGCCGGATGGCCAGGAGAATATCCCGCACCTCCTGAACGAGCTCATTCCGCATGCGACTTTTTACACGAACGTCGTCAACAAAGGCATCCTGGGGCACTACGTGGCGACGGCCAGCATCGTGACCGGCGTCTATGAAACCTTCAACAACTTCGCGGCCGTTTCTCCCAACAACCCCACGGTCTTCGAGTACTTTCGCAAAGATCTCAAGCGCCCAGCGACGGATGCATGGGTTGTTGCCCCCAGTAATGGATTCGCCCGCATTGGCGAAAGCGGTCACAAAGCTTATGGACCCGGCGTCGGCGCGGGCGTCATCCTCCCGAAACGATTACTATCGGCAGCCCTTTCATCCCAAGCGGACGACGCGCGCTATCAACATCTGCTTCGGGACAACTACGAAACTCCTCTGTATGCCCCGACGCTCGCCGGAAATCAGATCGAACTTGGTCAGATGGCTGAGGTCCTCAAGCTGTCGGTGGACGACTTTGCCGCGCACGCCCGGAGCTTAGCCAGCCCGGACGAACTCTCCGTTTACATCGCGAAACAGTTGATGCGTCAGCTCGCGCCCAGCCTGCTCTGGGTCACGCTTCACGACATCGATATCGCCCACTCCGGAGCTTTCTCGCTCTACATAGATGGAATCAAGCGATCGGACCGCCTCTGCGCCGAGCTTTGGACTGCCATTCAGCAGAATCCGGAATACGCCAATAAGACCACGATGTTTATCCTGCCGGATTTCGGACGCGACTCCGACATCGATTCCGGCGGCAACGGTTTCCAGCATCATCGTACCGGTGACACTCTTTCGCGCACGACGTGGATGATGGTCCTTGGGCCCGACGTGAAGCAGAACGTCGTGGTTGACCGCCCCATAGAATCCATCGATCTTGTACCCACTCTCGGCAGGTATTTCGGTTTCGAGGCCCGCTATTCGGGCGGGAAGCCCATTGCGGAGATCGCCTGACCCATGCTGCCGAGCCAACTCACCCCCGCCAGCTTCTCCGCTTATCCGCCCGAGGCGAAGGCGCTCGCCGAGTCGCAACTCGAGTTGCTCCGCAGGTTGCCGCTTGCTTTCCTCCCTCTGCTCCTGCGCGAACTCATCGTCTACGACTGGAAATTCCCCGCCGAGCGCGCCGAACTCGATCGCCAGTTCCGATATCTCTCCAGCAACCCCGGGCTGCCCGGCTTCTCTCAGCTAAAACTGTCTCGGGAACTGGAACAGGATGATTGGGTAAACTCGCCCGCCGTATTCTCCGAACAACTTTCGGCGCATCTGTGGGCGACGCGTCAGATCGATGCCTTTCGCGCCGCAGCCACCGATTACATCCGACGGGCCACGGCTTCCGCCCCGGATGCTGCCTTGCCGGCCCATCGCCTCGGCGTCGCCATTATCGGGCAAGGCGTCGAGCGGAACGAATACCGCCTTTTTCGCAAGCTGCGTCCTAACGGCGTGTATTACTCGCAGGTAAAACACCAGAACGGTGTTCAGACGATTCTTGATGCCGCCGCAGCCCGAGCCAAAGAACACCCGGCTCCCTATGCGCATTGGTACATCGATGGCGCATCCACGTCTTCAACGCCGCCGTCTCTTACGGCAGTCTCTTACGCCGCCCTTGCCGCGTCGCGCGCTACGCTCCAGGCCCGAATGCAGAAAACCTATGAAGCCAGCGTTTTCGACCCGGAGGCGTTTCGGACGATGCTCGCGCAGCTCAGGCCCGAAGAAGTTGGTCTCGGTATGTCTTCTGATGCCGTGCTCGATCGCTTCAAGCTCAGCCTTCTGACCGAAGGCTCCGGCACCCAAGTCTTTGCCACGACGTTTGTTCAGTGGGCAGCGCGTGAGACTCTTCGCCGCGCTCAGCCCATTACGCTTGTCGCGCGTTTTACTCCGCGACAGCGCGAGAAGCAGATGAACGAGCTCCTGGCCGAGCGCCAGCGAAAACCCGAACTCGATCCGGCCGGTTCGCTCATCGACGCGGATATGGGCGCCTATTACACATGGCTCAATCAACAGCGTCTATCCGGTGACGACAAATCCGCTTTTCTCGTCTGGTTCGAGGACCATTCCGACGCCATTGCAATCTCTCCCGCTCTGGCACGCGGCATTCGTTTGGATACCCCGATCGAACTCGCCGACCTCGTAGCCAAAGTCGCCTGACGCTTAGGGGGTTCGGAACCGTTCGTCGATCTCCACCTGATACCCGCTCGTCAATCGGTTCGTTTCGTTCGCCATCCCGACGACTGCCATCAGCTCCGCGAACATGGCGTCACTCATTCCAGCTTTGCGCGCGCCCGCGGTATGCGATGCAATGCAGTATCCGCATTGATTCGAGGCGCTGACAGCGAGATAGACGAGTTCCTTCGTAAGCGCATCCAGCGTGCCTGGCGCCATGATCTGTTTGATGCTCTCCCACGTCCGCTTAAGCGTGGCAGGATCGCGCGCCAGCGCCTTCCAGAAGTTATTGATCCAGTCGGTCTGCCGGGTTGCCATGATGTCGTCGTAGACCGCACGCACTTCGTCGGTTGCGTCCTTATATTCCACCAACCCCAAAGTCGCCATATTTCAGATAAATCCCAGTTCGGACTGCTCATCGAGGTCGAGCAGGTATCCTTTCTTGCCCACGTTCATAGCAGATGTGTTTCCCAGTTTTTCCGCCACGCCCGCCGCCTCGTGAATATGCCCGCAGAAGAAATACCGCGGCTCTTCTCTCAACAGAAACTCGCGTACTGACCTGCTGCCTGCGTGCCGAAGGTTGGTGATACGGTCGAGTCTCGTTCCATGTGGCGGCGCGTGACAGATCGCGATCATCGGCTTCAGGCCATCGAAGACATGGAGTTTCTCCGCGAGTTCTTCCTCCGAATACTCGCCGGGCGTGTCGAACGGCGTCGGATTGGAATAGCCCAGTCCCGCGATATGAAAGCCGTCAGCTTCGATGTGCCGGCCGTGCAGATTCGCCAGCCCGAATTTCTCGCACATTGCTCCGATCTGACCCTCGGTCTCATGGTTCCCCGGGATCGCGTAGACCCGTCCCGCGCGTGATTTCAGGATCTCTCCCATCGGGTCGAGTCCGCGGCCCCAGTTCGCCAGATCGCCGGCGGACAGATAGAGATCCGCCTCCACCGCCATTAACTTCTCGAGCGCTCTCGCGTCTCCGTGAACATCCGAAAAGATCAGAAGCTTCATCGGTTCAATTGAACGAATATCGCATCCATCTAAAGTAGCCGCCCCTCGTCCCTGCTCATGAAGTCATTGAACCCCGAAAGATAATACCCCACCGTCTGCGAAAGCACAGCAGCCCCTTGGCTCCCCTCAGCTCGGCCAATTTCGCCCCCTGGATATCGAGCTTAAGCGCATCGATATTCGCGATGTGGAACTTATGGCTGCGCTGATTGCAATGTAATCCTCGCATTCGTTCCGCAGCCGCTCACTGCGCCGCGACGCTCGCGGGGATTTAGCGAGCGATCGAAACTGACGCGGACACCCGCAAAAATGCCGTTCACGCATCGCGCCTGGAATGCCTTTGGTGGGAGCGTTGTGTTCGCTCCCGCGAAATACGATTCGATCTCTTCTCCGCTTGCGGTCGCTTCTCCTTCGAGCGACGTGAGCTGCACGGGCAACTGTACAGCAACACGCGCCTGTATCATCCGGGTGAAGTAGTCGCCCGGGTCCAGCCCGGAACACGAGCCGTGTACGTTCCACTCGCGTTGCGCATCGGCCGCAGTCCGCATATAAAGAGTCGCGAGTTTCGTGACGCTACCTGGAAGCTTCTTTGGCTTCGCGCACGATTCGGGAATGGAACCGTCCTGCAACTGCGGCCCGAACCCACTGACGACGAACCGTGTTCGGCTTGTCGGCGCCCACGCAAGTTCCAGAACGTAGCCGTCGGGCTCTCGGGCGCTGCTCACGTCGCTCGTTGGCTGTCCCGGAACCTTGTTCGTCCCGGACTCCCCTGTAGTCTCGTGCGCCTGATTCGTATCCGAAGCTTGGCTCTTCGAGCCGCCGCCACTGCTCTTATTCCCCGAAGTTCCCGGAAGATGCACCTGGGCGATCAATCCGCAGCCAGCCACCAGGATGATCAGGGACCGCACGAAGGAACCTATCGAACGAGTGCGTCGATACTCCGTCCGCGTTCCTGGCTGCCTTGCATACCCGCCTCCGCTCGCGGATCTTCGCCGAATTCGGTCCGATAACGCGCGGTGAAGTCCGCTGCCATACCCCGCGCCAGATACATAGGCAGTTCGCGGCCTTCCTTGATCTTCACCTGGCCCCGCGCCTCGCAATCGATAAGACTACGTGTCAGCTTCCAGGTACGTTCCGAGAGATTGACCCGGCCCGGCACCCCGCTCGATTCCATTCGCGCCGCGAAATTCACAGTGTTACCCCAGATATCGAACGCGAACTTCCGGATTCCGACGACGCCAGCAATTACCGGCCCGCTGTGCAGGCCGATACGGATATTCCATCCGGTCCCTCCGGGCTTGGTCGCCAGCCCCTTCACGGTTTCGGCCATCTCCATCGCCGCAAGAACCGCATCCACCGCGTGAGAAGCGCGTCGCGCCGGCAGTCCGCTCGCGAACATATACGAATCACCGATGGTCTTCAACTTCTCCAGTCCGTATCGCGCGACGATCTCGTCGAACGCGGTGAAGTACTCGTTCAAGGCGTCCACCAGATGATCAGGAGGGAGTCTCTCGCTCGAAAGCGTGAATCCCACGAAGTCTGTGAAGCAGACGGTCACTTCATCGAATCCGACTGGCTTCACAGCGCCGGTCGCCTTCAGTTCATCCGCCACCTTCGAAGGAAGGATGTTCAGCAACAGCGCATGACTCTTTCGCTCCTGCGCCTGAATTTCATCCCGCTGCTGGCGGATCTCCACGGTCCGTTCCGCAACTGTTTGCTCCAGTCGCCGCTTGTCCTGCTCGAGTTGCCGCACGCGCCAGCGCACGATCCCCCATATGCCCAATGCAGCGAAAACCGCGTACAGGGTGTATGCAAACCATGTTCGATACCACGGGGCCAGAATTCGCACCCGAAAAGACGCGTCTCTCGCCGTCGCGCCGTGCGGACTTCTCGCCTCTACGTGGAAGGTGTACAGGCGCTCGGTCAGGTTCGCATACACCGCCTTCGTGTCGCGGCTCCACGGCAACCAGTCGCGATCGCTTCCTTCCAGCTTGATTCGATACTCCACGGATCCGGCGTCTTCATAGAACGGAGCCGCGAAGTCGAACCGCAGGGAATTCGACCCATAAGGCATCCTTAGAACCGCTGGAATTCCCCGACCGCCGTACAGAATCTGCCTTTCGTCGCTGGTCTGAACGCTTCGGGTTAGTACCCGGAAGTCGCGGTCGGGGTCCCCCGCAAGCGTCTGATCCCATCGAAAGAGAACCCCATCCGCTCCCATCGCCCAAGCCACTCCATCGTCATCCAGCGACATCCAGTAAATGCCGTCGATTCCCGTCTGAAGCAGCGGCATCGGGAGCCATCGGTCGTCGCCGCCGGGCTGTTTCGAAAGAATACCGTGATAGCCGCTCCCGGTAATCCACGCGCCGTTCCGCCGTTTATCCTCGAATACGTTTAGCACGTCTCGCTTAGCGAACTCCGTTCCCAGGCTCAGATCCGGCGCGAGCCGCTTAACCTGGTCGGAGTAGCGCCTAAGACCCGCAGCAGTCGCGAATACCACGTGATCGCCGTATCGCTGCGCGTTGATCAGGCCGTCCGGAACTCCTTGTGCGGAATCCAACTTCCGCGTTTCAACGGACGTCAGCCGAAAATCAATCTTCCACACTGGTCCTGTCTTTGCCGCGGCCCAGACGGTTCCGTCGTTGTCTTCGACCACAGTCCGGATCTCTTGTCCCGGTGCGCTGAACTCCTGTATTTTTACCCAGTTGCCGGCTTGCTTCCGCAGCATCAGCACCGCGTCCCAGCCCGCGACGTACACCGTATCGTGGTCGCGGGCGGCCACGGCTATATCGAAAACTGCCCGCTTGCTTTGCAAAACGGGCATGGCACGTCCGCCCGATACCAGGTACACCCCGCTGTTCGTCGCGGCCAGGACGTCGTTTCCGTAAGCGCGCAGCGACCAGACGATGCTATCGATGCCCTCAATGCGATCAAACCGAGGTGCGCCACCCCCCTGCCTCTGCGAGTCCGTCTGCAGTCGGAACAGTCCCGAAGTTGTCCCAACGAAAAGGGTGCCCGTCTGTCGCAAGGAGCACCATGCGTTCTGCAGCCCCAGCCTTTCGTCGAATCGGCTGAGGCCGGGATTGAATCGGGAGATGCCGCCTGTGTAATGCGCCAGCCACACGCCGCCCCAGCGGTCCATGTGAATGGCTGAAACGTAGTCGTCCGGAATCTCATGGTCCCGGGCGGTGATGATCCGATCCAACCGGCCTTGCTCGTTGAGGAGCACAAGCCCCCCCCTCTGCGTGCCAAGGGCTATTTCTCCGCCTCGCAGAAGCCCGATCGAGTAGATGGTGGCGACAGCGAAATAAGAGTCGGCTTCGGTTCGAAAGGGCTCGATGCCCGAACGCGTGAGCCGGTACAAGCGGTCTGCCATGGCAATCAGCCCGCCGCCCTCGAAAGAAACGGCGCCTTCCATGGCGAGGGGCGCCAACGACTCTCCGCCGGGTACCGGGGTGAGGTTATCGCCGTCCATCTTCATTAGTCCTCGGTCGGACGTCTTCACATAGACCGCGCCGTTAATCGAAACCGGCCTCCCGAAGCTCTTCGTGGTTCGCCAAACCCGGATCGACCGGTTCGCACCGAGCCGGAAGATCCGCCGATAGGAGCAGAAGTATACCCCCTCCCGCACCGGCAGCACGCGCCATATTTCCCCGAAGTTCCGGTCTTCCGGCGGCACGCTCGGTATCAGCGAAACAATGCGCTCTGTTCCGGAAGCATCCGGCTTCAGATAGCCGAATACGCCGGTTCCGCCGAAGTAGAGCGTTCCCTTCGAATCCAGCGCCACTGATCGCGCAACCGCGTCACCCGGCAGGCGTGTCCTCCGCCACGTGACGCCATCAAACTCGAGCAGTCCGCTACCATTGGCGACGTAGACGATACCGCGAGAGTCTTCGGCGATCTCCCAGTTATCGGGCCGGGCGTGATATTCCTTGCTGGAATAATTGCGTAGGACGAAGGCGCCGGTCTCCCCGCCGTAACCCGCTCGCAGGACCGCCGCTCCAGCGCATGTTAAGCAACACCATGCCAGAACGAATGATGCGGTCGGCTTGAATGGGTAGATACGGCAGGCCCCCCGAGGCCTAGGCGAAACGTCGTCGGATTAAGATCCCTGCTGCCAGGAGCGTCGCCCCGATCAGAAACGTCGAAGGTTCGGGAGTGAGGTTGGTGTCCCCGGTCACGCTGTCGAATCCCGCCGGACCGTTCGTGCCGTTGAGAATAATCTGTGTCAGCACGTCCGCGAAATTGTCGATCCGGGGATTGAGAGGCACTGAGCCTGTATTCCAGCTGAACGGCGGGTTCGTGTCATTTACGGTCAGTTCCTGCGCTCCGTGCTGTCCCGGAGTGACGCAGGTTGGAATGCCGGCCAGCGTGCCTAACACCAGACCTCTTCCGGCGCAGTAAAACTGATTGATCGTAACGTTGCCGAACGGCGGGTCCATTCCGAGATCCGCCGAACTCGATTGCGGGCCGGGGTCGATTGCGAACTTATAAAAGATGTCGTAGATATCGATTTGGGCCGCCAGCTCTTCAAAACACGGCGCGTTCGAACCCGCGCACGGCGCTCCGGAAACCTGCGTGAACGTGAATCCGCCGGTTGTTGGCGTCAGAAAAATGTCGTTCGTTGTGAACGGCGCATTTGCCGACGAGTTGAAATTGAAGGCGGAGAATTCTTCGATCCCGATCGAGCATCCACCGGCGGGATTCAGATCGATATAACTCTGCAGGCTTCCGGGCACGCACGGCGCGCCCAGAGTCGCCGCATTGCCCGCATAGGCCGTTCCCCCACAGAGCGCCGCAGCGGCGAGGTAAAGCGACCATCGAATCATAGCCTGCATAACGTCACGCCAATCCTCCTGAGTATAACGGACTTGCTTTAAATTCCGAGGTCCTTTCTTTTCGCCTCGCTTTCAGTCAAACCGGAAAAGGGGGTTAAAAGTACCGTTCGCCACGCCCCTCCTCCCGGCAGCGGGCCTCTTGCAAGGACTCTTGTCAGCCAACTCTATACTAAGCTCAAAGCATGTTCAAGGCTCTGCGGAACGTCTTTTTGGCGATCCTCCTCCTCGCCTCCGCGACCCTTGTCCTCTGGCAGGGCCAGTTTAATTTCTCGCTCGGACCGGGAAATCCCTCCCAGACCTACTTTTTTTTCGCCATCTCACTGCTGATCTTCCTGCTGATGGTCACTTTGGCCTTCATGCTGGCCAAGATTCTAATTAAGGCTTGGGTCGACGGCCGCCGGGATCGATACGGTTCCAGAATTCGCACCAAGCTCGTCGTCGGGGCCTTGGCGCTGAGCCTTCTTCCCGTGGTGTTCATGGTGCTCTTTAACGTGGAAGTCATGAACCGGGCGCTTGCGCGATGGTTTTACACTCCCACCGAGCATGTGATGGACGATTTCACAGGCATCCTCTCTGCCCTGAACGATCAGATACGGGGAAAGGCTCTAGCGGAGGCTCAACTCATCGCTGCAATGCCAGAGGCTGCTGCGCAAATCGAGGAACCGGCCTCCGATTCCGCCTGGCTCACACTCTTCTGCCGCCGGCACGGCATCTTCGGCGCGACCGTCCTGCCGAACGGCTCGATGGCGCCGGTCGCGCGTTTCGGCGATTTTCCCGCCAAACGACCTGTGCAACCTGCCACAGCCGTCGCCCCTATCTTCCGCGACGGCGTGGAAATCGGCGCGGTGTTTGTTGACGAAGACGTCCCGGTCAATTTCGCCGATCAGGTCACCAAGATTCAGAACGACGTGCGCGCAGTCCGGCTCACGTATGCTCAGCACCGCGAAGTCCGCACTGACCTGACGCTCGTCCTCATCCTGATTGCCCTTTTCGTACTGTTCGTCGCCGGCTGGCTTGCCCAGTTCATGGCGCTGCGGATCAGTGTCCCGATCTCCGCTCTCCTGCGCGCTGCCGAAGAAGTCAGCAAAGGCAATCTCTCGTACCGAGTCGAAACCCGAGCGATGGACGAATTGGCGCGCTTGGTTGTCGGATTCAACCGTATGACCGCCGATCTGGAGGCCAACCGCGCCGAACTCGAGTCCCGACGCCGTTTTACGGAAGCCATCCTGGAGAGCATCCCCACAGGCATCATCTCCATCAATGCCTCCGGCGCCGTGCAACGAGTGAATACGGCGCTAGACGAGATGCTTCCGGACACCGATGCCCGGGCGGCACTGCGGCTCGAAGATCTTTTTTCTCGGGAGGACGCTGGCGAAATCCGCTATCTGATGAACCGCGCCCGCCGGACTGGCGTGGCTTCTCAGCAACTGGACGTCAAAGCCGCTGGCCGAATGCTCCATCTCTCAATCACTGTGGCGGCTGTCGGCAGGGGCCGCAATTCGGGCTTCGTCGTGGTTATAGAAGACACAAGCGATCTGATGCGCGCCCAGCGCACTGCCGCGTGGAGCGAAGTTGCCCGCCGCGTCGCGCACGAGATCAAAAATCCTCTGACTCCCATTTCTCTATCCGCTGAAAGGATTCTGCGCCAGGCTAACCGCGCCGCGCTGCCGGACCACGTTCGGCTGCTCCTGGTCGAGTGCGCCGGCACGATCCTCGAAGAGACTGCCTCCGTAAAGAGACTCGTTGATGAGTTCTCTCAGTTCTCGCGCCTTCCCGCAGCCCAGCCGGTCATCTGCGACATCAACGATGTCATTTCGACCGCGCTGAGCGTCTTTGAAGGCCGTCTCGAGGGCATCGACTTGCGCTTCGACCCTGCGCAGGGTCTGCCGCCTGTTATCGTCGATCCCGAGCAGCTTAAGCGCGTCGTCGTCAATCTGGTCGACAACGCCGCGGAGGCTATGCAGGATTCGCCTCTTAAGGTCCTTACCGTCACCACTCGCGCCGGCATCGCTGAGACGGTGGAAATCGAGTTCGCTGATTCCGGCTGCGGCATCACCCCGGACGAGAAAGAAAAACTGTTCCTTCCATACTTCTCAACGAAGAATCGCGGTACCGGCCTCGGCCTTGCGATCGTGAGCCACATCCTCGCCGAGCACAGCGCGAGCGTGCGCGTCGAGGACAATAAACCTTGTGGCGCGAGATTCACCGTTGAGGTTCCGGCAGTGACGACCGAAGACCAGAGGACATTCCCCAATCCTATTTCCCTCAGCGCATGAAGCCGCCGAGAATTCTGGTTGTGGACGATGAACCCGGCATCCGGCAATCCCTTTGCGGCGTCCTCTCCGACGAAGGGTACGATTCCGCCGCGGTCACCAGCGGCGAGGAGTGCCTCGATGCTCTTGCGGCGTCGATCTACGAAGTCGTTCTGCTCGACATTTGGCTTCCGGGCGTAGATGGCCTCGAAACGCTGAGCCGGATCCAGAACATTCCCGCTGCGGACAGACCTCTCGTCGTCATGATTTCGGGGCATGGCACTATCGAGACCGCCGTGAAAGCCACCAAGCTCGGCGCTTACGACTTCCTTGAAAAGCCGCTTTCCATCGACCGCGTTCTACTGGTTGTGAAGCACGCTCTAGACCATCGGCGCCTCCGCATCGAGAACGAAAACCTGCGCGACTCCGTCGCGAGCGGAGCGAATATCGTGGGCGAAAGCGTGCCCATGAAGGCGCTGCGCCAACAGTTGGCGTTGATGGCTGAAACTAATGGGCGCGTCCTTATCTACGGTGAAAGCGGCACCGGCAAGGAACTGATCGCCCACGCCTTGCATGAGATGAGCCCGCGCGGTTCCATGCCCTTCGTCGAGGTGAACTGCGCTGCTATTCCGGAAGACATGATCGAAAGCGAGCTCTTCGGCCACATGAAGGGCAGCTTTACGAACGCCCACGACCGCAAAGTCGGTAAATTTCAGAAGGCCGACGGAGGCACGCTTTTCCTCGACGAAGTGGGCGACATGAGCCTGAAGACCCAGGCAAAGGTTTTGCGCGCTCTCGAAGAGCAGCGTTTCGAGCCTGTCGGAGCCCACGAATCGATTCAGGTCGACGTTCGCGTCATCGCTGCGACTAACAAGAATCTCGAGAGCGAGATCGAGAAGGGCAATTTCCGCGAGGACCTCTTTTACCGCCTCAATGTCATTCCGTTTCAGGTTCCTCCGCTACGCGACCGCAAGGAAGATATAGCCGCTCTCGCCGCCTACTTCCTGGCCGAATTCGCGCGAAGTTACGGACGCCGTCCGAAGGACCTGACCCCACAGGCTCTCCAGGTGCTACGCGAATATCACTGGCCGGGTAACGTGCGCGAGTTACGGAATTTGATCGAGCGCATCGTCATCCTAAACCCGCAAAGCCGGATCGACGCCCGCAATATCCCGCTGCAAACCAACCGCAAGGTCGGTGCGGACCGCGTCAACGATCGCTATGGAAGTCTGCAGGATGTCCGCGAGGCCGCTGAACGCGACTACATCCAGAAGAAGCTCGAAGAAACGAACGGGAACGTCAGCCGCACAGCCGAAATGCTCGGACTGGAGCGCTCCAACCTCTACCGCAAAATGCGCTCTCTCGGAATCGCACCGAGGGAATAGCCGATAAAGAAGCCACCCAAAATCGGTTATTATGTCTGGGCTAAGGTCCGGGGATACGAAGCTTACCTTGCGTTGAGGCGTGACTAATGATGAAATCCATCGCTTCTGTGATCGGTGCCTATGCGCTTTCGATCATTCTGGTTCTGGCGACAGATCTGCTGCTTTCCCGCTTGTTTCCGGGCGACTTCGAGAGAGGACACGTCCCGTCCGATACCGCCCTCATGACGAGTACGGCGCTTTTCATCGTCATCTCAATCCTCTGCGCCTGGATCTGCGCTCGCCTGGCTCCGAATCGCGCCGGGAGGCACGTGTTCTGGTTCTTCGTCATCGGCGAAGTTATGGGGATTGCCGCCACGATTCCCAACTGGAGCAAGGACTGGCCTCATTGGTATTGGCTTTCCTGGCTGTTCAGTTGGCCTGTAAGCTGCTGGCTGGGTCTGCTGTTATCCGCTAGACCCGGGACCGCACACCCATCTCGCGCAGGCAGTGGTCAATCCAGAGCTTCGTGAGTTTTTCCTGCGCCCCGTTCTGAGACAGACGTGTTCGCAGACTTCCGAAATCCACGTGATCGAGCGGCTGATCCTGGTTGAAGCACGAGAACACCACCGTCTCTTCACCGGTCTCAGGGTTCTTATGCGCCTGCAGGCACTGGGCGCAGATTTCCTTCATCATGCACTGCATAGGCGAGTTGATACTGCCGATCGCCTGATGGTCCGGATTGAGATAGGGCCGCAGCACTGTATGGCGCGCCTGCTGCACGGCCCGCATCATCCCGTCTGACCCGATCACGATCAATCGATCCACCGAACTCAGCGGTATGGGAGGCCCCGCCGCGCCGAAATCTCCCAGATCTCCGCGACCGTAAGCCGCCATCGCCTCGACAATATTGCCGACAAACGCGCTGTCCATCACCCGGCCTGCTGTGAAGCCCGGCGCCTCATCGCACACCCAGATGACGATATCCGCCGCCTTCTCGATCTCCTCAACCTTGTAGCGATCAACGATCTTCTTGTACCCGGCGAAGTAGATCACCCGCGATCCCTCTTCCCGAAGCTTTTGCCCGATAGAAAACAGTACGGCGTTGCCGAGTCCCCCGCCCACCAGCAGTACTGTTTCTTTCGCAGGTGTCTCACTCGGCGTTCCCGTCGGTCCCATCAGGATCACCGGTTCGCCTTTTTTTAGCAGAGCGCAAAGATCCGACGACCCGCCCATTTCAAGAACGATAGTCGAAAGCAGGCCATTCTCGCGATCCACCGACGCGCCGGTCAGCGCCAGGCCCTCCATTCCGAGCACGGTATTCGCGGTACGCGGCGCCAGCGTTTCGTAATTCTGCAGACGATAGAACTGACCCGGCTGAAAAGCGCGCGCAGCAATTGGAGCGCGCACTACTACTTCAACGATATTCGGCGTCAATCGGACCACATCGTGCACCGTCGCTCGAAGAGCGTCATCTAGTTGGGCCAGCAGTTCCGAGGGTTTGGGGCCCACTGGCGCAGTCTTCGCCAGCGCTCGCGAAACCACCGGATACCCTTGCTTCGCGCTCGCCATCGCCTTCACCACGTTGCCCGAAAACGAGGGATGGAGATCGCCGAAGAAGCTGATCGCTCGTCCGTCCTCGCGCAGCGACATTAACACCTGCGGCGTCTTCGGCTTGGCGATTCGTTCCGGCTTCACCTTCTCCCCGTTCTCGTCATACGCCTGGAAATACCGGCCATCGAGAACGACATTGCGCTCGTCTTCCCGCGCCAGCACAGTATTCGGTTGTGTTCCCGCCGCCACAAGAATCGTTCTCGCGGGGAGCGTGACCGTTTTACCGGTCGCAATCAGCTTGCCGGCATCTTCGTCGAAACGATATTGCTGGCATTTCAGCGCCGCCGCGGAGCCGGCCGCGTCAACTTCAACCTCTTCCGGCGCGAGACACTCCGCGAAGCGCACACCCTCCTCGAATGCTTTCGAAATCTCCTCGTGGTTCAGCGTGTAGCTCGGAGAGTCCACCATGCGGCGCCGATAAGCGATCGTTACGCCGCCCCAGGAGTTGAGAAGATCGATGAACCGTGGTTCGCGTCCTTCGACTTGCGCCCTCGCGCGTTCCGTGCGAATGGCCCGCGCATGCGCCAGAAACTCCGTTGCGGTGAACGCCTCTTCCGGCGTCCAGCTTGATCGGACTGTCACTTCGCCCAGTTCATCGGTCAGCACCGTGTAGCGCTCATAGAACTTCTCTACCTGCACGATGTAGTAGGCCAATGACTCCGTCGCCGTATCGATGGCCGTCAGTCCTCCGCCAATCACTACAATCGGCATGCGGATCTGCAAGTTCGCAATCGAATCCGGCTTAGCCGCGCCCGTGAGCTGCAGCGCCATCAGGAAATCAGAAGCCTGACGAACGCCGCGAACCAAGCCATTCTTCATCGGAATTACGGTCGGCCGCCCGGCCCCTGCGCAGAGCGCGATATGGTCAAAGCCCATTTCGAACGCGCTGTCCACGGTCAGGGTTCCGCCGAAGCGCACTCCGCCATACATGCTGAACTCACGCCGCCTTTCCAGCAGCAGTCGGATCACCTTCAGGAAATTTTTGTTCCACCGAACCGTGATCCCGTACTCGGCCACTCCGCCGAATCCGGCCATGACCCTGCGATCGAGCCGTTCGTAGATTTCGCTGATGTCGCGGATGGGACGGAATGCCGTCCGGCGGCCGACCGGATCCACGCCGGAGATTTCAGGTGAGAGCGGCTCAATCTTGAGACCGTCGACGGCCGCCACTATGTGCCCGTCGTTCATGAGATGGTGAGCCAGCGTAAATCCAGCTGGTCCCAGCCCTACGATCAGCGCCTTATGTCCGGTCTCCGGGCGTGGGACCGGCCGGCTGAAGTTCAGTGGGTTCCATCGCGTCAGCAGGCTGTAGATCTCGAAGCCCCACGGCAGTTCGAGCACATCTTTCAAAGTCCGCGTCTCGATCTGAGGGATGTCCACCGGGTCCTGTTTCTGGTAAATACACGCCTTCATGCAGTCGTTGCAGATGCGGTGGCCGGTCCCGGCGCACATTGGGTTGTCGATCGTCACGCAGGCCAACGCGCCGATTGGAGTGCCGCGCTCCTTTACGACGTTCATCTCGGAGATCTTCTCGTCGAGCGGGCATCCTGCCAGCTTTACGCCGAAAACGCTCGATTTATAGCTTCCGTCCTTCTCCTTCAGGCCGTGTGAACAGCTATCTTTCCCTTGGTTGTGGCACTTGATGCAGTAATGCGTTTGATCGAGCGTGATTCGCAGATCCGCGCCCGGGTCGGTGAGCTGAAATCCTTCACGAGTACGCCAATGCTCCGGCCCAAACTGCAGCTGTACCAAGCCGTTTGAGTGAATCTCCGCCGGTACGAGGCGATAAGGATCGAGCTTGTGTGGCGTTCTGAAGAGGATTCCCGATTGATGCTTACTCTTTCCGGCGGGCGTCAGTGTCGCCCATATCGCGTATTGCGACGCGATGCGCAGCGGCTCTGCGTTCTCCGCCTCCGCGTCCAGCCATCGCGCGACGTGGCGGGCATACGAAAACTCCGTGAGCGGCTCGAGCAGAAATGCTTCGAGTTCCCGCGCTGCGGCCACGCCGTCAATGGCCATCGCCTTGTCCGGCGTCTGCCCCGTTAGCGCCTTCCGCTGCACGAACCGCCGCTTCACTGAATAAAGCGGCGCCAACTCGTGATGACTCGCCTGCAGCGCGCGCAATTCCCTCCCGATCCCGAACAACTCTCCGATGAAGTCGTCGAGATAGGGAGCAATCGCGATGATCAGCTCGGATTCCGGTTTGCCCGCAACAGATTCCGGATTCTCCCGCGCATCCTTTAAATGCGTCAGGATCTCGGGAGCCGCTTCGCCCAGACGTTCCAGAAAAACGCCGTCGAGCCGCGCCAGTCCCTCCCGCGCGTAGAGATCCTCAAAAGAAAAGCCGAAAGACAGATTCAGAGTGTTCACTTGTAGACGGGAGACCCCTTCGGGCCTTACCTATAGTGTGACACCCGGCCTTTCGGCTACTCGAGCAGGCGGAATGTGTAAAACTTGCCAAGCCCGCCCGGTCGAACCCGAGGCGTCGCCAGCCTCCGGCGGAAGAACTCCGTGTTCCCCGCTTTTGAGCGCCGGAAGCGCGATCGCGTCCCGGCTCGCCCCACCCGAAGCGTGGAAGACGCGCCGTAACGGTTCGGAATTCTCGCGAATCGGTCTGCTCGCGCAGACGGCGGACCTGATACTCAGTCCCGGCCCCGCCATCAACGGACAGGCGGTTTGAATGCAGCAGTTTTTGGCCACAGGAACCACACCAATGGACTGGGCGCGTTCGTTTTGTCAGGGCGCGAGTGAGTCTAATTCGGGTTACCGTCGAGGAATCCTATTAATTGCGGCGCAGGCACCCCGTGCTGTTTAAATATCGGCCACGGCCCGCGCGAGTTTGGCCGAAGTGATCGCCTGTCCCAGATGGCGCGCCCCGTGCTCGGCAATGTGAATCGCGAGCCCAATCGCGGTCACCGGCAAACGCTGCCTGCCCACCTCGCGGATGGAGCCAAATTCTTCGGGACGTATGGTCCGAATCAGCGACACATATTGGCGGAATGCTTCTTCGACTCCCGAGATCAACTCGGCGGGAAGTTCCTGTCCTTTGGACTCCTCCGCGATTTCAGAAACTTCCGTGGGAGTCAGTTGGCGTCCCTGTAGATACTTGCAAAGTCGCCTCGTGCTTCCCGCCAGGTGTTTCGCGTGAAATCCCGCTGAGGTCATTCCATGAGGTGTTGCCCAGACCTCCTCGCGAGTGAGTGCGTGAAGCGCTTTCTCGATTTCTTCTGTGATCTGTTCTGCCGCTCGGACCAAGTGTCCTGTAACCGGGTCTGTACCCGGCAATATTCCGCGTAGCCACGACTCCGTTTGAAGAGGCCTCATCGATCCCTTGGGTAAACATCAAAATATGGAAGCTAACGACCAATCATCGTAATAGAATGCGGTGGAGAGGAGCCATATGATTCGTAAAATCGCGTACTCAGTATTTGCCCTGGGACTCGCAGCCAGCATCGCCCTTTCGCAGGACAAGGCCCCCGAGAAGAAGGCGGCGGTGGCCAGCGGAGTGCTGCAGCCCTCGATGGAGCCGACCGGCGGCTGGGGATCATCCGGTGACTTGGGGGACAAGGCGGCCGAGCCTTGGTCCAATACCACCAAGGGCGCATCAGTCGACAACAAGCCGTTGCCCGGTCACACCGTTACTTTGACCGGCGAGATTATTGATGTCTCTTGCTATCTGCAGCTCGGTAAGCATGGAGATAAGCACTCCTCCTGCGGCAAGAAGTGCATCGCCAACGGAGAGCCGATCGGTCTGGTAACCAAAGCCGGAGCCGTTTATCTGCTGATGGCCGAAGAGCACGACCCGCGACGCGATGGCGGAGTCGGTTTCCGCAAAGCCGCGTCGGACAACTTCGCGAAAGTCATGACGGTCACCGGGACTGAAACGACGGTGAATGGCGTCAAAGCGGTCTACGTTCAGGGCTATGTAGGGAAATAACGTAAGGCGTTGCGTGCGCGCGAGCGGCCGGAGTCTGTTTGTCCGGCCGCCGCACTTTTCCTGTTCGGTGGAACAGCCAGGCAGCCCCCCGCCTGAGAAGCCTCTCGAACTTCTCCCCATCGCAGCAGAAATCGAACTCGGTCGCCTACCTTAAAATCGCTGCGGATCCGGATGGCAGAACATCCGCATCCTCATCGTTCCCTGAATACCGTTCCCGAGCAGACGCCGGGCGTCGACCCTCCGCGATAATATCTTCAGTTATGCCGATCTACGAATATCTCTGCGAATCGTGCGGAAATAAGTTTGAGAAGCTGGTGCGGCGCTCCGACGACGTCCTTGAGTACGGCTGCCCGTCCTGCGGACAGAAGCACCTGAAACAGGAATACTCGACCTTCGCCGCCCGCGCCGGGAACGAATCTTTTCGTCCTGGTCCTTCCGAGATGGGCGGATGCCCCTCGGGCATGTGCGCCACACCAGGATTGTGCGGGCGTAATTGATGTCAAATCCCGTTTCCACGACCCTCTCGGATGCTGAGATTCTCTCGCCCGAGGCGCAGGCGTTCCTCGTGGACCTCCACCGAAAGTTCAATGCCCGGCGGATCGGTCTCTTAGAGCGCCGCGCCGCGCGCCAGCAGGAGATCGATGAAGGCATCCTGCCGGATTTCCTTCCGGAAACCGCGCACGTCCGCCAATCTGACTGGACCGTCGCGCCGATCCCCGACGACCTCAAGGACCGTCGCACCGAGATCACCGGGCCCACCGACCGCAAGATGGTCATCAATGCCCTGAACTCGGGTGCGAGTATGTTCATGGCGGACTTCGAGGATGCCAATTCACCCACCAGCCGGAACGTGATCGAAGGCCAACGCAACCTGATGGACGCGATCCGCCGCGTGATTTCGTTCGAGGGTCCGGAAGGAAAGCAGTACCGCCTTAACGAGAAGACCGCCGTGCTGCTCGTTCGTCCGCGCGGCTGGCACCTGGTCGAAAAGCATTTCCTCGTAGATGGCGAGCCCATTTCCGGAGGACTCTTCGATTTCGGGCTTTATTTCTTCCACAACGCCGCGGAGCTGATCCGTCGTGGCTCCGGCCCCTATTTCTATTTGCCCAAACTCGAGTCTCATCTCGAGGCTCGCCTTTGGAATGACGTTTTCGATTTCGCTCAGCGCCACGTCGGAATCCGCTATGGAACGATCCGCGCCACCGTTCTGATCGAAACCATCCTGGCCGCGTTCGAGATGCACGAGATTTTGTGGGAACTGCGAGACCACTCCGCTGGTCTCAACTGCGGCCGGTGGGATTACATTTTCAGCTTTATCAAAAAGTTCCGCAATCGCTCCGGCTTTACGCTGCCCAACCGCGCCCAGGTCACTATGACCGTTCACTTCCTGGCATCGTATGTCGACCTGCTGATTCAGACCTGCCATCGGCGCGGGATTCACGCCATGGGCGGTATGGCTGCTCAGATCCCCATCAAGAACGATCCCGAGGCCAACAATGCCGCTCTTGAGAAAGTACGGTTGGATAAGCTCCGCGAGGTGAAGGCGGGTCACGATGGCACTTGGGTGGCTCATCCCGGCCTCGTCGACGTGGCAAAGCGCGTGTTCGACGAGCACATGACCGGACCGAATCAGATCTCCGTGAAGCGCGAAGACGTGCGCGTCACCGCAAAGGACCTTCTCGCGATCCCGCCGGGCACAATTACCGAAGACGGATTGCGCCTGAACGTGGACGTGGGAATTCAGTATCTCGAAGCGTGGCTGCGCGGCAACGGCGCCGTGCCCATCTACAACCTGATGGAAGATGCCGCAACGGCTGAGATCTCCCGCGCTCAGGTCTGGCAATGGGCGAAGCATGGAGCAAAGCTCGACGACGGCCGCCCCGTCACCCCGGATTTAGTGAAGTCCGTGATTGCCGAAGAACTGGAAAAGATGCGTGCTCGCGTCGGAACGGATCGCTTCGAAAAGGGCAAGTACCACGCTGCCGCCGACCTCTTCGGCAAAATGATGCTCTCAGGCGACTTCAATGAATTCCTGACTTTGCCGGCTTACGAATTCCTCGATTAGGAATACCCGCGTTCCTCGCGGCGCTGAGCGGAGCGCCTCAACGCCGCCGAACGCGTTAACGGTTGTTAGATCTCGCAGCCCGGATGGCCGCAGTTGCACGATAACTCCATCGTGCCTTTGGCATCCTCACAATACTGGCTGCAGTACTTGCTGCCTGGTCGCGCGGCGCATTGGCACGACGGATGTGCGCACTTCTTCTCTTTGTCGTGATCGGCCATAAAAGCCTCCGGCTCCGTGCGTAGCACTTCCGGAACCACATTCACTTCTGCTATTTATGCGCAACGATCACGCGTGATGGATAGCACCCTTGTCGTACTTGCCGATCATGCTCGATTCGGAAGCCGCAACTGTCCATCACTTCGGGAATGCACGACTCCACCTGCCGTCCCAGAAATGCGGGCGCCAGGCTGCTTATGAATTTGTACCAGGCGTTGAAGGCAGCCAACTGCTGTCCGATCAGGACCAACGCCAATCTTCCGCGCGGGCGAAGGATGCGCCGCGTCTCGCTGAGCGTCTGAAAAATATCTTCCTCACCCAGCAATTCCAGCAGGTAGCAGCAGACGACCGCGTCGAACGACCCGTCGCGAAACGGCATATTCCTTGCATCCACCGCCTGACAGTGCGCACGGGAATGGGGAATCCTCCGGTTAGCGATGCGCTGCGTTCGGGCCGCCATGTTCGGCGAGATATCGATCCCGCAGGTCAGTCCCGCCGGGTTTGCGCGCGCAATCCGCCGGAACATCTCTCCAGAGCCAGTCGCCACTTCCAGAACCGTCATGCCATCCTTAATACCCGCAAGCGAAACCACTTCTTTATGCGCCCGCGAGTGAAACAGCATGGTGGAAACGGGATATACCCCCGAAAGAAGATCGTAAACGCGTCGTGTGCGTTCAGGAATGGATCGAAACCCCTCCCGGTCAATACGGGGCAGGGCTTCGAGAACCGACCTCAGGACACCACCGCCATCCGGTGTTGAATCTCCGGCACTTCAATTTCGATTCGCGTGCCGCGTCCCGGCTGAGAGTCGATTTTCATGCGATAGTTCTGATTGTAAAGTACCTTCAGCCTTTCCCGTACGTTGCTCACGCCAATCCCCTTGGCGCCGATGGCCGCCAGTTCCTCTTCCGCAATCCCCACTCCGTCGTCCTCGATTTCGATCGACAGCCAGTCGCCCTTCCGCCGTGCCCTCAGCGTGACTGTTCCGCCGTCCACTTTTCCCGCGAGTCCGTGACGGATCGAATTCTCCACCAGCGGTTGCAGGAGCATGCTCGGCACAAGCATATCGGAAACGGCTGGATCGATCTCTCTCGCGATCCTCAGTTTGTCTCCGAAACGTACAATTTCGATGGAAAGATAGTCTTCGATGAACTCCAGTTCGTCGCGCAGCGGCGAGAAATGATCCTGATTCTTGAGCCTTCGCCGCAGAATTCGCGAAAGCTTTTGCAGCATCGTCCGCGCTTGGTCCGGATTGATTCGGATTAGAGTCGAGATCGAGTTCAGAGTGTTGAACAGAAAATGCGGATTGATCTGGCTGGTCAAAGCATCAAGCCGAGCCTGCATCAGGAGTCCCTGATGTTCTTCGAGCTTTGCCTCGGTGCGCGTATTGTTCCAGACCTTGAGAGGCAACGTAATGGAGAAATAAGTCGCGAGTAGTCCCAGTATCTGTGCCGGCCAGTCGCCCCAACGCGTCAGCGTGAACAGAAGGTTGACGAAGAAAAGCCCACCGAGCAACTGACGCAACGCTTCCGCCACGAGAACGCCAACCGTGAAATAGGCATGCAGCAACGCGCTGCGCAGCTCTCGGCCGGGCTGGAAAATCCGATAGAAATTAACGTCCGGAAAGGGCGAAAACCGCCAGATGTCCTCGACATCCCTTGCCGAATCGCGCAGTAGTCCGCCGCCGAGTCCCGCCAGCGCGAAAATCGGCAGCGAAAGAATTTCCCCAAACCTCATTGCCGGCAGGGAGATCGCCATCCCGGCAACCCAGCCGCAGAAATAGCCGCCCGTGATTCCCGCGAGCAGGCTGCCCTCGAATCCCAGGTCCAACGCCCGATAGTTACCCTTCGTGATTACCCGGATCGCCACTCCCGGAAGGAAGAGCGCAATAAACCAGAGCGCAAGACGGAAACGTTGATCCAGCGTGCGTTCCTCGCGCCTCAGCATGCGTTTGACGCGGCGGCTTCGGACCCCAAAGCTCGCGATCGCAGCCATCACGCCGATCTTGACCAGCAGCGTAATGAGATACTGCTCCATTTCGAACGGCTGCGGGTTCATGTATCGGCGCTCACTATAATTGAGGTTAATCAATCGGCAGCGCCTGATGGATCGCTCTTCTAATTTCCGCGTTTCCCTCGAAGCCGAAGCGAATTTTCCGACCGAATACGGTGACTTCCGCATCTACGGCTTCGACGGGACCTTTGAATCGGACGGCGCGACACGCGTTGAAGAAGCCGTCGTCCTCACGATGGGTGACCTCACAGGGCCGCCGCCGCTCCTCCGCATTCATTCGCAATGCCTGACCGGCGACGTGTTCCACAGTCTGCGCTGCGATTGCCGCGCGCAACTTGAAATCGCGCTCGAAAAGATCGGACAGGAAGGCCGCGGCATCATCATCTACGAGCACCAGGAGGGGCGCGGTATTGGCCTCATGAATAAGCTGCGCGCTTATGAGCTCCAGGATCTCGGGGCGGACACCGTCGAAGCTAACGAGCAACTCGGCTTCGAGAGCGACCTCCGGAAATATCGGTTGCCGGGCGCGATTCTTGCCCACTTCGGAATCGGTTCGGTTCGCCTGCTGTCGAATAATCCGGCGAAACTCAGCGCTGTGGAGGCTGCGGGCGTGAAGGTGGCTGAACGAGTCCCGTGCATCGCCGCCGCCCACGATTCCCGAAAGGTCTACCTCGAAACGAAAAAGGCAAAGATGGGCCATCTGCTCGGCTGATCGCGCAGCCGGGGCGGGTATTCTGAATTTGTGGAAGCGCTCGACATCAGAGAAAAAGGCGGGATCCGCGGGGGTGAGCAGCAAACCTCCGACCGCCGTTTGTTCATGCAGTTCCTGGCCTTCGGAGGCGCGGCCGACACCGAAAAGCTGATCGACGCCCTCTCGGGTTCCGGCCTCGAGTCCGTGCTCTACGAAGACGCGAATGATCCACGCGGCGTTGGCCTGCTCACGTGGAGCGACGACCCGAACTTTTTCGTGAACATACTGCGCCAATTTCTGAACGACAGCGCTTTCCGGGAACTGCCCCTGAGACCCGAATACACGATGCTGGGCCGGACCTACGCCCTCGGGCATGAGCCGAATCTCGAGGAGTGGCTGCTGCACCGTTGCCGCAAGGTGGTCACGGACCCGGAATGGCGCTGGCATGTCTGGTATCCGCTTCGGCGGAAGGGCGAGTTCAATGCGCTATCTGCGGAAGACCAGACTTCGATTCTGCGGGAGCACGGAAAAATCGGCCACAGCTTCGGCGAAGCGGGCTACGCCCACGATGTGCGTCTCGCGTCGTTCGGCATGGATAAGAGCGACAATGACTTCGTGATCGGCCTGATCGGAAAGGAATTGTTTCCGCTCTCCGCATGCGTCCAGGCCATGCGCCGCACGCGTCAGACGTCGAGCTTCATGCAGGAAATGGGGCCGTTCTTCGTCGGTCGCGCAATCTGGCAGAAAATCGTACGCTAAGGCAGCATCGGAGTACCAGATAGTCCTTGGCTGCGATGCCCGAATTTTGTGTAACTCCGATAATCATGCCCGGAAAATCCCAATTGATATTGATTGCTCCCTGCCCTTCCAGGGACACACTGTCGTCTTTTGTTATCGCGTAAGTGCGTTTTGCCCCAGCAAACCAAAGGCCGCCCGCTGTGCGGCTTCGGTGGAATATCATTGCGCGAAGCGCTTGGAAAAACGTCGCAATGGTGGCTGTTTTCCGCGTGACTTTCAGAACGGTGAACAAATTATTATTGTAATTTTAGTTGCAAATCCCGCAGAGAAAACCACACAATAACTCAGAAATAGATACCTCCTATTTGCAAAAAAATCGGCTCCCGCTGTGTGGGCGAGAGCCGATTTTACTTGGCATCCGTGGGACGGACCCCAAGCCTGGTAACTTGATCCTACCACCCGCCAACTCCACACAGAAACCCAAATACCGCCCTTTCGTTAGCAAGGGTACTCACTGGAGGTGTGAATGCGGCAATCGAAGAACGCGCTTCTGTGGAATGCGCGTGCAACCAGAACACTCCCGGCATCAGCCGAGAAAAAGCCGGCCTTTCTTACCGCGCGACGCTTTGCGGCTTGTGCGGCCTTAATGACCGCCTCATGGACGGTGGCCCCATTGGAGGCGCAAAAGGATCCCGGACCGCGAGGGGGCGCCGCGGGTTCGGGTGGCCCCATCGCGGGGTTGACGACTAATGAGGGGGCATTTTTTGCTGATGGTCAAACGCGATTCCAGGAGGTTGAAGGTATTTCGAACGGACTGGGGCCGCGATTCAATCTGAACAGTTGCGCGGGTTGCCACGCTCAGCCGGCGGTGGGGGGCAGCAGCCCGGCATCGAACCCGCAGGTAACGGGGAACGTCGCGCCCCCGTGGCAGGTTTTTCCGCTCGTCGCTCTTGGCCTGATCAGCCCCGGCGGCCCGGTTCGCGAGATTCGATTCACAAATGACGGCGGCGTACACGATTTATTCACGATCGCGGGAACCAGTGGAGCCCCGCCCAGCTGTCGAATCAGTCAGCCGAACTTTGCCGCGAATCTTTCCAACATCATCTTTCGCATTCCGACGCCAACGTTTGGAGACGGGCTTATCGAGGCTATTCCGGATGCAACGATTCTGGCCAACGCCAGCGCCGCTAAGCCGTTCGGGATTGCCGGCCATGAAAACCGGAACGGCAATGACGGTACCCTGACGCGATTCGGATGGAAGGCGCAGAACAAGTCTCTGGCCATCTTCTCGGGAGAAGCCTACAACGTGGAAATGGGCATTT
>DATFSM010000065.1:0-15515 GCA_035262625.1 Bryobacteraceae bacterium
GTTGAGAAAGATCAGCCGGACCCGCCCACCGGGGCAGCGGCGCCCGAAACCACTTCACATCCTCAAAAACCAGGATGCCGTACGAAAAAACTGGAATGCTGAACATCCGTCTCCGCCAAGCGAGTTAATTCACGAGGCAAACATCCCGGGAGCCGGACACCCGCGCGATAACGTACGGACATGGCCGCTCCCGATACCGATGGTCGTACGGGTCTCCGCGGATCATGTCGTAAATCATTAAGAACGCGAGGCCGGATTCGCGTGATCCCTTTCGGACTGATTGCCGCGCGGGTTATCTGCGCTCGGCCGGAAACTGAGGAGCCTGTGTTGTCCGCAGCTTCGCTTCGGCGAGCTTCCGGGCGGTGGCCAGGGACTCATCTGAATTAACTTTCACATCCGGATCAACTCCCGTGACGGCCCAATCCCGATCTGAGTAAGGATTGACTGGCCGGTATTCAGGGATTCCGACCGCGAAATGATCGTCGATGTTGTGGAGCACATTGGCGTGAGTGGCTCCGCCGGTGGTTTCCCCGACAAGCGTCGCGCGCTTGAGCATCTTCAGGTCGTAGCTGAATTGCTCAGCGCCCGAGTACGTGCGGGAAGAGGTCAGAATGTACACCGGCTTGTCCGCAAGCAGGCTGCCGGCGACCGGAGAGCGTGTCCATGCCTGTTCCGTGACCGGGCTTCCGGGGTTAAACATGTACTCCGGGTGATCAAACAGGTAGCTCGCAAGGAGGACCACCATTCCGGGATAGCCGCCGCGGTTGTCACGCAGGTCGAAGATAAGCGCCGCCGCGCGATTCAGAGAGGTCATGGCGGATTCCGCTCTCGACCGGCACACGGCCGGATGGGGAAACGAATTCAGCTTCACGTAACCCACCTTGTCTGGCCCGATCTCGACCTTTTCGAACGTACAATTCGACCGTTGCATCGCGGCGCGATACCGCTCGTCACGCTCGGGGTCGGGCGGTTTCGAGAAATCCGGAAAGACGTTCGGCGTGAATTCCATGGTGAAGTGGTCATCGCGGCTTGCCTGGGTTAAGTGGCGAGTGAGAAGACTGGCGAAAGTCCGGCCTTCCGCCGCTGAGTCGTAATCGCCCGCCTGTTCGTGCGCCAGCACCGCGTTAGCGGCAAGTTCAGCCACCTGCCTGTCGAAATAGCGCTGCCTCACATTGGCGGCAACGGCCTGAATAACGCGATGACGGTCGGCGGAAGTGAGCGGAGCGGAGGTTCGTTGGGGCTCCTGGCCCCAGCATGCCGCGCAGGTGAGAGCAACCAACAATCCGCGCATGAACCAATGGACCGGTTCCGGCGCCGAAATGTTCCCGCTTCCGATTCAGCGTACGCGGCTGCCAGGCCGGCAACTGGAGCGCTGGTCCTGATTTGGGTTTGTTTTGCAAAAAGCTTTGCAGCCGACGATTGGAGCCACGAACCGGGTTCTCACGCGCAGCGGCGTTCCCGATTCGGTTCGTTCCTCGACTTTTTTGCTTTCCGCTTTTGGCTTGGTTTTGTAAAGAGCAATTTCGTGAGTCTCGGCGGAGCTTCGGCTCGGTTCCCGCAGAGGCATTTCTGGCGTCCTGGTCCATAAACCTGATTCAGATCTCAAAGATCCCGAAAGGCGGACACCCGCGCGATGCCGGACGGATATAGGCGCTCCCGATTCGGTTCGTTCCTCCACTTTTTAGTTTTTCCGCTTTTGGCTTTGTTTTGTAAAAAGCAGTTTTCGTCACCTTCGCCGGACCTTCGGCTCGGCTCCGGCAGACACAGTTCTGGCGTCCCGGTCGATAATGAGGCGGACACCGACGGACGTAGCCGCTCCCGATAGCGAATGTGGCGCCGGATTGGGAGGATCGTGGCGTAAGCCGCTGAGAATGCAGAGCTGATTTGTTGTCACTGCGAGGTAGCGCCCATCCCCTATCGAGCGTATTGTGCAGAGCGTTTCGCTCGCTTATACTTTACGAACTTAGTAGAAAGGAACCACGATGTTTCCGAGTAAATTTCGATCGAAAAGACCGCGCGTTCCGGGTCATTCCCACCTGCAAAGCGCGGCGCTGTTTCTGATAGTTCTGACGGCTCTTCTGCTACCCGAAGCGATTGTCAATGCGCAGCCAGGCGCGCCCATGATACCCAGTCTCGGCGCCTTTCCCGATCCCTCGGGGGTGATGAGGACGTTCGTCCCGAATGGCGCCGCTGACCTGACCGGACCGTTTTTCCAGAGCCTTGGCACGAATGGGCGAAGCTGCAGCACTTGTCATCAGCTCAGCGACGCAATGGGGGTCTCGGCCGAACATATTCAGCAGCGGTTCGATCAGTCCCAGGGGCTCGATCCGATATTCCGAACTGTTGATGGATCGAATTGCGATCACAACATTGATGTTTCAACCGCGGCAGCGCGCTCGGCCGCCTACAGCCTGCTTCGAACCCGCGGACTGATTCGCATCGCTCTTAACGTTCCGAACAACCGCGATTTCGAGGTGGCCGGCGTGAGCAATCCATACGCTTGTAACGAACTTGATTCGATATCGATGTACCGGCGGCCGTTGCCCGCCACAAACCTGAATTTTCTGAGTACATTGATGTGGGACGGCCGCGAATCCGCGACGCAGAGCGGAGCCACGCCGATTAACTCCGCCAACTACCCGCAATCACTTCTGAGTGACCTCGCGCGTCAGGCAATCGACGCGACAACCGGACATGCGCAGGCGCAACTGCCGGGACTGACCGCCGATCAGCAACAGGCCATTGTCGCCTTCGAGATGGGATTATTCAGCGCTCAAGCCGAGGATCAGGGAGCCGGCAGCCTCAGCGCAAGCGGCGCCACAGGGGGGCCGCAGTCCCTCGGCCAGCAACCCTTCTTCATCGGTATCAACGACCCAGTAGGATTTGACCCCACAAATCCTGTCCCGCTAAAGTTCAACCCGAATGTCTTCAGCCTCTTCGACGCGTGGAAAACCGGCGGCAACCCGCATCGGCAGTCAATCGCTCGCGGGCAGACGATTTTCAACACAAGGACGTTCACCATCAGCGGCGTAGCTGGTTTGAACGGCAACACCTTTTCGAATGGCGTAACCGCGCCGGAGACGATTGTGTCCACTTGCGGCATCTGTCATGACGCGCCAAACGTGGGCAACCACTCGGTTTCGGCGCCCCTGAACATTGGCATAGCAGATCCGCCCGGCGGCAATAATGCGCTCGATACGAGCTATCTTCCCGTGATCACGCTCTGCCAAAAGCCCGCTCTCACCACATGTGTTCAGACGACGGATCCTGGCCGCGCGATGATCAGCGGCCAGTTTGCCGATATCGGCAAGTTTAAGGGCCCGATACTTCGAGGTCTGGCGGCGCGCGCGCCTTATTTCCACAACGGCAGCGCGCAAACGCTGACGGATGTCGTGACTTTTTACGATACTCGATTCGGCATCGGGTTCACTGCCCAGGAGAAAGCCGATCTGGTTGCGTTCCTCGGTTCGCTGTGAAATCAGGATGGCCTGAGGAGTTCGGTCCGGCGAATTCATGCCGAATTTTCGGAGAGGCGCACCCGCGTTCCTTTTTGGGCTTTCGTTGTGGTGTCCATTCCGTTGGACCTGTCATCGTAGGCGCGCCCCAGCGAACTCTACAAACGCCTGAACTGAACCCGGGATCAGCCTCGTATCACCAATCGCGGGCATCGTGCAGATGAATGACGCCGCGCTGCTCTGAACTGCGGTTTGATGGGTCCGTACCAGCACGGTTCCGGCTTCTTTGTTGCTGAATCCCCGGGCAACAGCGTCAGCATGTCTCTTCGCGCGCAGTCTGGGCCATTTCGGGAACCACCCGCCCAAACCGAGCCGTCCGCTGCGAGGGCGGTGATTCTCTCATTCGCGGGAAAGCCGGATTCGTCGTACGTTGGTCGTAAGGCTCGACTCATTTTGCGGGATAGCATGAAATCGTGAATCTTCCGGTGAATCCCACGCTGCTGCCGATGCTCGCGAAGCGAGTGGACGAATTGCCGGCCGGCGACTCATGGATTTTCGAGCCGAAGTGGGATGGATTTCGTAGCCTCATCTTTCGGGACGGCGATGAGGTTCTGATCCAAAGTCGCGATGAGAAGCCTCTCAATCGCTACTTTCCCGAACTCGTCGCGACTCTGCTCGCGCAGTTGCCTCCGCGCTGTGTGCTCGACGGCGAAATCGTGATTGCGACCTCTGATGGCCTCGACTTCGACGCATTGCAGCTGCGTCTGCATCCCGCGGCGTCGCGCGTGAGGCTGCTCGCTGCGCAGACTCCCTCCTCGATCGTGTTTTTCGATCTGCTGTGCCTCGGCGATCGCGACCTGCGTCCGGAACCTTTTTCAAAGAGGCGTCAGCAGCTCGAATCGGCGCTTTCGCCTGCCACACCTCCGGTTCACGTTACTCCGGCGACGCGCAGTCGAAGCGTGGCAGCCGACTGGTTTCGCCGCTTCGAAGGCGCGGGGCTCGACGGCGTGATGGCGAAGGACGAGACCGGCGTTTACGAGCACGATAAGCGGGTCATGCTCAAGGTGAAGCACGAGCGCGATTGCGATTGCGTTGTCGCGGGATTTCGCTGGCATAAAAAAGGCGATAACTCGGTGGGATCGCTGCTGCTCGGCCTCTATGACGACGCCGGGCGGCTGCAGCATGTCGGCGTGTGCGCCAGTTTTACCGCGGAGAGGCGCCGGGAACTCGCCGAGTTTCTCGCGCCTTATCGCGAGAATGCCCTCGCCGGTCATCCATGGCGGGAATGGGCGGGTGAAATCACCGGCAACGGCCACCGCATGCCGGGCGGGCAGAGCCGCTGGAGCCAGGGTAAAGACCTTTCATGGGAACCGGTGCGGCCGGAACTGGTGGTCGAGGTCGCCTATGAACATATGCAGAGCGGACGGTTTCGGCATATGTCGCAGTTCCGCCGCTGGCGAACGGATAAGCAGCCGAAGGATTGCACCTACGCTCAGCTCGAGGTGGTTCCGCCTCAGGAGCTGATGCAGATTTTTTCTCTCAGTTAGCCGGACCTGACCGTTTCGCCCGCGCCTCGCGCCAGACACGGGTGGGATCGTCGTCCGGATCGGGCCTCTCCTGCGGAGGACGCTGGTCTTCCGGGACGTGGCGCAGATTGACGCGGACGCGTGTCCATGTCGAAGAGCGGCCACGCATCGAGTCGACGAGGATGTCGTCGATTGCGAGCAGCGGCGCGATTGCGGCGTGTCTTTCCTTCCAGCGTTCGAGGCCGCGCAGCGCAGCCTGCTTATCCGGCGAGTTAGCCACGGTGATGAGCGGCGCCTTAACGGCGGGACTTTTCCGGGCCCGCGACGGCGCGACGCGCGGCGCTTCGCCCTCCATCTTCCGGAAGTGCGGGGGCCATGGGGCGTCGCCGAGTCCATCACGCTCGTCTTTCGCCGCCAGCTCCAGGAGCTTTTCGAGCGAACCGCGTTGCGCGTCGATGCCCTCGTGCGGATCCCCGATTTCGGCGAAACGACGCGGAACGGTGAACAGAGTGAAGTCGGCCGGGTCGCAATCGGGAACCTCACTCCAGTCGACGGGCGTGGACACGCGGGCATCCGGCAGCGGACGGACGGAATAAGCGGAACAGGTCGTCCGGTCCTTGGCGTTCTGGTTGTAATCGAGGAACACGCCGTGGCGCTCTTCTTTCCACCACTTCGAACTGGCGAGCGCGGGGACGCGGCGTTCGATCGCGCGCGAGAGAGCGAGCGCCGCGCGGCGGACTTCGGTGAAGCTCCAGCGCGGCTGAATGCGGATGTTGATGTGCATGCCGCGCGAACCGCTGGTCTTGGGCCAGCCGCGAAGCCCCTGGCCTTCGAGGAACGCTTTCACTTCGAGGGCAACCTTCCGAACATCGGACCACTCGACGCCCGGACCGGGATCGAGATCGACGCGCATCTCGTCGGGGTGATCGAGATCGCCTGAGCGCACCGGGTGCGGGTGCAATTCGATGCAGCCGAGATTGACGATCCATGCGAGACCGGCGGCGTTGTCCACCACCACTTCGCTGGCCGTGCGGCCGGATGGAAACGAAAGCGCGACCGTCCGAAGCCAGTCAGGAGCATCGGAAGGCGCGCGCTTTTGGTAAAAGGCCTCCGACTCCGCGCCATTCACGAAGCGCTTGAGAACGATAGGACGATCCTGAATTCCGCGCAATGCGCCGGGGGCGATGGAGATGAAGTAGCGGACGATGTCTATCTTTGAAAGCTTAGTTTCCTTCGTGAAATAGAGTTTGTCCGGATGCGTGATGCGAACTTCGCGGCCGTCGACGGTGAGGGATTCCGCTCCAACCTCGGCGGGCTTGCGTTTGGCGCCATTACCCATCACGCAGCAACTCTGAATTGTAGCGCTGCCTATTCGAAGTGGCGGCGCAAAGATTCCATAAGCGTCAAAACGGCGTCAAGCCTGGTAATCCCACCACTCGAAACGCCGCGGGCTTTGGCGGCACCTACAAACGTGGCCTGCAAAGCCAATGCAAATCAAACATCATGGCTGGACAGGGCACATGCCTGTAAGGAGTTTTCATGCCCTGGACAACTGAACCTACACTGAAATTCGCGCGCCAAGGACTGGCCGCGGCCGTTTGCGATGCTCCCAACCCTGGATCCGGATATCGTATCTACGCTATAGGCGGCAATGACGGGACCGGCCCCGTTGCGACCGTGGAAGCCTATGACACCATTGCGGGGAGCTGGTCTTCGATTGCTTCTCTGCCAACGGCTCGCGAAGAGCTTGCCGCGACCGCGGGTCCTGAGCGTCTTTACGCTATCGGGGGAGACAACGGCAGCGCCGCCGTGAACACATTCGAGATCTACAATCCCGCGGCTGACGCCTGGGCATCAGGGCCAGCGCTTCCCACGGCGCGAAACGGCCTGGCCGCCGTCACGGGACGCAATGGATTGATCTACGCCATTGGTGGATTCAACGGCGGTTTCGTCGCAACCATGGAAGTGTTCGACCCTGCGACGAACGCATGGACCAGTTCCACGTCGATGCCAACGGCGCGATCCGGTCTGGCCGCGGTCATAGGGCCGGATGGGCTTATTTACGCGATCGGCGGGCAGGGCGGGGCTGGACCGCTGACTACCGTGGAAGTTTTCAATCCGGCGACCAGTTCATGGACAACCGGTCTCCCGCTTCCGGCAAAAAGCTATTTTCTCGCCGCAGCGGTTGGCCCCGACGGTCTGATCTACGCTTTTGGCGGTCTCGACCACGCCGGGATCCCGCAGACCAGCGTCTACAGCTACAATCCGGCGACTGCCGGACCGTGGGTCGTGCAAGCTTCACTTCTGACCGCCCAGGCCTTCCTGGCAGGCGCAACCGGACCGGATGGTCTGATCTATGCCATCGGCGGCCAGAACTTCACCGCGCCCACGCTCAATACCGTGGAAGCTTTTACTGTGGCTACGACACTGACGGCGCCGGACCCATACATTGGCAATGGCACCTACCAGAGTCCGGACATCATCCTGCTGGATCCCACGAATAATCCCGTCCCGATCGGCGGCGCTCCCGGCGGCGCATGGGACACGCTTCTGATACCCCTCACGAACTACGGAATTCAGGCTGTTATTAACAACGATTCGACCGTCGCCGCGCCGAACACCGTCATTCGGTTCTGGCAGTTCCCGGGCGGAGTGGGGACCGCAGGGACGCAGATCGATGTGCAGACGGTTACCGTGCCGGCCAGCGGATCGATCGTAGTGTCCTCAGCGAATCCGTTCAAGAGCGGCGCGGCCGGTCAGCATGAATGCGTCGCGGTCAGCATTGCAAACCCACAGTCGCTCTACTTCAACGTCGATCCCACGACGGGTCCGGCGGTGATCGACCCGACTATCCCTCATCCTGCCGGATCAGGACACTTTGGCTCAGCATGGCGCAATACCAACTCGATTCTGCTGCATATCGGCGGATGGAGGCTGCCGTTCCAGGCGACGATAGCCGGAAACGAAGCGGTTGGCGTCAAGCTTACAGTTACGGCAACCAAAGTTCCTGCCGGTTTCGACCGGACTGAAGAAATCGTCCGACTGCGCCGAACGCTGCAGAATTCAGGCGCCGACATGCGCCTGCCTATGTTCCTGTTCCCCGAAATGCGCGCACACCTCAAAGCGGCGGACCTTGGCCTGAAGATTCATTCTGCCGGAGGCAAAGAGGGGGGCACTCGGCCACCGGGCGGCGTCGAGCGCCATGTTACCGTCGCACCCGGTGCAGGCACGGAGTTCACCGTGTCGGGAACCATTCCGAAAGATGCGCGTGAAGGCGATATCTTCCTGCTCAACGTCGCAGCGCATTATCCCGCTACGAAGAAGACCGATGAAGCGGTCGTGGAATATCTCGAAGTCATTTACGTGAAGCCGTAGCGATTCAGGAGAGGCCGAGCCTTTGGAGGTAAGTATGGCTCAGATTCCGGCAAACTATCGAGCCCTTGACGGTAGCGAACGACGTCCGGCGGAAGGAGCCAGGCTTCTGGGTCCGGCCGACCCGAACGAAGAATTTTCCGTTACCGTCCGCGTCCGGCGGCGTCCGGACGCGCCGCCCCGGCCGGATCACGCGCATTGGATGGCCACGCCGCCAGGGAAACGAACTTTCATCACGCACGACGAATTCTGTAGAAAATACGGCGCCACACAGGAAGACCTGGATGCGGTGGCCAATTTCGCGAAGCGGATGGGAATGACCGTGACCGAGGTCAGCGCGGGGGGCCGCACGGTCGTGGTGTCCGGAAGCGTCGAACAAATGTCGCAGGCGTTCGCCGTGGACCTGGCGCGCTACGAATGGGGCAAAGACACTTACCGGGGACGCGACGGTTTCATCTACGTCCCGAAAGAACTTGCGGGCATCGTAGTGGCCGTCTTCGGGCTGGACAACCGGCGCGTCGGCTTCCGCAACAGCTCGGACCCGCCCGGCGCGATGGTAATACAGCCCACGCTGCTTGACCAGGCCGGACAATTCTACAACTTCCCGCAGCCTCCGCCAGACGCGAGTTCGAAGATTATCGGGGTCGTCGAATTTGCGGGTGGCGGCTGGACCTCGATTGACATCCAGGCAACCCTTACCTCCTGGATTGCGGCAGACACCAATCCCTCTGTTACGGATGTCCCTCCTTCCGGAAATCCGGGGATATCGGACTCCGAGACGATCCTCGATCTATGCACAGCGAGCGCCGTCGCTCCCGGCGCCAAGATGCGGGTCTACTGGGGCAACGCCTCTTCCTCGGCCCAGGACTGGTTTACGGTGATTGACCGGATCTTTCATCCGAAAGCCGGGGATCCGACGCCAGCGCCGGACGTTGTCTCGATCAGCTACACGCTGATCGGCGGCGACGACTTTATTACGCCCTCGGGCGTCGTTTCGACCGCAACGATCAACGAGATCAGTTCCGACTTCCAGGACATGGCCATGGCAGGCATCACGGTGCTGGTGGCGTCGGGCGACGGCGGCTCACTGGGCTGGAACAATTCCGCTGCGGCGCCACCGTCGGCGCATGGAAAGGCCCATGTCGCATATCCCGCAAGCGACCCCTGGGTTACCTCCTGCGGAGGCACTGCGACCGGTCTTACCGCGTCGTTCGAACTGGGACAAGAGTGGGTCTGGAATGACTCCACGGGGGCCACGGGCGGCGGCATCAGCGCGTTCTTCAACAGCCTGCCGGCCTGGCAGGTAGGGATTGTGAATCAGCGCTCGATCAACGACGGCATCTCAGTGGGCAGAGGCGTGCCCGACGTATCGGGCAACGCCAGCCTGATCAGCGGGTACAATATCTCGCTCAACAGCCCCTCTCTGATGAGCCCGACGTTCAGCGGACCATTTTGCGGCACCTCCGCAGTCGCGCCGCTCTATGCGGGCCTGGTAGCGATGATCGATGCGAGGCTGGGACAGAACATCGGATTTCTGAATCCTACGCTCTACGCCTTCGATGAGACTATTTGCGTCGATATCAACGACCAGTTATTCCCCGGGTCGCCGCCCGACAACAGCTTCTCCGGATCGCCGGGTTATGCCTCAGGTCCGGGGTGGGACGGATGCACCGGACTGGGCAGGATCGATGGCGGTGCGCTGCTGGCTGCGCTGCAAAGCGTGTTTGTCCAGGACTGCCGGTTCATCCTGGACCGCACCGAGATTGGCAAAGACGAAGTCAGCGAAACGCTGACGGGCAGCCAGCCGGGCGTTATCGCCAACGCTTTTTACGTTGTGGTGGACGGTTTCAACGCCGCCGCGCTCGGCATCGTAGCATCCGACCTCTCAGGCACTCCTGCGCACAACCCCACGTTCTCGGTTGCGGGTGTGCCGGCGGGGAGCATGAGCGTTGCTGCGACAGCCCTGCTGGCGGAAGATGTCTCTCTGCCGACAACACCGCAGAGGTTTACATGGGTGTGCGCGGCCGAGTTCGATCCGAGTCTCGACGCATTTCAGACACCGCCTGCGCTGCCCAAACCGGTCACGCTCCAGGCGACGATCAACGGCTTGACCTCGCCGGCCGTTACAGTTCAACTGGCGGCGAACGCCGATCCCTACGAACTCGACGGCCCGACGTGGTGGCTCAGCGAAGACCTGCGTGTGTTCCAGGTAACGACAGGCGGATCGCTGGCGGGCCTGTCCTCCGTCACCTTGAAGAACACCGGGGACCCGCGAGTGGATGCGCCGACTTTCATAAAGGCCGTAATCGCCGGATTTAACGCCAACACAACTCCACCGCCGAATCATCCGTTCGACATGATCTCGACCGATGAGCAGGCATCGCAGGTCACGCTGAACCAGTTCAATCCCTCGACCTCGACCACTCCTGTCTATAACTTCGGGGTGGCCCGGGTGCGTTATGAATCTGTCGCCCCGTCGGGATTGGCGCGCGTGTTCTTCCGGATCTTTCAGGCCGCCACGACGTCGACGGCGTACGCATCGGACACCTACGGCAGCGTGTCCAACACATCGGTAAGTTCGAGTGGCAAGATACCGGTCTTTGGCGTTGACGGCGCCGACAATGTTGTGGCGATTCCCTGTTTCGCCGATGCGCGCGTTCTTGACCCGACGACGCTGGACCAGCAGGCGGACGACACGAATGTGGCGTTCAGCGGCATCCCCGCTGGCGTGTCCTATATGTATTTCGGATGCTGGCTGGACATCAATCAACCGGGGACGCCAAATGCGGTACCGATGTCGCCCGTAGCGGTGGATTCGGCCAACCCGTGGGCCAGTGGTTCTCAGTCGGTGCTGGCTGCAATCACTGGCAAGCATCAGTGTCTGGTCGCGGAGATCTCATACGATCTCGACCCTGTGCAGGCAGGAGAAACACCGGCTTCTTCGGATAAGCTGGCGCAGCGTAATCTGGCGGTTGTGCCATCGGGGAACCCGGGGGGCGCGCTGGCGCATCGCGTACCGCACACTTTTGACATCCGGCCGACTCCCGCGGCGCTGCCCGCGGGCGCGCCGCCCGATGAGTTGATGATCATATGGGGAAACGTTCCGGCCGGAACCCTGGCCACGATTTATTTGCCAAGTGTGAGCGCGCCCGATGTGCTCGCGCTGGCGGCAAAGATGTACACAGTCCGGCAATTCGGACTGGTGGACGATCACACGTTGCAGTGCCGGACCGGAGGCGTCACCTGGATGCCGGTACCGCAGGTTGCGGGCGCCAATTTCGCTGGCCTGCTCACGGTGGATCTGCCGCCGACGGTGCGCAGAGGAGAGGCTTTCACGATCGTTGTCCGCCAGGTGACAAACGCAACCGTGGCGGCTGGCCAACCTACGCCTGGCAGACCTGGATTCGAAGAGGCAATCACACCGTCCAGCGAGCGACGAGTGCTCGGTTCGTTCCAGATCTCCATCCCGGTCAGCACCGAGGAACCCCTTCTGGATTCTGAAGAGAGCCTGCTCTCTTTGATGCGATGGATCAAAGATGAGAAAGCTCAAGGCGACCGGTGGTCGCCGGTGCTCGAACGCTATGTGGCTCAGATCGCTGAACGGGTACAGGGATTCGGGGGCGATCCGCAGAAGATCCCGCCGTCGCCGACGGGCAATTGGTATCGCCCGCGGGATGGCTATGGCAGTCTGGTCGTCACATTCGTCGATCACGCCGGCAACCCTGTAGACGATATTGCATATGTCTTCCTGCAGCAATTCCAGTCGGAAGACGAGCGGGAAATTCGCCGGTGGCCGACGGACGCGCCGCTGATCGTGCGCGATCTGCACAGCACGAATACCGGGATCTACGAACTGCAGGTATTACCCGAACATCATAAGGCGGCAGGTCGATTCGTGACGATCGAGGACGGGCGTGTGACGCGGGTTACGCTTACGCTTGAGCCCAAGTAGGAGTTGTTATTCCACACTCGTGGGCCGATCAGGATTCGCCCAGGCGTACGCCTCAGAACGACTGTGGCTGGCATCAACTTCGAGACAGGCGATCCGCCTGAAGGCCTGCCAACGGACCAGCGCAGTTCACGCAGGTCACCAACAGGACTACCTATCACCTGCAGGACGAGGTCTTTCTGCCGTGGCATGCACGCGCCTTCGTTCTCCGTGAATAGTTGTTCCGCAATACATTGCCCACGTTCTCGTCTCTTTGCGGTCCTGGGTAGGAGTTTCCCGATTGGCGGGGCGTGGTCGTCGAATGTGAAAAATGGGGGGACGCCGCCGGTGCGCATCGCGGCGGAACGAGTTCCGGACTGGCGGGCCCAGTCTGCATAGCCTGCTTTCCGGAGCAGAACGGACCCTGCGCGCCGTCTTGGACTGTCGGGCCCGCCCATTGTCCTTCCGCATAAAGATTCTGCTATAGAATCTCAAACTGAAAGGGGCTCCCAGTGCTTGAGACAAGGCTCCGCAGTGCGCGATTTTCAGTTTTCGAGGCGGATCTGGAGCGTCATGAACTCCGAAAGAACGGCGTGCGAATCAAGCTCACAGACCAACCCTTTCAAGCCCTTGCTTTGCTCCTCGAAGACGCCGGCGAAATCGTCACGCGGGAGCGGTTTCGCGAGGCGCTGTGGCCCAGCGAATCGTGGGGAGATCACGATCAGCGACTCAACCGCATCATGAATAAAATTCGGGAGGCGCTGAACGATTCGGCGGATACGCCGCGTTTCGTAGAGACCATCCCGAGAGTCGGCTATCGGTTCCTGGCTGATGTTGACCGGCAGCAGGAGTCGGCAGCTGGCGAGGCCGTCTCGCACACAAGGATCGATATCAAGCCGATTCCGGTGGCAGTCGACAGCCCGGCCTCGGATGAGAACAGATTTGGCCAGCGACCCTGGATGTTAGCTGTGATCGTGATCGGCATTGGAATCCTTGCAGCCAGCGTTTTCACCCGCGTTGGTCCGGGAAATCACGACAGGGCCAGAGCTCTGAACCCCGTGCCATTGACGACTTTTGTTGGGTCCGAACTGCATCCCGCGCTCTCGCCCGACGCGAGACGTGTTGCATTCGCCTGGGACGGAGAATCGAAGGCCGTGCCCCACATCTACACAGCATCAACTTCCGGCGGCGGGGCGCGCCAACTGACAAACGGTGCGGCGAGCGATGTCGCGCCGGCGTGGTCGCCCGACGGCGAAAAAATCGCGTTCCTGCGAGAGTCCGCGCCTGGAATGGCGGAGGTGTGGACAATCCGAGCCGATGGGGGGAGTCCTCTGAAACTGCGCGAGATCCAAAGCCCGGCGCTTAATCCATCACTGACCTGGACGCGCGATCGAAAATGGTTGATCGTTTCTCAACGGAGCCGTTCGTATGGAGTGCCTGTCTTGTTCCGAATCTCTACAGCGAACGGCGAGGAGACTCAGATTACGTCCGCGCCCGCAGGGCAATTCGCGGGCGATATGAGTCCCGCCGTCTCTCCCGATGGAAGCCAGTTGGCATTCACCCGATCCACGAGCCCTTCCTGGCGCGATATTTTTGTAGCCCGGCTTTCGAAAGACAGCCTGCTTCAAGGAGATCCGGTTCGGCTCACGGACAGACAGAACGAAATCGACTACGTCGCCTGGGCGCCTGATGGCAAATCTTTGATCTTCTCCGCTGCCGCCACCGGACCCGCGCCGCATCGTCTGTTCCGGGTAGAAGCATCGCCAGGCTCAACGCCACCGGATATCACGGATTTAGGAATCGAAGGAGATCGACCGACGCTTGCCGGCTCACCTTTCCGCCTTGCCTATGTTCGTACCAACATCGACCAGAGCAGCATCTGGCGTCTGGATCGAAACGGCGCCAGGACCCAGAAATCGCGCCTGATCTCGTCCACGCGACGCGACTTTACGACGGCTCTTTCTCCGGACGGGCAATACCTTGTATTCAGTTCGATTCGTTCCGGACAAACAGAAGTCTGGATGTCACGAACGGACGGCTCTAATCTGCGCCGCTTAACTTCAGGCGGCGGCAAGGAACCGCGTTGGTCGCCGGACGGCAAGCGTGTCGCGTTTGTATCGAGCCGGTCCGGACAATCGGATATTTATATCCTGAGCGTTGACACCGGAAGCACTCGGCGGCTCACCTCCGACGCAGCCACGCATCTGAAACCGAGTTGGTCGCGAGATGGCCGTTTCATCTATTTCTCTTCCGATCGAACGGGGCGTCCGCAAATCTGGAAGGCGCCCGTCGAAGGCGGTGATCCCGTACCGATCACGCGGCGCGGAGCTTTATACGCTGTCGAATCGTTCGATGGAAAGTCGATTTACTTCACGACGGATGGCGTTCCCGCCGAGGTGTGGCAGACAACGGTCAATGGCGGTGAAGAAATCGCGGTGCTTCGAAAGGCCACCGGGCACGCTGCTCTGGCCTCAGGTCCCGACGGCTTGTACTATTTTTCGACTGCAGGCAACTCCGGAGCACAGCTCGATTTTTTCCGGTTCGCCGACCGTTCGAGCCAGACTCTCGCCTTGATTGACCGCCCGGTGCACGGGTTTCTATCGAGCTCCTGGGACGGACAATCGGTGCTATACACCCAAATCGACAGCCGCGATCACGATCTGATGCTGGTCGATCCGTATCGCTAGTCGTTTGAGGAGACTGCTGGCGAACTCCTCTCTGAACAGTGGTTTGTCCAGGGAGATCGCGATCAGCCGGATTTCATCGGTACATCCATCGGTTGGGATTAGTATTTGGATGATGAAGCAGATCAACCGGCGACGATTTCTGCAGACGACAGGTAGTGTGGCCGCATTCGGCGGGCGCGCCGCCGGGGCCGTACCTTCCGTATCTCTCGTACTCGACCCGACAGACGCCGTGGCGAACGCCAGCCCCGCAAAGTGGGCCGCGGAAGAACTGGGGCGGTCGGTGGCGTCTGCCGGCGGCTCCCTTCGAATGTGCCGCAGCCTCTCAGAGGTTCAGCCCGGGACTCAGTGCATAGTCAGCGCCGGCGCCCAATCCTCTTTGGCGCGCGACCTTCTTCGCCGTGCTCGTGTTTCGGTCCCGGAACAGCCAGAGTCGCTGGCGCTCGTGCCCGGGACGACCGCGTTGCTGGCCGCCGGGCGCGACACGCGCGGCCTTGTCTATGCGTTGCTGAGTCTGTCTGATCGGGTTCGGCAGGGAGCAGCGTTGCTC
>DATFSM010000066.1:0-6676 GCA_035262625.1 Bryobacteraceae bacterium
CTCGCACGGCGTGTCCGAGCGGCGCTCATCGGAAAACTGCCGCCGGTGTGAAAGCCACGGCCCGGAGCAGGGAAGCGCATTGCTGGGATCAACGGCAACGCGCGCAGCCGAACAGCCTGACGCATAAGTTTTCGCACCGCCCTCTTTGCCATCGCGACCGCGCTGGAAGAGTCCTCCCCTTCGAGACGAATTCCCTCTCGTCGAAGAGTGAGCCGCAATCCCGGCGAGTGCCGCGAGTGAAGATACCCGCCGCAAGCCATCGCGCGCGAGAACAGAGCCCTTAGCCCACCCGCCGCCCCGGCAGTGGCCTTCAAGGACGGAATCATCAGATCGTTATAGCCATAGATGCTGAAGTGAATGAATTCCCGGCAGATGTCAGCATCTTTCATGAGAATGAACGCCTGCGACAGCGTATGGAGCGCTTCGTTCTCCACGCGGGGCACGCCACGAAATCGCAGCAGCGGAGTCAGGAAATAGAAGCTGTCGAGCAGACGAATGGGCGCGTCGAATTCCTCGAGGCTCGCCAGCAGAATTGCGGTCGAAGAAATCGCCCCCGCTCCAAGCAAAGCGCGTCCGGCATCGAAAACCCGCGGCGCGCCGGTGACGAGATCATGGCCCATAATCCGCACGCGGCTTCCTTCTTCGCATAAGCGGTCGACCACAAAATCCGCCTCATAACGGAAATTCGGCGATTCGCGCAGCCCGCGAAGCGTGGATTCCGAACCGTAAATCAACCCATACGGGCAGCCGTACAAGCACAAGCCGCAGCGTCGGCACGATGAGCCGCTCACCGCAAGCCGCGATTGCCCGACGGCAATCCCGCTGCGTCGCAACGCATTCCGCGAACGCCCCGCATCCCGCAGAAGCGCTTCACCCTGTCGAGACGGGCGTAGTTCCGACGGATCATCGCAATAAAGCGGGAACAACTCTTCGATATCGTCATGCGCGCCGCTGGTCGGAACGAATGAAAGCACGGCGCGGTATGCCGGTTCGATCTCGGAATGCGGAACAGGCCAGTCGGCAATATCGTCGGGGTGGAACGGAAGCATCGCCGCGCCCCAGACCGTGCTTAGCCCTCCCATCGCATAACTGGGCCGCGCGCCTGCCTTCGAGTACTCGATATTCAGGGAAGTATCGAACGGAAAATCGGAACCGTACAGCCGCTTGAGCGGGATGCCGTTCGCCGACGCCTCAACTCCCTCTTTCAGCAGCCGAAGATCGCTGGCGTCCCATTCATCCGGCTCAGTGCTCGCCATGCGCGAGACAACGGCGCGCCGCGCCGAATCAAGGAAACGGCCCGCGTCCAGCATCGTGACGCTCACGCCGCGCTGTGTAAGCGCCACTGCCGCCGAGATAGCCGAAGGCCCCGATCCAATGATGCAGAAATCCCGCAAAGCCTTAGGCCTTAGCCTAAGCCCTTAGGCCTCGGCCTAAGCATTAGACTAACTTCATGGCCCGGGCACGCGACTTCAGTCGCGTCTCTGGCGGGCATCAATGACCGGAACCAGCATTGTAGCGGCCACAGACCGCGACGTTCCCCTGATCCTCGAAATGATCCGCGGCCTCGCCGAATATGAGCGGCTTTCGCATCTCGTCACCGCGACCGAGGATCTGCTGCGCGAGTCCCTCTTCGGGAAGCGAGCCGCGGCCGAAGTTCTGCTCGCCTACGACGGAGACGCCTGTGAAGGCTTCGCTCTGTTTTTCTCGAACTATTCGACCTTTCTCGGCATGCCCGGCATTTACCTCGAAGATCTCTTCGTAAAACCGCATGCCCGAGGCAAAGGCCTCGGCCGCGCGCTCTTACGCGAGATTGCCCGTCTGGCCGTGGAGCGAGGATGCGGACGCGTAGAATGGTCGGTTCTCGACTGGAATGAGCCTTCCATCGGCTTTTATAAAAAGTTAGGCGCAGTGCCCATGGATGAATGGACGGTGTTTCGCCTGACCGGCGAAGCGCTCGAACGTTTGACGCTTTAGTGAGTCCCGATTTCTTACGCCTCTATTCCCCCGTCTTTCAATGACTTAAAAAATACGCGCCTCAAAATGCATTCGAGGCATGCCACTCTCTCCACAGAAGCCTATGCCGGCCGGCAGGCACTTTGCGGACCCGAGGGATTCACACTCCCTCGGGCTGATGAAACGGTGCGTCGAATCGATTCGATAAATAAGTCTTCCCTGGAAGTCGGAGCTTCCGGGGAAACGAAATCCGCGACCGGTCTGACAACCCGATCGATTACCAATCAGGGCCCGGCGTCGCAATGACGCGCCGGGCCGTTCGCGTCTCCGGACAAGTGTCTGAGCGCCGGGATAAACCGGCATGTAGCAGGGAATGAAAAAGTCCTGCAGGAAAGGAGTAGCGAACCATCCTGACCTCGAGTCTTGCGGCGGGCGTCGCGAGGCGCGCGCCGAAGCGTAGACAGAGGCATCGGTGGGCCGGGTATTGAGCTGCGAAAAGTCCAGTTCGGGACGTTGACCCTGTAGACACAAGGGGAAAACAACACCGGTGGCGGCGCAACTCGCGAGTTGCCACTGCGGTCCCGCGTAGTCGAAGACCCCGCGCACGCTGAGAAACTACATGCACGAGAACCGGGAGACCTCCACAGCGTCTGAGCGACAACCAGTCGCAGACCGGTCCGAGCAGGCTCAAAGCCGAACGGCGGACATGTACGCGGTGGAGGAGTCGGACTTCGGCAAAGTACCGATGAATCGGCCGAACAAAGGCGGGCAACCGCTGGCGGAGGCAGAGGAGGGAAGGCCGGGGATCAACGAGAACATCGCGTCGTCCAGCACGCGCCCGACACAGAGCGGGGAAAGCGTGTCACAAGGACTGCGTGGTGTGCGCCAAAGAGCAATCGATAATAAGCAGGAGAAGTTCACCGCACTACTGCACCATCTGACGATCGAGCTGCTGCGGGAAAGCTATTTCGCTCTTCAGCGAAAGGCTGCGCCGGGAGTAGACGGAGTCACGTGGAAACAGTATGGGGAGAAGCTGGGCGACAGACTTACCAGACTGCACAGCCGAATCCACAGCGGAGCGTACCGGGCACAGCCCTCAAGGAGAGTCTACATACCGAAAGCAGACGGCCGGCGACGGCCGCTGGGCATTGCGGCGCTGGAGGACAAAGTCGTTCAACAAGCCGTGGTCACCATTCTCAATCAGATTTACGAAGTGGACTTTCGGGGCTTGTCTTATGGGTTTCGGCCGGGGCGCAGCCCGCATCAGGCGCTGGACGCGCTCAATGTGGGACTCCGCCGGAAGCGAGTGAACTGGGTGCTCGACGCTGACATTCGGGGTTTCTTCGATACTGCTTCATATTGCCCCCTGATTCATGAAATGTGTTCAAACAGCTCAGGCCGTTGATCTGCCACTTTGATTCTCAAACCCTTACGTCGTCCCTCCCGCACAAGAACGGCCTGCAGTTCGCCGCGCTTTACACGCTGCAACACGGTCTGTCGCGAAACGCCGAGTCTCCTCGTCGCTTCCAGCATCGGCAGATAGTTCGGCGGGGACTGCTGCACAATGCGGGCTCTCAGCTCTTCGTTCATTCGAATCTGCCACGGCGCTCCGGGAGTGACCTGTTCTCCCGCGATGAAACCGTCCGCGAGCCAGCGGTGAATACTGGAGGTGTTCATGCCGAGGATCTGCGCTGCCTTGCGGATACTGACCAGTTCTCCATCGGGCCCCTCTGGTGGCGGCTGGAAACGCGGAATATCGCGATAGCGGCGTAGGTTGCCGACATGATTGGCGGTGAAGCGTTCACCGGTGGCGGTCTTGCGCTTCTGACGATTCAGGATGCCGGCGATCACCTCATCCGGATAGAGAGCGGCCAGGCGTCGCAACAGCGAGATGGTGTCTTCATCAGTGCGGGGACCTTGTGGACGAAAGCGCGGAACCGGCACATCGAGCGTAGTGACCGCGCCTCCGCGCCAGCGCAGAGTCAGGTGCGCATGCCCCTCGTCCTTCTTCAGATTCAGAACAACTTCTTCGAGAAGTGTGCGCAGCAGTTGCTTGCGATCGCGATCCGTTGTAGTCGTGACGTACCACACCCGATGAAGATCGGAGCCCAGAGCCTGAATGCGGCGTAGCTGATCGGGACCGATCATGTCCGGTTGCTGTTGCCCTTTGCGCCGCAACTCTGCTTCAGCGCCGGACAACTCGCGCAGGCGGCTTTCCCACTCGGTTTCCAGGCCGCGGGCGACAAGACGGTTTTCGGGTTCGACGGCGCGATACCGGCGTTCGGCTTTTTCCGCCTCGTAGCGCAGCCGTTCCACTTCAAGCCGCCACTGTGCCAGCGCAGTGTCGTGATTGTTCCGGGCCTGTTCCACGGCCAGCCGCACCGCTTCCACCGAGGCGGGCGTCACCACGTTGAGAAAGGCGGTGGCGACGGCCTCGTCGATCGCCACTCCACCGGCATTGAGGCAGTACACTCCTCGTCCCGCGACAATGTCTTTACCAGCGCAGTGATAACCCGGCGTCGAGTTGCGTCCGCGATAGTGCGTTTTCAGTTTGCGGCCGCAATGCCCGCAGACGCCAATCCCCTGCAGCAGTGCGGAGCCTTCTCTCACGACTCCTCCCTTGCGATGCGGTCCCGGGCGGGTATTGGCGTCAAGGCGTTTCTGATTCGCCTCAAACGTCGCCCAGTCGATGAAGCCCGGGTGATGTTCCGGAATCAGCACGCTCCACTTGTCCATGGGCAGGTGGCGCATGCGCTGTCTGACCGCGCCGCTCTCATCGACAAAACGTTCGCTTCGGCTCTTGCCGTAAGCATAAGCGCCGGCATATACGGGATTGGTCAGAATGTGGTGGATCGCGGTGTACGTCGGAACCACCCAGCGAATCCGGCCATCAGGCCCGTCCTGCAGAGGGAACGAGGGGGCTTCCGAACGCAGCCAGAGCCAGACGCGCCGCGCCGAACCGAACTCGGCGAAGCGCTCGAAGACGGAGCGGATCGCGGCGATGACAGCCTCATCGGGATGGAAGAGAACTTCCCCGTCCGCTTCTCCCCAGACGAAGCCAACGGGCAAGCCGCGGCGCAGTTCGCCGCGCGCGGCTTTATTGCGAATGCCGCCGTCAAGCCGGGCGCGCAGGATGTGCAGTTCCGCTTCGCTCATGGTTCCCTTGAGGCCGAGCAACAGGCGGTCGTTGAACAGTGCCGGATGATAAACGCCGTCATTGTCCCCAATCAGAGTGTCAGTCAGGCCGCACAGTTCGAGAAGACGATACCAATCCGCATTGTTGCGCGCCAGTCGCGAGACCTCAAGGCCAAGGATGATTCCCACCTGGCCGAGGGCGACTTCGCTGATCATCCGGGCGAAGCCGGAGCGCTTTTCGGCGCTCGCGCCCGAGAGACCGAGGTCGTCATCGATAATGACGACCTGGCCCTTCGGCCAGCCGAGCTGACACGCTCTGTCGGCCAGTGCGTACTGGCGCGCCGTGGATTCACGGTTGTGTTCGACCTGGGACGGGCTCGACTGCCGGATATATATGCAGGAGGTACGCGCGGTGTGGGATGGTCTGATTTTGGAGAGGTCAGTCATTGGCTGTCTCCCGTGGCGTTGCCGTCCGAGCTGCGTTGAGCATCAAACGCGCCAGAGTTTCGATTACGAGTTGCCTGTGCTCGTCGTCCAGTTCCTCCCACAGGCACGTCTCCGGAACCGGGATATCGAGGAAGTTCAGATTCAGTTGCGGCATGGCTCTCCTGCGTTGAAACAGATTGCGGCGCTGAGGTTGCAGCGCGTTGCAGAAGAGCATCTGCCAGAAAACGGAGCTGAAGCAAGTTCTCCATCGATCCGACGAGATGGCTGCCGTGCATCGACGGCGGCGAGGCGGCGGCGTAATCGGTCCAGTCTGCCGGAATCAGCGACCTGCTTCCGTCCGGCAGAATCAGAACGAAATGCAGGCGCTCCTGCCTGACAGACTGACCGAGCACCTCCAGCGACTTTCCTTCAAACGGATGATGACTGCGCGTGATGGTTACACGCTTCGGATAGTCCCGAAGGTGGGTAGTCTGTGGTCGTTTCCTTCGACAATATGAACCACGAGTGGACGATGAAGTTCATCGAGCACCGGATAGCCGACCCCCGCATTCTGCGCCTGATCCGAAAATGGCTCCAGGCCGGAGTGTCGGAGGAAGGCCAGTGGTCGGAAACAAAGGTAGGTACCCCGCAAGGGGCTGTCATTTCGCCTCTGCTGGCAAACATCTACCTGCATTATGTATTCGACCTGTGGGTACAAGCATGGCGGGACAAGGTGGCCAACGGTGACGTAATCGCTGTGCGGTACGCCGATGATCTCGTCGTGGGATTCCAGCACCGGGCGGACGCCGAGCGGTTTCGCAGGGAGTTCGGGGAACGGCTGGGCAAGTTCGGTCTGGAACTGCATCCTGAGAAAACGCGGCTGATTGAATTCGGCAGATTCGCCGAAAGGGATCGGAAGCGGCGGGGTGAGGGAAAACCGGAAACATTCACCTTTCTGGGTTTCACGCATTATTGTGGGAAAACCCGGGACGGCATCTTCACCATCTGGCGCCACACGGCGGGCAAACGAATACGGGCGAAGCTGGACGCTATCCGGCAGACGCTGCGAACACGGATGCACGAACCGGTGGGGCGGATCGGTGAATGGCTGAGGAGGGTGGTCGACGGATATTACCGATACCATGCCGTGCCAGGCAATCTC
>DATFSM010000067.1:0-4755 GCA_035262625.1 Bryobacteraceae bacterium
TCGAGAGGGCGGGCACCGATTACGCCGGGAGTCGCTCGGGGTCGGCAAATGCTGGGCGACCGGGGAAGGTCAATTGTCCCAATCGCCGGCTCATTGCCGCCGCGCCAAGGTCCGAGATGACGATTATCCAACTAGTTGGACGGCACATTTGCGCGAGAAGCGGAACTGAACTTCCGAAATTCCCGAACCGAAGCCTGATCGGGGACGCTTCATTCGCTGTGCGGGAGGGCGGGGCACGCGTAGCTCGTGATGCGCTCACGGCGTTGTTGCCCCGGCGTTGTTGCCCGCCGTTGCTGCGAATCACGGTTCAGGAAGAACTCGGTGACTTGATGGCGTGTAGGAACGCGTCCCGAGAGCGTCGCGGGACTGTTCCTCTGCGCGCGATCGCTAGTGCGCGGCGCCGGGGGAAGTGATCGCGCCCTGGAATAGACCGGAGGTTAGCCCAGTCGCCAATTCCACAAAACGGTCTACGGTGAAGCTTCCTTGGGCGCCCGCGAACCGGCCAGTCCCACCCGTGATGGTGTTGTGTTCCGTAATGTGGGCGAAGCCCGGCATGCCGTCCGAAGGCACGCCCTGCCCAACGATGGTCGTGAAAATCATATCTCCGTTTGCCGCGGTCAACTGGGCAGAGCCTGCCGAAGGGGAGATCGGGCCTAACGGATTGTTCACCGTAACGTTGTAGTGCATTGTGAATCGACCGAGGTGGGTAGCGATGCCAGTGACGGTTCCGTCAACGAGGAGTTGCTGCGGGGGACCGCCCGGAGGTTGCGGTTGGTCTATCTCGTGCCCTTGGAAAGACGCGTTGAATGGTACCAGTGTGTCGGCCGCTGCTAGCACGGCAATCGCAATTGTCAAGAACACTGCCGCCGATCGCAGGCAGGTGTTCGTCTGGATATCAGTTTTCATTTTTCCCTCATTTGTGTGGATTTGCGGGCCGCATTCGGCCTTGGAGGAGGGGTATCCCTCCGAAAATCTCTGCGCGAATTGGAAACCGGCGATCCGGCAGGCGGCACACTGGCGCCCGAAAGTTCGCCGACATTTTCATTGCTTCGTCATCGGAAAACACGAGTGCGCCGCCGTTCATCCGATCGTATTCACGCTTGGTCCAAATGGGTGACATAATCCCCTGCTCGCCATGCGAACAGCTCCTGAGTAACACGTGCCCGATTTCATGGGCCATCGCGTAAGAAAGCACGATCGTATCCGACAGGTCGTGCTGGAGCGCGGCTTCTCGGATGTGATCGTCGAATATCCTCACGTTGAGTCCGAATGGAGCAAAAGGCGAGGACATTCCCAGCACGGTATGCGCTAAAGATCCGGGCGACGAGCCCCCAATCTTTACTGCGATATCCCTACGCGCGCCGCAAGCGATCTGCGATTCCTCGCCGCCACGAGGCAGGGAAACATACATGAATAGCGACGCCTCGGGGTTGGCCGGATCACCCAGAACCGGGTGGATGGTGATCTTCGCTTGCCGCAGGATCAGGCGGAGTCGATCCAGTGCATCGAAGAGCATCTGGGGCGGGAGATGCGCTTCGTCGTAGACGGTGATCCGGAGTTCATCTGAGGCCGCCGCTGGGGTCCCGCCCCCCGTCCGGCAATTGGCAGCAAGCGCCGCTGCCACGGTAACCCCAAGGAGCCGTCGCCTGTTTATGATCCGCCCCTCCTATTGGCGGGATCGATCATCGGTCAGATGAGGAAACGCCTCGATAGACTGTCGCTGATTTGGTGATGAAATGAGGCTGTCGAGGCAAGCCGATGAAAACAAATAGCCTGCTTCGAGATATGTCCCGTCTGGGGATAAGCTCGTCATGCCATTTGCGAACGGGGTTGGGCCGATCCGGCCGAGTGCCGGTGGTAGACTTTCAGGGATGTCGCCGACAGCTCCGGACATCCAGGCATATCGGTTTGGATCGTTTGAGCTAAATGCCCGCACCGGGGAATTGCGCAAGCTTGGGATCCGGATCAAGCTTCAGGACCAACCCCGCCAGATCCTGCTCCTCTTGCTCCGGCAGCCCGGGGAGGTTGTCACTCGCGAGCAGATCCAGAAGCAACTCTGGGCGGAAAATACCTTTGTCGATTTCGACAATGCGATCAACAGCGCCGTCCGAAAGCTGCGAGACGCTCTGGGGGATAATGCCGAGAACCCCCGATTCGTCGAGACATTGGCACGTCGTGGCTATCGATTCATCGCCCCACTATCCAACGGTCAGGCACGGCCGCTCGAAGTGCTGCCGGCGCCCATCGCTACGCCGCGGAACCGGCGCGCCTGGCGATTCGCCGCGGCATCCGTCCTGTTGCTTGCATTGACAGCTTTGATGGCGAAGCTGATAACGACGGGCAACGTAAGGCAGGTGGGCGACATTCGGGTAGTTCCCCTCACCGCCAATCTGGGCCTGGAACTGCATCCGTCGTTTTCCCCGGATGGGACGCGGGTTGCCTACGCCTGGAACGGAACGGACGGGAAAAACTTCGCCATCTATGTAAAGCTGATCGGCGCCGGTGATCCGGTCCGTATTACGCGGGACTTGGGGCGCGATTTCAGCCCGGCATGGTCGCCGGATGGACGGTGGATCGCTGCACTCCGCGATCTCGGCCCCGAAGCCGCGGTCCTGCTCATCCCAGCCTCCGGCGGCCAACATCGGGAATTGGCGCGCATTTCCAAGGCAGAACCTGGATCGGAGGCGTGTGCCCAGGGCGATTGGCCTCACGTCTGCGGTATTGCGTTTTGGGGATCGCGGCTGGCATGGTCCGCCGACGGCAGATACCTGTTCACATCCTGCCGCCGCACGACGAATTCGCCGCTGGCAATGATTCGTATCTCGGTGGAGACGGGAGAGCAGCAACCCATTACGTCTCCGCCGCAGGCCATCGCCGGTGATTTCGGCCCGGCGATTTCGCCGGACGGCCGCCGCTTGGCTTTTGTTCGAGTGAAGGGCGCGAAAATCGCGGACCTCTACGTTGCCTCGCTAACGCATGCCTTGCCCATCGGCGACCCGCCGCAACAGGTTACTTTCGACGGTGCAGATGTCGAGAGTGTGGCATGGACACGGAACGGGCGCGAATTGATCTTCTCCTCGGACCGGCGCGGCCGGCACGAACTGTGGCGGGTTGCATCGTCCGGCCATGCGGAGCCTGTCCGGCTGCCGGGGATGGGCGAGGATGCCACCGATCTGGCCGTTGCGCCCGCTGGCGAGCGGCTGGTCTATAGCCGAGGCGTTACATATGGCAGTCTCTGGAAGATGCCGATAGAGGGAGCAAAAAGCGGCGAACCGTTGCGCGTGACCGCAAACACCGCGCGAGATAAGTATTCCCACTTCTCGCCCGACGGAAAGAGAATCGCCTTCCAGTCGGGGCGGTCGGGAGTTGACGAAATCTGGATTTGCGATTCGGATGGCAGCAATGCAGTTCAACTGACTCGTTTTGGAAAAGGCATGTCGGGCAGTCCCAGGTGGTCGCCGGACGGCAAGAACATTGCCTTTGACAGCAACATCACGGGAAATTGGGATGTCTGGGTGATCGGTGCTGAGGGCGGAGGCCCCAGGCGCCTGACGACGAACCCCGCGGGCGGCGCTGTCCCAAGCTGGTCCCGAGACGGACAATGGATCTATTTTGGTTCTAACCGTTCGGGAGGCATCAGCGTTTGGAAGATCCGGCTCGACGGGACGTCCGAGACCCAGGTTACTTCCGGCGGGACCTCCACCGGTGTGGAATCGGTGGACGGTAAATATCTCTACTACAAGAAGGGCACGGGTGACTATGCAGAGCTTTGGAGAATGCCGGTGAGCGGCGGGGAAGCGACCAAGGTTTTGGATTCCGTCGCGGGCCGGTTGTATACGGTTACTCAAAAAGGGATCTACTTTGCCGCCGGTGCCCCAATGCCGGAACTTCACTATCTCGATTTTCGGACCGGGTCGGTTCGAACCCTCGCGAACCTGAGCCTTTTCGCGCAGGCCGATGTGTCGCCCGATGAGCACTGGGCCGAATTTCCGCAACCCGGGAACTCCGGTGCCAATCTCATGCTGGTTGAAAATCTGCGCTGACTTTGGCGTGTCAGGCTAACTTCGAAAGCAGAGCGTTTTCCCACTCCCATCCACGAATGCGGCCACCTATCCAGCCCTCGGCAGTAACGGTCCACCAGGGCAAGCGAAGAGAGGGTGGTGCGGCCGTTGTGCTTGTTCACCTTGCCGTAACGCTCCTGCCAGTCGTTGGACTTGCTGGCGGCGATATCGAGCCACTCGACGCACCGCCCGGTCCTGAACTCGGCCTTCGCCGACAAACTGGTTCAAAAGGCAACTGGCTGCAAACAGCAAAGAGGTGACGCGTGCTGTCCCGCAGGTTCGCGGGCGAAGCGAGCGGAGCTTCCGCCCGCAATTGGAGCGGCGGGTGACCCACAGATTCCTCAGACGAGGCAAAAATTAAAACCGCTTCGATGATGGAATTTCGCATGAAAAACGGCAATCATTGGGCTCGTCTGCTGGCGTATGTAACAGGGCTGATCAAACCAGGAACTCCTCCTTCAGAACGAGTACCTGGCTGCGGAGAATCGAATTCTCCGGGCGCACCTGCCAGCCAGGCTGCGGCGTCGAATCCGCAGCGATGCACGCTGGAGGAGATCGGCAAGCGACTCGGACGCAGAGCTTTGAAGAAGGTGGCTTGCGTGGCCAAACCAGACAGCATCCTCGCCTGGTACCGGCGGCTCATCGCCCACAAGTTCGACGGCTCCCAACGCCGCATCTATCCTGGCCGTCCGCG
>DATFSM010000068.1:0-2632 GCA_035262625.1 Bryobacteraceae bacterium
GCTTGCCGCCGGCTCATCCGATCTCTTCGTCGCGATCCGCAATGGCGATCACGCGCGCGTTCAAAAACTGCTCGCGGCAGGGGCTGACGTCAACGCAGCCGACAGCGAGGGGACAACGGCTTTGATGCACGCCGTTGTCGAGTCCGACCTCGCCATGATGAAGCTTCTCATCAGCAAGGGCGCGAACATCAACGCAAAGAATGCGGTCGATTCGACAGCGCTGATGTACGCGGCCACGAATCTCCCCAAAGCGCGGATGCTCGTGGATGCTGGCGCCGTCGCGAATGCCAAAGGCAAGCGCGGCGCGACACCCATGAATGTTGCAGTCACAACATTCGGTTCCACTCCTGTTTTGAAACTCCTTGCCGGCAAAGGCGCGCAGCCGGAAAACGGGATGTTGGCGCTCGCGGCAGCGAGGGGCGACCTTGAAGCGATTCAGTTTCTACTGGATGCCGGGATCCCGGCAGGCGATGCCAACGGCACGGCGGTATCGGCAGCGATCACTGCCCGATGTGAAGCCTGCGTGCGATTGCTCGTTGAAAAAGGAGCTCCGGTGAGTGCCGTGCGCACCACGGGAGGCCTGTTGAATGACACAGTAAAGAGAGCCATGCCTGAACTCTCTCAGTTCCTTGTTGATCACGGAGCCTCGCTCGAATCCAAAGAACGTGAAAACTTCACTCTACTGATGCAAGCCGTGACTGCGTTCGAGCCGGCGGCGGCTCGGGACCACATGGTCGAGTGGCTCCTTGCGAAAGGCGTGAATCCAAACGCGAAGAATGATCGCGGCGACACCGCATATCAATTCGCCGCGCGCGTGGGCGTGAGATCGACTCTGGATATTCTGGTCAAGGGTGGCGCGAAGCCGACCGAAGAAGAATGGCCCAAACCCAATGGCGGCGCGCCTTCCGCTGAAGCTGCCATCAAACGGGTCTTGCCACGGCTTGAAGTGGGCGGCGAGCCCGGATTCAAAAACCGCGGCTGTGTTTCCTGCCATAGTAATTCCCTTCCGGCGATGACGGTTGGCCTTGCCCGAAAGAAAGGATTCTCGATCAACGAAGAGCAGGCAAAGAAGGAAGTCGGATTTGCCGTGACCACGGATATGCCTTATCTCGAACCGAATCGGCTCGGCTCATCGATCGGCGGAGGCCCGACCACGATCGGTTACACGCTCATGGGCATGGCGGCCGCGGGCTATCCGGCCGACCCGCTCACCGACGCGCACATTCACTATCTCGCGCTGAACCAATTTCCAGACGGCGCATTCCGCCACACGAGCTACAGACCACCTTCCGAGTACTCGCCATTCACGGTAACCGCCGTGGCATTGCGCGCGATCAAACTCTATCCGCTCCCGGGCCGCCGCGAGGAATTCGACGAACGTATCGCCCGGGCAAAGCGATGGCTGCTTAATGCAAAGCCATATTCGCTGGAGGAACGCGTCATGCAACTGAACGCTCTTGCGGACGCACGCGCATCGGCATCAGAACGCGACTCCTTTGTGAAAGCCTTGAAGGCGGCTCAAAATCCGGATGGAAGCTGGAGCCAGCTTCCCGGCACTCGCCCCGATGCCTATGCCACGGGCGAGACGCTCTACGCCCTGCACGTCTCGGGCAATGTCGCCGCGAATGATCCCGCCTACCAAAAAGGCGTCCAGTGGCTGCTGAAGAATCAACTCGACGATGGCTCCTGGTTCGTGCCCACGCGCGCCGTGCCCGTACAGCCGCACACTTTCGAAAGTTTCCCGAACGGCTGGCATCAATTCATCTCCGAGTCAGGATCGAGCTGGGCAACGATGGCACTATTGTTCACCCTGCCGGATAAAGGGAAATCCGCGAATTAACAGCGGCCCAAGCTTTTAGGAATGACCATGAGATTGAATCGCTCGCTCGTCTTCCCTGCCGTTTGGGCGGCCCTTGTCGCCGGCCGCGGTCGCCACCGGATCGTAATCAGATGACTCGCAGGGCTCGGATCCGCGTGGGCGGTGTCTGGCTGCCCGTCGTGACGCCGAACGGGGCATCGGCAGCAACGGTTGCATCGGCTGACACACTCGCCTCTGAGCTGGGTCGCCTATCCGGATCCAATCCCCCGCGGATCACTTCCAGCTCATCGCGCGGGGTACGGGTCGGTCTCGCCTCTGAGTGGACTCAGAACATTGGCAACTTTGATTGGGCCATCGACACCATCCGCGGAATTCCCTTCGTACTCGGCAGCAGCGATCGCGGCTTGCAGGTCGCGATCCGACGGCTGTTGTACCTGCTGGGTCATCGGCGGCTTACCACTACGTGGGAGATCGTGCCGACCTTCGCCAATACCATCAAACAACCCGAGGAGCGGCGCAACTTCGGCCTGCGCTACCTGCGCGGTCTCGGCGAGACCCTGGCGAATCCCGACGGAGGCACCGCGCGGCTGGCGGACTGGGCGGCGGCCAATGGAATCGTCGACGACGGACTTTGGGCCTACGGACATGCCTACGGCGCTATATGGACCGACAATCAGACCGACTTCAACGCGCATCCCGAATGGACCGGAGGCGGATCGACGAGCGGCTTCCTCCAGGTGAAGTTCTGCGTGCACGAACCCGAGCTCATCGCTACCGTACAAACCTATGTCCAAGCGCAGTTCGCAGCCGACA
>DATFSM010000069.1:0-63018 GCA_035262625.1 Bryobacteraceae bacterium
GCCAAAACAGACGATTATTCACGGAAACAGTATTATCGGCCCCAGGACTTCGCGCTGGTCGATAAGCTGACCCAAATTGCGAATAACCGTGGAATTAACAACGCGCAGGCGGCGCTCGCGTGGGTGCTGCAGCAACCCGGCGTGACAGCGCCGATCATCGGAGCAACGAAGCCGCATCATCTGGACGACGCGCTCGCCGCTCTGAATGTCCGGCTCGATGAGTCAGAGCTGAAACTGCTCGATGAAGCTTACCAGCCGAGAGCGGTCATCGGACACTCCTGAGAGCGATTTCAACGACGCGCCGGGAGCCCATACCCTCTGGTAAGTCGAATTCCAGAGCGATTCGAACGAGAGCCCGCAGCTTTTCGGCTATACGTGACGCTTCGGAGATCTCCCGATCCACGTCCGGCCCCTTGTAGAGGAATATACGGGTTCCGCGCTTGAGCGCGGGGCCGAACAGCTCGAGCGCCTTCGATATGGGCGCGAGCGCCCGAGCGACGATCATGTCCGCCGATCCATCCCGCGTCAGCTCTTCGGCGCGCTGGGCCGAGACTGTGGCGTTCGGCAACTTCAAAGCCGCCACCGCGCCCTCTACAAATCGCGCCTTCTTTTGGATCGACTCGGCTAGTCTGAAGCGGGCGCTCGGAAGGATCAGGGCGAGAGGAATTCCGGGGAATCCGGCGCCGGTACCCGCGTCCACAATGTGACCCGCGCTTTCGAAAAGACGCCAGGGAATCGCGGAGTCAAGCACGTGCTTTACGGCGGCATCAAGAGGCGAGACAATCCGCGTGAGATTGACGTATTGGTTCGCCTCCACGATCATCCGCAGGTGCTGTGCGCCCCTTATGATGACGGAATCGCGGTTTGGCAAGTCGGCCGGAAGCACGCGCTCCAGCTCTTGTTCAAATTCCACGATTCGCCCTGTCCCCGCTTTAACGCGATCCGAATCGACGACGCGGCCGGAACGATTGCGATCGCGCCCGGAAGCCCTGAGGTTTCGGCATTACGATCACCTGAGCGCCATGTCCCTTCGGCGCGTTGCGAACTTCGCGCTCGATTCCTTCCGGCGTTTCCTTCCGGGTCAGCTTTACCTTAAGAGTCCGCTCGATATTGCGGATTTCGTTGCGCTCGGCGCTGGTCGCGAAAGTAGTTGCTACTCCGTCCGCGCCCGCGCGGCCCGTGCGCCCGACCCGATGAATGAAGTCCTCTGCGGCCTGCGGCAGATCGTAATTCACGACATGGGCGATGCCGTCCACGTGAATGCCTCGCGACGCCACGTCGGTCGCCACCAGCACGCGGTAATAGCCTTCCTGAAAGCCTTTCAGGGCCATGTTGCGCTGATTCTGAGAACGATCGCCGTGAATCGCGGCGGCCTTGAAGCCTAATGCGGACACTTTCTTCGCCAGCCGTTCCGCACCGTGCTTGGTGCGGGAGAAAACGAGGAACGAGCCGGATTCGCGATCCAGAATCGAGTGCAGCAGCCCGAGCTTGCGATCCTGCTCCACTTCGTAGAGATGCATCTCGATGGTGTCCGCAGGCCGGGTCGTCGAGCCGATCGTGACCCGGACCGGGTCATTCATATACCGTCCGATCAGCCGCCCGGCCGCGCCTTCCAGAGTTGCGGAGAAGAAAAGCGTCTGCTTCTCGCGCGGAGTCTTGGCCAGAATTGCCTCGACGGCGGGTAGAAAGCCCATATCGAGCATGCGGTCCGCTTCATCGAGCACGGCGATTCGAACGCCATCAAGAGCGACCAGATTGCGATCGAGGAAATCGGAGAGGCGTCCCGGCGTCGCGATCAACACCTGTGCGCCCCGCCTGATCGCCTGCAACTGTTTGGATTCGCTGAGGCCGCCGACCGCGACCGCGGTGCGGACGCCGGAACCGGCGCCGAAACGCGCAAAGGTCTCCTCAATCTGAATCGCGAGTTCGCGTGTCGGGCTGAGGATCAACGCCTGAATTCCGCGGGACGATCCCGCGAGTCTTTCGAGAATGGGAAGCGCGAACGCCAGCGTCTTGCCGGTACCTGTCTGCGCTGTTGCGACAACATCGTTGCCCGTAAGCGCGGGCGGAATAGCCTGCGCCTGCACAGGCGTAGGCTTCTGGAACGCCTGTTTCGCAAGGTTGTTGCGCAGAACGGGCGACGTAATCAAATCGGAAAAACTGTTCATTAAAACTTTCTGTGGGAGGGAGAATCGGCTCAGGCCAAAGGAGGCGTCAGCGGATTTTCACTTACTACTTTCTCTATTGTAGCGCAGTCACGCTACGATCTCGCGAACGACGTTTCCGGCCACGTCTGTCAGGCGGAAATCGCGTCCGCTGTATCGATACGTCAGCTTCGTATGGTCCAGGCCAAGCAGGTAGAGAAGCGTCGCGTGCAGGTCGTGGATGTGGACCGGCTTTTCCACCGCCTGAAAGCCAAAATCATCGGTCGCGCCGTGGACGTGGCCGCGCCTGATGCCGCCGCCCGCCACCACCGTCGAAAAGCCGTGGCTGTTGTGATCCCGGCCGTTCTGGACCTTTACCAGGCCGCTCACTTCCACGACTGGCGTGCGCCCGAATTCGCCACTGATGATCACCAGCGTTTCGTCCAGCAGGCCCCGTGATTTCAGATCTTCAAGAAGAGCGGCCATCGGGCCGTCGGCGTCGCGCGCGAGTTTGCGGTGGATCAGAATGTCATCGTGGTTATCCCACGGTTGATTGTTCCCGTAGTACACCTGCACCATGCGTACGCCTTTTTCGATCAGACGCAGGGACATGAGGCACCCGCGGCCGAAATCGCTGTCCCCGTACCGAGCACGCACCGACTCCGGCTCTTTCGAGATGTCGAAGACCTCCGGCGCTTCGGTCTGCATCCGGTACGCGATTTCCGACGCCTGGATACTCGCTTCGAGTTCACGATCCTCCCCGGCGCGCTTCAACTGAATCCGGTTCAGCTTTTCCAGAAGATCCAGTTGGCGGCGCTGTTCTTCGAGTGGCAGTTCAGGATTTCGGATGAACTGGACCAGCTTGTCGGGTGTCTTTTCTCCGTTGGGTATGTACGTGCCTTGATACGCCGCTGGCAGAAAAGTTGACGCCCATAACTGCGGCCCCAATACGGGCAGGCCCGGGCACAGCACCACGAATCCCGGCAGGTTCTGATTTTCAGAGCCCAGCCCGTAAGTCAGCCACGAGCCCATCGACGGTCTTCCCACCTGCTTGTCGCCTGTGTTCATCAGAAGCAGGGAGGGCTCATGATTCGGCCGATCGGTGTACATCGAACGAATGACGCAGCAGTCGTCGATTCGCGCGCCGAGCTTCGGGAAGATCTCGCTGACCTCGATCCCGCTCTCACCGCAGCGGTGAAACTCGAACGGCGATTTCAGCAGGTTGCCGGTCTTTCGTTCCGTCTTCAGATTGCCCGACGGCATCGGCTTGCCGCTGTATTTATCGAGCATTGGCTTGGGATCGAAAGTATCGACCTGCGAAGGCCCGCCATTCAGAAACAGAAAGATCACGTGCTTCGCTTTGGCGGGAAAGTGCGGAGCCTTGGGCGCGAGCGGATCGGCGCTGACCGCCGAGTTCGCGAGGCTCGCAAACGCCGTCATCCCGAAGCCCGTACCCATCGTTTTCAGCCAATCGCGTCGAGAGATCATCGTCAGTTAGTCCACAAATTGAAATTCATTCGAGATCATCAGCGCCTGGGCATACTCCGGCCATCCGTTCTGGCCGGCGGCGCGCAGGAATTCCAGCCCAAGGCGCTTCTCTTCCGCCGTCGGCATGCGTTGAAAAAGTAGCGCATACGCCTGACCGATGCGCGCATCGTCCGTTCCGCTCAAACGCGCGACGAACGCCCTCGCCTGATCCAGTACCCATGGATTGTTCATGAAGTACAGCCGCTGAGGAGGCACATTCGTCGCGAGACGTTGTTCGCTCGTGTTGTTCGGATTCGGAAAATCGAACAGCGAGAGGTCGGAAGCCAGCTTGCGCCGGCTGACAAAGCAGTAAATCGTTCGTCGGGTGTTGTCCTTGCCGATCTTCGTTGCCGGACCGCCCCCGGTCGTATCGAGCCGTCCTGCCGCAAACAACAGATCATCCCGCAGGGACTCAGCATCGAGACGCTGTCGATCGTGACGCCAGATCAGGCGGTTGTCGGGATCTTCGGCCACGTTTTTCTCAACCGCCTCATCACCGAGTTGATAGGCAGCAGAAAGCATAATCGTGCGGTGCAGCTTTTTCAGCGACCAGCCGGCCTTGACGAACTCAGCCGCCAGATAATCGAGCAGTTCCTGGTCGCTTGGGCGATCGCCCTGCGATCCGAAGTTGCTGGGTGTCCGCACAAGGCCCTGACCGAAGTGATGTTGCCAGACACGATTCACGATTACCCGGGCTGTCAGCGGATTCGACGGATCGGTTATTGCGTCCGCAAGATCCAACCGTCCCGCGCCTTTAGTAAAAGGCTTCGGATCTCCCACACTCAGGAGCGAAAGAAAATGCGGCGGCGCTACGGGACCCGGATTGTTGCGGTCGCCGCGCAGCCATACGTGCTGGGTCGCAAGCTTTGGCTTATCTTCAATTGTCTGAAGGTATGGATACTCGGGCGGAATCTCTTTCTTCAGCGCCGAAAGCTCCGCATGCAAAGAATCCAGACGCTGCTTCCACGCACCAGAAAGGAACCGGTCAATCTTTCCATCACCGTAGTGAATGACGCCCTTATCACCAAAGATGTCCTCCCACAGAACGAACTTGTCGCGTTCGAGCGAGACCAGGTTCGCCTGGCTCAGATCGTTCCGATTCGGATTCAGCCCGAGTGTGATGTGATTCTTGTCGTCAATGACCGCCTTTTCGGTATTGACTGAAATTACAAGCGCCTGAAAATCCTTCGCTGCTTTGGTCTGCCCCTCCGTTGTCTTGGCCGCATACCAGGCTTTCAGGTAAGGATGGTTCTTATCTGGTGATGCCAGATACTTCTTCCAACGGTCGCGGGTTTCGCTATCAAGGCGCGGATCATTAGATCCCAGCATGTAGTCCGCCGTATCGGCGGCGAGGATCTCCGCGAGGCCGTCCGATTGGCGCTTGATGTAGTCCGTGATCTCCTTCTGTTTGTCGTCCGCCCGCTTCTTTGCGGTTTTGTAGGCGTCCACTTCGTTCTTCGGCGCAAGCGGATACTCGGAAAGCGACGTATTCGCGAAGATGCCCAGCAGGGAATAATAATCGCTCTGCGGAATCGGATCGAACTTGTGGTCATGGCACTGCGCGCATGCCACTGTTAACCCAAGAAATCCGCGCGTGGTCGCGTCTACGCGGTCGTCCTGCTGCTCCGGGCTCAATGCGTAGAAGCCAAGACCCGCCTCGTACTTTTTCGGATCGTCGATCAGGTCACCGGCAATCTGAGCGCGCACGAACTGGTTGTAAGGCATGTCGGAATTGAGCGCGGCAATTACCCAGTCGCGATAGCGGAAGGAGTCTGGATAGGGCTCGTCCTCGGTCGAGTTGAGCTTGTCGTCCGAATACCGGGCGATATCGAGCCAATATCGGCCCCATCTTTCGCCGTATCGGGGCGACGCCAGCAAACGATCGACGACTTTCGCGAAGGCATCCGGCGATTGATCGCGCTCGAAAGCAGTCGCCTCTTCCATCGAAGGAGGAAGTCCCGTGAGGTCGAGATATGCGCGCCGGATCAGCGTTCTCCGGTCCGCGTTGCGGCCCGGCGCCAAGCCTTTCTCCTCGAGCTTTGCAAGGATAAACCGGTCCAGATCGTCCTTTGGCCAGCCGGCATTTCGGACCTTCGGGGCAGCAGGTTCCGAAACCGGCCGGAACGACCAAAAGTCGCGCTGCGCATCGGTGATCGTGTAATGTGGGGTTTTGGCAGGCCCCGAAGGCCAGACCGCGCCATCTTTGATCCACGTCGCGACCGCCTCGATTTCGTCGTCTTTGAGCTTCCCGCCGGGCGGCATCTTCAGGCGGGGATGCGTCTGCCGGATCGCCTGAATCAGGAGGCTGTTATCGGGGTCTCCCGGCTTGATCGCCGGCCCCGAAGCTCCGCCCTGGAGCATTCCCTCACGCGAATCGAGCCGCAGCCCACTCGTCTTCGCCTCTGCGTGGCAACCGTAGCACTTCGAAGCCAGCAGGGGGCGAACCCGCATCTCGAAAAACTCCTGATCCGCCGCGTGGGAGAGAAATGATGCCGCGATGAGCAAAACCGGGAGCTTCATCGATTGCCCACAGTTTACAAGACGAACTCGTTCCTCCCCGCGACGAGCAGCAGCAGATTACCCTCTCGCGACTGGATCTCCGGATGCGTCGTGTCTTTTCCCATCACAATAAAATCGCCCTTCCGGTAAACCAGTTCGCCCCATCCGATATCGCCCTCGAGCACCAGGCACTGCTCATCGTCGTGATGGATATGAGAAGGAATGCGTGCGCCGGGATCCATACGAATCAACATGGTCGATCGCCCGGTCCGCAGGTCGCTGAACAGGCTCCTCATCTCAACGCCGGGCGCGCCGATGTTCCTCCATTCGCCTTCATCGCTTCGAAGGTCGGCCAGCGGCTTCAGCGTCTCGTAAGCCGCTACACGCGCCAAAATCCGGCGCTTCAGCTCCGAAGGCGGTGTCGCCGGTTCGACAGAATCCCCGATGCGCTCGAAAATGAGATCGAGACCCGCGTCATCGTCCCTGTCGGGAATCATGACAGCGCCTCCTTTTCGCTTTCCAGTAAATCCCGGAGTCTCATCAGCGCCGCGCGGATCCGACTCTTTACCGTCCCCAAGGGTTCACCCAGCCGTTCGGCCAACTCTGAGTGAGTAAAGCCGGAGAAAAACGACATCAGCAGCACCTGACGATAATGCGACGGGAGTTCGGCCAGCACGCGTCGTACCCCGGCCCGCCGCTGCGAAGCGATCGTTTCAATTTCAGGAGATTGGGCCCGGGAGACGAACTCGGGCGCTTCGGTCGATTCATATCCGAGAGTGGAAGGTTGCGCACGCCGATGCCGAATGCGATCGATTGCGATCGTGCGCGCCATCATCGTCAGCCAGGGCTGCACGGCGCCCCGCGAGGGCGAATAGGTCCCGGCGTGCTTCCATGCCTTCATGTAGACGTCGAGCAGCGCCTCTTCTGCGTCAGCCGAATGTTCCAGCATTCGTCGCAGCAAACCGTGGACGGCCGAAGAGGTTTCATCGTAGAGCTCGGCCAGCGCATCCTGATCGCCGCGAGCCATACGTTCCAGGAGTCCACACAGCGCGCTTTCATTGCGGATAGGGGCGCGCTGCGCTCCTGAGGGATCACCCGGCATCGCCTGCGCCGGCGTTGATAAAGCCGGAGACGCGTTCCTTGAATCTTTTCACTTCGATGACGGCGCGCTCGTGCGTGCCCTCGCCGACAACGGTGTCGCCGAGCAGCGCCTTCACGTTAAAACGTACGCGCCGGCGATCGACGCCGGTCAGTTCCGCCTGGAACCGCACAGTCGATCCCATGGGAGCGGCGCACCGGTGATAGACATCCACGTGAGTCCCCACGGTGTCGCTGCCCGCCTCCAGCATGCCAAGGACAAGATTGCGGCAGGTTCCCTCCATGAATCCAATCATGCGCGGCGTCGAAAGCACGCGTGGCCCTTCCGGGCCGAGAAAAGTAATCGCGTGCTCGTGACCGACGGTGATGGCCTCTTCGCGGGTGGCGCCGATGCGGAAATCCGCCATCTATCAGGCCCGCATCCCCGCGAGCACGCCTTTCATATAAGCGAAGGATTTCTGCATACCCGGCATGGGGTTGTCGGCATCGATCTCGTATTCGAGGGAGCACACTCCCTGATACCCGGTCTTCTTCAGTTGCCTGAAGATCGCGGGGATGGGAATCGAGCCATCGCCCACGGGACATTGAGAAAACGCGGGCTGATCGTGCGGACCTTTCAGATCCTTCAGATCTTTCGTGTGCATTTCGAACAGGCGCGGCCCGGCTTTGACGATCCACTCAACCGGATCGGCTCCGGCGCGACAGGTATGTCCGATATCCATGCATAAACCCATGCGCGGGTCCATATTGTGAATCGCTTCGAGAACGCTTTGCGGAGTCGGGAAATTTTTATCCTCGGGCCCGTGATTATGAATCGCGATTTTGATGTTGTACTCTTTAGCGAGTTTCTCGATGATCGAGAGGTTCTCGTGCCGCGGAGCGCAGATCATCATCGGAAAGCCCACGATCTTCGCATACTCGAAATGTTTGCGCAGACCGGCTTCATCGGGCTCGGCAAGTGAGACATTTCCGCCGCCGATGACTGTCAGGCCAGCCTTGTCGAAGGCTTTGCGGCCCGTAGCCAGCATTTCGGGCGGATCCGTCTGGGGAAGATGAAATTCCTTGACGTCCACATACTGAATTCCCAGCGCCTTCACATTTTTGATGCAGAGATCGCGCTGAAACTCCCGGAAAGAGTAGGTGGCGACGCCCAGCTTAATGTCTCCGGCGTAGCCGTCTTCGGCGGGAGCGCTTCCCGCAAGCGGCGCGGCCAACGCGGCGGAACTAAGAAAGAATTTCCTGCGATTCATACTGCAAGATCATATCGCTAAAGCCCGTGAGCCCGGCAAAGCCGTAGGTTCCAGTTTGGACTCAGGCTTGCTTAGCAGGGGGTGGGTTCTGCAATGCGCACGATACTTGCCGTAGCCCTGCGGACTCTGGCCCTCAGTATCTTCTATACGGCCGGTACCGGCTTTCATTTTTCGTGATCGCGCACCAGCGCCCGATAAAAAGGAGATCGATCCCATGTCGGGAAAAAACACGTCTGTCTTCGGCATCTACCCCACTCGCACGGCGGCTGAAGAGTGCGTTGACGCTTTGCGCCGTGGTGGGTTCCGTAATACCGATATTTCCGCCCTCTTCCCCGATAACGTGGGAACGAAGGATTTTGCTTTTGAAAAGAGCACCAAGGCCCCGGAAGGGGCAACCACCGGAGCCACATCCGGCGCCATCGTGGGCGGTGTGATGGGCTGGCTTGTGGGAGTCGGCCTGCTGACGATCCCCGGGATCGGGCCGCTGCTCGCTGCGGGCCCGATCGTAGCTGCGCTTGCAGGAGCGGGGGCCGTGGGCGTCGCGGGCGGCATCGTCGGAGCGCTCGTCGGAATGGGTATTCCGGAATACGAAGCCCTGCGCTACGAAGGCCGCGTCAAGCACGGCGGGATTCTGCTTTCGGTTCACTGCGACGATGGCCACTGGGTAAACCGTGCCGAGGAAATTCTCAAAGCGACGGGTGCGGAGGATATCTCCTCCAGTGGCGAAGCGCACGCCGACTTCGCGGCGTCGGATAAGCCTTTCGTGCGGAATCGCTCATCCATCGTGGACGAACCCGTGATCGATCGGCCCGCCAGTGTTGTGGATCGGGAAGAGCCGGTAATTACGCGGACCGCGGGTTCCGGAACAACCTACGAACCATAGAAATTATTCCCACTCGATCGTTCCCGGAGGTTTGTGGGTAAGGTCGTAATAGACTCCCGCAACCTCCGGAACGGCCATTAGCCTCGTAGCCATCTCGCGAAGTAAATCCTCAGGCATTCCTACCGAATCGGCGGTCATTCCGTCAACGGATTGAATCGGCCGCAGCACAACCGAATCGCGCGATTCGCCTTCACCCATCGGTATCAGAATCACCGGAAACTGCCATACCTGTTTATCGAAAGATGAATTGTGGCTCAGGTCGCGAACGATCTGATCTGCCCGGCGGAGCAGTTCAATACGGCCATGGGTGAGGGCGCTGGAATAGACTTTCTGCCTTTCCAGCGGCTCGCGGCTCGCGACGCGCGCAATTACGCGGTTCACCCCCGCGCTTCGATTGACCAGTTCGGTGGCCTCGTCCTGGAGGCGCGCCTCGTGCGAGGGGAAAGTGTCGATAGCGAGAACCGGAGCGTAGCTGCGCGAATCGCCCTGCACTCCCACGGAACGAACGGGCACGAGATAGCCTTCGGGCACTCGTGTTACGAGCCTCTCCGCGTCGGCGCAGAGACAACGAATCGCAAGCCCGGGTCCCGGGAACGGATGCCTCTCGAGGAGTTGCTGAGCGATGGCGAGTTCACGCCCGATTGCGCGGACTTCGTCCTTGTAAAAATCCGCAAGCGGTTCGACGATCAAACCGGCGCTGATCAGCTTCTGAATCCCAGGGACGCGGTTGTGGTGCGTTTTGATCGTCGCCGCCTTCTCGGTGCCGCCCGATTCGATCGTATCGGGATAAATCGTCCCCTGCCCGAGAATCCAGCGGCCGTTCAGCAAGCCGAATTCATCGATAATGCGCTCCTGCACCCGGACGAACTGCTCACCGATGATGTGCCGCTTAAGTTCGGGGTCATTGACGCCTTCGAGCGCGGAGAGAAACTGCTCGGCGCAGTTTTCAATGCGAACAAGCCCCAATGACGCGAATGTATCGCGGATGTAGTCCGTTTCCCCCGCGCGCATGAGCCCGGTATCCACATACACGCCGCGCACGCGCTCCGAGCCCAGAGCCTCGAGGCACAGAGTGAACGCGACCGTGGAATCGACGCCTCCCGAAACGAAGAAGAAGATGTTCCGGTCACCAGCGCGTTCGCGGATCTGCTCTCGCACGAGAGCAATTCGTCTGCTCGCGTCCCAATCGCGCTCGCAGCGGCAGATGCCGAAGACGAAGTTCTCGAGAATGCGAACGCCGTCCGTGGTGTGAACGACCTCAGGATGGAACTGAACTCCGTAAAGCTTTCGATCCGCGTTCTCAATCGCTGCGGTTTCGCAGGTCGAAGTCGTCGCCAGAATTCGAAAGCCGTCGGGCGGCGTTGACACAACGTCGCGGTGCGACATCCAGACGCGCTGATGATCGCGAATGCCAAGAAGGAGATCGGAATCGTGGGCGAGAAGGTCGAGTACGGCAAGTCCGAACTCACCCTTGTCGCCCTGCCGAACCTTGCCGTTCAGTTTGTACGCGAGAAGTTGCTGCCCGTAGCAGATTCCGAGAACCGGAATGCCCGCCAGAAGCACCGGCGTTTCCAGCGTGGGGCTGGAGGCATCGTAGACGCTGCTCGGACCGCCCGAAATGATGATTCCGCGCGAGCCACGCACCGCTTCCAGGGGCGTTTCGCTCGGATACACGTCCGCCGAAACGCCCAGTTCCCGCACCTTGCGCGCAATCAGGTGGCAATACTGCCCACCGGCGTCAAGTACGGCGATCTGCGATCGGGCGCTTACTTTTTCATCCTCTCGACTACGATTTTGTGGGCGTTGTTCAGCAGCGCCTGAGCCTTGGGTAAAGCGTTAACGGCGGCTTCGACTTCGGGATCGATCATCGTTTCGTACTTCATCGCTTCGTCGACGCTGAACGCCGTCGTGTAGATTTCGTGCTGCACCCGCTTGCGGAGCCAGTCGTAATCCTTCGTGAAGTCGGCTTCCGTAAACTCGATTTTCTTGTCGATCAGGAACTGGTGGAACTCGTCCATCGTCTTGGTATCGACGTTCCAGGCTTCCGGCAGCTTTTCGCGATGAACCGCGAAGAAGTGTTTCGTGAACTCGGAGAACGCGAACTTGACCAGCAGTTCGGTTTCGAGGGGCGTCAGTTTCTCCTGGGTGAACTTCTCGTCGGGTGAAATGCCGCCGCCGCCGTACACAGTCCGACCGCCGTCAGTCATCTTGACGTCGTTGTCGTTGCGCGCCGCAGTGTTGTTCCGGTAGTAGTAATCGAAGAAGGACGTGTGGCTGTAGTCGCGCTGAATCAGGCGTCCGCTCGGCGTGTAATATTTCGCTGTCGTCAGCGTCAGACCGGTATTCTCGATCAGCGGATAGACGGTCTGAACGAGGCCTTTGCCAAATGTGTTGTCGCCGAGAATCCACGCCCGGTCGTGATCCTGCAGGGCGCCCGAGACGATCTCCGCCGCGCTTGCAGAGTTGCGGTTTACGATTACGACGATCGGATAACTGCGTCCATGGTTGCCGTTGCGGGCCGTGTAAGCATGCTCCTGAGAAGCGCGCCCCTTGTGCGAGACGATCACTTCGCCTTTCGGAATGAGATGATCCACCACCGACACGGCTTCGTTCAGCAGTCCGCCAGGGTTCCCGCGCAGGTCCAGAATCAACCCCTCCAAATGGTCTTCATCTAAATCCTTGAGCGCGTCGGCAAACTCGGTTCCCGTCGTCTCGTTGAACTGCTCGATGCGGATGTAACCGACATGCGGCTTCAGGAAGAAAGCCTCCGGCACGCTCTTGCGGCTGATCTCATCGCGGATGATGTTGAACACCACGGGCTTGTCGTAGCCCTCGCGCACTACCTTGATCTGCACCGGCGTGCCTTTCGGTCCTTTCAGAAGATCGGCGACCTTCGTGGAGTCCAGGCCCTCCGTCGACTTATCGTTGACCTCGGCGATAATGTCGCCGGGGCGAAGACCTGCTTTATAGGCCGGCGATCCTACGAACGGGGCGACGACAATCGTCTTTCCGTTGCGCCCGACAACCGACATCCCGACGCCGTAATAATGTCCGCGCTGATCTTCGCGCAGCCCTTCGAAATCCTTCGGGTCAAAAAAATTGGAGTGCGGATCGAGCGTCCGCAACATGCCGGGAATTGCGCCTTTGTAGATCGCCTTATCGGCGCTCACCGGATCCGCGAAGTTCTGTTCCACCGTCGAGTAGACGCGCGTGAACTGCTGCACGCTGTTCTTCACGTCGTCGTCGGATGATGCGGCGGATGCTACCTGAACCCTGGGCCCGAAGACCCCTCCTGCGAGCGCGCACAACAGAACCAGAAGAGGGATAAAGAAGAAAGACCGGCGTTTTTGCGGCATGCCGAGTATATGACCGTCCTTATTTAGCAGTATATCAATCAGGATGCAAGCCGCCCGCCAAACGTTTCCCTTGTGTTTCTATGCGGTCGCAGCCCCCGGCGGAAAATCTGCAATGATGTAACCAATTCATGAGACGCGAGCGCGCGCGAATCGGTTTGATCGCTTTTGCGGGGCTTTCGCTCGCCGTCGCGGCACTCGGACAGCGCTTCGGAGGCGGCGGAATTCGGTTCTCCGGTCACGACGAAGGGCCCGCGCCAGTGTTTCCCAAAGGAGCCGAGTTTCACTTCATCCGAGTCGAGTATACGGACCTTCCCGAGTTTCATCGCGGCTGGGGGTTCGGTTCACGCAACGGCGAGGGATCCGGCTGGTGGATCGTCGACTGGCCGGATGCCGACGATCATTTTTCCCAGGGCGTCGAACGGCTGAGCCGCGTTAATACCGGCGACCCGCGCCATCTCTCGCTGACCGACGACAAACTCTTCGAATATCCATGGATTTATGCCACCCAGACCGGTTGGTGGGATCTGAACAACGCCGAAATCGCGCGCCTTCGTGAATACCTGCTGCGCGGCGGATTTCTGATGGTGGACGATATGTGGGGTCCCGACCCGACGCAATGGCAGGTTTTCACCCAGACCATGAACCGCGTTTTCCCGAACAAGCCGATCGATGACATTTCCGATTCCGACTCCGTGATGCACGTCTTGTTCGATATTGGTCCGAACGACTTGTCGTTTATTCCGGGTACCCGGCATCTCAGGCGCGGTCCGGGAGGCTCCGTGGTGGTTCAGCAGCCCTACGGCACTAAGCCCGCCTGGCGCGCCATGTACGACGGTAAAGGCCGGATGATCGTCTCGGTCAACTACAACACGGACATAGGAGACGCGTGGGAATACGCCGATGCTCCCGAGTATCCGGAACATATGACGGCGCTTGCCTACCGCTATGGCTTGAACTATCTCGTTTACGCCATGACGCACTAACGACGTCGTTTCAGCAGCACTTCGCCCGCTGGTATTTGTCCCGGAACCGCTCGTCGCAGAACTTCCGCCACTCCGCGCCGGAGTGTCCGACGCCATGTTCGGCCAGATGCCGCGCGTAAGCATTCTGATCGCCTATTTCCCGCAGCATTTCGATCAGGCCCAGAAGGAATTTCCGCATCAGATCTCCTCTGCGCTGAGCCGCGTCGGGACGAACGGAGCTTCCACCACCGATCTGTCCCGTGCGCCCCACAGGATTCCGAACCAGAGACGCAGCGAATCAATCAGAATCACCGCCACCAGAGCCATGAACGTTCCGCACACCACGGCGTCCAGACGGGCGTTGAACGCCGCCGGGCCGGTCTTCAGCGCGTCCGCCTGAGCGAGGAAGCCGATACGCGGAAGCGGAGACCAGATCTTTTGCCAGGAAGCGCTGAATGTTACGGTGACGAGCCAGGCCAGCGGCGCGCAGGTGATCCACATGAACTTCGCGCCGTGCATTTTCAGCAGGATCGTGGTCGCTACGGATAGAGCAATGGCGGCCAGCAACTGGTTTGCGATACCGAACAGCGGCCACAGCGAATTGATCCCGCCCAGAGGATCGCGGACGCCCTGGATCAGAAAATAGCCCCAGGCGGCGACAACCGCCGCGCTCGTTCCGATCACGCCGGGCATCCAGCTCGTGCGACCCAGCGGTTTCGCGACGTGTCCCAGCAGGTCCTGCAGCATGAAGCGGCCCACGCGCGTGCCGGCGTCGATGATCGTCAGAATGAAAAGCGCCTCGAACATGATCGCGAAGTGGTACCAAAAGCCCAGAACCGCTCCACCGCTTCCGCCGGTAAAGATGTGAGCCATTCCCAAGGCGAGTGAAGGCGCGCCGCCGGTCCGGTTGAAGAGCGTTGTCTCGCCCACGTTGTGCGCGAGCGTCTGCATCTGGTCCGCGGTCACCGGAAAGCCCCATCCCGAGATCGTGGCGGTCGCGGCAGCGGCGGTCTTTCCGACGATTCCAGCGGGCGCGTTCACCGCAAAATAGACGCCGGGCTGCAGCGCGCAGGAAGCGATCATTGCCATGACGGCCACGAAACTCTCGAGCAGCATCGAACCATAGCCAACAGGCAGGGCGTGGGGCTCCCGCGCGATCATCTTCGGTGTTGTCCCCGATGAAATCAGGGAGTGGAAGCCGGAGACCGCCCCGCAAGCGATCGTGATAAAGCAAAAGGGGAAAACTTTGCCGGCAAAGACGGGCCCGGTGCCGTCGATAAACCGCGTGAGAGCGGGCATTTCAAGCTGCGGTCGGACGACGAGGATACCCACGGCCAGCATCCCGATAACGCCGAGTTTCACGAACGTACTCAGGTAATCGCGCGGGGCCAGTAATAACCACACGGGCAACGCGCTCGCAAGAAAGCCATAGATAATAATCGCGATCGCCACCGCCATCGCCGAAAGCGTAAATACCGGAGCCAGCGACGACGATCCCGCTACCCACTGGCCGCCGAATACCGCCGCGAGTACAAGGGCAAACCCGATCGCCGAACATTCCAATACTTTGCCCGGCCGCAAGTAGCGAAGATAGATGCCCATGAAAATCGCCACCGGCATCGTCGCCGCGATCGTGAACGTTCCCCAGGGGCTTCCCGCCAACGCATTGACGACCACGAGGGCAACCACGGCCAGCAGAATGACCATGATCATAAGGACGGTAATAAGCGCAACAAAACCGCCGACCTTACCGATCTCCTCGCGCGCCATCTGCCCGAGCGATTTACCGTCGCGCCGCATTGACGCGAACAAAATCACGAAGTCCTGCACCGCGCCGCCCAACACAGCCCCGGCGATAATCCAGAGCGTTCCCGGAAGATAGCCGAACTGAGCGGCCAGCACGGGACCTACGAGCGGCCCCGGTCCGGCGATGGCGGCGAAATGGTGTCCGAAGACAATCCATTTATTCGTCGGCAGGTAGTCGTGGCCGTTCTCGAGGCGCTCGGCCGGTGTCGCGCGGGTTTCATTCAGCGCCATCACGCGCGCGGCAATGAAGGCCCCATAGAAGCGGTAAGCCACCAGATACGCGCAAACAGCGGCCAGGACTAACCAGATGCTGTTGATACTTTCGCCGCGGCTCGTGGCGATCGCGCCCAGGCAAAGGGCAGCCGTGCAGGCCAGCGCGATCCAGAGCGCGCTTTTCAGGAAACCCATCGTTAGAAGATTATCGCCCTGACGCTGTCTCAGCGCCGCGCCAAGGATCGGAGATAACCGGAATCGCTGCCATCCTGCGTCGGTACTATGTTCAGGACTCGCCCCAGGGAGTCAAGAGCGCCGATGTAGCGCCGATCTCCTGGCGTGCCTGCCAGAACCACCGAGAACTCCCGCCCCGGATAATCAAGAACTCGCGCCCCTTTTAGAAAGCGCTCGCCCGCCGGGGGCCCGAGCTTTCGGACGACGCCGGCGTAGTCGTCATCCGCGTTCAACTGCAGGTACGACCGGCTCAGCTTGAAATCGTTGTCCCGGCGATGCGATTGACCCTGTCGCTCGACACTGACGCCAATCCAGCAGGCGAGTGCGCTCAGCATCAAACCGACTCCGATCTTTCGACCCTTGTGGTTCGCGGACGCCGGTTCGAGCCGGATGCTGACGACCGGAGCCAATCGCTCTGGATGAGGCGCGATGTAACCGTTCTGATTCACCGCTACCGGAAGTTCGATGACCGGACAGTGGTAGGTGCGGAGCGCTCCCTCATTCCATTCGAGCTCACGCTTCAGGCTGACGACAACCGCCGGGTTATCGGCAATCGATACCTCGCCGACGAACGCGCGGGGTACACAGACTTCCTCCCCGGATTTCGCGTTCACGACAAAGATTTCGGACCACGTGGCGCGCCGGTAAATCCACCGATTGTGCTCCGTGTTGCGGATGGGCGGGTAGAACGAAAAGGACCTTCCGCCCAATTGCTGCAGTGCCGCGGGCAGCGGGGAAATGTGCATCCCGAGTTCATAATAGCCGACCAAATCCGGCGACCGGGACATAGAATATGGCTGAGAGACAATCAATGAACGTGAACCGCCGTGAAGTTCTCGCCCTTACGGGCGCCGCGTTGTTCAGCCGCCGCATGGGTCAGGGCGCTGTTGCGCCCGCGGCGAAGACGGTGAGCATATCGAAGTGCGCCACTTATAGCGACCGCGAAGTCGCCGCCAGTCTTTCGACCATGTTCGACCAGCTGGGAGGACTGCCGCGCCTGGTTCGCAACAAGACGGTCACCGTCAAGCTCAATCTCACGGGCAGCCCGGGGCAAAAGTTCGAAGGTCGAGCTCTGGGAACTACCCATTACACCCATCCCGCCGTCATTGGGGCGGCCGCGCACCTCATGGGCGAAGCGGGCGCGACACGTATCCGCTTCGTGGAGAGCGGCTGGGCGCTCAGTGGCCCGCTGGAGGATTATCTGCTGGATTCCGGATGGAATGTGCGGCAGTTGGCGAACTCCGCCCCGAATGTCGAGTTCGAGAACACGAACAATCTGGGCCGCAGCAAGGATTACGCGCGGTTTAAGGTGCCGGGCCAACCTTACATCTTCCCGGCTTACGATCTGAATCGCGCCTATCACGACACCGATGTGTTCGTCAGCATGGCGAAGCTGAAGAATCATGCCACCTGCGGCGTGACGCTGTCGATGAAAAACTGCTTCGGCATCACCCCCGCGTCGATCTATGGTGACGATGCGGGCGAGCATGAGCCGAACGAACGCCCGAACGCGGGTCGCGTCCGAACCATGCACGAAGGCCGCCGCAATCCTCCGACATCTTCTCTGGCGGAAATCGATCCGAAGAGCAGCCGCGACCCGGGCCATCGGATGCCGCGCATCGTCGCCGAACTGAATCTCACGCGTCCGGTTGACCTCGCCATCATCGACGGTGTCGAATCGGTGGCAGGCGGCGAGGGACCATGGATCCGCGGTTTGCGTTTTGTGCAGCCGGGCGTCCTGATCGCAGGCCTCAATGCGGTCAACACCGACGCGGTCGCCGCGGCCGTGATGGGGTACGACCCACGCGCGCCGAAGGGATCGAAGCCATTCACCATGTGCGACAACACGCTTCTCCTCGCCGAAAGCATCGGCGTGGGCAGCGCAGACCTGAACCGCATCGAAGTCGCTGGCGTGCCAATCGCCAAAGCGGTCTTCCGGTTCGCGTAATGAAAACAATTTCCATCGCGATAGTCGCAGCGGCGACTTGCTTAGCGCAGAATCCCGCCACGATGTTTCCTTCCGTGCGCGGTACGCAATATATGATCGGCGCGGGGAACAGCCTGGAGGTTGCGGCGGGAACACGCATCCTTGAACAGGGCGGCAATGCGGTCGATGCGGGTGTCGCAGCCACCCTTGCGGCCGCCATCACCGAGATGGATCACTTCGGCCTCGGCGGCGAGATGCCGCTTCTGGTCAAGATGAAGGGGCAGCCTGTCTCGGTTGTGAGCGGCGTGGGCGTCGCGCCCGCGCTGGCGACCGCCCAATTCTTCAATTCACGCAAGCCGGAGCCGTGGGAAGACAAAGCCTCGATGCCGCCGATTCCCGCCAACGGCATTCTTGCGGCCACGGTACCCGGCGTTTTTGACGGGCTGATGCTGGCCCTCGAAAAGTACGGAACAATGAGCTTCGCGCAGGTCGCCGCGCCTGCGTTGAGTTATGCCCGAGGCTTTCCCACGACTGAGATTCTCTCGAACTACATCCTCACCAACCAGCAGATTCTGCAGCTTTGGCCGGTTTCGATGAAGTTCTTCGAGCCCAACGGGCGAGTTCCGCAGCCAGCTGAGATTTTCTCCGAACCCGCTACCGTAAAAACGCTCGAGCAGTTGATCAACGCCGAGAAAAAGGCGCGCGGGAAGCGCGCGGCGAAGATCGAAGCGGTCCGGAATTACTTTTATCGCGGTCCGGTCGCCAAAGAAATCGACGATTTCTCCCAGAAAAATGGCGGTCTGATCCGCTATGCCGACATGGCGGGGTATCATGCGGAACTCGATACGCCACGCACTACCACCTATCGCGGCTACACAATCGTCAAGCCCGGCTTCTGGACGCAAGGCCCCGTGATGCTCGAAGCGCTGAATATTCTCGAAGGCTATGACCTAAAGGCAATGGGTCACAACACGCCGCGCTATCTGCATACCGTAGTTGAGACCGTCAAACTGGCCTTCGCCGACCGAGACCGATACTACGGCGATCCGAAGTTCTCGAAAATTCCCGAAGAGATTCTCCTTTCGAAGGAGTACGCCGCGGAGAGGCGCAAACTGATCGATCCCGAGCACGCGTCGATGGAAAGCCGTCCCGGCTCATTCGGCGGTCCCGCGCCGCGTATGCCGCAATCAGTGTCCGCCACATCCGGAGTTGCCGATACGACCTGCGTGGACGCTGTTGATGCGCAGGGCAACGTCTTCTCGGCTACGCCCAGCGGCGCGTGGCTGCCGTCGGTGATCGCGGGTGATGCGGGAATTCCCCTGGGTACGCGTCTTCAGTCCTTGCTCGTAAATTCACCCGGCCATGCAGATGAACTCGCGCCCGGCAAACGCCCCCGCGTAACGCTGAGCCCCACGATGGTTCTGAAAGACGGTAAGCCCTTCCTTGCGCTTTCGACGCCCGGCGGGGACAACCAGGATCAGGCGCTCCTGCAGGCTCTGCTGAACGTGATCGATTTCGGTATGACGCCGCAGATGGCGGTTGAAGCGCCTCGCTTTCAGACGGAGCATTTCTACGCCTCGTTCGCGAACCACGAGTTCATTCCCGGCAAGCTGAATCTGGAGGCTCGGATTCCGCGGGAAACCATCGAAGCGCTCACGCAACTCGGCCACAAGGTCAACGTCGCCGGTCCGTGGAGCAACGCCTCCGCGCCCGTTGTGATTGAGATTGGCGATGGCGTTCTCACCGGCTCGGCCGACCCGCGCCGTGGCCGCTACGTTTTCGGGCGCTGACCTACCGAAACGTCGCGCAAACCCCAACACGCCCCGAATCCAGACCGCGCCGGAACCACTCCACGCGCTGCGCGGACGTGCCGTGCGTGAACGTTTCGGGAGTGATGAAGCCCTGACCCAAACGCTGAAGCCGGTCGTCCCCGACAGCAGCGGCCGCGCGCAGCGCGGATTCCACCTGCGACGTCGACACCAGATTATGCTCCTGCGTCGCATGGGCCCAGACACCGGCGAAGCAATCGGCCTGCAACTCGAGACGAACCGATAACGGATTCGCTTCCCGCCTGTCGCGCTGCTGCAGCATCCGCACTTTCGTTTCGATTCCCAGCACCTTCTGCACATGATGGCCGATCTCGTGCGCGATCACATATGCCTGCGCGAATTTGCCCGGCGCTGCGAACTTCGTGCGCAGTTCATCGAAAAACGCGAGATCCAGGTAGACCTTCTCATCCTCCGGACAGTAGAACGGCCCCGTGGCGGCCTTCGCCATTCCGCAGCCCGAGGTGTACCGGTCGCGAAACAGCACGAGCTTGGCGTGGCGGTACGACCGGTGCTCCTGCTCCGGTAGGATTCGATCCCATGTGCGCTGAACGTCGTCCAGCACGAAGGAAACGAAATGGACCTCTGGTTCCTCCCTCCGGTCCCGCGCTGAGTTCTGTCCGGCAGCCTTCTGAGAAACGGCCCACGGAAAAAGAACCAGCGCTGCAATCGCGGTTATGGCGCCTAATGCGATGCCCACGAGATTATTAGTAGCAAGTGAACGCGAGGATGGCATTCTGGAACGCGCTGACGCGCTGGGAAAAGAACAAAATCGTTCCGGAGATCGCCGCCCGCAACGCCGCCGGTTTCGCAGTGGCGGTCATCCTCGGAACCGTGTTCGGATCGCCCGCGACGGGCGCCGTAGCCGGAACAGGCGCGCTCAACGTTTCCTACTCCGATAGCCGCGATCCCTACTCGATCCGTCTCCGGCGCATGATGATTTCGGCGGCGCTGGGAGCGATCGCGGTAATGCTGGGCGCCCTGACCGGCAAATCCAGTGTCCTGGCCATCGCTATCGCAACGTTGTGGGCATTCGGATCGGGTATGCTCGTTGCGCTCGGTACTACGGCGGGAGATCTCGGCGTCATCACTCTGGTGACGCTCGTGGTATTCGCGGCCCGGCCTCTACCCCCCGTGCTGGCGATCGAAACGGGGCTAACCGCGTTCGGAGGCGCTCTGCTGCAGGTCTTGCTGTCGATCGGCCTGTGGCCCTGGCGGCGTTATGAGCCTGAGAAGCGAATCATCGCGGATCTCTACGCCAGCCTTGCCCGAACGGCGCGCGCGCCCGGCACGGCGAGCGAGGCCCCTCCCATCACGCCCGAGATTTCCCACGCGCAGGAGGCGTTGCTCTCTCTTGCCGGCGATCACGATATCGAGGCCGAAAGGCTTGTCCTCCTGCTGAGTCAGGCGGAGCGCATCCGACTGTCGATTCTGACCCTGGGCCGCATTTCCCGCCGCATCGGAAGGACCGAAAACGGCAAAGCCGCGTCCGACGCCGTGAATCGCGTCCTCTCCTCCGCAGCGGAGGCGCTGACCGGAAACCCCGAACCGTTCGCTAAAGACCTGCGCGAGTTCCGGGACCGCGACTGGGGTTCCCCCTCGCCATTTTTTGCAGCGCTGATTCGGGATGCGCGCCGGCAGATGGATGCGCTGGGCGGTCAGATGCGCACCGCGTCCGGCGTCGTGCAGCATCCCGCCGAGGTTCAGGACAAGCGCGAGCCGTGGAAGCTCCGGGTCATGGGGCGGCTTGCGCGCCTCGAAGCGAATCTCTCGCTGGATTCGACTGTCTTTCGGCACGCGCTTCGCCTCGCCGTTTGCGTCGGCGTTGGCGATGCGTTGGGTCGGGCGCTCAGCGTCCAGCGTACCTACTGGATTCCCATGACGATTGCGATCGTTCTCAAACCCGATTTCACCGCGACGTTCAGCCGCGGGGTGCTTCGCCTCGTGGGGACTCTTGCGGGACTCGTATTCGCGACCGCGCTTTTTCACTTTGTCCATACCGGGCTCGCCGGCGACATCGCTCTCCTGGGCATTTTCATGTTTCTGTTGCGCTGGGTGGGCCCGGCGAACTACGGAATCTTCGTGGCTGCGCTGAGCGCGATGGTGGTATTGCTGGTCGCCATCACGGGTGTGGCGCCGCGAGATGTAATCTTCGCGCGAGCGCTTAATACCTCGATTGGCGGCGTGGTAGCCATGATCGCTTATGCCGTCTGGCCGTCATGGGAGCGTACCCAGACCAGCGCCGCGCTGGCGGATATGCTCGATGCCTACAGGGACTACTTCATCGCTGTGATGGCTGCGCTTGCCGGCGGGGATCCGTCTGAGATCGATGGTGTCCGGCTGAGGGGACGGCTGGCAAGATCGAATGCGGAAGCTTCCGTTGATCGGGCGGGCGGCGAGCCCGGCGCGAAGCAGGAAGAACTCAACGCCCTCAATGCCATTCTCGTACACTCGCACAGTTTCGTCCGGGCTGTGATGGCGCTTGAATCGGGCATCTACCGTACGCGGCCTGTGGCAATCCGGCCCGCCACCGCCGAATTCTCAGCAATGGCGCAGGATGTATTGGCTGGGTGCGTGGCCTCTCTGCGTGAGCGCAGGCCGCCGCGGCGCGATTTGCCGGATCTGCGCGAAGCGCACAACCGAATCAACGGGACTCCACAGTCCCTGCATGAGCGTTACACCCTCGTCAATATCGAAACGGACCGCATAGTGACGACTCTCAACACCATTATTGAGCAGCTGTGGGCCCTCTATGGACCATTGGCGTCGCGGAAGACGGCCGCGTGAAAATCTTTAGATGTTCGGTGGTAATTGCGAGGCGTAGACCGGTTGTCCGTTAGCCTTACCGTCTATTTCCGATAACAGTTCGCGGGCTAATTGTTCCTGCGTTTCACGCGAATCAACATTGGATCATATGACCCGAACCCTGTGTTCCGCACGCATCGGTATCAGAACAGCCGCTCTACTCGCCGCGTTCGCGAGCTCGTCATGGGCAGCAAGCATCGCCGACAAGATCGCGCCCGACACCCCGAAAACCGGAGATGCCGAGGTAATCGTCCAGTTTCGGACGGCGCCTTCGTTCCGGCATCACTCCAGGGTGATGCGGCTCGGCGGATCATTACATGGCGTGCTGGGCTCGGTGAATGCGGGTGTTTATCACGTACCGGCCTCGGCTATCGCGGCGCTCGCGGCGGACGACGAAGTTGTGCATATCTCGCCGGACCACGCTGTTCACGGAACGCTGGAATACGCTGAGCCGACCGTAAACGCGAACATCGCTTTTCAATACGGCTTCGATGGAACGGGAGTCGGTGTTGCCGTGATCGACAGCGGAATCTCCAACAGCGACGATCTGAATGCCTCTCGCTCTTCTCGCATTGTCTACTCGCAGAGCTTTGTCGGCAACGGAACCACCGACGCTTATGGTCACGGCGAGCATGTGGCCGGAATCATTGGCGGCAACGCCTTTCACTCCTCCGGCCCGACGGCGATCCACACGTTTCGCGGTATAGCGCCGAATTCGAATCTCATAAATCTTCGAGTGCTCGACGGCGATGGCAACGGAACCGACAGCGGAGTGATCGCGGCGCTTCAGACCGCGATCGCGCTGAAGTCGAAATACAACATCCGGATCGTAAATCTGTCGCTGGGGCGATCGATATCCGAGTCATATACGCTCGATCCGCTCTGCCAGGCGGTCGAACAGGCATGGAGAGCAGGCCTCGTTGTGGTCGTCGCAGCCGGCAACGGCGGCCGCGACAACGACCAGGGGCAGAACGGGTACGGCACGATTCTGGCGCCGGGCAATGACCCCTACGTGATTACGGTCGGCGCGATGAAAGACGAAAGTACGGTGATCCGCTCCGACGACCAGATCGCAAGCTACAGTTCGAAAGGGCCGACCGCCATCGATCACATCGTGAAGCCCGATATTCTCGCCCCCGGTAATCGCATCATCTCTCTTCAGTCCCTTGGCGCCTCCCTCGAGACCATGGCGCCCGCTAACATCCCGCTCGTCAGCTATTACATCCAGAATGGTCCTAACGCGCCGTCCACGAATTACTTCACCCTGAGCGGCACGAGCATGGCCGCGCCCATGGTCAGCGGCGCCGCGGCGCTGCTGCTGCAGAAGAATCCCGCTCTTACGCCCGATCAGGTCAAAGCCAAGCTGATGCTCTCTGCTACGAAAAACTTCCCCGCGTACACTGTTTCGACCGATCCCACGACGGGCCAAAGCTATACCAGCCAGTACGACATTTTCACGGTGGGCGCCGGCTATCTTGACGCCTGGGCGGCGCTGAATACGAGCGATCCCCCGATGGGCAGCGCAGCTTCGCCCGCCGCCGTCCTCAATGCTCTGACTGGCGTGCCTAAACTCATGGACACGAACCTGATCGCCGGATTGCCCACACTCACCTCGATTCCGATCCTCTCCAATTCCACGGTCTGGGGCAGTTCTACTGTCTGGGGTAGCTCGACCGTTTGGGGCAGTTCCACGGTCTGGGGCAGTTCTGTGCTCGCGCCGGATTCCACAGTCTGGGGCAGCAGCTTCATCGGCGCGTCAAGCACTGTTTGGGGTAGTTCCGCGCCCGCGGCGGACCCGAATGTGTCCTCTTCCCACGTTGAACTCAACGGGGAGAACTGAAGTTTCGCGCAAACTAAGGGCCCACGGCCGCCACCGTCAGCTTGACGGTGGCGGTCTGGCCCGAGGCGACGCTTACGCTCTGGCCGTAACCGCCGTGCCGCTTCATCCAGTCTTCGTCGGCATACTCTGCTTCGCTGAGGTCGTCCCAGGCGTAGATTCGATAGTCGCCGGGGCCGAGATTCTGAATCCGATAATGGCCGTCCGGTCCAGCGCTGCTGAGTCGCGCCATCCGGCCGCCGCGCAGCGCAATGATGCCCGCGCCCGACGCGGGCGTTTTCCCCTCCGCGTCTTCCACGGTTCCTTCGATAGCGCCGCCGTCGTCGCCGAGCACGACATCGAGTTCGAGTCCGGACTGCATGATGGGCATCTCATCCTGTGCGATATCCCGGCCGCCCAGCATGGCGCGCTTCAGATAAAACGGCGCGGGAGGCGTGCCGACAATTCGGTAGCTGCCCGGCGAAAGGTCCGCGATTGAAAACGTTGAGCGGTCTTTGTCCCATTGCATGCGGCCGGCCTCCAACCCCGGTTCGGAGGAGAGAATGCCCAGTCCCCAGGATCGTGGGGCCGGGGCTCCGGAAGCCGACTCAACCCGCACTTTGCCGGTAACTGTTATCCCCGGCTCTATACGCACCACGAGGCCATCCACATCGGCGCTTCCGACATCCACTGGCACGCGGGCCATGAGCCGATGCCCCTGGTCAAAGTAGTCGACGACGAGTACATAGGAACCCGGCGGCACGCCCCGAATGTCGAACCGGCCCGCCGGATCGATCGCCGCGGGACGCGCGACGGGGGCCTGAGACAAGGGACCCGTGTATCGGAGTGTGAGCGTCGCTCCTCGACTCGGCGGCATTCCGGTCACCGTTCCGCGGACATGCGACGCGTGAACCTGCCTCAAAACGAAATCCACGTGCGTCTCTGTACCTGCAAATATCGCCATCGCACTGATGGCGCCGCCCTCCGGCGCGGCTGGGAAACAAGCGTCCTGAGTTGCCGTGGTGTCACTGGGCGGGACGCGGGGTGGGAGCGTCGGCGTCTGAGCGCAAAAGACGAACCGGCCCGCTCTTAGCCCCGCGAGACGATATTCGCCTAAATCGTTCGTGATTGTGTTCTGCGCGGACTGCACCGTTCGCTTACCGTTGGTCACAATCGACGACATCGCAATAATCTGAGCGGCCGGAAGAGCATCGCCCGACTCATCGGTAACCCTTCCTGTAACGACCGCTTGGGGCGTCAGTTTGATCACGAGGTCGTGCGCCGGGGATCCGGAGACCAGAGTGAGCGATCCGGGAATACCAGGCGCCACCTCACGAGTGGTTCCCTGGAGAAATCCGGGGCGCGTGGCGTTGATCGCCCCTTGGCCGCACATCAAACCGGAGAGACTCCAGCGGCCAGCGTTATCGGCCGCGGTTGCGTTCTGCGACCGTAGGTCAAACACGTGCGCGCGCGGTATCGGCTCGCCCGTTACCGCGTTGACCACGGATCCATCGGCTGCGCAGTCGTTCTGTACCGGAGCAACCTGTGCCGACGCCAACGGGCCGGACAAAAGCAGAACCGCAATGGCGCGCACGGTACTTAGATTAGCTTTTCCAGCCGCCATAGCCTGAACATGAGACTCCTTTCCATGCGCGGGAGTTTCCTGGCGGTCTGAGATAGACTGGAACGTTCCATCTCCAGTCCACATTTGAGGTGACGATTGAAGCTCAGTGACAGATTCGCTCTGGCTATGTGTGTCATAGCTCTGGGAGCCGCCAGCGCGCAACCCCCCGCTCCTCCAGCGGGCCGCGGGCCCGGTCGCGGCGCCCCGCCGCCACCGGCCGGAGGCAACCCATTCGCCAACGCGTTCCCGCAGCACGAGGCCGGCGATCCGGCGGCAATCGAGCGCGGCAAGGCGCTCTACGGAGTCCAGTGCAACTTCTGTCACGGTTCCGATGCCCGCGGCGGTGAGGGTGGTCCGAATCTGCTGCGCTCAGATCTGGTGCTGAATGACAAAGACGGGGAACTGATCGCCCAGGTGGTACAGAACGGCCGCGGCGAAATGCCGAAAATCAACCTCACGGCGCCGCAGATTGCTGATGTAGCTGCCTACATTCACAGCTTTCGCGTGGCGGGCTATGACGCTTCTCGTAACGTTCCGCCCAGCATCTTGGTTGGCAATGCGACTGAGGGTGAAGCGTACTTCAAATCCACCTGCGCCTCCTGCCATTCAGTGACTGGAGATCTCAAAGGCATAGGCTCGCGTTTCGCGGATCCCAAGCAGCTTCAGAATTACTTTCTGCTGCCTGGCGGCGGTCGGGGTGGCCGCGGTCCGTCGAACCTCAAGCCTGTCACCGTCACCGTCACCCCGGCCAGCGGAAAAAAGATTGAAGGCCGGCTCCTGCGGATCGATGATTTCATCGTGACGCTGGTGGACAGCGAGGGAGCTCAGCGCACGATCCGCCGCGATGGCGACGTACCCAAAGTCGAAGTTCACGACCCGATGGAAGCTCACCGCCAGTTGCTCCCGAAATACACAGACAAAGACATCCACAATCTGACCTCCTATCTGGTGACGGTGAAATGACGCGCATCGAAAAGCTACTTCTGACGACATCCCTCTGCCTGCTGCCCGCCATCGCGCCCGGGCAGAGTCTTGATCCGTCGCTGCTGACCAAGCCACTCGGTTCGAGCGACGCATGGCCGACCTATTCCGGCGATTATTCCGGAAAGCGCTACAGCACGCTGAAGCAGATCAACCAGACCAATGTCAAAAATCTGACGCTTGCGTGGGCGGCTCGGCTCAACGCGGGCTCCGGGCAGGGAGGCGGGGGTGGCTTCGGCGGTGGACGCGGCGGAGCTTCCACGATCGTTGGCGGCGTCGGGACAACCGAGGCGAACGGCCCCGCGAATATCCGCGCGTCGATCCTCCAGGTCAATGGCATCCTCTATGTCGCGACTCCCGATAACGCATGGGCGGTGGACGCCCGTGACGGTCGTGAACTGTGGCATTACTTCTGGAAGACCCGAGGCGGCACGCACATCGGAAGCCGCGGCGTCGGCATGTGGGGCAATTGGCTCTATCTCGAAACGCCGGACGATTACCTGGTGTGTCTTGACGCCGCCACCGGTAAGGAGCGCTGGCACAAGGAAATCGCGAATTTTAATCAGCAGTACTTCTCGACGATGGCCCCCGTGGTGATTGGCAACCACATCCTTGTCGGCACCGGCAACGATCTGGATGAGCCGGGCTATATCCAGTCCCGCGATCCCGAGACGGGCGACATTCAATGGACCTTCCATACCGTTCCGATGGAAAAGGGCGATCCCGCGCTAGCCACCTGGGGCAGCCTCGATGGCGCGCGTCATGGCGCCGGCAACGTGTGGATTCCCGGTGTTTATGACCCGGAAACGCATCTGTACATAGTGGGTACCGGGAACCCGTCGCCCGCGTACACGAATCCTCCCAGCCGCGCGGGAGACAACCTGTACACCTGCTCGATGGTGGCGGTTAATGTGGATACCGGAAAATTGGCTTGGTATTACCAGTTCAGCCCGCACGAAACTCATGACTGGGATTCGACCGAAACGCCGGTCCTGATCGATGCTCCGTTCGGCGGCAAGATGCGGAAGTTGGTACTGCACGCCGACCGGAATGGCTACTTTTATGTGCTCGATCGCCTCACAGGCGAGCATCTGGTGACGAGCAAGTTCTCGCCTTCGGCAAATTGGGCCAGCGGCATCAACGCAAAGGGGCAACCCGTTCGGATTCTCGAAAAGGATTCCACTGTTCCCGGTTCGTTGGTCTCTCCCAACAACGGCGGCGCCACCAACTGGCCTCCGCCGGCATTTTCGCCGGACACGGGGTTGTTCTACGTGCCGGAGAACGACGCCTACGCAATGTATTACCTGACCGAAACCGATCCTCGCGGCGCTATGGGCCTGGGCGGAAAGGAAGAGGACGCGCTCGGCTCGATGGGCTCGTTCCTGACCGCCATCGATTACAAGACCGGCAACGTCGTTTGGCGGCATCGCTATCCCGCAGCCGGTGGGCTCACCAACGGCATTCTCACAACCGCCGGCCATTTGCTGTTTGCCGGGGATGCGGGTGGGAACCTCGTAGCTTACGATCCCGCGAACGGCAAGATCCTTTGGCATTCGCGCCTCGGGCAGGTTTCGAACGCGCCCGAAACGTATATGCTCGACGGACACCAGTACATCCTGGTGGCAGGCGGCGATTCGCTTTACGCATTCACGCTCTACTGATCGATCAAATCGCTCCAGCGGCGGAGCCGGGATTTCGTTCACGGCTCCGTACCATCAGACGGCGTCGATCAGACGGCCGATCCGGCGCGTTCCCGAAACTCCGCCGCCCGATGCCAGCGCTCCTCGAAGAGATGTTTCATGGCTTCGCCAAGCCCAGCGTGATCAAAGAGTACCGACGTCCATGTCGGCCGTGATATCACCGGATCGAGCAAAGCGATCAGACCGTTAAGGCCGTCAAACAACGCCAGCTTGAGGGGCAGAGAATGCGCCTGCCGGATTTCGACCCCCGCCGCTGCGTATTCGTTCAGCCTCTGACGGTGCGGTTCATCGAGCGTCCCCGCCTCGATCAGCAGCCGGCACGACACGCCCCGCGCGCGGGCCTGCCGCACCAGTTTCTCGTCCAACGGATCGACCGCGTACGGCGGCCGCGAAAATTCCAGATATTCCCGGGAAACATCTCCCAGCATTCGGCGGTATTCCGCTGCGGTCTGCGCCGGTTCGGAGACGATTCGCAAAAAATCGAGTGTTCCCCGACCGCCTTTTCCCTCGGAATAAAGCCCGCTCAGGTCCTCCATCAGATTCGTGGCGGAGCGGTGCTGGTCCATCAGTTCGTGTTCGAGAGCCTGACGCTTGCGCGCGAGATAGGCGGGAATCGCGAGGTTTGGCTCCACGGCAGAAAACAGCTTCGTGCGGTCCTGAACCACCTGCGCGAAACCCTTTTCCACAAGGCTGTCGAGGACCTCGTAGATTTTCTGGCGTGGAACATGCGCCCGCGGGGCAAGTTCAAGCGCCTTGAATCGAGAGTGGCCCAGGAGGACGAGATACGCGCGCGACTCGTAGGCGTTCAGCCCGAGTTGCTGTAATGCCTTCCAAAATCTCTGGTATTCGATTTCCGCCAGGTCCTGTTTCATTTTGAACAATTAAACTTTATATGATTGGAGCCTGTGAATCGTGGTGGGCCTCTCGTGAGAAACTTGACACAGTGAGTACTAGAACTTAAACTTTAGGCAGTACCGGAGTTCTTAAAAGTGAATCTCGCTGCGGTGTTGCCTTTGACAGACCCCGACCATCCCAAACCGACTTCCCAAATCATCCGCATCGTTCTTGTGGACGATTCCAGCCTGCTTCGCGATGGTATCGCCAACCTGCTTGCGGGGCAGTCGGACATCGCTGTTTCGGGTGTTGCGGACAATCCTGGTTCCGCGGTGGAAGAACTGCGCAAGCACCGGCCCGATATCGTCCTGCTCGGCTGGCCCGCCAGTTCTCCGGCCAGTCAGCGAGTGTTTGCGGCGATCCAGGATGGAAAGCTCGCGTCGCGCGTCATCATGCTCGCAAGCGAGGACTCGAAGGACGATTTTGTCGAAGCGGTCAAACAGGGCTGCTGCGGTGTGGTCTCAAAGAAAACTTCGGCGGAGTTGCTGCTGAAGAGTATTCGCAAGGTACACGCGGGCGAATTCTGGCTCGATCGCGCCACAACGGCGGATGTCATTCGGCGGCTCGCCAAAAAGGGCGGGGCGTCCGGCGGCGCTTCATCGCGGCTTGGCGTGCGCGAGCAGGGAACGGCTCTCAGCAACCGCGAACGCGAAATCGTAATTCTCGTGGCGCAGGGCTTTAAGAATAAGGAAATCGCCGAGCGGATGTTCATCAGTGAGCAGACGGTGAAAAATCACCTGCACAACATCTTCGACAAACTCGGCGTTTCGGACCGTCTCGAACTCGCGCTCTATGCGATTCATCACAATCTGCACGAAACGGCCTGACGGGAACGCTACTTCAGCATTACCGGCTGCCCGATAGCGCCATTGCCTGCGGAGTCCCAGACCGCGAAACGCACCCAGGTTTTGCCGGCGGCGGTAAAAGGGATATGGAAACGGTGTGAGGATAGCGGGGCGAGGTCTGTCAATGAAACAATCTGCCGATCTACTTTCTTGCCGTCGCTCCAGACCAGTTCCGCGAATTCCGGCGGGAATGTCCACTCGACATCCGAGTTGTAAAAACGCTTGTCTCCCGTTCCTTCAATAGACCAGTCACGCATCAGAACTTCACCGCTGGTATTGAAAAATGAGCCGTCTCGCATCGCCGAAAGCACGGGTGCCCAGCCGTCGTTGAATTTCGGAACGGATGCGAGCCTCACATAATTCACAACAAGCTGTCCGTATGTCTCGTCGTCCGGGTATTTCATGTAGGTGTCGCCTTCGGAGACCAGGTATTTCGGGCCGGCCCAGTTGTTCATGTCGTCGAGCAGAGCAAGGCAGCGCCCCTCGCAAAGCCTTTTTTCCGAAAGATCGACTGGCAGCGACTGAAACGACCCGCCCAGGAACCGGTCGCTGAGAAAGAATGCCGTGTCTTTCGTGGCGTCGGGGTAGCCTGCCGATCCTTTGGTCCGCGGATGCGTCTGCCACACGAGGCCGCGTTCGTCTTTCAGAAGCTGCAGTTCGTTGGCTGCCGTGCTCGTGTGATAGACCTTCCCGAAGGGAGCGATCTCTTCCGAATACGGCTGCAGGTTCGGATTCGCGGGCTTGCGCACGTGCGTGAAGTACACCGGTTTCGGAAAGACGAACATGTAGTGGCCGCCGAAATTGGCGTCCGGCTCTTCGCCAGGGATCAGCAGGAAGTCGCGATCGGAGAAGCGGCGGCTGCCTTCGAAGTAGATCTTTTGTTCGTCGAGCCTCACCTTTCCGGTGTCAGTCGGATGGGAATCGCTGTGAAAATCCGCCAGAATCACGATGTTGATGCCCAGAGCGCGAAATACCTGGAGCCACGTCGGCTGAAAATCGAGAGAGCCTTCGTCCGATAGCTGCTCGTTCAGATGGAAATGGAAATGGCTCACCAACACCTTGAAGCCGGGCAATGGCTTGTACACGTCGTCGTGCGTGTAAGCCAGAACGTTTTGCTGCGTCGCGCGGCTGTCCTCAGGGCTCAGATAGAAGTAAACGGCCATCCGTTGTCTGGTGCCCGGAGGAGCGTTGTATAGCGCGAAGTTCTGCAGTTCGCCGCGCGATTCCGCCACGCGTCGATTCCAAACCTCGTCGGAAACCCCGAAAGGCTTGTAGCCCTCCTCGCGTTCCGGTTGACGAACGCCGATCGCAAAACGGGAGTCGGAATCCTTCCGGTAATACACGTACCCGAGGTTGGTCTCCATCTCGCGCGCCCAAAAAAATTTGTGCGACGGCGGGAAGAAGGCGAGGGATCCGCCGCCGGTTTCGAGGATGGCCAGGCGATTTCTCGCGCGTAGCCCGACCGCGTCCTGATTGACCGAGCCGCCGAATTCGTATTGCTGCCACGCCCGCGCGGTATCGCGCCAGACCACCTTGCTGTCCTCGCCGATCGCGAAGCCCTTCAGTCCGCCGTTGTATTTGTAGGCCACCGCGGGCTCCTGCGTCGAAGCGACGATTTCCTGACGCAGCAAATTCGAACCTTTATAGGCCGTGTACTGAAGATCTCCGGAAAAGATTCCAAGACTCACGCCCGGAAACACGATTGCGATTCGGCCATTGTCGGTTGTGACCCTGCAGCCGGTCGCGTGATACGTACCCCAGTCGTGGCGAATCTCTTCCGGTTTTCGGGGAAGCCCAAGGTTCGTGCCCGCGCGCCCCGGTATCGAGAGGGGCGCGTCCCAGAAGGCAAACCACTGTTCCCGCTCCACCACGTCCGGCGTAAGCGCGATTCCGAGCTCCCGCATCGGCGCCATCTGCTGTTCCGAGAGCCGCCGTTTGCCGGTTGTGACCTGATATTCAGGCGTGAGATCGCGGCCGAGGGTGATCCATTTGCCTGAAGGCCTTCTCGCGGCAAGTTCCGAGACGACTGGTTGGCCGTCACGAATCGTGAACGCGGCGCGCAGTTGTTCTCCGCGTTCGCCCGTCCAGGAAACGTCGAGAGAATCGCCCCGCTGCGCGGCCTCGAGACCCGGCGCAGACCTATACTGCGCCAGATCGCACTGAAGCGCTGCGGAAGCCGCCGCGGCGCTGAAGAGGACGATGGAAAGAATTCGCTTCATGGTTGCCTCGGATCACCGGTAATTCTTGTCGTCCAGATGAGTGAAGTCCACTCCATCCTTCATCACCCCAAGACTGACGATCCCGAATGTGAAGACCTCTGTGCCCGGTTCGAGATGGCCGCCGAAGGCATGCTCAGGTGTCGCGAGCGTCATGTGCGCGTGGATCTTGCCGTTGATCACGTAACCGTTCATTCCAATGAGGTCGGCGGGCGCTGTCGGATCTTTCTCGAACATATTCTTCGAGGGAAGATCACGATTGCTCACCTGATGGAGGTGGTAACCCCGCACAGACCCGGCGGCTGACAGGATCACCGCGTTCTTAATCTTCTGCTCAGCTACGACCTGTTCGATTCCGGCAAGGAGGTCGGCCCCGAACTTGAACCGAAGCGTGACGATGCGGTCGAACTGACCGGTAACAGCGTAAACCTCCGGAACTTTGTCGCTGTTGGGCTTGAGGTCGTCAGCGGGATTGGGAGAACGATTGGTCTGTTCGCGGCGGGTCTGCTGCGCGCCTGCAAGCGCGGCCAGAACAAGAATCATCAGCGCGGTTTTCATCGCGCGTTCGATTCTATCGAATTGGAATAAGAAAAGGCGGGCGATCAGCCGCCCGCCTCTGTTGTTCCAGGAATGAGATTCGGCTAATTAAGAGTGATCCAGGCGTAACCGAAGGTGCCGCCGCCTGCGCCCCGGATCTCGAGGGGAATCCCCTTGGGGCCGGCCGGGAGAGTAATCGTGGTGCTGCCGCTTGGACCCATGATCGTTCCCACGGCCTGTCCATTCACTGTGATGTTGATATTCGCGGCCGGGAATCCGGAGATGCTCACCATTATCATGGTCCCCGCCGCTGCCGTGGCAGGCGCCGTTACGGTTCCACGGGGCGGCCGGGCCGCCAGTTGGTTACCGTTGATCATCTGCGCCGTCACGATCAAACCCGGATCGGTAGTAAATACCAAGCCACCCCAGTCGCCCGTGCCGGTCCCCACCGGCGGCGGGTCACCGTCGGGGTTGCTGTTGGTCACGATCAAATTGTTGGCGTTAAGGTTTGCGTTGCTGAATCCCAGGTTCAGCAGCTGATTTACCAGCTCCTGTCTGATTGCCTGAAGTGTCTTTGGTACGCCGTTTGTCGCAGTCGGCGTATCCACAATGTAGCCGTCCACGCCAAGAAACACTTCATCTGAGGACGAAGCGGACGGTGTGCCGTCGATCTCGAAATGCGCGTCGGCGTCCGCCTGCCATGTTCCTGAGGACATGATCATGTCAGGCGCGCCCCTCGGGTCGACTGTAGTCTTGAGTACCGATGGGCTCATATTGGGGTTCGGAAGACAGATGACCTCCATATAACCAAAGATCGTGCGCTCGACGTTACATGTGTACTCCGGACTGACGTTTGTATCCTGGTTCAGGTTGGTCGCGATCTGAGTCGCAAGTTGCGTGTCGGTGTACGTAGCGGTAGAACTGGTCGGATTGGCGACGACCACGAAGGACGAAGAGTTAACCTGCGGTCCGGTGGTAGGGCGAAACACTAGCGAATAGTAAAAGGTAACGCTGGAGTTCGGTGGTACGGGTGTGTTTCCGAGGGCCAGAAAGAAGGGATCTCCGGGGAGCCGCGACCCCGGCTGCCCCATCGCGAGATTTGCTGAAGCGAGCATGAGACAAATAAGACCCATTCGTAAGGAGTTGGAACGGCGTCGGCTGGCGACAGGGGGCCTCAGCTCGGCGGAGTTCGGAAATAGTGGCACACTTGCGCTGTTCTGCATCAATCTCCTCCTCAAGGAGTTACGAGGCGATTGTAAGGTTGAATTCTGATAATTCAACTGATTAACCAGAAAGCGCGTACTGTTGCAGGTAATATCAGTACTGTTACCCGTAAAATTACCTGTACTATGCCTAACGAATCGTGTCTGCGAGGGAGAAGATCGGCAGATAGAGAGCGATCAGAACAAATGCGACGAATAGTCCCATGAAGATCATGATGGCTGGTTCGATGAGTGAAAGCGCCGCGGTCATCTTTGTGTTGACGTCGTCTTCATAGAACTCCGCGACGCTCGTCAGCATCGCCGGAAGCGCGCCCGTCGATTCGCCCACCTCAATCATGTCAACGGAGAGCTCGGGGAAGATGCCGGTCGCCGCGAGCGACGATGAGAGTGACTGACCTTCCCGCACCATTTTTCCGGCTTTATCAAGCGTTTTACGAAGGAGCGGCGTGCCCAGCGAATCAGCCGCTGTTTCGAGACCTTGCACTAACGGAATGCCGCCCGTGAGAAGAGTACCCAGCACTCGCGAAAACTGCGCCACCTGGTATTTGATCCAGATGGCGCCAAACAGAGGAATCCTGACTTTGACGCGGTCGATTTTCTCCTGAGCTGACTCGCGTTTCGACCACCATACAAAAGCGGCGATGCCCCCGATCAGCAGCGCCGCTGTCAGCACGACATAATTCCGGGCAGTTGTTCCTATGGCGATCAGATAAATCGTAATGGTCGGAAGCTGCGCGGACATGCTGCTGTAGAGCGTGGCGAAACTCGGCACCACGTAAGTCACCAGAAAGACCATCAGCAGAATGACGAGAACGATCAGTACGCTCGGGTACATCAGCGAGACCAGGATTTTTTTACGTACCGAGAGCGCAAGCTTCTGGTACGCGATGTAACGCTCGAGAACTTCCACCAGGCTTCCTGATTTCTCGCCCGCCATGATGGAAGTCACGTAGATCTTCGGAAAAATGCCCTGGGCGCGAAAGGCGTCGGACAGCAGTACCCCCTTCCGCACCTCCTCCCGGACAGCATTGACGTACGGCGTAAGCTTCGCGTCCGTTAATCGCTCAGCGAGGAGGTCCAGGGATTTGAGAATCGGCAGGCCCGCGCGCACAAGCGTGACGAACTGCTGATTGAAAATCAGAAACTTCTCGAGATTGAGCTTGCCGCGCCCCGGCAAGCGAATCTCGCCGCTTAGACTCAGTCCGGCGGCCTTCGGTTTTACCGAATAAACGAGAAATCCCTGACGCGTGAAGCGCTCGCGCACCTCCTGCTCGGACGCGCCCTTGGTTACCTGATTGTGGACCTCCCCGCGCGTATCGGCGTATTTGAGCACGTAATCGGTCATCGGGTCGCCTCATCGACGACCTCTACGCCCGGCGGTGGATGGAATGCGAACTCCACTGCCGCTACGGGCGCATTCAGGACTTCATCGGAGAACGAGAAGTCGATCCGGGAGTTTCCGATGCCTGTCACATGCAGTTTCAAAATCCGGCCATCAGGCGCTGCCAGCATCTCCACCCGCGAAAATTCCAGGTTCGGATTCTTAGGCTCCGCCGTGATCCAGGTGTTCGTCCCTTCCGTCCGCGATTCGAAAGAACGAAACTCTTTCGAAAAATCGAGCTTACCCAGCAGGAACGCCATGGGAGCGCGGAGATCGTCGGATTGCTTCAGTTTGCTTCGCTCCACCCGGTTTTGCATCGGCGTATAAAGGAACACCTGTTTCCCGTCCGACACGAATAGTTTTCCAGCGGGTGACGAATACTCCCAGCGCATGCGGCCGGGCTTCTTCAGGTAAAGCGTGCCGGACTCCGTGCGTGCAGGGGCGTGCCCGACACCAACGTAAGTCTCTGAAAAAGCTAATTTTAATGATTGAGCACGGTTGTACCGCGTCTCGATGCTTTTAAGCAGGGCGTCAGGCGGAAGGTCGGCGGCGGAACAGGAGAGCGCGAAAAGCGCACACCACACCGCTAGGCGGGTCACAACTCAATGACGTGCGATAGACCTCGCGCGTGTATGGTGGAAACAGGCAAATGCAAGCGCACACTTTCATTTCGCCGCAGCGGCGGCGCCCTTTGTCGCATCATTAGTTATTTAGAGATCCGCGAATGACCGAAGAAGTGAAGGAAGAAGAATTAAAGGACCAGAAGCCGCAACCGACCACTGCCGCGCGCCCTCAGGAGAAGCCTGTTGAGCGTCCGCCTGCGCCGCGCCGCAGGCGGATGGGGCCGCTCGGATGGGTGATTCTGCTGATCGTTCTCGCGGCGGCCCTTTTCGGCGGAACGTTGCTTTGGGGATACCTCCAGTCTTACGAGGACACCGACGACGCGCAGATCGACGGCGATATTTACGCAGTGACGAGCCGTATTAACGGAATGATTCGCGCGGTGTACGTCGAAGACAACCAACAGGTCAAGGCTGGTCAGCTTCTGGTGGAACTCGACCCGCGGGACTACGAAGTCGCCGTGCAACAGGCGAAGGCTGCGGTGAGCGAGTCGCAAAGTCAGGTGGAAACGGTGCGCCCCAACGTGCCGATCACCAGCGTATCGACGGAAACCACGATTTCAACGGAGGAAGCGGATATTGCCGGCGGCGAAGCGCAGGTAGCCGCCGCGCAGCGTGATTATGATTCCGCCGTGGCGCAGGTGCGCCAGGCGGAGGCGGACAACGTCAAAGCGCAGGCAGATCTCGCCCGCTATAAGATTCTGATCGCGAAAGACGAGATCAGCCAGCAGCAATACGATCAAGTGGAAGCCGTGGCGAAGGCTGCCGCAGCGCTGGTGGACGCGCGCCACTCCAATGCGGAAGCGAATGCGCGAGCGATTGATGCCCAGCGCGCAAAGCTCCGGCAGTCCGAAACCCGCGCAGCGGAGGCGCGGCGCAACCGTCCGCATCAGATCGAGGTGCAAAACGCCACTGTGAAGGCTCGCCAGGCCACCACGGCGCGCCAGCAGACGGTGGTCGACCAGGCGCTGTTGAACCTTTCTTATACGAAGGTCCTTGCGCCCGTGGACGGCATCATCGGGAAGAAGAGCGCACAGGCCGGGCAGCAGGTTTCAGCCGGCCAGCAGCTTATGGCTGACGTGCCGCTGAACAACCTCTGGGTTACGGCGAATTTCAAGGAAACTCAGCTCAAGAAGATGCATCCGGGTCAGCGGGTCACGATTCACGTGGACGCCTACAACCGGGACTTTGAAGGATATGTCGAAAGCGTAGCGGGCGCGAGTGGCGCGCGCTTCAGCCTTCTGCCGCCGGAAAATGCGACGGGCAACTATGTGAAGGTCGTACAGCGGCTGCCGGTTCGAATCCGCTTCAAAGAGGGCGAAGACAAGAACCACCAGCTTCGCCCGGGCATGAGCGTCGAGCCGAAGGTTTGGCTAGACAAATAATCCGGGTGAGACGAGTAGTCAGTCGAGTTTGAGCGCCGGCAGATCGGCGGACGGCAGTTTGATCCCCAGCGTCTTGGCCAGCGTCGGCGCAATACTGCGCATATCGATTTCGCCGAGGTTTCGCGAGGGCGCCACGCCGGGGCCCGCAAATAAAAAATGCGGCGAGCAAATCGCTATGAGTAGGAGCGAAGCCGTGCGTACCCGCTGCTTTGCGCGCCGTATTGACAGGCCCGGTTCCCACCACAGAGTAATTCGTTTTCATATCTACCCAGAAGGATGCCCGGGTCCATCCACCCATCCTGGAGATCTCCTCCGAATTCAGGATCCGCTCAATGCCGTTGGCCGGCTCATCAGCCAGTCGTTGAAGGAACTCGCTCACCTTCCGCCGCCCGGCCTCATCCCGAGGGTCGTTCATGACGATCGAGGCCGATCCTCCGTCCAGATGCGCCGACGCGGGAAGCCCTGACTCCGTGAGCGCCCCGACGAGGTTGAAGCTGTGGTCGGTTCGGGCAAATCCGTGATCCGAAACCACGCAAAGGATCGGCGAGGCCGACACGGCGGACATCGCGTCCTCCAGTTCGCCCAACTCCGCATCCGCTTGTTCGAGCGTCCGAAGCGCGGAGGGACTGAACGGTCCGTCGGCGTGCTCCAGATGATCGAGCGCCGCCAGATGAACAGTCATCAACCGAGGCTTCTTCATACGAATGATGGCAACTGCATACTGTGTGCGCTGCCGGTCTCCCGCCTCCGCTTGATCCAGGTCGTCAATGTAGGCGCCCGCGGTCTTTTCGATCTCCGCCACGAGCCCGGGCGTGGAAAGAGCGCGGATCAGCTTGATATCTTCGCTGGATTTCGGGGCGCGCCAGTATTCCGGAATCAGATAGCTGACGCCCTTAGCGCCGACGCTGACGGGCCACGACACACTGCCCACCCCGTAACCCGCCTTGGCGGCGGCTTCCCAGAGCGTGGGAACCCGGATGTCCTCGCTGTACCACAGCCATCCCTGAGCGTTGAGATTCTGAGGGTCGAATGCGACGTTGGAATAAATGCCGTGTTTGGAGGGCCATACGCCGGTCAGGAGCGTCGTGTGACTCGGATAAGTGACCGTAGGGAGTACGCCTCGGACGCCGGTTGCGTGAGCCCCGGAAGCCAGAATGGTCCTGAGACGCGGAATTTTAAGTCCATACTGATCGGCCTTCAGAACGTAATCGGGCCGCATTCCGTCTATCGAAACCAGAAGGACCGGGTGCCCTCCGTCGGCGGCGTAAACTGCGGGAATGCACAGCGCGGCAAGACTGGCGAAGAAAAGCGGAAAGCGAGTCGTCATCGCGTACGATTTACTGTAGTATGCTGTCCTCTGTAACCCGATAATCCTGATCCCTGTTGAGGTAAGTCTGACATGTCCTCCCACCTGAAATCGTTTATTTTGTCTGCCTTTGCGGTATTGCTGGCTTCGGTTCCTGCATTTAGCCAAGTCACCGGAGTTGAAGGCTACGTCAAGGATGAAAACGGCAAGCCCTTGCAGGGAGCTGTGATCAACTTCGACCGCACCGATATCAAGGGGCACTATCCAGTCAAGTCGGATAAAAAGGGCCACTATGGCCACTACGGTCTGCCCAACGGAGTCTACACAGTGACCGTAGTCGTCGATGGGAAGACGCGTGACACAGTGAACGGATTCCACACGGGTTTCGGTGATCCCAAGCAGCTGAACTTCGACCTCAAGCAGTCAGCGGATCAGGCGAAAGCCTTGGCGGCGGCCGCCGACTCGGGCAAGCTCACCGCGGAGCAGGAACGCGGCATGAGCAAGGAGCAGAAGGAACAGTTCGACAAAGCGGCGAAGGCGCGCGAAGCCCAGCTTGCCAAGAACAAGGCTCTCAATGATGCCTACACGACAGGCAAGAATGCCGTGGACGCGAAACAGTGGGATGCGGCTATCGACAGCCTGAACAAGGCCGCGGAAATGGACGCAAAACAGGGGGCCGTGTGGACGACTCTGGCCGACGCTTACGTCGGAAAGGCGCAGGCCACCCCGGCGGAGGCCTCGGCGAACTACGATAAAGCGTTTGACGCCTTCAAGAAAGCCATCGAAGTCTCGCCCACCGACGCCGGTCTGTACAACAACTACGCTCTCGCGCTCGCGAAAGACAAAAAGCTGGATGACGCCAAGACCAATCTTGCGAAGGCCGCCGAACTCGACCCTCCGGGCGCGGGCAAGTATTATTACAATCTCGGCGCTCTGCTCGTCAACAGCAACCAGAACGACGCGGCGCTGGAACAATTCCGCAAGGCGGTGCAGGCGGATCCAAACTACGCGGATGCCCAATATCAGTTGGGTATGACCTTGGCAGCCAAGGCTTCGACGGACGCAAGCGGCAAGATCACGCCGGCCCCCGGTACGGTGGAAGCGCTGCAGAAATACCTCGAACTCAAGCCGGATGGAGTCAACGCGCAGTCCGCGAAGGAAATGCTGGCGGCGCTCGGCGGCAGCGTCTCGGAGAACTACTCGAATCCGAACGCGCCCAAGGGTAAAGGCGCCCCTACCAAGAAGAAGTAAGATCGGGGCAGGTCCATACTTAAACTAGTGGGATCTGCCCGTCCATGTTTTCGTTTCTCGTCAGAGTAATCCTTTTTACAATCGCCATTTCGGTGATCCGTTCGGTTGTGAACCATCTCCTGCGCCTGTGGCACGGCGGTCAACCCCGCACCGTGGCGCGCGCGCCCAGAAACCACGCCGCGCAGGGCTCCACCGAACTGCGGCAGGATCCCGTCTGCGGAACCTACGTTGCGGTAGACAGTTCGCTCAAGAAGATTGTCCGGGGACAAGTAATTCACTTCTGTTCCCCGGAGTGCCGAAGCCGGCATAGCGCCTGACCATTGTGAGAAATCTCCGAATCGAGGAGCTATTCCTCGGGCTGTCTCACAGCCCTGGCTTCCAGGATCTTGTTTCAGCTTTGGGCGCAACTCATAACACGTCGTTGCGCCTATCCGGCCTCACCCTGACCGCGAAAGCTGCGTATACCGCTCTGCTGTTCCGCGAAATTCATCGGCCCCTGATCCTGGTAACCGACGGCAGCAAACAGGCTGAGGCCGTGTTCCCGTTGCTGCGCACATTCTGCTCGTTGTTAGATGCCGGGACAACGCCCCTGCTGCTGCCAGCCCTCGACACAATGCCCGGCCAGGCCATGACGCCGCATGCTGAAATCCTCGCAAGGCGCGCCGCTGCCCTGGTCCGTATGGCGCACGGCTATTCGGGCATCCTGGTCACTCCGGTGCAGGCCGCTTTGACAAGAACCGAAGCTCCGGACTATTACCGGCAGCTCACAATGAGGCTGCGGGTCAACGATGAGATTCCATTCGACGACCTGACCTCTCACCTCGAAAGCGTCGGATACGAAAAGCGGGATCCCGTGGAAATGGTCGGAGAGTACTCTGTCCGGGGCGGGATCCTCGACGTATTCTCGCCCGATGAGGCGCAGCCCGTTCGCATCGAGTTCTTCGGAGACACCATCGAATCCATCCGCCGCTTCGACCCGGAATCCCAACGCTCTATTCACAAGCTGAATGAGTGTGTGCTCCAGCCGCCGAGCGAATTTCAACGATCCCGTGCGCTTCTTGCCGAACTCGCGGAGTTCCGGGGACGCGACGCGGAGTTCGGCGGTGAAACCTTTGCCGGATGGGAATTGGTGTTGCCAGCCGTCCGGCCAAGATCCGGTTCGCTGCTGGATTTTTTCGGACAGCCGCTGACCTTGATCGACGAGCCGGAGATGACGAAAGGGGCTGCCGACCGCTATCTCTCTCGACTCGATTCCACAGGCGCGGGAGTCGTTCCGGCCGATGCTTTCGCGATGAACTGGGAGCAGTTCGCGGAACTCATCGGCGTAACCGGAACTGTGGAAGTCCGGCAACTGGAGATCGGATTGCCGGATGAGACCGCGTTCCATATCGCGACGCGGCCTTCGATGGCCTTCCACGGCAATCTTCAGGTCGCTATCCGCGAGGCGAAGACCCTTCTCGAAACGGGCCAGAAGGTCGCCTTCTTCGCGCCCTCCACGGGAGAAATCGAGCGGCTGGCGGACATCTTTAAGGAGTATTCGGTCCCCTATCAGTTCGATCTCGGCGGCGAACGCGCGCCGGAGTATCTGAGAGAACGCGCGCAGTCCTCCACCGACCGCTCCGTTGCGCTCATCCGCGGCGAAATAGACCACGGCTCCGTATTTCAGGAAATCGGCCTGTCTCTGTTTGGGTCTGAAGATCTCTTCGAAACCTCTGAGGCGGTCGCGCAGCCCGGCATCGTGCGTCCCGGCGTTTTTTCAGCCGATCAACTCGATCTGAAACCGGGCGACTACGTCGTCCACGTGGAGCACGGGGTCGGGCAGTTCATCGGCGTCCGCGAGATTGCCCAGGGCGACGCGAAGGGCGACTACATGCTCATCGAGTACGCGGGCGGCAACAAGCTTTATGTGCCGTTGGCGCGCATGGATCTCGTGCAGCGCTTTCGGGGCGAAGGCGAATCGAAACCCATCCTCGACAAGATGGGCGGCGCCACCTGGACCCGCACCAAAACCCGCATCAAGTCACGCATGCGGGATATGGCCGAGGAACTTCTGAAACTCTATGCCCAGCGCAAAATGGCCCAGGGTTTCGCATTCTCCTCCGACAGCAACTGGCAACGCGAATTCGAAGATGCCTTCGAATTCACCGAGACGCGCGATCAGAAAGCCGCCGTCGCTGACATCAAACGCGACATGGAGAGCCCGCACCCCATGGACCGGCTTCTCTGCGGGGACGTGGGATACGGCAAAACAGAGGTCGTGATGCGCGCGGCCTTCAAAGCTCTGGGCGATGGAAAACAAGTCGCCGTGCTCGCGCCGACCACTGTCCTTTGTTTCCAGCACTTCAACACATTCAAGAAGCGCTTCCAGTCGTTCCCGGTGCGAATCGAGATGTTCAGCCGGTTTCGCACGTCAAAAGAACTCAAAGCCGCGGTCGACGATCTTGGGGAAGGGAAGGTGGATCTCGCCATCGGTACCCACCGCCTTTTTTCAAAAGACGTTCAGTGGAAAGATCTCGGGCTTGTGATTATCGACGAGGAGCAGCGTTTTGGTGTCCGGCACAAAGAGCGGCTCAAGGAGATCTGCAAAGGCGTCGATGCGGTCACCATGAGCGCCACGCCGATACCGCGCACTCTGCATATGTCGATGCTGGGTCTGCGTGACATGTCGGTAATTGAGACGCCGCCCAAAGATCGGCTGGCGATCCATACCGTTGTCGCCCCGTTCGGTCCGGATCTCATCAAACCCGCGATCGAACTCGAACTCGCGCGCGGCGGACAGGTGTATTTCGTGCACAACCGGATCGATTCGATCTGGCATCGCGCAGCGATGGTTCAGGAGATGTTTCCGACAGCGCGCATCGGCGTGGGGCACGGTCAGATGGCGGAAGCGGAATTAGAGAAGGTCATGCTGCAGTTTATGCGGCATGAATTCGATATCTTCGTTTCCACCACGATCGTGGAAAACGGCCTGGACATTCCGCTGGCGAACACGATCATCATCGAGCGTGCCGAGAGATATGGGCTGTCCGAGTTGTATCAGTTGCGTGGCCGCGTGGGACGGTCAAACCGCCGGGCCTATTGCTATCTCTTGGTCGAGCCCGATAGCGAATTGACCGAGGTTGCACGCAAACGCCTCGCCGCCCTCAAAGAATTCAGCGATCTCGGCGCCGGATTCAAAATTGCCGCGCTCGATCTCGAACTCCGAGGAGCTGGGAATCTGCTCGGCGGGGAACAACATGGGCACATCAACGCGGTCGGATTCGACATGTACATCCGCATGCTCGAAGAGACGGTTCGCGAACTGCGCGGGGAAGAAGTCGCTCCGGAGATCCATTCGTCGCTGAACCTTGGGCTCGACCTGCGGATACCAGCCACGTACATAACGGACGAAAATCAACGCCTCCGGGCCTACAAGCGAATCGCGCAGGCTGCGGATGCGAAGGAACGCGAGAAAGTGGAAGCCGAGTTGGCGGACCGCTACGGTCCCGTTCCGCCGGACGTTCTTGCGCTCCTGAAGTACTCCGGCCTGAAGACCTCGGCCGAAAAGATCGGGATCGAGGCTATCGATCGGAAGCATACGGTGCTGAACGTCAAGTTCCACGATCAGACCCGCGTGGATGCTCAGAAACTCATGACTTTGGTCAGCGGGACGAGAGGCGCTCAGTTTACGCCGGCCGGTGTCTTAAGGCTACCGGTCGACGGCGCGAGCACACCCGCCGCAATGCTCGATTTCATCGAAAAAGCGCTGCTTCAACCACTGGAGTAATCGGTTAAGCCGGATACAATAACGACAGATGGCTTTCACCATCAAAGACGCATGGCTCCCGGCGACGTTGACGGCAGCTCCGATGACGGACGAAGAGTTCGCCGCGCTTGTGGCGGAGCACCCCGACCTGTCGTTCGAGATGAGCGCCGACGGGGAGCTCATTGTCATGCCGCCGAACTACTCCACAACCGGAGCGAGGAACGCCCGGATTGTGGCCCAGTTGTTCAACTGGGCCGAGCGTGATCAACGTGGGACGGCGTTCGATTCATCCGCCGGCTTCGTCTTTCCCAATGGCGCCCGTCGTTCTCCGGATGCGTCATGGGTATTGAACCAAAGAATCGGCCCGGAAGAGAGAAGCCGCGGAGGTTACTTGCATCTGTGTCCGGATTTTGCGATTGAGCTTCGCTCGGAGAGCGATCGTCTTCGCGCGTTGCGCGAAAAAATGAAAGAATACATCGACAACGGCGCTCAGCTTGGTTGGCTGATCGATCCCCTGAGGGAAGCGGTCGAGATTTTTCGGCCGGGGCGCGCGCCTGAGATACGTGAAGGGGTCATGATGATTGAGGGGGAGAACCCGGTCCGGGGATTTGCGCTGGAACTTCAACGAGTCTGGAAACCTTGGCAGTGATGTTCCGCGTTCTGCTCCTTACCCTCGTCGCTACCGCGGCTGTCGCCGAGATCAACTTCGACCGAGAAGTCCGGCCCATTCTCTCCGAAAATTGCTTCACGTGTCACGGACCCGATGCGAAGAACCGGATGGCTAACCTCCGCCTCGATGTTCCCGAGGGCGGCATGGTTCCGGCGAAGGTGCTCGCGCGCATCACGAACCCTGATGCGTCGAAGCGAATGCCGCCTTCGTACTCAGGTCACACGCTGACCGCGCATCAGATCGAAACCGTGAAGCAGTGGATCACCGAAGGTGCGAAATGGCAGCCGCATTGGGCCTTTGTCGCGCCCAAGCGTCCAGACCCGCCCGCCGTAAAAGATGCCTCGTGGGTGAAGAATCCCATCGACAATTTCATTCTGGAGAGGCTCGAAAAAGAAGGTCTGAAGCCTTCGCCGCAGGCGGACAAAGCGACCCTGCTCCGGCGTGTCACGTACGACCTTACTGGCCTGCCCCCCACCATCGCCGAACTCAATTCCTTTCTCGCCGACAAGTCTCCCGACGCCTATGAGAAACGGGTCGATGCCCTGCTGAAGTCTCCTCGCTACGGTGAGCGCATGGCAATGCAATGGCTCGATCTGGCGCGATACGCGGACACGCATGGCTATCACATCGATAGTTCCCGCGAAATGTGGCACTGGCGCGATTGGGTGATCGATGCCTACAACCACAACATGCCCTATGACCAGTTCACGATTGAACAGCTTGCGGGCGACCTGATACCCAACGCGACAACAGAACAGAAGATCGCGAGCGGGTTCAATCGGAACCACATGATCAACTTCGAAGGTGGCGCGATTCCGGAGGAGTATCAAGTCGAATACGTGGTGGACCGCCTCGAAGCCACTTCAACGGCCTTCATGGGGCTGACGATGGGGTGCGCGCGCTGCCATGATCACAAGTACGACCCAATCGCGCAGCGCGACTTCTACCGCTTCTTCGCATTCTTCAACAACGTGAGCGAGAAAGGTCTCGACGGCCGCACGGGCAATGCAGAGCCGTATCTTCCGTTGCCCTCGCCCGAGCAGAAGGCGCTCCAGGAACAACTTCAGACCTCGATCAAGGCGCACGAAGCCGCTCTGCCCGAAGAAGCCGTAGCCAAAGCTCAGGGCGAATGGGAGAAGACTCAAATCGGCACATTGCATCCTGAGGCGCGCGAGGGCCTGCTGGAACACTTCGAATTCGATGGCAACCTGGCTGACTCTTCGGGCCACTATCAATACGGTCGTGTGACTCACGGCGACCTCACCTATTCGAATGCCGCGGTGGATAAAGGCGCTGATTTCGACGGCGAGACCAATGTGGAATTTGGTCATGCCTCGGCGCTCGATCACAAGGCGCCATTTGCGATCGCGTTCTGGATGAAGGTGAACCAGAAATTACGCGATGTGGTTCTCGACCAGGGTCACCTTCAGATCGCGCTCGATGACTTTGAGCTTTCGGGGATCCAGCAGCGCGTGCCGCGCCTGTATCTCACACTTCCGGACGGCATGTCGGTACGAACGGTGAATCTGCTGCCTTGGGCGGAAGCCATGAACCACATAGCCGTTGATTACGACGGTTCAACGGCGCGCGTTTTCGTAAATGGCTCACCGGTTCCGGTCGAAATCGCGCATCAGAGATCGGGGTCTTGGGATGCGCAGGGTCCCCTTCGGATCGAGGGATTTAAAGGCAAGCTCGATGACCTCAGAATCTACAACCGCGCGCTCACTAACGACGAAATTGCCTATCTGCAGAAGCAGGAATCGCTGCGCGCCATTCTCGCGATTCCGGCCGACAAGCGGTCCAAAGAACAGAAAGCCTGGATCCGCGATTACTACCTGACCAAAGCTGCGCCGGAAGCGGATCGCAGCGCTTGGCGCGAATTGAAATCGCTGCGCGAAGCGGAAAAGAAACTCACCGCCGAAATCCCGACGACGATGGTAATGTCGGAGATCGTTGCTACCGACGGTGCGTCCAATAAGGACGCGCCCAATAAAGAGAAGCCGCGGGAAACGTTCATCCTCGCTCGGGGGGATTATCGCAACCAGACCGAGAAAGTCACCCCGGGCGTTCCGGCCATACTACCGCCCCTCCCCAAAGACGCTCCGGCCAATCGTCTTACGCTCGCCAAATGGCTTGTGGATGGCTCAAATCCCCTCACTGCCCGTGTGGCCGTGAACCGTTATTGGCAGATGTATTTCGGGACCGGGATCGTGAAGACCGCAGAGAACTTTGGTTCTCAGGGTGAACCGCCGAGTAATCCGGAACTGCTCGACTGGCTGGCCACGGAATTCGTTCGAACCGGCTGGGACGTGAAGGCGATGCAGCGCCTGATCGTAACCTCTGCTGCTTATCGCCAGGCATCCAAGGCAACGCCGGAATTAATCGAAAAGGATCCGGAAAACCGGCTTCTCGCCCGAGGGCCACGCTTTCGGTTGCCTGCCGAAATGATCCGCGACGGCGAACTTTATGAAGCCGGGCTGCTGAAAGAACACATCGGTGGTCGTGGCGTCGACCCCTATCAGCCAAAAGGCATCTGGGAAGCGATCGCGTTCGGCGACGGCTTCACCTCGCAGACTTACACGCAGGGCCACGGCGACGATCTCTACCGTCGCAGCATGTATACCTTCTGGAAGCGCACCGCGCCTCCGCCCGAAATGATCACGTTTGACGCGCCGGACCGTGAAAAGTGCGCCGCTCGGCGGACGATCACGAACACGCCTCTCCAGGCGCTTGCTCTGCTGAACGATGTCACGTACGTCGAGGCTGCGCGCTTCCTCGCCCAGCGAATGCTGAACGAAGGCGGAAAGACTGCCGAGAAGCGCCTCGACTACGGTTTTCGACTTGCCACAGGCCGCGAACCCGCAACGCGGGAAGTCGCCGTTTTGCGTGACACGCTCAATACGGAATTAACGGACTACAAGCGCCATGAGGATCGCGCGGCGGAGCTAGTCGCGAACGGGGAATCGCCCGCTGATCCGAAGCTGAACAAATCGGAGCTTGCCGCATGGACCACCGTGGCAAGCATGATCCTGAACCTCGACGAAACCATCACGAAGCAATAACATGGACCCGCTCTCTTTAACACGTCGGCATTTCTTCCAGCGGACCGCCGCCGGTATCGGGATCCCTGCGCTGGCGTCGTTGCTCAATGCTGAGACGCACTTTCCGGCGACCGCAAAACGCGTCATCTATCTGCATCAGTCCGGCGCGCCCTCGCAGCTTGATCTGTTCGATTACAAACCCAACCTGGCGAAGCTTCAGGGCACGGAATTGCCCGCTTCCGTGCGCATGGGGCAGCGAATTACCGGAATGACGTCGGGGCAGAGCACGCTGCCCGTAGCCAAGTCGATTTTCAAGTTCCAGCAGCATGGGCAATCGGGCGCGTGGCTGAGCGAACTGCTGCCGCACACCGGCAGCGTCGTGGACGATATCGCGATCATCAAGACCACGAATACCGAAGCCATCAATCACGACCCCGCCATCACCTTCATCCAAACGGGCAGTCAGCAGCCAGGCCGGCCGAGCATGGGCTCTTGGGTGACGTACGGTTTGGGCAGCGAGAACCAGAATCTGCCAGGCTTTGTGGTTCTGATCGCGCAGTCGAGCGCAATTAACACGGATCAGCCGCTCTTCTCGCGTCTTTGGGGCAACGGGTTTCTTCCGTCGAAGTATCAGGGCGTGAACTTCCGCAGTTCCGGCGATCCGGTCCTGTATCTTTCCAATCCGGCCGGTATCGACGCGGACACTCGGCGCCGCATGCTCGACGGTATCGGGAAGCTGAATCAGATGAATGCCGCCGCGTACGGCGATCCGGAAATCGAAACTCGCATCGCTCAGTACGAGATGGCGTACCGAATGCAGACATCTGTGCCCGAACTGATGGATCTCTCAAAAGAGCCCGCCAGCACCTTTGAAATGTATGGTCCGGACTCACGCATTCCCGGAACATATGCGGCCAACTGTCTGCTGGCGCGTCGGCTTGCCGAGAGGGGCGTGCGCTTTATTCAGCTCTACAAGCGAGGTTGGGACCAGCACAACGATCTGCCGCGCGATCTTGCCCTCCAGTGCAAAAGCGTCGATCAGCCTTCAGCCGCGCTGATCAAAGACCTGAAACAGCGAGGTCTTCTCAACGACACGCTCGTCCTCTGGGGCGGCGAATTCGGACGCACTGTTTACTGTCAGGGCAAGCTCATGGAGACGAACTACGGTCGCGACCATCATCCGAGGTGCTTCAGCGTATGGATGGCGGGAGGTGGCATCAAACCCGGTATCACTTATGGCGAGACGGACGACTTTTCCTATAACGTCGTCTCGAATCCCGTACCGGTGCATGACATTCAGGCAACTGTACTCCGTTGCCTCGGCATCGATCACAAGCGCCTGACTTATAAATTCCAGGGACGTGACTTCCGCCTCACGGACGTTGCCGGGCAGGTGGTCGACGGGCTTATGGCCTGATCCCGTTATTTCACATCAAGCCAGGCGCGCTTCTCTGAACTGTCGAGCACAGTCTCCAGAATGCGCAGCTGACGGAGACCATCCTCGAAGGTCGGGTATTCCACCGGCGCATTGCGATCTGCAACAGTGCGATAAAAGCGCCGAAATACCTGTTTAAAGGTGTCGTCGTAACCTTCGCTGTGGCCCCCAGGCAGGTCTGCGTAGCTCCGCGACTTCTCACTCAGTAACGAAGGATCTTTCACGACGACCATATTCGGCGTATTTCGCTGCCCGATCCAGAGTTCATCTGGCGACTCCTGATTCCACGCCACCGAACCCTTCGTTCCGTAAATCTCAACGAACAGTCGGTTCTTGCGGCCCGCGGCGACCTGACTGACGGTCATCGCCCCACGGGTCTTCTCCCCGAGCCGCAGCAGCACAGCCCCGAAGTCTTCCGTATCAATGGGGATCTCGCTATACTCATCCGGCTGCAGCGTTTTGCCAGAGAAAGTTTCGATGGAGCCCTTCGGTTTCTTGCGCGTCGTGTGAAACGTCTGAAGATCGGCGCAAAGCGAGGAGATGCGCAACCCTGTGATGTGCTCGATCATGTCGCACCAATGCGTTCCGATATCCGCGAAAGCCCGCGACCGCCCATTGGATTCCTTGTCAATGCGCCAGTTGTAATCGGTGTCGTACAGGAGCCAATCCTGCGAATAAGTGCCCTGCACGGCATAGATCTCGCCGAGTTCTCCGGCTTCCCGCATCCTCCGCATGTTCTGCACCTGCGGGTAGTACCGCAGGTTGTGGAATGTGCAGTTCGCGAGATTCTTTTCTTTAGCGAGGCGCACCATTTCCTGCGCCTCCTGACTCGACATCGCCAGCGGCTTCTCGCAAAGAATGTGCTTGCCCGCCTCCATCGCGGCTTTCGCCATTGGGAAGTGCAGGGCGTTCGGCGTGCATATGTGCACGGCGTCAACGGATGGGTCCGCCAGAAGCTCACGGTAGTCTCCAGACGAGCCGCCGACGCCCAATTCATCGGCAAAGGTGCGTGCCTTCTCGCCGGATGAGGCCGCAATACCCACGACCTCAACGTTCCCAAGGCGTCTCACGCCCTCCGTATGCACGCGGCCCATAAAGCCAGTGCCGAAGATTACCGTCCTCAGCTTTTTCATGTCTCGATTCCGTCCGCTTTCGCGCTAGCAATGTAGAGCCTCGGCGGCGGCCGGGCGCGAACATCCAACTTACCTCATCGAGTATGTTGAACCAAACCGAAGGATGCGTGACGCTATCATGGAAACCAAGTCCGCTTTATGGTTGTCAGGATTCGCTTCGGGCAAGGACCAGTGGTAACCCGGCGCAAAGGCAAGAACAGCCGCATTGCAATGCTTGCCGGAAGTCTCCTGACGCTGGTTTCTATTTGTCTTCTCTCGCTGGGAATCTGGCGTCTTTGCCAGGATCTGGATCTCGCAAACGACTTTATCTTTTCCGACGGGCTTCTGTCTCACTGGCAAGTCTGGATGGCTGCGGCGGCTCTCACTCAATATGTTTGCTGGCGGCTGACGAGGTATGCCAAAGCGGCGCGCCTGCGCGCCGAAACCGCAACCGACGAGAAGGAAGCGGACAGCGAAGAGTCGGCTCCTTCGGGCATGGCGGCCAACGTCTGAGTCGCCATTTTCGCGTTTGCTATCCTGAACCTGGATTAGCGGGTTGATCCATGCGCTACGACATTCGGTACCGAAGCCGCAGTTCCTTCTTCAGTAACTCCTTCCCCAGCGGCGTCAAGTGGTTGATCGCGATCAATGTAGCGATCTACCTCGTCTATTTCTTCGCCTACCGAATGGGCGGGGACGGCTTCTTCATGCCTTTCAAGCTGATTCCCGCGATGACGGTGCGGGGGGCCATCTGGCAGCCGGTCACGTATCTGTTCCTGCACGACCCGCAGGGGATCATGCATATTCTACTGAACATGCTGGTCCTTTGGATGTTCGGAGCGCCCGTGGAAGAGACATGGGGAACGCGCCGCTTCATGCAGTATTACTTCCTGTGCGGCGTCGGAGCCGGGATCTGTGTGGTGCTGGTAAACCTGCTGATGGGCAACGCGTATCAGCCGACCATCGGCGCTTCCGGAGCGATCTACGGTCTGCTCCTGGCCTACGGGATGTTGTTCCCAAACCAGGAAGTGCTGTTCATGTTCCTGTTTCCGATGAAAGCCAAGTACATGGTGGCGATCTTCGGAGCCATTGCCTTCCTGGGATCGTTCCAGGCGGGTGGAACGGTAAGCAATCTCGCCCACCTGGGAGGCATGATCTTCGGCTTCGTTTACATCCGTTCGCAGTTCACACGCAGGGTGAGCGCCCGATCCGGTGAGAGCTTCAACCTGGCCCGCTGGTGGAAGGACTACAAATGGCGGCGGGCACGCAAGAAGTTCCAGGTCTACATGAAAAACCATGGATCCGACCGGGGTCCGTGGACCAACTGAACCTCTCCTGATTCGAAGCGCGATTGACGCGGACGCTCCTGCGATCTGGTCGATTATGGAGCCGATCATTCGCGAGGAGCAAACCTACGCGTTGCCTCGGGATCTGACGGCGGAACGGGCGCTGGAATGGTGGCGCGCTCCGGGTCATCTGGTCTTCGTGGCGGAGCTTTCCGGAGTGATCGTTGGAACGTATTTCCTGCGCGCCAATCCGGAAGAGCCAGAGGGCGTGGCCAACTGCGGCTATATGACGGCGCCGTCGGCGAATGGGCGTGGAGTGGGTCGGGCGATGTGCGCCCATTCGCTGGAACGAGCCGTGGAACGTGGATTTACGGCGATGCAGTTCAATTTCGTGGTCAGTTCCAATACGAGGGCTGTGAAGTTGTGGGGGAGCATGGGGTTCGAGACGGTCCGCACGCTCGCCGGAGCCTTCAATCATCCGATGCTGGGCAGAGTGGACGCATTGGTAATGCGCCGCCGTCTTGACGGGAAACCGTCACCCCCTCCCGAACGTCTTTTCGTATGATCTAGACATATGAAAACGTGGCTTTTCGCCTCAGTGGCGGCACTGGGATTGATTGTGGGCGCCCTTGCTCAGGACCCTCTCGGGCAGGGAAGCGAGACGGTCGCGAAGCCACGGAAGAAAACGCCGGACTCCGGGAGCACCACGCCGGACGCGTCAGATCCGGCGAACCTGCCCAAGATTCCCTCCAAACTGGGACCGAAGGCGAGGGAGGAAGCGACGCCGGATGCCAGCTTTAAGGCCGACATAAACGTTGTGACCGTCGATGTCGCTGTCCTTGATAATCACGGCAACCCGATCCCCAAGATCCCTCGTGGAAACTTCCGCATCCTCGAGGACAATGTCCCCCAGACGATTACTCAGTATTCGCTCGGTCAGGCGCCGATTACGATCGCGCTGGTAGTGGAGTTTAGCAACCGGTTCCAGTCGTACTGGAGTCAGGGTTGGTTCGAGACGCTTCAAGCGGCATACGGATTCACATCGACTCTCCGGCCAGATGACTATCTGGCCGTCATCGCATACGATATGCGGACCGAGATTCTCTGCGACTTCACCAACGACAGAGCGAAGATCGGAGAAGCGATGCAGCGACTTCGCATCCCTGGCTTCTCTGAAAGCAACATGTTCGACGCGATCGCCGACACCGCCGACCGCATGTCGAAAGTGGAAGGGCGCAAGGCAATCCTCTTGATCACATCGGGCATCGATACGTTCAGCAAACTGACATACGACAAGGCGAGAAAGAGCCTTCAGGAAGCCGGAGTGCCCGTGTATTCCATCGGCATCCTGCAACTGGCCCGCACCATCGCTGAGGCGCGCGGCGCGAACACGATCGATTTCCTGCAAGGCGATAACGAACTCAGAACATTCGCTAAGGAAACAGGCGGACAGGCCTATTTTCCGCGTTTCCTCGGAGAAATGCCAACGGATTTTGCGGCGATCAATCAGGCTTTGCGCAATCAGTATTCGCTTGGCTACTCGCCGACCAATCAGGCCAAGGATGGTAAGTTTCGCAAGATCTCAGTGCAGCTTGTGAATCCCACGACGAACGAGCCCCTGCGCGTGACGGATGAAAAGGGCAAGCCGATCAAATATCAGATCGTCGCCAAGGCCGGCTATACTGCTCCGCGCGCTGTTGAATAACGCCCGTAGACAATAGCCCCGCGCGAGTCCGAAGTCAAGCGCTCGATTCGCCGTTGTTTCAAACGGATGCGAAACCGTTGACAGCCGTATTTCGGAACTGTTAACTTCATTCGGTCCCCGCATGAAAGCCGATGCCTCTCCAGCCGCCAGTATTCTCGTTGTCGACGATAATCAGTTTGGAGTGAGCGCGCGTAAGATGATTCTGGAAGGCGCGGGCTACCGCGTCGAGACAGCGTTCAGCGGCGAGGAAGCTTGGGAACTCTTTCAGAAGAACCAATTCGATGTGGTGGTCACGGACTACCGCATGGGCGTGATGGACGGAGTGCAGCTGATCGGACTGATACGGAAATCCGGGTCGCTTGCGCGCATCGTCCTGCTGTCTGGTTTCGTGGGATGTCTCGGCATCACGCCGGAGAACTCGGGCGCAGACGAGGTCGTGTGCAAGAGCAGCACGGAAGTGCCGGAGTTGCTGCGCGCGATCAAGCGCCTCGCGTATCAACCGGCGCGCCGTCGCCCGGCTTCCGAGCGCAAGACGCAGGGATCAAAGATCGCCGGCAAAGGCTGCTGATCGCCTGCGCTGTCGCGTTCGCCACGGCGCTGCCACTCCTTGCCGCGGCCAACAAAGCCGCTAAGCCGCCAGCAAAGAAGGCAGCCGCGCCAGCCGGGCAGGGTATCGCGGCGCGGTGGATGAGCAGCCTGACTCTTCGCGAGAAGGTCGCGCAACTCGTCGTGATCTCGTTCAACGGTCATCCGATGAACACGCGTTCGCGCGACTACCGCAAGTTCATGCGGCTGGTAGGCCAGGAACATGTCGGCGGCCTGATCCTGGTGAACGTTGCGAACAACCGCGTCACCACCAAGGCCGATCCGCTCGAAGTGGCGAGCTTCGTGAACCGCATGCAGAAGCAGGCGAAGGTTCCGCTGATCGTGTGCGGGGACTTCGAGCGCGGCGCGTCGATGCGGGTGGATGCGACGACGGCATTCCCGCATGCTATGGCGTTTACGGCGTCCCGCGATCCGGGTGAAGCGAGGCTTGAAGGCGAGATCACCGCCAAGGAGGCGCGCGCGATCGGGGTGCAGTGGGTCTTCTTCCCGGATGCGGACGTCAACAACAACCCGGACAATCCGATCATCAACATCCGTTCGTATGGCGAAGACCCGGGCGAGGTGTCGAAGTTCGTATCGGCGTACATCGAGGGTGCGCACTCAGTTGCGGGATCCCGTGTGCTCGTGACGGCCAAGCACTTCCCGGGCCATGGCGACACGGCGACGGACACGCACATGAACCTCGCGACCATCAGCGGTGACCGGCCGAGGCTCGAGCAGACCGAGTGGGCGCCGTTCCGAGCGGCTATCGCGAGCGGCGTGGATGCGATCATGACGGCGCACATCGCGGTACCGGCGCTCGATGCCCCGAACCTGCCGGCGACGCTCTCGCCGAAGATCCTGACCGGCGTTCTGCGGGATGAGTTCGGGTTCAAGGGCATTGTGGTGACGGATGCCCTGGACATGGGCGGCATCGCGGGGGGCTTCCCGGTGGGCGACGCGGCGGTGCGGGCGCTCGAAGCGGGCGCGGACGTACTGCTGATGCCAACCGACCCCGAAGCGGCGATCAATGCCGTTGTCGCAGCGGTGAGGAGCGGGCGCATCAAACAGAAGCGGCTCGATGAGAGCGTCATGAAGATCCTGCAGGCGAAGGTTCGGGTCGGCCTGGGGACTAAGAAGCTGGTCGATGTCGATGACATACACGACGTGGTGAACTCGCCTGAGAGCGCGGCGGCGGCGCAGGAGATCAGCGACAAGTCAGTCACGCTGGTCAAGAATGAAGGCGGCTTCGTTCCGCTGAAGAATACCGATTCGACAGCGTTCTACCTGCTGGCCGAGAGCCGGACCGGGACCGAGGGGCAGGCGCTGGCGGCGGAGTTGAAAAAGAGGGCTCCCAACGCTCTTGTGATTCCAGTGGATCCGACGATGTCGGATGCGGATCTCGATGCGGCGGCGCAGCGCGGGGCGCAGGCGAGCCGTTATGTGGTTGCGGCGTTCGCCTCGGTCGCGGCTTACAAGGGGAATGTGCTGGCAGGCGGATACCCGCAGTTGATGCAGAATCTTCTTACGACGAAGAAGCCGGTAGCTCTCATCGCGCTGGGCAATCCCTATCTGCTGCGCGCGTTTCCCGACTCAGCCGCCTATCTGACGACTTACAGCAGCGTGCCCGTCAGCGAGATCTCGATCGCGAAAGCTCTCTTCGGAGAGATTGCGATCAGCGGCAGGCTGCCGGTCACGATTCCGGGGCTGGCGAAGTACGGCGACGGGATCGCAGTAGCGGCCTCGAAGTAGGCGCGAACCAACGCGACTGAAGTCGCGTGTCCAAGTCAGCGCCGCCGGCCGAAGCTTTTGCCCGATGGGCGTGATGACGAGCCGAAACCCTTGCCCGCGGGGCGAGAGCCCGGCGCGCTTCCGAAGCGTTTACCCTGGCGGTTGTCCGAGGGGGAATCACCGAAGTGAGGCGATGACGACGGAGCAGACTGAGACGGCCGCGACGCGTAGGATGAACTGCCGAAGCCGCCGGACTGCACGTACCGGCTGCTCGCGTAACGCTGCTGCGTGAACGTGCCGTGCGTGCCGTAGCGCGGCGGCGCGGCGGGCGTGGTCTGTCCGTAGTAAGTACGGCCGAGGCTGCGCGCCGCGTAATAACCGTTGTACTCGTTGATGACTATTGGACGATAGCTGTTGCCCCAGAACAGTTCGCGCATGATCAGGTACTGCGGCAGGAAGGTCCAGAAGCTGCCACCACTGGTGTGGGTCCAATATCCGTACTGATTCGAGCCGACCGATGGCGGCGCGATATACGCGAAGCCCGCGGGCTGGGCGACGTTTTCGGCTTCGGAATCGTAAAGGCCCGCGTCCTTGTGGGCGATGGCCATGCCGAGGTCGTTTTCGAGCGAGCGGTAGGTGGAGGGCGAGATGTCATCCCACCGGGTATCCGTGGAGACTTCGGTCTTGTTCGCCGGCACGTCGACGAAATGCGTTTTGACGACCTTCAGCTTTTCGCGGTATTCGCCGTGCGTGACGTCGAGGTCTTCGAGGATTTTGTCCCATCCGTTGTAAAGCTGACCGGTGAGGCCGGTCAGCGCGGTGGCATCCGAATCGAGGCGCGCAGCAGTGTCGAGGGAGTCGCTCGCATCCATGAGGGACGCGATCTGAGGACCCGATGCGGCGCCATTGGCGGCAGCGGCGCGAGCATCGGCGGTGGCCTGCCATTGCGCTTCGGCGCGCGACGGGGCCGATTTCAGATCGGAAAGGCGTCGGTCGAGATCGTCCTTCTTGCGGGGCCAGTCTGTTTCCGCTTTTTGGACGGCTGCTGTGACGGCGGTCAGATCGGCGGTATGAGGGGCGTCATGTTCCTCGCGCATGCGGGCGAGGTAGTGAGGAAGGTTGCGCTGAAAATCGAGCCAGCGGTTGGCCTGAGCGCGAACGCTGTCGGCGGTGTCGATCGCTTCACGGCGGAGGCGCTCCTGATCGGCAAGAAGACGCTGCGCGCGTTCGATGGCTTCTCGTCCCGAGGAGTGCGCCAGTTCTTTCAGTTGCTCGCGATCGCGACCGGCAGCGTCGAGCTTGCTTTTGGCCGCACGCAGTGAGGTGGGCCATTCATCGGCGACACGCGTCCCGCGGAACAGAGCGGGAACGCCCTTCAGGTCGTCAAGGACCTCAGAGTTGATGCGCGCGAAATCCTTTTCCGCCTGCGCGAGGTTTTGGTTAGCGTTTTCAATGCGGGCGCGCAGTTCGCGCGGCAGTTGAGCGCAGCCCGCTAAGAGCAGGGCTGCCCCGGCCAGGGTGATCGTCCCTGACAAAGAAATCCGGAGTTTCATTTTCAGGCTCCGCGAAATACAGTGACTGTCGATGGGTCGACGGCGACCCATATCGCCGCCGCGAAGGGCTCACCCTCGAACTTACGAATACTCAGGAAGCGTTTGCCGTCCTGTTCGGCGAATTGCCAGCAATAGAAGCCGCGGCCCGTGCTGTGGCCTTCGCTGAAGATGCCGATTTCCCGGCTGAAGCGATAGAGCCAGAACTTGCCCTCGAAGTCGAGGAAGTCGTTCTGATTCTGGCGTTGATCGAGTTCGGCCATGTCAGCTTCGGCGAGACCGAAATCATCGAGGGTGAGGCGCCGTGCATCGAAGTTGCCGAGGACCTCGACGTTATCGCCCTGATGAACTTCGAGGAACACCCGGCGGTCACGCCAGGAGCCGCTGACCTCGAACCACTGCTGGCTGCCGGCTTCATAAACGTCGCGGCGGTCGACGGTGAAATCGATGTCGCTGAAGTCATCCGCGGCCCCCGCGACCGAGAGCGTGTCGCGCACCTGCGCGTCCTTAACGCCCAAGTGCGCGAGGTCCTGCTGCGGCTCCGTCTTTTTATCCCAGAACATGCGATCAGTTTGTGGCAGATGTCGACGAGGCCGAGGATGCGGGAGGAAGCTCTTTCGGGATCTCGACGGAGATCTGCCGCTCGCGCTTCATGGCCTCGAGCTCGGCGTCCACCGTATGGCCGGAAAGCTGCGCGAACTCAGCTTCGAGAGTGGCATCCTTGCCCTGACTGGCGCTGGCGAGTTCCCCAAACGCCTTGGCCGTGGCTTCTTCCTTCGAGACAGATTTTTCAAAGTTGGCGAGGGTGGCGAAGGCGTTGTCGGCCTTGCCGACGCCGGCGAGCGCTTCGGAGACCTTGCGCTGGGCCATTGCGGCGTTCTTGCGCGCAACGAGCGTGGTGGCGGTGCGTTCTCCCTCGTCGATGCGGTGCTTGAGATCGGTGACCTGCTGCTTCAGCTTGTCGCTGGCTTCGCGGGCGGAATCGACCGCGGTCTGCATGGAGGTGACCTGCTTGTCGCATTCGGCCTTGCGGGCGAGAGCCTTGCGCGCGAGGTCTTCGTTGTTCGCGTCGAGCGCCTGACCGGCGCGGGCCTTCCACTCCTGCGACTGGCGAACGTACTTCTGATATTCGGCGTCGAGCTGATTGTAGTTGCTCATCGCCATGGCGGAGGCGCGCACGACATTGTTCAGCTCGTTCTTCATGTCGGCGACGGTCTGGTTGACCGTGGCTTCGAAGGTCGCATCCTCGATGGCGCTCATGCCCTGGTTGGCCTGCCCGCGCGCCACGCGCCCGGCGCGATTAAAAATATCGGAAAAGAATCCCATGTTTCAGTCTCTCTCTTTCGCTCTGTGTCCTGGCGGTCTGTGTCTTTCGCTCTTGTCTGGCGCTCTGATCTGGGCCCCTACTGAATATCCTGACCTATCAGTTCGCGGGCGGGCAGCACGTCGGCCAGGACGAAGCCCACGCAGGACAGGATGTCGTCACGGTCGTCGGCGTCGAGCTGCTGGAGCTTGCAGAAGTTGTTCAGCGTTATGGTGAGGTTGCCGTCTCCCGTGTCGTAAATCTGAAAGTACGAGGTGGAGATGCCGTTATCAGCCGCGAGCATTTTCCGCATGACGGCGGAGGTAATGCGAGCGGCTGGGACGGTCGCGCAGGGGAGAGAAAAGTACAGTATCTGCCCCTGCAAGACCGCCTGAAGCGCGAGGCCACTGTCGACATCGGTTACGCGAAGGACGCCATTGCCCTGATCTTCGACGGAATAGCGGCGGTCCGCGAGCAGCTCATGGATCTGACCAATAGTAGAACTTGCTGTTGGAGTCATATTCGGTTCGTTCCCCGAAAAAGATACGCAATCCGGAAGGCAGGAGTTCGGGGCCAAGGGTAGTATATCGAGACGCGGCGCGGGCGGGCAGGGCAGGGCGTCCGGTTCGTTCCTCGGATTTTTGAATTTGGGCGGGAGCGGTCTGGCGCACAGTCAGTTCGGCGGGGCGGTTTTCGAGGAGGGCGATGGCGGCTCGCCATTCGCTGGTGAAGCGGCGCTCGAGGCTGTCGGTGCGGGCGTCCGGGGTGATTTTGGCGGAGTAGAGGCCGTGGCTGCGGCTGTTGGCGGCGGAGCGGCGTTTGCCTTCGGCGGTTTTGGGGCCTCGGGATTTGGCGCCGTTCGTTTGGGCGGCGAGGACGAGGCGGGCGGAGGTCATTGAGTGGTTCCGGCCATAGAGTGGCATCAAGACGCGCGCTTTTGCGCGGTCCTGCACGGAAGTGGTTGTATTTGTTGGGGCAAAGATGGCAAAAAACCGGACACCGATCGGAAGAATCTCTGGACAGAAGATTCCGTTAACACTTGGGAGGATGACTGTCGCGCTGAAGTTCTACCCGAACTGACCCAGCACGGTTGCGCCGATTGACCGCTCGTAAGTCTGCTCCATCTTCAGCTGCCGGCGTCGATCGGCCGCGTGTATCCTTAGCGGATAAGGAACCTTGGATGTGCAGCCCTCCGATCCGGGAGAAGTGACCGTCCTTCTGCGGCAGATGAGCGAGGGCGATTCGCACGCCGCCGACAGACTGATCCCTTTGGTTTTGCGCGAACTGCGCAAGCTGGCAAGATCGCAGTTGCGAAACGAGAGGTCCGATCACACGCTGCAGCCCACCGCGCTCGTGAACGAAGCTTATATTCGCCTCGTGAGCGATCAGGAGCGAACCTGGCAGAGCCGGGCTCATTTCATTGGCGTCAGCGCATCCGTCATGCGCCGGATATTGGTCGATCATGCCCGCCGCAAACAGGCGCTCCGGCGCGGGGCCCTGATCCGGTCTGCTGTAGATATCGATACCCGCCCCGGCGAGGGATTTTCAGACCAACAGGCGGAGGAGCTGCTCGCCCTGAACATGGCGCTCGACAGACTGGAAGAAATGAGCCCGCGGCAACGACAAGTGGTGGAAATGCGTTACTTTGGCGGGCTATCTTCAGAGGAAACCGCAGAGGTGATGAACGTCTCTCCCATCACGGTTAAGCGCGACTGGCTTGCGGCCAAGACCTGGCTCAAAGGACAACTTCGACAGCAGTCATTGCGTTAGAATTCCGTAAGGAACCATGGGCCCCTCGGAGTGGAACGAGGTAGTCGATATCTTCCACGCGGCGCTTGAGAAGTCGGGCGATCAACGGGTGACGCTCCTGGATCAGGCCTGCGGCTCGCAGACTTTGCTCCGTAAAGCCGTGGAAGAGTTGCTTCAGGAGCACGAGTCGGCCGGCAGCTTCCTGAGCAAACCACTATTTGACCCGCGGGCGCGCGCATCTTTTCCAAATGCTGTGCGCCCGAACCAGCGTTTTGAACGCTTCATCATGCTGGAACTGCTGGGGCGCGGCGGTATCGGCGAAGTGTGGTCCGCGCGCGATACGGAACTGGACCGTTTCGTGGCGCTTAAATTCCTGCGAGCGGAAACCGCATCCGAACTCGACAGTGCGCAGATTGTTCGCGAGGCAAGAGCCGCATCTGCCTTGAACCATCCGAACATCGTGACCATTCACGAAGTGGTTCTCCACGAACATTGTTCGGCCATTGTCATGGAGCTGGTGCGCGGCAGCTCGCTGGCGAAGTTCAGAGGCGCTTCACTCCCGGTCGATGAAATCCGGTCGATTGGCGCGCAGGTGGCCAAAGCTTTGGCGGCGGCTCACTCAAATGGCATCATTCACGGCGACATCAAGCCCGAGAACATCATGCTGCGCGACGACGGGTACGTGAAGGTGCTGGATTTTGGTCTTGCCCGCCGGCTGGCAATCGAGACCACGACTGCGTCGCACGGCCCCGTTTTTGGAACTTTGCGCTACATGTCCCCCGAACAGGCCACGGGCGGGCCGTTGAAGCCGGCCAGCGATGTCTTTTCGTTCGGGCTGGCGCTATTCGAACTGGCCACCGGGAGGCGCGCGTTTGCCGATGAATCGCCGCTGGACGCGCTACGGGCTACCCTCACGCAGGATGCTCCGGCGCCCTCGTCCGTCGATTCACGAGTACCAGCAGCGCTGAATTCGCTTATTCTGGCCATGCTTGCGAAGGATCCTGCAACACGGCCTTCGGCGGCGGAAGTGGCGAGGCAACTCGACAAGATGCAGCGCCCGCAACCGGCTCCTCGCCGCCGCTTCTGGCTAGCCGCACTCGTGACTTCCCTTGTTGCCATTGTGTTCGCAGGCTGGTTTGTGTTTGCGAGGCAAGATTCGCCGCAATTCGCAAACCTGAGAATTCAACCGCTCACGTCACAAGCCGGCTGGGAGGCCTCACCAGCGTTTTCTCCGGATGGCAAGTCGATAGCGTTTACCTGGACTGAGAGATTAGACATACCGCCGCAACTCTACGTAAAACAGCTAAACGACAGCGGACCGGTCAAGCTGACCGATTCTCATTCCGAAGGCATCATTGGACCTCTTGCCTGGTCGCCGGACGGCAAATGGATCGCATTTAAGCGCGAATATAAAGTATCTTCCGGCGCCCTCTTCGCTATACCCAGCTCAGGGGGCAAAGAAAAGAAAATTCTGGACGTAAAGAATCCGTACCTGTCAACTCTGATCGACTGGTCGCCCGATGGATTACAGTTGGCATTCTCAGAAAAAGTGCCTGAATCTGAACTTTTGGCAGTCTATTTGTTGAATTTGAGAACCGGTCAGACACGAAAATTAACCTCGCCGCCTCCGGAAGACTTTGGCGATTATAATCCGAAATTTTCACCAGACGGTCGCTCCATCGCATTCAGAAGAGTCGGTGGATTTTGGTCGGACGATGTTTATACCGTGCCGGTCGCCGGAGGAGAGCCGCGGCGCATAACCTGGGAGCGACGTGGAGTTTGGGGGCACGCGTGGACGGCAGACGGCAAGAGCCTGATTGTATCGTGCCAACGGGGCACAACGATTTTTGGACTATGGCGGTTCCCGCTGGCGCCAAACAGCCGCCCGGAGCGGATCATTCAAGGGGGAGTTGATGCGATTACCCCGGATGTCAATTGGAAAACCAAGCGGCTAACCTGGGTGAATCAAACGCAGGATGTGGATATCTATCGAATACGAGCGGCCGGTGGTGAACCGCCGGTAAAACTTATTGCCTCCACTCTGCGCGATCAGGATGGCGCCTACTCATCAAATGGACAGATTGCGTTCGTCAGCGATCGATCCGGCAGCAGAGAGATCTGGCTGGCCCTGGCCGATGGCGCCGGCCAGAAGCGCGTTACGAATTTCAACGGTCCGGATGTGGGCGGTCTTCAATGGTCTCCGGAAGGAGACCGTTTAGCGTTTTATGCCAGAGATCAAGGGCATTCCGACATTTTTATCCTGGATTGCGACGCGGCGAGCATGCAGTGTGGAAACCCAAAACGTGTCATTTCAGGAAGCAGAGCCGAAGTACCGAGTTGGTCTGCCGATGGCAAGTCTCTTTACTTCGCCTCCGACCGAACCGGGGGCTGGGAAGTGTGGAAACAGGCGATTTCCGGTGGACAAGCGGTACAAGTAACGCTGAAGGGCGGCTATGCGTCGCGAGCATCCCGGGATGGCAAATGGTTGTATTTTTCGAAGCACAGAAGCGACAATATCTGGCGAATACCTATCCAGTCCGCGGGCCCGCTCAGCGCTGGCGAAGAGTTAGTTCTCGGACCATCTAACAACGTGTTACAGCGGGGCTGGACGCTCACTCCTGACGAAATCATTTTCGCGGAACGCCCCGGGCAAGGACAGCCGGGGATGCTTCGCGCATACCAGTTCTCGAGCAAGCGAACTCGTTCGATTCTCCCGTTGCAGGAGGGGTTTGAGGACGGCCGGGATGAGAGCGTATCGGTGTCACCGGACCTGAAGTGGATTCTCTATTCGCAGCTC
>DATFSM010000070.1:0-34509 GCA_035262625.1 Bryobacteraceae bacterium
AAGGAACTTGATACCTCCGACCTTGATGATCTTGCGGGCGGCGGGATTTGGGAAAACCATAGCCAGAATGCCCGCGGAGTTGACGGCGGGATGACTGTAGTCTGATCGAGGCCGAGAAGACGAATAGCCAATCGCCGCCACAATATGGCCACCCGTCGAGTTGTCCAGGCGATTTGATAACCAGCGCCGACGACCACGGTCGCGGGGCAGAACCCCGGCAGCAGGCCGGAGAGTTTGCCCGCATTGTCTTCCGAAATCCTGCCGATTCCGGCTGCGAGTTCGAGGCTCAAGAGTCCGTTATCGGCAGCTTCGGCGCCCGGCTTACTGAATCGGGATGAATACGCCAGGCGCGCTGTTATTGTTTACGCTGACCTGCATAGCCTCATCTCCGCTGGGAACGTTTGGAACCTGAACGTTTATCTGGTACTGACCCGCGGCGACTATGCCCGCAAAGAGAACCGTTGCCTGGACGCCACCGATGGAAACGGAGACCGGGTATATCGTTGGGGCGGCGGCAGTCGTGGCTTTCCCTGCGGGAACCGACGGGTTCGTAGGTCCAAATCCCACCCCGAACAAGGCCACAATCTCGCCCGGTTTCGCGGGACGCGTGTTGAATGCAAAATGGCCGGACGGACCAAGTAAATCGTAAGCGCCTCCGCCATACGCGCCTCCGCCATTGGGCGTCACAATCACGGCGGCCGGGTATTTGGCGTCGAAAAGATTGAGAGAAGGGCCGGTCACGCCAAGGACCACGGTAGAGGGCGCGATCCCGGTAGTGCTGTCGACAATCACATTTACCGCGCCCGTGTGCGTATCGTCCGGTACCTGCGCGTTAATCATGGTTGGGCTGACATAGGAAAGATAAGCCTGGTTGCCATCGATGACGACCGTGGCGCCACCCAAAGATGTTGGAAAGTCTCCGTTCCAGATCTTTGTGGTCGCAGCCAGATTGGTCCCGTAGATGGATATCCAGGAACCCGCCTGGACTACGGGAACTGTACTGTCAATCGGGACTACGCCGCCTGGCGGTATTTGGGAGACGATTCCACTCATGGAAACCTGAAACGAAAACCCGAGGAGCGCCGCCGAATCGTTGGCCGTCGGGGCCGAGCCGGCGATGGTGATGGTTGGCGTATATGAACTCACCGGTGTAAAGCTGATCTGGCTGGTCACGGTCTGAAGAGCTGTAAGCGACGCAACTTTCGGGCAATTCAGCACGAGGGGACCTGCCGGCGAAGTCAGAGTGAGACTTAACGTCGCGGCTCCGGTAACGCCACAGGTCATGGCTCCGCTAAAGCCCTGAGCGCGTGCGCCGTTTATGTAGTTTTCAGGGATCATCTCCTGAAAATTGAGTTGTCCGGGCCCAGAGCCGATCAGGAGTTCGCCTCTGCTTCCCTGAAGCGCAAAGCCGGGATTTGCGGGATCAGTAAGAAACCAGCCGTTCGCTCCACCGCCGCCGCCTCCTCCGCCGCCACCCCCTCCGCCTCCACCACCGAAGAGATTTCCCGTAGGCGCGCCTGGCAGCAGAAGGGTTCCACCGATCGTGCAGGGGTAAACCGTGCCGCCAATACCACAAGGCGCAATGCTCTGAGCGTTTAGGGGGTACGCCAAAAGCGCGATTGGCATGGCAAAGGACAGTCTGAATACCCGACTCCAGCGCCAGTTCCACTCGGAATCGCGGACCAAATCGTGAATTCTGAAACCGATCCCTGACGGATTCAACGGAGACATCCGGACCTCCATAGTGTTCGGCGACACTCGGCTGCAAAACCTGTCACAGGCATTCCCTGTTCGCTCGGGTCGAGGCCAACCGGAATGGCCGGAGGCGCCGATTTTACGTCTGTAGAGGCGGCGGCTCCGGTCCCGACCTGTCGCGACAGGGGGTGGTATACTTGGGCCGCTCGAATAGGACATTCGGCATGTCTGAACGGGGGGAACTTACCGGTCTGATTGCGGCATGGAGCGGCGGCGATCAGTCGGTTCTCGATAGATTGGCGCCCCTCGTTTACGACGAATTACGCCGGGTGGCCTCGTCTTACATGCGGGGTGAGCGGCCGGGCCATTTGCTCCAAACCACGGCATTGGTCAACGAGGCTTATCTCAGACTAATGGGCCGGCACGATGTGAGTTGCCACAATCGCGCGGAATTCTTTGCCATTGCCGCCCAAGTGATGCGGCGGGTCCTGGTCGATTACGCCCGGGAGCGCAATCGGGTGAAACGAGGAGAGGGTATGGCCCTCCTCCCGTTGGAAGATGTCGCTGTAGTTTCAGACGATCGCGCCGATCAAATTATCGCGATAAACCGCGCCCTCGATCACCTCGCGGCGTCCGAGCCGCGCAAAGGCAAAGTATTCGAGCTGCGTTACTTCGGCGGTATGTCGGTAGAAGAAGTTGCAGAGGCGCTTCGGGTCTCGGAAGTTACCATTGCGCGCGACTGGAAAATAGCGAAACTTTGGCTGCGCCGCGAGCTGGCTCATGTCTCGCAATATGCTGGCTGATCGGTGGCCGCAAATCGATGAAATTATCGAACAAGCGATGGACCAGCCTGCCGCGGACAGAGCAGCGTTTCTTGACGCTGCCTGTGGCAGTGATACGAGACTGCGGCGCGAGATAGACTCCCTGCTCGCGTTTCATCAGGAAGGCAGCCTGACTTCGGAATCGGGTTTCCCTGACGCGATGAACGTCCTGGAAAAGCAGTATGCAGGTTTGATCCGGGGCCATCAGATCGGAGCTTACCGAGTACTGCGGGAGATCGGGCGCGGAGGCATGGGTAATGTCTATCTTGCATCGCGCGCTGACGATGCCTTTGAGAAGCGGGTTGCGATCAAGGTCATCCGCCGCGGAATGGATGTGGACGATCTCGTTCAGAGGTTTCGGGATGAGCGCCGAATCCTCGCTCTCCTCGATCACCCGAACATTGCTCGCCTGCTCGACGGCGGGACCACCGATGACGGTCTGCCGTACTTCGTCATGGAATACATCGAAGGCGAGCCGATCGACAAATACTGTGAGTCGCAGAAGCTGTCCACTACGGAGCGACTCAGGCTATTTCAGAATGTTTGCGCCGCAGTAAGTTACGCTCACCGGAACCTGATTGTCCATCGAGACATCAAGGCGGCCAACGTGCTCGTCACGAAAGAGGGCGCGCCGCGGCTGCTGGACTTCGGTATCGCCAAATTGCTTGCGCCGGGTGCGCCGGTGGAAATCACGCAAATCAGTTTCCGGCCACTCACCCCGGAATACGCAAGTCCCGAACAATTGCAGGGCGGTCCCATTACTACTGCCAGCGATATTTACTCCTTAGGCGTGCTGCTCTATCGGTTGCTGACCGGCCGCCGTCCGTATCGTTCCGCAACATCGTCTGTCGCCGAAATGGAGCGAGCTATCTGCGAAGAAGAACCCGTAAGACCGGACCTGTCACGCGACCTGAGCGCGGTCGTTCTGACGGCTTTACGCAAGGATCCGCAGCGTCGCTACACGTCCGTCGAGCGGTTCTCGGACGACGTCCGGCGCTACCTGGCGAATCTTCCCGTAATGGCGCGACCGGACACGCGCAGGTATCGAGCGTCGAAGTTCATACAACGCCACAAGGCGGCGGTTGCGATGGCGGCGATTACATTCCTCTCTCTCAGTGGCGGGATCGCGGCCAGCCTATGGCAGGCGCACATCGCTCAGACAGAGCAGGTCAAAACCGCCCGAATGAATTCGTTTCTGCAGGATATGGTCTCCGGGACATGGCGTACTGCAAACCAGAAGGGTATGGAGGCTACCGTTGCGGATATGCTCGCCGAAGCGGAGCAGCGTGTCGAAACGGAATTGTCGGATCAGCCCGAAGTCAAGGCCGAGATGCTGCTGACAATCGGCGAGGCATACCAGCGTCAGGCGAAGTATGACATGGCAGAACGATATTTGCGCAAAGCTTACGAACTAGACCTTAAACTTTATGGTTCCGACGCGCGTCCGACAGCTACAGCCATGCATGCTCTCGCCGGTGATGATTATCTCCTTGGCGATTATGCCGCCGCCAATGCGTGGTTTCAGAAGGCTCTGCCCGTTTACCGAAGGCATGTCAATGACGCGACTTTTGAAATGCGTCAGATGCCGGCGATCCTCAGCGACGCGGCATTCGCCGCCAGAGCCGTAGGGCGCCTCGACGAAGCCGAAGCCTTGTGGCGTGAGGCGCTGGCCTATAACCTTCGGGTTTCGGTCCCAAATCGGGCATCAGTGTCCGGGACGATCAAAACCTTTCTGGCGCAACTCTACGTGGATCGAGGGGAGATCAGTAAGGCGGATTCGTTGGCATCGGAAGCCGTACGCGAGCTCCGAGGGGTTCGGGACCGGCCTTCACTGGCTCAGGCCCTGATCGATTTGGGCAACATCCGCAGACTCCAAGGTAGATATGTGGAAGCGGATGCGTCGCTGCAGGAAGGAACGAAGCTGTATGAGAAAGCGCAAGGCAGCGATCACCCCAACGTCGCCTATGGATTGATCAGCCTGGCGACTTCGCGATACTACCAGGGCAAATACGATCTCGCCGAGAAGGATGCACGAAGGGCGAATGAGATCGTTGCAAAGCACGCAGGGGGCAGTCACTACCATCAGAGCGCATACATAGCGTTGGGCCTCATCTTAAGCAAAACCGGGGCCGCCAAGGAAGCCGAGCCTTTGCTGCGGGCGGCGCTGTCGAGTGCGCAACAGAAGTCCCGCCGGCTGGATGTAGCTTTCGCATCCGGGGCCTTAGGCGAGTGCCTGGCAGCCCAGGAGCGATATTCGGAAGCGGAGCCGCTCCTGATGGATAGCTCGAAAATTCTTCAAACCATACAAGTCTCCGGTAGCCCGGCGCTTAGCGAGGCCCATGAACGCCTTGAAGCGTTGTACAAGGCTTGGGGGAAGCCGTAACGATTCAACCAAATATCGATGGCTCGCCGTTTCTATGACGTCGGTGCGCGGCCGGCGGGTGATCTGCAGTTTCGAAATCGAGCAGAAAACGTAACCAATCCGCTCCTGCGGAGTATAACCATCAGACCCTCATGGCCCTCTCGACCGGCGATATCCGTTTCGGCCTCCGCCAACTGCGCCTGAACCCCACGTTCACCGCCGTGGCGGTGCTGTCCCTTGCACTCGGAATCGGCGCGAATACCGCCATTTTTCAACTCATCGACGCGATCCGTTTGCGAACGCTTCCCGTCGCGAACCCACAGGAACTGGCTTATCTCGATTTCGCGAAAGATTCCAGCCGCGGCGGGTGGTGGTCCACCCGAAGCGCGGTTTTCACGTCCGCCCAATGGGACAGCGTCCAGAAACATCAGCAGGCCTTCTCGGGACTCATCGCCTGGAGCGCCCAGGGCTTCAACCTGGCGCAGGGCGGCAAGCAACGGATGGCCGAGGGACTGTTTGTCAGCGGCGATTTTTTCAATGTTCTGCGGGCGCCCGCCCTAGTGGGGCGCGTGTTTCAGGCAAGTGACGATCGGCCCGGGTGCGGCGCCGCGGGAGCCGTGATCAGCTATCCTTTCTGGCAAAGTGAATTCGCGGGAGACCCCGCCGTCACGACCCGCAGCGTGCGACTGGACGGCCATCTGTTTCCGGTGATCGGCGTCACGGCTCCGGAATTCTTCGGAGTCGAAATCGGCCATCGTTACGACGTGGCGATCCCGCTCTGCTCCGACCCCCTGTTCTGGGATCCAGGCAAAGACCGCACCCCGGTCAGAGATGCGTGGTGGCTCTCGTTCATGGGACGAATGAAGCCAGGAACGACTCTGGACCGTGCGCAGGCGCAGATCGATACCATCGCGCCAATCATCATGCAGGACTCGCTGCCGCCATCCTACCGGGCGGAACGCCAGAAGAAATTCCTCAAGAACAAGCTCAAGGTCACATCAGGCGCCACCGGCGTTTCGCAACTGCGCCAACGATACGAAGATCCGCTCTGGATTCTGCTCGCGACCACGGGACTCGTCCTGCTGATTGCGTGCGCCAATCTTGCGAACTTGTTACTGGCGAGGGCAAGCGTGCGCGAGCGGGAGATCGCAGTGCGTCAGGCCATCGGCGCCTCCCGCGGGCGGCTGATCACGCAACTCCTTTCCGAGAGTATGCTGCTCGCGCTGTTGGGCGCTGCGTTGGGGGCGGGTCTCGCGGCCCTTCTCAGCCGCGGATTGATCGCCTTCCTAACGACTGAGAACAACCGAATGTTCGTGGGCCTCGGGATCGACTGGCGGCTGCTTGGATTCACCGCGGCGGTGGCCGTTCTTACCTGCGTGCTCTTCGGCCTCGTGCCCGCTCTTCGCGCCACGCGCGTCGCGCCGGCTTCGGTGATGCGCGCCACCGGGCGCGGGCTCACGACAGGCCGCGAGCGATTCAGTCTTCGCCGGGCGTTGGTGGTCGCGCAGGTCGCAATGTCTCTCGTTCTGCTGGCAGGCGCGCTGCTCTTCGTGCGCAGCCTGCAAAAACTGCTTTCCGTTGATCCCGGCTTCCGTCCCGAAGGGATCGTAGCAGTCAGCGTCGATTACCGCGCCGCTCATTACCCGAAAGAACGATTCCTCGAAGTCCGCAGGCAGACGCTCGCGAAGCTCCGTGCGAAAACAGGCGCGATCGCCGCGGGACAGATTGGCATGACGCCGGTCAGCGGTTCCGGCTGGGATCAGAACGTCTGGGCGGACGGAAGCTCCGGCCCGAAAACAGATGGCCTGTTCAACAACGCCGGTCCCGGCTATTTCCAGACAATGGGCATTTCGTTCGTGGCCGGGCGCGACTTCGATGCCCACGATAACCTCAGCTCGCCCAAGGTGGCGATCGTGAACGAGGAGTTTGTGAAGAAGGTTTTCCACGGAACGAATCCGATCGGGCGTTCATTCCGGCGTGAAGAGTCGGCGGCGAAGCCGGACACCATCCTGCAGGTTGTCGGAGTCGTGCGCAATACCAAGTATTACGAGCTTCGCGAGGACTTTCGTCCGATCGCCTTTGTGGCGGCGGCTCAGGATGACGATCCGGGGCCCGGCGGGACCTTCGTGCTGCGAACGAACGCGCCGGTCGGCGAATTCTATCGGAACGCGGAAGCGGCGGTAGCAGAAATCCATCCGGATGCGGCAGTGCAGTTCACCATGCTGACGCAACAGCTTAAGGACTCGCTGCAGCGCGACCGCCTGATGGCGGCGCTGGCGGGCGCATTCGGAATTCTGGCGGGCGCCCTGGCGGTCCTGGGGCTGTACGGAGTGATCGCTTACATGGTCGCGCGCCGGCGGAATGAGATCGGCGTGCGCATTGCGCTGGGGGCGAGCAGACCGAAGGTGATTCGACTCGTCCTTCGCGAGGCAGTGATCCTGCTGACCATCGGGCTGGCAATCGGAACCGGCTGCGCGATCTGGGCCGGTCAGGCGGCCGCGTCTCTCGTCTACGGCTTGAAACCGAGAGATCCGGTTACGATGATCGCCGCGGTCGGATTGCTCGCGGCGGTTGCGCTGATTGCAAGCTACGCGCCCGCGTGGAGAGCGTCGCGCCTCCAGCCGATGGACGCGCTGCGCGACGAATAGACAGTACCTCGCGAGCTGGTGTCTTAACGCCCGCAAGTCGCTTGACATCGACGCCGATCTTCGGCATACACTGGTGAACCCTCAGGGACGGGGGCTCGGACTTTGTTGTTTCGAGAGGGGACCTGATTGGGCACGGCGTCGCAGCAACTCTTCAACGACATCACGACCGGGCTGTGGGATGTGCTCGAGCGTTATCGTGCGCAAGCGGCAGGCGTGCTGGCTGGCCTGGCTGCCGAACCGGGATTCGGCGGCACCGTCCTCGACCAGCGGTTACTACAGGCCATTAAGCCGGACGATGTCGCCGCAGGCGATCCCGGCGTCGCTGCCCTGATCCACGGATTGCATCAGATCCTGTCCGATCCTGCGGGAGGACCGCCGGTCACGCTTCATGGATTCGATCCGGGAGCCGGGCAAGCGCGCGGACTTGCCGCCGTTATGGTCACACCCGCGCCCGCCGCAACTTTCGTTGCCGCGCTTACCGGAGCGGGACCGACAGGACTGGCTTTCGAATTCGCGGTGGTCGGCGCGGGCGCCTTTGGCCCGGCAACATTGCCGCTCAGTAATTCCTGGTCCCTTGATGTCAGCGGCAACGCCGGCGGCGGCGGGCGGCTTCAATTCCCACGCGGCGGAACGCCGTCAGTGCTTGATGGTCTGGCGCCGATCAGCGTGACTCTTACGCTTCGCCACGCTTCCGGTGGCGGGACCATCGCAATCGGTCCGGACAGCGGGCCGCAGGTTACTTTCGCCAGCGTCGCTGTCGGCGCGACGACCGGATCGGACTCCGCAGGAAACCCGGAAGTCACATTCACCATTTCGCTGCCGGACGCGCATCTGGCTCTAGTGACCGATGTCCTCGCCGTCCTGCTGGGAAACAGTTTGTCGATGCCGATCGCTCTGAATCTTTCGGCCGACCCGGAGCAAGGATTCAACATTCAGGGCGGCGGCGTGCGCACCTCTGTACCGGTTAATGTGAGCTTGCCCGGTATCGATATCAGCGCCGTCGATCTTGCCATCGCATCCACCGGCGATCGCGTCGAGTTCGATTTCGGAATCACATTCACGGGCGGACTCCCCGGAATCCCGCTCACGATGACCGTGGACGGACTGGGGGCCGGTTTCCCCATTCTTGCGGGAACGACTGGGCTGGGGCTCGACCCCGCCGGAACTCACCCGGTCCTTCCTTCAGGCTTCGGACTCGATCTGGATCTTCCCGTCGTCTCCGGCGGCGGTTTCCTGATGACTACAGGAGACGGCGGCTTTGGCGGCGTACTCGATCTGAGCCTGCTCGAACTGAGCATCGATGCGTTCGGCCTGCTGCAGCTTCCCGAGAACGGCAAACCTCTCTCATTTGTCGCGATCATTTCCGTTGAATTTCCGCTGCCCGGTATCGAACTCGGATTCGGGTTTTCGCTAAACGGGGTCGGGGGCATTGTCGCAGTTAACCGCCGGCTGGATGTTCCATCTCTGCAAGCCGCGGTGGTAGACGGCTCCGCAAAACGTCTGCTGTTCCCGGTGGATCCCGCGTCGCACGGACCCGCAATCATCGCAACGCTGGGGAAGGTCTTCCCGGCGGCTGACGGTCATGTCGTGGTCGGCCCGATGCTCGAGGTGGACTGGGGCGGGCGCATCCTTTCGATGATTGTCGCGGTCGTCGTCGATCTGCCCAACCCGCTGCAGTTCGTAATTATCGGGCGGATCACGCTCGCGTTGCCCGATCCTGCAGTGCCGCTCGTACTGATTCAGGCGACTTTCGTCGGGGCGTTCGAAATATCGCCGGTGCAGAGCGTTTCGCTGCTCGCCAGTCTCGACGGTTCGAGCATTGTCGGAATGCCTCTCAACGGCGACATCTTCTTCCTGCTGCAGGGAGGCGATGACGCCGAGTTTGTGCTGACCGCGGGAGGCTTCCATCCGAAGTACAAGCCGCCCCAGGGAGTTCCCGCCAAACTGCATCGGCTTCAGCTCGACATTACGCCGCCTGGTTTTCCAGGCCTGCGGTCCGAGGCTTATTTCGCGGTCACAACCAACAGCGTGCAGTTCGGCGCAAAGCTGGAACTTTGCGACGAGATTGGCGGCTGCGGGGTTGATGGCTGGTTCAGCTTCGACGCGCTGTTCCAGTGGGATCCGGTTTTTTCGTTCTCGATTCATGCTTCCGCCGGCATAGCCGTGCAGGTGTTCGGCGAAACGCTGATGGGCGTCAATATGGACCTGACGCTGGAAGGGCCGTCTCCGTGGCATGTGCACGGAACCGGCTCCGTGGATCTGTTCCTGTTCAGCGCGTCATTCGACTTCGACGTGAAATGGGGCGACGCTCCGCCTCCGCTCGGCCCCGCGCCGGACCTCGCGCCGGTGCTGGCCGCCGCCCTCGCGAAGCCCGGGGCCTGGATCGGAAAGGCCCCCACTGACGAGCAGCCGATGGTCAGCCTCTCACCCGACGCGAAGAAGCTGGAAAGCAGCGGGCAAAGCGTGCACCCGCTGGGGCGCGTGGCGGTTCGGGAGCGGACTGTCCCCTTCGATATCCAGATTTCGCGTTTCCAGCAGAAGCCGATTCCCGCACAGACCTGGTCGATTGTCAGCGCGGAGTTGGCGTCGGCGGTTCCGGCCAGCCTCGGCGCGGCAATCCAGGACAAGTTCGCTCCCGGTCAGTTTCTCGATCTTACGCAAGACGAACAGCTTGCGCGGCCCGCTTTCGAGCAGATGAACTCCGGCGTGACCATGACTCCCGCGGATGTTATCAATTCCGATCTGCGCCCGGTTAACACCGATTTCGAGGTTCAGCTGGTCCCCGACATTGAGCTCGGCGTGCTCGACAACCTCTTCGTGCACCTGTTGGCCGAGAGTTTCCTGGGCATTGCCGATGTGCATACGATGACCTCGCTTTGGTCGCCTCCGAACCTGGAAAAGATCACAGTCCTGGCCGATCATCCCGTTACTGTGGCGACCACCGACACGATGACCGAACAGCCCGTCTTTGCCACGCCGGGAGGATTCACGGCCACGCTGCAGGCAGCCCAGGCGAAGTTTGGCAGCGTCGGGCAAGGCGCGTCCGTTCAAATCGTCGAGCATTGGGAGGTGGTGGCGCCGTGAGTCAGCGATTGTTCACGTCATGGGTTCGCCGCGGCGCCGCCGGCGCAATCCTGCAGCCTGATCCCGCCGCCGGCGCGTACGCAGGACCAGCGACATTCCAGCCGTCGATCACGCTATCGCGCGACGGCGCGCCGCAGCCCGCCATGACCGGGCCGCAGTTGACGCTTCTTGGCCCCGGCGCGGTAATCGGCATCAACTCGAAGTCTGTGGTTCGCACAGACCCGGCGCGCTCGGCAAGGAACGTCGAGGACAATTACCTGGTCCAGATGGAACTCTCGCGGCCGGATCTGCCGTGGATGTTCACGCCGGCGAAACAGAACGATCAGAATCGGTTGCGGCCATGGATGGTGTTGATCGTTGTCGATGCGTCAACAACCCAGGTGCAGCCCGGTCAGCCTCTGCCGCGCATCACCGTGAACGACGCGGAACTGCCCGATCTGAACGATTCGTGGGCGTGGGCGCATGTTCAGGTTACGGTAGACGATCCCGCGACGGCCGCTGCGGCGCTCGCCCCGGCGTCCGGCGGTTCGGCCGTCTCGCGATTCCTCTGCCCCCGACGGCTGGCGCCGGACACCGCCTATCTCGCCTGCCTCGTTCCCTCTACGCTTATGGGCAAGCAAACGGGATTGGGTCTTCCGCTCGATGCGGGCCCCGCGATTGAGCCTGCCTGGACAGTTGGCGCCGGGCAGGATGTCGTACTTCCGGTTTATTATTCGTGGAAGTTTTCGACCGGCGACGACGGGGATTTCAAGTCGCTGGTGCTGCGGCTCCAGGGATTTCCGGCGACGAGCATAGAAGGTTTTGGAACAAAGCCTGTCGATATGTCAGCGCCGTGGCAGAGCCCGCCGGAAATCGGCGACGGCTCGACAATTCAGCTCGACGGGGCTCTTTCCACCGGGGTTGACATTCCGGTAGCTGACGCGATCACCACCGCATTTCAGCCGCGTCTTACGACGCTGCTCAATTTTCCGGCGACACTGGACCCGGCCTCCTCAAGCGGCAACTCAACTGTGTCCGCTGTCGCGCCGCCGATCTACGGCAACCGTCACGCGGGCGTCAATACTGTTCCAACGGATCCCGGCTGGCTCCAGACGCTGAACCTCGATCCGCGCCGCCGAATCGCGGCGGCTTTCGGAACCCGATACGTGCAGGAGAACCAGGAGTTCCTGATGGCGCAGGCCTGGGATCAACTCGGGGCAGTGCAAGAGGCGAATCGTCTGCAGGCTTTGGCGGAGCTTGCCGCCGAAGTAGCGGACCGGTTGCATCAACGTCACTTTCAGACGCTGGGTCCCTCCGAGTTGTTCTCGATCGCCGCGCCTACGCGGACGCGACTTCTGATGAGCCAGGGATCCACTCTTCAGGCAACCGCTGACGCGACGCCGCTCCCAACCGGGGCCTTGACGGTCGCCTTCAGCCGGTTTTCGCGCCCGCTGGGACCTCTGGGAAGCCGGGCGTTCAACAGCGTGACTCCGACTGTCCTCGAAAACGGAATAGCGGGAAGAGTGCAGGTTACGCCGACGCCAGCGGCGCCCGACGGCCTCGCGGCGATCAAACCCAGCCCTGTTCTGGCCACGACTGCAACCGGCCTGATGGCCGCACGCGGGTGGCAAGGCCTGACCACGATCGAACAGGCGATTCCTTCTCCCGGCAACCTGATTCCGATTCGTCAGGCTGTCAGCGGGGTGGCAAAACCCGTCAAGGGTCTGGGACTGCAGACGGGTCTTCCCATCTTCATAACGGCCCCACCGCCGACCAATGCCGCTCCGCCTCCGTCTCTTGCTGCCGTTCTAACTCTTGCGCTCACGCCGTCGGCCGGCATTCGGAGGCGTTTTGGGGGACGGGCCAAAATCCCCGATACGCTGGGCGGCAACTCCGGGTCGACCAAGGTGATGGCGTGTCCGCAGTTCACTGCGCCGCTCGGTATGGCTCTTCTCAGCAAGCACAAAGAGTGGCTGCTTCCGGGGCTCGGAAACTTTCCTGATGACCGAGTAACCGTAGTGTTTACGAATGGGGCATTCGTCGAAGCTTTTCTGGCGGGCGTGAATCACGAGATGAATCGCGAGTTGCTTTGGCGCGAGTATCCCACCGACCAGCGCGGAACGCCTTTCCGCTATTTCTGGCCGCGTCCCGATCGCAACCCCGATATCCCGCCCATCACCTCTTGGAATCTTTCTACTCCACTAGGCCAGAACGGCGCGAACAATGGACTCGACGTCGAGAATATGGTGGTGCTGCTGGTGCGGGGCGAGCTGTTGCATCGTTATCCGAATACGATCGTCTACGCGGCGCCCGGAGTAATCGCCGATGGGGCGTTGGGTCTCAACACGGGCGTGGACTGGACGCCACCGCAATTCCTCATCAAGCTCGATGGCAGAACGACCGCGTTTGCGTATCCCCTCAAGCGCTCGGATATTCAAAGCAATATTCCGGCAGGCAATGCGGGCTACTATTTCGTTTTTTCGGAGCCGATAACGGGGCCGCGATTCCGATTTTCGCCGGATCCCATCGTTCCTTTGCAATTGTGGTCTGACCTCGACTGGGGAACGGTTCCGCAATCGCGCGGGTTCGCTGTCGCCGGACTGGATCTCGCTCCGCCTCCCGGCGAAACCGGCCCCGGAGCGCCGCGGTGGAACAACGACTCCGCCGATACGGCGCGTATCGCCTTTGCCCGACCATTTCGCGTCGGATATCACGCGGACGAGCTTCTGGCGAACACCTGAGATGGCGGACATTTTCCAACTACGGACCACGATGCGCGCAGCAAGCGCGACACTCGCCACTGCTGAAGCGCAGCTTCAGGTGTTCCTGCAGGAACTCCGGAACGCGCTGGGTGCGCCTCCGCCCTTTCTTGCATTTCTTCGGCATCAGGTTCTTGTCCAGGAACAAGTCGTCGAAGCGGCAAAATCGGCATTCAACGATACCCAAGCCGCCTACCAGGCGGCCGTATTGGCCGATCCCATGCACAACGCCGATCCAGGCCTGCCGCTCGTGCTGTTGCCCGTGCGAATCGAGACGGCGTATCTGCCCTCGACATCGGTAGCCGGAGGAACGGACCTGGTCGTGCGCGTTTACCCCGACGACATTCACGTCGACACGCACGAACCTGAATTAACTTCCGGGGAGCTTGCGGCGGGAACGGCTTACTGGCAGGCGGTCTGGGGCTCGGGTCCGAATCAGGCGCGGCTGGATGCCGCATGGGCGGTTATTTTAGGGAAGCTGAAGCCGCAACGAGCCGCATGGACCGTGCGGGCGCTTATGCCTTCTGTCCCGCGGCCGACGGACGAAACGCCCGTCGACCAGACGCAACCGGATCCGCCCCTGCCCTCGGTTCCCACGCGTCCGAGTACGTTCAACCGGCCGCCACGCACAACGCTCCTCCCCGACCATTGGCATGTCGTGGGATTGCGCGGCGAACAGGAGTTGTTCAACGTGGACGGATCGCCGATCCCCGACACGCTGGACGTGAGCTTCGGGCCGCCCGGCACCGGCGCACCTGCCTCCGATCTGCCGTTCGACGCCGGAAGCCTGTGGCTGGTTGACCTCGATGCCGCCATCGCGACCGGAATGGCGGTTCGAATTCCGCTCGCCGGTCCTGACTTGAGCGTCAGTCAGCTCTTTGTTCTTGGGGTTAGTTCCTCGGTGACACCGGACGACGCGGTTGGCCGATTGGAATCCGCGTTGGTTGCGCATCAATTCACGAACGGCCTCGCCTTTCTGCCGCCCGGTACTCCCACGAACAACACCCCGAAGACGCGATCCGCCTGGGAGGCCGCGCCACAACCGCCCTCGCCGACGGATGTTCAGAATGCGCAGGCCGGATATCAGGCGGCGAGCAATCAGAATGCGGCTGTGGCGGCCAGGGCCCTGGGCGTCGATGGATCCGACGTGCTTTGCATCGCGCCCGACGGGCTCACCGACCAACAGTTTGCCGTTACGACGATTGCGCAGCAGCTTTGGCCGGCGCTTGGGGACAAGGCGCTGTCAATGCTCTTCACGACCTGGGATCTTACAGGCGGCGGACCGCAGGGGTCGTGGAACCTGCATAATAATCTGCCCGCGGCTCAGGCTCTCAAGGACCATGCGCTGGGCTGGGTGCGCAGCCGCGGCAAGCTGCCCGTGATGCGGGTTGGAAATCAGCCTTACGGGTTGCTTCCCGCGTTGTCTCTCGACGACTGGGTCTTCGATGCGACCGACCCGACTGCGACTCTCGTTACGTGGCTGCGTACTTTTCGCGATTACTGGCTGGCCGCTGTCGCAACTGCTCCCGCAGTGATCGCCGGCGCAGACCCCAATGCGGACACCACGGTGGTCAACGTGCTGGGCCGCCTTCCCGTATCCGTCGATATCAATGTGCGCGACGACGGAGATCCCGCCTCGCAGAGTTTCAACGGCCAGCCGCTGCCGACCGCTCAGATTCCGGGGCTGCCTACAAACAGTGAGCTGTTTCTTTGCTTCCCCGCCGATACCGCCAAACCCCTCGGCGTCAAAGTCATCAGCGATGAGGCAGGCGACCTACTTGTACTGAAGAATTTCCAGGGCGCGTTCAACGACGGTATTCGGGTCATGCAGCAGGACCCCACAATGACTCCGGATCAGTACAAGACCCAATACAAATCGTTGCTGAATTCCAAAGCGACATTCCCGGGAGCGCCGCCGCCCGATTTGTTCATCAGCCTGCTGCAGGATTCGTTTACCGATCCGCTGCTGCAGAACAATCTCAACGCGGCTGGCTCGATCGCGGGCTTTATCTTGTGCGCAGCATTTTTGTTTGACCCCACTAAGCCGGACTTTTTGGCTTCGGTAGCAACGAACCTGCCTTTGGCGAAGGCGTTCGCCGCTCAGTTCGACATCCTTTGCACCGTCGATCCGGCGCAATACGAGACCAGCCTGCGTGAATTGCTGGATATCTTTTCACACCGTCTCGATGCATGGATCACTTCACTTGCGGCGCGGCGCCTCGACAGTATGCGCGCGGCAAAGCCTTCCGGGCTGGTGATCGGCGCGTATGGATGGGTGGAGGATCTGGCTCCGCGCACCGATCTGACCGCTGTCGCGACCCCACCCGCTGGTTTCGACAGCGCGTTTTCGAGTCCGAAGCAGAAATATATTCATACGCCCTCCCTACATCACGCGGCCACTGCGGCGGTTCTGCGCGCGGGCTACGATTCGCACGCGCATCCGGATGCCCTTGCGGTGAACCTGGTCTCGAGCCGCGTACGCATCGCGACCTGGCTTGCCGAAGGCGTTCGCAATGGTCAGACGGTGGGGGCGCTGCTCGGGTATCGTTTCGAGCGCGGACTTCACGACGCGACGCAGGACGTACTTATTGCGCCGCTTCGCACGAATTTCCCGCAGCCTCTTCCGAGCGGGCCCGACGCGGACATAAATGGAGGCGTCGCTCGCACCTCTATTGCAGCTCGCAATGTTGTCGACGGCCTGGCTCTTTACAGAAGCCGCGACTCGGTCCTGGCAACTCTGGCGGCGGACCCGACGGTCGGGCCCGATTTAGATGCTCAGGCCACCGCGACAATCAGCGCGTTGCTGAACGATCTGGTGAATACCGTCGATGCATTCGGAGATCTGCTCCTGGCCGAGAGCGTGCATCACCTCGTCGGCGGAAATCCGCTCCGCGCGGGTTTGGCCGCCGATACGGTCGGACGGGGAGAACCTGTACCGGATCGTTTTGACGTGGTCACGACGCCACGCAGCGGCCGCGCGCTCACATGGCAGATCGGCGCGCTGCTGCCGGCGGGCTTTACGTCCGCCGCGCCGGGCTGGAGTACGGATCGGCCGCGCGCGATTGTAGAGCCACATATCAACGCGTGGGCGGCGACGATGCTGGGGACTGCGAGTTCCTGGCAGTTCTCGTGCGCGGTGACAACGGATGCGGGAACCACCACTCAGACCGTGACGCTGGATTCCCTGGGGCTCTGCGCGCTTGACGTTGTTGTCGAATCATCCGGCGATCCTTCGCAACTCGAGATGCGGATCGTGGAATTTGTTTCCGCAAGCCAGCCGGCGGGCGCGACGATCACGGTGGCGAAAGATCCGAGCGAAGATGGGTCGACAGGTTTTGCCGAGCTGGCGAGTCTGACGCAGAGAATCCGAACGGCTCTTGGGAAAGCTATACCGATCGGGCCGCAACAATTGCAGGGCGCCAATGCTTCGCCTACCGACGGACTCGATACGGCCGAGTTCGACGGGCGCGCGGCGGCGATCCAAGCCTCGTTTTCGGCGGCGGTTCAGACGCTGGGCGATGCGGCGTCGACACTCGACAGCTCGGCGGGCGCCGACCCCGATACCGTTCTGGACGCTGTCCTGTACGTGCGGTCGGCGCTGATCGGGTTGGCGGATCACGGCGTACCGGCTGCATGGCCGTTGGCGCCCGCCGATAGCACACAGCAGACGGTCGATACATTGAACGCTCAGGTCAGTTCTCTTCTGACAGCCGTTCAGCCGCTGGCAGCCGCGGCGCGGCCGCCTCTGCCCGACACGAACGCGAGTTCTACCGATATATCGGCATGGGTCAGCGCGGTTACTGAATACACGCAGAGCATTACCGGCGCCGGCATGCCGCTTGTTCCGGTGTTTCTGCTGCCTGCGGACTCGGACTACGCGGCAGCCTTCGCGCCCGGAGCCGCTCCGACGGGAGGCGATGCGCCCACGGTGATGGCATGGCTTCGGCGTGTGGCGCGGATACGCCCCGGCTCCGCTGCCCTGCATGAAACCGTTCTCGCAGTGGAGGCTCTTCAGGGCACGCCGGCGACTCTGACCGTCGCTCAATTGCCGGGCGCGAGCGGTGTTCCCTGGGTCGGGCTTCCGTTTACCGGGGCGACTCCGCCGGCGGCAAAACTTGGGCTCGTGCTTTCAACGCCGACAGCCATTGATCCGGCCGTCGCATTCTGCGGATTCGTGTGCGACACGTGGACCGAGCAGGTACCCGGCCTGACCACCATCGCGAGCGGGACGCGAAAATATGATCCCGCCGAAGTCACAGGAATGGCATTCACCGTCGACGCGCCCGATGCCTATGCGCCTCAATCGATTCTGCTGGCGATCGCACCGGATCAAACGCAGGGATGGTCGCTGGACATCCTTCTCGACACGGTGAGGGAGACCCTCGACCTGGCCAAAATTCGAACCGTCGATCTGGGCGATCTGCCTCGGGTGGGCCGTGTTTTCCCGGTGGTACACAGCGGCTTCAATGTTGGGCTGCTGATTCAGGGGATGGGAGGAGCGCAGTGAGCTGGAGACTAGAGCCAACTCCGCGGAGCACGGGCATTGAAGAAGGGCTCGCCGCACGCATTCATGATCCCCTGTGGTTGCTGGCGCGCCAGTGGCAGACGGGCGAGTTTCGTGCGCAGGACGCCGGCACGCCGGCGGTCGTAACGGTTGCCGGCGCGACGACACCGGTGAATGCGTGGCGCGGCGCGCAGCAGACGGACTGGACACCCTTTGACGGAACCATTGATCCGCTGGATGCGCTGGTGGAACCGGAAGATGAATCGAGCCCCAACCTGCGAGAGCGGCTGGAGGCCGGCGCTCACTTCCTTCGCCTGCTGAACGCCGCGGGGTTCAGCAGCCTCGCCTCCGCTTTCGTCAGCGCGCATGCTTTCGATCCCGCTGTTCTCGCGGGGCCCGATTTCGCCGCAGATGCGCTTTTGTCCGCAATCGCAAAACGAACTCCGGATGGTTTGCCGCTGCATGACACTGCAACCGCTTTGGCTGGCGGAGCGCCCCAGCCGGTTGCAATCGATCCAAGCGATCTGGCCGGCGTGGTCGCGGTCGCAAACGCGTGGCTTGCATGGTACGGGGAGGAGATTGCGAGCACACCGAATAGCGGAACCGACGTTACCTGGCAGGAACATCGCATGGAGTACGGGTTTGCCGTCTCGAATCCCGGGGCGGGAGGAACGGTTTTGGTGGCAGATCAGTATCTCGGCGACGGACTCGATTGGTTCGACTTCGATATCGATCCCGGCGCCACTGCCGGATCCGACGGCACGTCGACTCCTGTGAGCGCCAAAGCGGTCCCCACGCCGGTGCGCTATGGGGGAATGCCGCTGCCGCGTTTCTGGGCGATGGAGGATTCCAGCTACGATTTTGGCTCGGTTGATGCGGCCCCGAACGATATCGGACGGCTGCTGCTGGTTGAGTTCGCTACTGTGTACGGGAACGACTGGTACGTGCTGCCGATCAAGCTGCCGGTGGGAAGTCTGACGCTGCTCGACAGTGTGGTTGTCTCCGATGTTTTCGGCCGCAACCTGCTGGTTATGCGCGCCGGAGAAGGCGAACCGCAGTGGAATCTCTTTTCGCTCGACACGCGCGGCGCGGCGCATCCGGCACAGGACGGCCTCTTTCTTCCGCCTTCCGCCGCATATCTGGGTGAGAGCGCGCCCGTTGAAAGCGTTCAGTTCCTGCGCGATGAAATGGCGGATCTGGCGTGGGCCGTGGAAACAAAGGTTCAGGATGGACTGGAGAGGGTCATCGATCGTCGCTCAACCTGGGTGGCTCCGGGAAAACTGCCGCCCGGTACACGCGATCTGCCGGCGTATCGGGTGGAGACGGTCGTGCCCGATTACTGGCTTCCGCTTGCGCCCGAGCAACTGGCGGATCAGAAGTCGATTCGGCTGCGGCTGGTTCCGATGGAAGTGGATGTGGGCGGCACGCCGCAGGCCACGGAGCCGAAGGGACGGCTGCTTGTGGCGAACGATTCGGGCGGGCGCTTGTGGCTGTTTGAAGAAGAAGTTCCGCGGGAGGGCACTCTGGTGGATCGTCTCTATCGCTACGCGCGGTGGCAGGACGGGCGCACAACGCTTTGGACGGCTCGGCGGCGGCAGACGGGTCGCGGCGAGGGGTCGAGTGGTTTGCGATTCGATATTCTCGATCCGGATTAAATTCGGGCTTCGCTCAGAGATGCCGGATGCGTGAAAGCAAGTCTGGTCTGGGCCAGGCTGAGAAAGCAGCTACCCAGCCAATAAAGTCGGGGCGCGCTCCGAAGACCGCCAACACAGTTCCGTCGCGTTCGGCGGCTGGCCGCATTCCTCCATCGACTTTCCAGCCGTGGGCGCCTCCGGGAAGCAATGCCGCGGATGGCGCACGGAGGACCGTGACGCCATTGTTGCGCAGGCGGCGCGCTTCCCTGCGGCAGTCCTCATATGTGGCGAGTCCGCCGGTTAATGTCGCCTCGGAGATTTGCGGCGCAGCGGCGGGTAGTTCATCCGGCGCCTCAATCGCCCACAAAGCGCGACGCACGTTTACTAATTCGGATTTCTCGCTAATGCCTTCGTGGCGAAGAAACTCCGCCCATGCGCCGTCGGGCGTATCTGCCAGGTACTGCACAGGACCTTCGCCGGAACCATGCCAGCGCGCCGGGGGCTGATCGGCGCTTTCCCAAAGGAACGGGAAACGAGGGTCGGCGTGCCGATAGAGAATCATGCGGCTGGCGAAGTGACCAGGGCGCGAGCGAGTTGCTGAACCTGAACGGGTCCCGGCTCCGCAGGTTTCCAGCGGCCCTTGAGCAGATCCATCGGAGCGCGGCCATCGAGCTGCGCGCGCTTCCGCGCAAACCATTGACGAATTCCGAATTCGTTGTAGGCTCCCGCGAGGTCACCGACAATCAGAGTCAAAAAGTGCAGGCGCTCCGCGACATCGTCCGGCGTAACGCGTCCGTTCGCCCGGTATCTCCGAACGCTGACGGCCGACACTCCGAGGAGCCTGGATAAAAGTTCCAGCCCCAGGGCGTCGCCCATGCGCTGCCATTCGAACTCGGGCGCGGGTGATTCTTCGAGCGCGAGATTGAGGCGCTCCAACGCGCGCTGGAGGTCGGAGTCCGGAAGGCCGGTGAGATCCAACCGGAAATTACGGGCGATGCCAGCGCGGTGGATGTGACGAACCGCTTTCCGGAATGAGGGAAGATCGAGGATCTCGATGCGCTCTTCGATGGGTAACAACCCCATGGCGTCGGCGCGGCCGAGCGCCTGGACCGCCTGAAAGGCGACCCGCGGGGTCGTGAACGGAATCGCAGCGGATTCAATTCGGATCATCTGCCTGATTCGTATTTTATCCAATTGATCTCCGAATGCCAATCTGTAACAGCGTTTCAGCGAGCGTTCCCGAGTTTCAGCTTTTCAGGGAAATGCGGCAGGATTTATTAACTTTTCTGGGTAATATCCAGAAGTTCAGGCAATTGTAAGTACAGTATCGTCCCATACTTTTGGTCGCGCCTGGCGGTCACCCACAGTGGTAGTATTGGAGGCCAAATTCGGAAGCTCAATCGGAGGTTGAGTGATGAGGGATGGTTCCGCCGCCGTTCCGCGGGGACGAGCGGTGCGCCGGGCAACGACCCGGGCGCTTGAAGTCATTGCTGTTCTGAGCTTGGCCGCGGCAATCGGAACGGTTGCTGCCAGGGGAGCGGACGATTCGGCGCAGGTAGCCATTCCGACCGTGCCGAAACGCCCGGCCGCGCTCAAACCGAGGGCGGCGCTCAGGCTCGATGTGAACCTGGTGTTGATCCCGGTTCTGGTCACCGACATTTATCAAAGACCGGTGAAGGGGCTGAAGAGGGACAGCTTCCGGCTGTTCGAAGGCGAGACTCAGCAGCAGATCACGCAGTTCTTCAGCGACGAAACCCCGGTCTCCGTCGGCATCATCTTCGACGCGAGCAACAGCATGAGGAACAAGATCGAGCGAACCCGGCAAGCGGTTTCGGAATTCCTGCGCATGAGCACCCCAGGCGACGAATTCTTTCTCATCCGCTTCAGTGACCGCCCAGAGCAGGTGTCAGGATTTACGAATGAAAGCGAAGTAATCGACAAAGGGGTGCAGTCGATCGAGCCGGGCGGGTGGACGGCGCTTTACGATGCGATCTATCTCGGGATCAACCGTATGAAACATGCGAAGCACGATCGTCGGGTTCTGCTGGTTCTCTCCGATGGGAACGATAACAACAGCCGCTACACCGAACGGGAAACGCGACGCATGTTGCGGGAGGCCGATCTGCGCGTATTTACGATTGCGATTCAGACCGGAGCAGCGCCGCTCGACCATATCAGCGAGGAGACTGGCGGGCGCGCGATCCGCGTGAAGAAGATCGACGAACTTCCGGACATGGCGGCTAACCTCAGCCGCGAGATCCACAGCGAATACGTCCTCGGATATTCGCCCTCCAACGATCAGAAGGACGGGAAATACCGCAAGGTGCGAGTGGAACTGAATCAACCCGCTCCCGACGCGCACCTGCGGACATCCTGGAGACGCGGCTACTACGGTCCGGCCGAATAAGTCGCGGTTAGTCGGCGAGTTCCCGCTTCAGCCAACGGACCATCTCGTTCTTGTACGCCTGCGCTTCGCGCGGACGGGCGGATTCCCACCAGCGAATCCCGTGTCCCCCGCCCTCGACGGGAAAGAGCTCGCAGCTTGCTCCGGCGGCCTTCATGCGGTCGCACATCGCCCGTGACTGCGCAAACGGCACGAGGGCATCGTCGGTTCCGTGAATCAGCAGGAAGGGCGGCGAATCGGGTTTTACATTATCGACAGGAGATAACTGCCGGAGGCGCGCGAGGAGCAGATTCTCGAGTGGCGTGCCGCGCAGAGAATCGCGAATCTGTTGCGGCACGAAGGTGGATTCCTCTGCAAGCTGGACCAGATCGGTTGGAGTATACAGGGCCACGACGGCCCTCACCTGCGCATCGGGCGTGGGATCGAGAGCGGCCATAGCGGCGAGCTGCCCGCCAGCCGATTCGCCGACGAGCGCGATGCGATCGGGATCGATGCGATATTCGGATGCGTGTCCGCGAACGAACCGAACGGCGTCGCGGACGTCGTCTATCGCGGCGCCGAAATGAAGGATGTCGTTCGACAGCCGATAGTCGATCGAAAACCAGGCGATGTCTGCGGCTTCAAGCGGTTTGAAAAGCGGCGCAACGTCGGTGCGACGATCACCGCGAACCCACGCGCCGCCATGGACCACTATGACCGCCGGGAAGGGGCCGGCGCCGAAGGGAATGGAGGCGTCGAGATACAGCGGCGTGCCTTCAGGCCTGGCGAATTCGATATTGCGTTGCGTCCCTGTAAGGGTGGCGCCGAAAGCGGCGGTCGACATGACGGTGAGGAAGGAGGACGCGGCGAAGAAGGCGCATCCGCGCGCAAGGAACATCTTCTAACTAGATGCTGATCACGCGGAGAGCGTTTCCAAACTAAACCGGATCATCGATTGCGATTCGCAAGTGAATCTGCTAACGTACCCGGAGTGCGAAGGCACTTGAAGCCGAAGCGCAGATCCGGATGTCCGGTCAGCGTTTCGCTGGAGATACTGGGAGACCGCTGGACTCTGCTGATTATCCGGGACTTGATGGTACGAGGCTGCCGGACGTTCCGCGAGTTTTTACAGGCCGGCGAAGGGATCGCGACGAACATACTTTCGGACCGGCTGAGACGACTGGCGGCAGCGGGAATTGTCGAAACGGAGGAAGAGCTATCGGACGGCCGGAAGTCGAACTACCGGCTGACAGAAAAGGGGATGGACTTGGCGCCGGTGCTGCTGGATCTGCTGATCTGGGGCGCGCGGCATGAACGAACAGGGGCGTCGCCGGCGGTGGCGGACCAAATGGAGGCGCGACGTGAACAGATTATCGGTGAAGCCTGGCGCCGTTGGGGGAAACGCGACCTAACGCCGCTGATTCCGCCGTTCCGATGAATCAACGCACTTTGCAGACAAAGGAGAAAAGAGCGAATGAGCGGTGTGAGAGTGCTGGTAGGGACGCGCAAAGGCGCATTCATCCTTTCGGCGGACGGAAAACGCGACAAATGGAACGTGAGTGGCCCGCATTTCGCGGGATGGGAGATGTACCACGTGAAGGGATCGCCGTCGGATCCGAACCGGCTGTACGCATCGCAGTGCTCGGGCTGGTTCGGGCAGCAGATCCAACGATCGGACGATGGAGGCGCGACGTGGAATCCGGTCGGTAACAAGTTCGTGTACGACGGCGTTCCGGGAACGCATCAGTGGTACGACGGGACGCCTCATCCCTGGGAGTTCAAGCGCGTATGGCACCTGGAGCCGTCGCTGACCGATCCCGATACGTTATATGCGGGGATCGAAGACGCGGCGCTCTTCAAATCTACCGACGGGGGACAGAACTGGTCCGAGCTTTCGGGATTGCGAAAGCATGGTACTGGTCCGGGATGGCAGCCGGGCGCCGGTGGAATGTGCCTGCATACGATCCTGCTGGATCCCAAAGACCCGCAGCGGATTTTCGTGGCGATATCGGCAGCCGGGGCGTTTCGCACAGACGACGGCGGCGCAACCTGGAAGCCGATTAATAAGGGCCTGCATTCGCAGTACATTCCCGACCCGAACGCCGAGGTGGGGCATTGCGTACATCGGTTGGCGATGCATCGCTCGCGTCCGAATACATTGTTCATGCAGAAGCACTGGGATGTCATGCGCACCGACGACAGCGGCGACCACTGGCGCGAGGTGAGCGGGAATCTGCCGACCGATTTCGGGTTTGTGATCGACGTTCACGCGCATGAGCCTGAAACCATTTATGTGGTGCCGATCAAGAGCGATGGCGAGCATTTTCCGCTCGAAGGCAAGCTGCGCGTGTACCGCAGCCGCACCGGCGGCGAAGAGTGGGAGCCGCTGACGAAGGGACTGCCGCAGAGCGATTGCTATGTGAACGTGCTGCGCGACGCTATGGCGGTCGATTCGCTCGACAAATGCGGCGTGTATTTCGGCACGACTGGCGGGCAGGTTTACGGTTCGCATGACGCGGGCGACTCGTGGGCGCCGATCGTACGCGATCTGCCTGCTGTGCTTTCGGTTGAAGCGCAGACCCTGCAATGATCCGCGTTGTGCTGCCCGCACATCTGCGCACGCTGGCCAAGACGGGGAGCGAGGTTGAGGTCGAAGTCGAGGGTCCCGCGACGATCGCATCGGTGCTCGACGCGCTCGAAGCGAAGTATCCGCCGTTGTGCGGCGCGCTGCGGGATCACGTAACGAAGAAGCGGCGTGCATTCGTGCGCTTCTTCGCGTGCGAACAGGATCTTTCGCATGATCCGACTGATAACCTGCTGCCGGAGAAGGTGATGTCCGGCGCGGAACCTTTTCTCATCATCGGCGCGATCGCGGGGGGCTGACGAGGAGCCTGCCCGCGCGAGGGGGTAAACGACAATCGCTATATATGGGTATTGCGGACGCCGCGCGCGACGAGGAACTCTTTCGATACATCAGCCTGAAACTTGCGGCGCTGGGTCAGCCCGTCAGCGAAAAGACCGCGGATCGATATTTTCTCGACCTCGCAGGCCCGCTGCTTCGCAATCATCACCAGAAGAACCGGCTTCTGGGCAATCTGCTGTGCCCGGTCGATGCGCGTATTCAGCGGTTTCTCGACTGTTATCTGAAAGATGTCGCCCCCGAGGGCGCGCAGCGTTTGCCATCGGCTTGTTTTGTGCTCGACCGCCCCGGGCTGGCGCGGGCCATGTCGCTTCCGGCGGGCGAGAAGGATTACACGTCGCCTTACCTGAAGTCGTACCGGGTGGCGCAGGGGGTTCTCCACAATCCGAAGAGCGATCGGCGGACCACTAAGGGAATTTTCCACATCGTTGAGGGCGGGCTGCCGATCCCGGCGGACAAGATCGGGGTTCCGAAGCAGACGTTCGCCCCGATGCTGAGGCTGGCGCTGAACCCGCCGGATGACGTGCTGGCGCTCCCCTTCACCGCGAATCAGGCGGAGCAGGTGCGCTTGTTCGTGACTCTAATGCTGCGCCCAACGGTATGTCCGGCGACGGGCAATGAACCGGCGCGAACAATGGAGACGCGTTTCTTCGTTCCCGCCAGCCTCGTGAGCAATCTCGATTTCATCGAGACGATCTTCGGCAATGCGGGCGATCCGTTTCTGCCGGAAAATGATGCGGCTCTCGATATCGAGGGCTGGACGGGGCACACGGGCTGCATTATCCTCGCGCCTCATTTGGCGGGGGTAAAGAAGCGCGATGTCGGCTTGCCCCGTTATGAGGATGCGACGGACTTGCAGCGCCGCGACGGCATGTGCTGGAAGGACCCGGACGAAAGCTACAACGATGGCGAGGCCTTCAAGCTGACCTGCCGGGACGAACGCGGCGTGATCGTCACGATCATCGCCGACAATTATTACGGCTATTGCAAGAAAGAAGTAAAGACGCAGATCAGCTATGCGGCTAACCTCTTCGGGATGTGCGAAGAGGAGCACGCGGGCGGCGCAATCGCTTTTCCGGCTTACGTCCTGGGGCGCGAATTCTATGCCGGACGCACGGTGCTGACCAAGCCCGTGATTTACGAAGACGCGATGCATTTGCTTGGGTGTCGCGTGGAACTGCATCCGGAGAGGTTTGGGGTGGACCGGAAGTATTCGGACATTTACTACGTTCCGGAGAACGCCGATTTCCTGGTGCGCGAAGGATGCGTTCGGTGGCCTTTGCCGAATGGTGGGGCACACAGGCTGGTGCTGCGGCCGACGGAGACGTATGTGTTGCCGTGGGGCACGAAGATCCGGCTGGAGAAGCAGCCGGGCGGATCGGCGTGGCGCCTGATCGCGTCGCGCGCAGACGGGATTCTGTGCCACAAGCCGTGCACGGTTTCGGGCGGTGGGAAGTCGGAGATTTCCAAGTCGCTCGGGAGCATCATCCTCAAGGGGCCAGTGTTCGTGAGCGATTACGACCGGGATATCGGGGAAGTGGCGCGAATTCTCGAGAAGGATTTTTCGGGAATCTACAAAACGAGTCACGACACCAAACGGACCAAGCGTCCGATACTCAGTCCCGAACGCTCGCTCGGCTCTGTGATTAAGCTGCTGACGCCGTCAGCGGAATATACGCGCGAGCACAATGAATGGCTCGGCTCGCTGTCACCGACGGTGCGGCAACTGCTGGTAACCGTAAAGCGATATTACCGACCGGAGTGGAGCGCAAACTGGAAGGAGCACTTCACCGTTGACCGCATCGATGGTATCCCGGGCCACGAGCTTAAGTTCGATAACCAGAAGCTGGTGGGGAACTATCTGCGGGTCGGCTACGACCCGAAGGGTTCGTGGCGAATTTTCAAGCTGCGCCCGGATTTCAATCCCGCCGACAAGGTTCAGGTCGAGGACGACATTTCGGCTTCGGTGACGCTGCCTGCGGGCAGTCTCGAATATCTGGAACAGGGTTATTCGAATCCGAGCGTCAAGCTGCTGACGAACTGCGAGGAGTATCTGTTCCAACGCCCCGATGATGCGATTCATCGCGGATTCGACAAGGACGCCGAGGCGGATCTCGCTTCGCCCGGTACGTTCATATCAAACTTTGAGCCACTGACGGCGGCGGACGCTCAGAAACTCGTTGACCGGGAGGCGGAGTTCGATCAGTACTCGGATCCGATGAAGAATCTGCTGCGGGAGTTTGCGGAATCCGGCAGCGACGGGTATGTGGTGTCTTCGGCGCATCCGCGCATGGTGGATGGGAGCCCGTCGAAAAATCCGCGTTACCTGCAGCGGCGTCCGGATCGAAAGATTCCGCGCGATGTGTATATCGCGGAGATCGGGACGCGGCTGGCGCGCGAGATTCCGCCGGACAAACCTGTGCACTTTCCGGTAAACGCGGTGCTTGCGGGGCGGCGAAACAATCCGCCGGATCGAAAGGCGGGTATCCCGCCGCTGGCGGTGTACAGCCCGATTCATTACCAGGAACTGCCTGAGCTGTTCATGGATTTCATCTGCAGCCTGACCGGAAAATCGCCTTCAACAACAGGCTTCGGAAGTGAAGGGGCGCTGACTAAGGGACCTTTCAATGCGCTGCCGCCAGTGGTGGATGTGAATAGCGCGCTCGTCTCGGCGATTGTGACCGGCTACGGCGGATTCACAACGGCGGCGGGACATGTCGGACCGGGTTATCGTATGGATCACGACAACAGCATGCTCGTGCCAGAGCTTTGGTGCCGTATGCGGGTGTTCGAGCGCGAACCGAAGTTCCTCATCGAGAACGGATATCTGGAACCGGTACACGATTTCGAGCACGAGGGACGAAAGGTGCTGGCGAGCAGGCTGGGCTACCGGATCACGGAAGATTTCGTAGACCGTTTTCTGGGGCGGATTTTCGAAATGCCGGCCGCTGTATTTCCGAATGCGATTCTGCGTCCGGAGACTCAGGATCCGGATGTATTCGCGGAGGGCGTGGACGCCATCTGCGAGGCGCAGAAGGCGGTGGCGCTGAACTATTTCGCCGACGGAAGCGTGGACTCGGCCTGTCCGCCAATACGCGCGCTGCTGCACATCATGGCGTACGGCGATTACGAAGGACGCGACGTTCACCATCCGGAGATTCGGGCGATGTTCACACGCGAAAGCCTGCTGGCCAGCGATTGGTACGCGGAAAGGCTGCGGCATAAGCAGCGGCGCGATATTGCGTTATGGCAGCGGCACCTGGCGGCGACGGAATCAGAGGTGGCTCGGGGCCGTCTGGAGAAGGTTCAATCGGCGGATTACCTCGAGGAACTCGTGGGAACAATTGGCGCCGACCCGTCGATTGGCCTCTGCAAAGATTGTCTACAATAGGCGCCTGTGAGGCGACGAGAGTTCCTGTTTCAGGCCGCGGGCGCATGCCTTTCGGCGGGTTCGCTCGCAAGCGCCCGTTCTTTCGACCTTGCAGGATGGGAGCGCGAGCGTGTCCTCCGCGCAGCTAACGGATACCTGAGGGATGCGCCTGTTACCGTAACGGCGTCACGGTCGCCACGCAGCGCCGGCGGCGTCCATGATTTCTTTTCCGAAGGCGATTACTGGTGGCCCGATCCAGCGAACCCGGGTGGACCCTATATTCAGCGGGACGGGATGACCGACCCGGACAACTTCGTGGCGCACCGCGAGGCGCTTATGGGATTGAGTCTTCGCGTCCCAACGCTGGCGGCGGCATGGCATCTGACAGGGGAAAAACGATACGCCACTACGGCGGCGGGTCATCTGCGCGCATGGTTTGTCGACCAGGAGACCCGCATGAATCCGAACCTGCAATATGCGCAGGCGATTCACGGCCGCACGACGGGACGCGGGACTGGAGTGATCGACACAATCCACTTAGTTGAAGTTGCGCAGGCGATTCCGTTCGTGGAGCGGTCCGGGACGCTCTCGTCGGCCGACAGCGCGGCCGTGAAGCAATGGTTTCGCGACTACACCCAGTGGATGACCACCAGTAAGAACGGCCTGGAAGAGCGCGACACGAAGAACAACCACGCAACTTGCTGGGGCATGCAGGTAGCGGCTTTCGCGAAGCTCACCGGCGACCGCGAGCAGATGGGCTACGTGCGGAATCGCTATCGCACCGTGTATATACCGGATCAGGAAGCGGAGGACGGCAGTTTCCCGCCCGAACTGGCGCGCACGAAGCCGTACGGATACTCTCTGTTCAACCTGGAGGCGATGACGACAATCTGTCAGATTCTTTCGGACGGGCGCGACGATCTTTGGCAGTGGCAGATGCCGGACGGGCGCGGCATCGGGAAAGCGATCGCGTTTCTGTTTCCGTTTATCGCCGACAAATCGAAATGGACGAAGCCGCCGGACGTGATGTATTACGACCGATGGCCCATGCGGCAATCCGCGCTGCTGTTCGGCGGAATCGCATTGGGCAGGCCCGAATACGTCGAGTTATGGAAGAAGCTGCCGGCGGATTCGGATGTGGAAGAAGTGATTCGAAACTTTTTCATCCGGCAGCCGGTGCTGTGGGTGAAGGCCTAATCCGGAGTCGCCCAATAACCCGCCTTTGCGTTCACCTTCCACTTCCCTCCCCTGACTTTGACTTCGATCTGTCTGTACTTCCCGTCCAAAGCCTTATTGTCCGAGACGTAAGCCAGCGAGTAGTATTCACGGCCGTCGGCGAATGCCTGCTGAATGCCTTTCAGGAGATCATTGTCATGCTCATAGAAAATGCCGCCGGTTTGATGAGCGAGTTCGGCGAGAGCGTCCGTGTTTTCCCGCGCTGTGGAACGGATCATCGAATCGACGCCACGGGACGAGCCGTTGGTAGCGGCGGAAAAGCCGCTGCCTGGCAGCGAAGCGTCAGAGTAAAGCCCGCGCGAATCGAGCGTGTAGAACTTCACGTCGTATTTAGTTGCGATTTTCAGGACCGCATCCAGTTCCGTTTGCGTATCCCGCGGGTTCCAGGTGAACACGCCTTCGCGAACCCCGTGGCCCTGAAGGATCGCGTAGAGTTCGCGGCCTGGGAATCGGTTGAAGCCATCGGAGATGAAAAGAATCGTTCGGGAGGTCGGCATATCGGCGGTGGCTCGGACGATACCCTCCAACTCACGGAGGAATTCTCTGTTTAACGCGAGGGTGCGCTCCGCAGTGATATTGAGAAATCCCTGGACCTGGGGTTTGTAGAGGCCGTCGCCGCAGGTTGTGGGCGCGTCTGGCAACCCGCATCTGCAGACACCACAATAAGCATCCACGATCGGTTTAAACTGCTCGACGGCAGCATAAATATTCACGGACTCGGAATCCTGAATCAGTTTGAAAAACGCTTTGGACCGGACAGCCGTCATGATCGCGGCAGGATCGCTGGTGGAATCCTGCACGATCCGCGTCTGACGCCCCAGGGCAATCAGCGCGTATTGTGAGTCCCCCGCCTTCTCTCCGTCGAAGAACCTGCCGAGCGCGTCGCGAATGCGATTAAAGCTGGCAAAGGAAGAGTGCAGAGTATCCACCAGAATCAGATAAGTTCTGCGGGCCGCGTCGAGCGTCGCTTTTCCTGAGGCGCCCGTACTGACGGCCCGGGGTGAATCGTGGCTGCCCGACACGGGAACCGGGGTGGACGAAATTACGCGCTGTAATGGATTCACCGCGGTATCGGTTTCGAACGCCACGATTCGCTGATATCGGCCGTCTTCCAGAATCTGGAAATCGGAAGCTTTGAGCCCGGAAACATGATGGCTCTGACGATCCAGGACGACCACGGGAACCACGACCTGCCGCACATCCGTGCGAATAACCGGTTCGCCGGATGAAGAGACCGGACCCTGAGGACGTGCGTATCCCAGGGCGACACCGACAAACAAAATGGCCAGTCGCTTCGATCTCACGCATCCGCATAGACCAGTTGTGCCCGCAGCCGGCTTCATTCGAATTAAATTCTTTGATCCGAACCATCAAATGTATTAATTTCAACGCTTTGGCGCAGAACGGATAATAGTCATTTCTCCCTGTCAGAGCAAACACCATGATGACTGCGAACGCGGCTCTGCTCTATGCGGCGCCGGATATCGCCACACGCTTGAATGCTGTGGAGGCTGCGGCGAAGAGCGCGCAGTCGGCGGGTGATAACGCCTGGATGCTGGTCAGCGCCGCCCTGGTGCTCATGATGACCGGACCTGGGCTGGCTCTTTTTTACGGAGGTTTGGTTCGGCGCAAGAACGTGTTGAGCACGATGATGCACAGCTTTGCGATGATGGCCCTCATCACGGTGATCTGGGCCATAGCAGGCTACAGCCTTGTGTTCTCAGAAGGGACGCCCTTCATCGGCGGGCTGAAGTATCTATTCCTTGACGGGGTGGGCCGCGAGCCGAACGCTGATTATGCCGCCACCATTCCCCAGGGGACCTTCATGGTCTATCAGCTCATGTTCGCGGTGATCACACCGGCGCTGATTTCCGGCGCGTACGCCGAGCGAATCAAATTCAGCGCCATGATGCTTTTCACGACGTTGTGGGCGTTCATCGTCTACTTTCCGATGGCTCACATGGTGTGGGGCAAAGGCGGGCTGCTGAATGCGTATCTGGGCGGAGCGATCCGGACGTTCGATTTCGCGGGCGGCACGGTCGTGCACATAACGTCGGGCGTTTCAGCTCTTGTCTGCGCGTTGTATCTCGGGAAGCGAACGGGTTATCCGGCGGAGCCGATGCGGCCTCATAGCCTGGTGTTGAGCGTGATTGGCGCGTGTCTGCTCTGGGTGGGCTGGTTCGGATTCAACGCGGGCAGCGCGCTGGCGGCGTCAGGCCTGGCGACGAGCGCGTTTATCGCGACGCATTTCGCAGCCGCAGCGGCGGCGCTGGGCTGGATGTTGGGTGAGCGCCTGCATTCGGGCAAGGCGAGTATGCTCGGTGGAATCTCGGGAGCCGTGGCTGGGCTGGTGGCGATTACGCCCGCGTCCGGTTTCGTGAAATCCATGCCGGCCCTGCTGATCGGATTGCTGGCGGGCCTGTTCTGTTTCTGGATGGTGACGGCGGTCAAAAAGGCATTCGGATACGACGACACGCTCGACGCTTTCGGCGTGCACGGGGCGGGCGGAACCCTGGGCGCGATTCTGACGGGCGTTTTCGCGACGAACCTGATCAACGATGCGCCAATCGATGGCAAGGTGGTTCCGCTTGGCCTGGTGGACGGAAATCCCGGGCAGATTCTGAACCAGGGGATCGGCGTTCTGATCGCCGTCGGACTAGCAGCGGCGGGAACGTTCGTAATTCTCAAAATCTGCGACATCGCTTTGGGCGTGCGCGTCACTCACGACGAGGAGGAGCAGGGGCTCGATTTGACTCAACATGGCGAAGAAGGTTACTTCCTGGAGGCCTGATACAAATAGGGGCTTATGAAAAAAGTCGAAGCGATCGTCCAGCCTTTCAAGCTCGAGGAAGTCAAAGAAGCCCTGAAGAACATAGGGATCGATGGAATGACCATCAGCGAGGTTCGGGGACACGGACGCCAGAAGGGCCACAAAGAGGTTTACCGCGGACAGGAATATAACGTCGATCTGCTGCCGAAAGTGAAGTTCGAGCTTGTGGTCGTCGACAGCCGCCTCGACGAGGTTCTCGACACGATCACGAGCGCCGCGCGCAGCGGACGGATTGGAGACGGAAAGATCTTTGTTTACGATGTGGGCGAAGCGATCAGAATACGGAACGGGGATCGGGGTGACGCCGCAGTCTGATCCGCGGTCAGTTCGGCCGCCCGATGCGCCGCCAAAGGAGGGATCTCCGGGCGAACAGCGCATTCGCGATTTATTCTTTCAGTCGCGCAGCGCGACAGAGGCGCTCGAAGGACGGACGGCGCTCGTCGACCAACTCGTGCGCGAGCGATGGGCGTGGATGCCTAAGAACATCGCGCTCGCGGCGGTGGGCGGATACGGGCGCAGAGAGCTCTTCCCCTTCTCCGACATTGATCTGCTGATTCTCACACCGGATGAAAAGACGCAATCCGCAATCAAAGATCCGCTCTCGATGTGCCTGCGGGACCTGTGGGACAAGGGGCTGCGGATTTCGCAGTCTGTCCACACGCCCGCGGACTGCAATCACATCGATGCGGAAAATGCGGAACTCGCGGTAAGCCTTCTGGACCGGCGGTTTCTCGCCGGCGACGAATCGCTATTCCAGCAGATTAAGGATCCGCGTCCCGACCTGGGAAAGAATATCGCCCAACTTACCCGGGAACGGCACAACCGCTTTCAGGACACGATTTACCATCTCGAGCCGAACGTTAAGGATGCGCCCGGCGGTTTGCGGGATCTTCAGGTGTTGCGCTGGCTGGCGAAGCTGGGCGCGCCGGAGGGCGAGAATCCGGAGGGCACGGAGCGCCTGTTTCAGATCCGCTGCTTCCTGCACTATCTGGCGGGGCGCGACGACAACAAGATGAGCTTCGAGCGGCAGGACGAGATCGCGGAGTTGAGCGGATCCGTTTCCCCCGAACATCTGATGCGTGAGTATTACCGCGCGGCACGCGGCATCGCGCGCATCGCAAGCAGGAGACTGGAAGCGTTCGAAGCGCGGCGCAGCACGCTCTTTTCGCAATTCCGCGATCGGTCGAGCCGTCTTTCGAACCCGGATTTCACAGTCCTGCACGGTGAAGTGTTCCTGCGCGCGCCCGCGGCCATTCAGAATGACCCGGCGGTGGAACTGAAGCTGTTTCAGTTCATCGCGCATCATGACCTGCCGCTGGCGGCGGATACGGCGCGTCGACTCGAGGAGGGTAAGGAGAAATTTGAGGCGTGGGCGAGAAGCCGGGCAGCGCTCTGGCCAGAAGTACGCGACGTTATAAGGGAACCGCACGCGGCGCGCGCATTGCGCGCCATGCACGACTGCGGCGCGCTTCAGGCGATTTTCCCGGAGCTTCGGGAGATCGATGCGCTCGTGATCCGCGACTTCTATCATCGCTACACCGTCGACGAGCACACCCTGGTTGCGATTCAATCGATCTTCGATCTGCGCGGACGGCCTGGCGAGACGTTCGGAGATCTCGCGGCCGAGATAGACCAGACCGATCTCCTTGCGGTTGCTCTGCTGTTCCACGACGTCGGTAAGGGAACTCCGGGCGAAAGCCATGTGACTGCGTCTGTGCGCATCGCCGAAGAGGCTCTGCGCCGCGTTGGCATGAGCGAGCGGGAGTGGGAGACGGTATCGTTTCTTATCGGCTCGCATCTCGAGATGTCGTCGGTGATGAACGGCCGTGATCTGTCGGACCCGCTGACGATTCGCGACATGGCGGCGAAATCGGGCACGATCGAAAGGCTGAAACTGCTCACGCTGCTTACCTGCGCCGATATCGGAGCCGTGAATCCATCAGCGCTGACGCCCTGGCGCAAGCAACTTCTCTGGAATCTGTATTCGCAGACTTATGCCGAGCTGACGCGGGAGCTGAGCGCTCGGATCAAACAGCCCGAGCGCGAGGTAAATTCCTCCCTGCGACCGTTTCTGGAAGGATTGCCGCCACGTTACCTCAGGACTCACACGGAAGAAGAGATTGCGGAGCACCTTCGGCTGGAGCGCGAGGGCGGACACCGCGGCGTTCACGTATCGCTGAAAAAATCCGCCGCGTGGGTGCTTACGATAGTGGCGGGTGACCGTCCGTATCTGTTCTCGGCGGCGGCCGCGGCGATTTCGAGTTTCGGTTTCAATATTCTTAAG
>DATFSM010000071.1:0-28056 GCA_035262625.1 Bryobacteraceae bacterium
TGTCGATGGCCTGGTGATCACGGGGGTCGCAGGCGCGGATCAGGGGATTCGCGGTTTTATCGCGGCGTTCCGGCCCGACGACGGCGCGCTCTCATGGCGCCGCTGGACTATTCCGCGAAGCGGCGAGCCGGGGATCGAATCATGGCAGGGACCGGAGCCGCTGACTTCCGGGGGTTCCACGTGGCTGACGGGATCGTACGATGCGTCCACACATACGCTTTATTGGGCGACGGGCAATCCGTGGCCCGACGGCGACGACCGCGACCGGCCTGGCGATAACCTCTATACGAACTGCGTGCTCGCGCTCGATGCGCGAACGGGCGAGATCAAATGGCATTACCAATTTACGCCGCACGATCTCAAAGACCGCGACGCGACTGAACCGAATGTTCTCGTGGATACGACGTGGCGCGGCGCGCCTTCGAAGCTGCTGCTGCATGCGGATCGCAACGGATTTTTTTACGTGCTCGACCGGACGTCGGGGAAAGTGCTGCTGGCCAAGCCTTTTCTGAAGCGCGTGGATTGGGCGTCGAGCGTGGATGCTAATGGGAGGCCAGTGGTGCTTGAGCCGCGCGGGTGTCCTTCGGATGCGGCGAATTGGGATTCAACCGCGTACTCTCCCGAAACCCGCCTTTATTATGTGATCGCGCTCGAGGAGTGCATCGGCAAGCCGACGGGCTATCCGGAACAGACAGGCCAACGCTATTTGCGCGCGATCAGCATCGATACGGGCGAGATCGCATGGGAGATTCCTCAGCCGGGCGATGCCCGCGCCAAGAGCTGGAGCGGCGTCCTTGCCACCGCGGGCGGTTTGGTTTTCTATGGACGGCCCAACGGCGGATTTGCCGCGGTCGATCAACGAACCGGCAAGACCCTCTGGGAGTTCCCGACGAACGTACATATGAAGGCCTCGCCGATTACGTTCAGCTATGGCGGCAGGCAATATGTCGCGGTGGCCGCGGGCCCAAACATTATTTGTTTCGGACTTGAGTAACGGCGGAGGGGTTCTCGATGTCACAGAAAAAAATTGCTGAGGGCGTCGTACACCGCGTGCCCGCGGATTTGAAAAAAGCACTCACAGCCGACCGGGAAGTATTAGCCGCCTGGGAGGATATTACGCCGCTCGCACGCAACGAGTGGATCTGTTGGATTGAGTCGGCTAAAAAAGCTGCAACCAGAAGCCACCGCATTGAATGGGGATGTTCAAGCCTTAAGGAGGGCAAACGACGCCCTTGTTGTTGGCCCGGATGCGACCATCGCTGACTTTCAGGCTGCCGCAACTGCCTTGTTCAACGTTTTTTATGATTCGTTACTCCAGTAGCTTGAAATCGCGACCGGTTATGCAGTCCCGCCGGTCGGCCTAAGGCCTCCCCAACTGAAGGCCAACGCTTCGCGTTAGGAAGTTTCGCGACCGCGCTGGATAAGCACTGAAGTGAGGATGTCGAGGCCATCGGTTTTGTTATTCAGCGCATAATTCAGCGTGTCGCTGAAAGAGACTTGCGTAAGTGGAGGCGAAGTGGCCGCCCGATCGTTGAGAATGGCTTTCCACCATCGCCGCCGGATCCTTTGCGCACATTAGTTCCTCGACGCATCGAATCCGGACGTCAGGAATGGTTTCCGAATCCCGGACCGGGCCCATCCGCATGACGTTTTGCGAGCGAGCATCTGAAGTGTGGGCTGCGATTACTTTCTACCCGGCGCCAGGTTCTGCCAGTTGGTGATGAGATTGATGGTGGGCGGGGCTGTCTCGGCGGAGAGGTTGAACAGGAACCGGCCGTTGGGCGCTGGACTATAGAGGAACACATTGGTCTGCGGGCGGGACCACAGGGCGTTGATTTCAAAGAGAGGACGGGGCACGCCGACATCGGGCGCGCCATTCCGGCCCGGCCGGACGCTTGCCGCAAAGAGCTTTTGAACTGGGTCGTCCGAAGCGCTCAAATAGTAGATTTCCTTTCCGTCCTGGCTCCAGCGCGGTTCCTTTCCTCCGTTGGAAGAAGCCTTAATCTGACCGGGGCCCGCAGGAAATGGCCGAATGTATACCTCGTACGTGCCGGATTCGTCGGAAGTATAAGCGACCCAACGGCCGTCCGGAGAAAATTGCGCCTGGCTTTCGATCGCTTTTGTCCCGAGCCATTTGACCGGCTTGCCCGCGCCGGGCTTCAGAGGATCGGGCAAATACCAGATGTCGGCGCCCTTCGGATCGATCTCCGTGTAGAGGAGAAACCGGCCGTCGCGCGACAGATCGGAGGGAGATTTCGCGTTGGGGTTTTTCAGCAAGGCGACCGCCGAGCCGCCGCCGGATGCGGCCGTTAAGAAGATATTTCCGCCCTCGGAATAGACGATGTTTTCCCCATCCGGGGACCATACCGGCGTGGTGCCCAACTCGGCAAGCCGGGATTCCGAATCGCGGGCCAGATTGCGCAGCCACAAGCTTGTTGACACGTCTGCGTTGCTGCTGGCGAAGGCAGCGGTGGTTCCGTCTGGAGACAAGGCGACACCGCGCTGGTCGTGCGGTGGCCCTACCTTTGCGACTTCCTTCCCCGCGCGATCCAGCCAGGCCAACTGAGTTTGCCGTGAGAAGTTGGCCACGTATACCAGAGTCCCGTTCCCGTCGGCGGCGGCATCCGGCATGATTGCGTTGAGATTGCGCGAAGCGTGGTCTCCAACGGGAAAGGGATCCCCTTCCAGTTGCAACTTTCGATCGTCGAAGGGCTGCGCCAGAAGCGTCGTCCCGCGGAGAAAGAGAAGATGACTGTACTGGCCGCCGGACAAAGGCGGTGCGTAAATGACGCCGGAATGATCGGCGAGGAGGCGGCCCTTAGGCGCATCACTCGATCCATCAAGCGACCCGAGCCAGATCCCGCGTTTCGATTCATCGGGGCTGGTCAACACGTACAGGAAGTGCCTGCTATCGCGGAGAAACGCCGGAAAGCCAGCGCGCGCTCCCGCTTCGGGCTTCACAACGACGGTGCAGGTGCCGCCCGATGCTTTGACCTGCATGAGCTCCCCGGCATCGCTGTTGAAAAGAATGGTCCCGTCGCTGCTCCAGGACGCTCCGCCGCTTCCGTTCGCGTCACAAAGCGACTGTGCGGGGCCTCCGCCGGCAGCGATGATCTTCAGTCTTCGATCGGCGCCGTCGATAAAACCGATGGACTTGCTGTCCGGCGACCAGAAAGGTGCTCTTGGGAGCGCTGTAGTAATGAGGGGCCGCCACTGCGGTGAATCGAGAGCGCGGACGGAGAGAGTCCTGGAGGCGCTTGCGGCCAGCATTCGTCCATCCGGCGAAAGCGCCACGAATCCCGGGAACCCCGGAGCGGGGATCGTCGAGAGAACCGTTGGCTGGCGGGGCGGCGCTTCCCGAAAGTGAACGAACCCAAGCCCGGTTGCGATCAGCGTGGCCACCGCCGTTGCGGCGATCCACCAGGCAGGCCGGGGGTTCCTTTGCAGGGCAACTTGGGGTGTCGCCTCTGACTCTCCCAGGCACGTCTCCCAGTCACCGATATCCCGGAGGCGCTTTTTCGGATCCTTTTGCAGACATTTCGCGATCAGGCGGCGGAACTTCGCGGGGACGGCGCTGAGGTCGGGCTCCTCTTTGAGGACTCCGGCCAGGACGTCGCTGATGGTTTCGCCCCGGAACAGGCGTTCTCCTGTCAGGATTTCCGACAACACTACGCCGAAAGCCCATATGTCCGCGCGTTTGTCCACCGTTTTGCCGCGCGCCTGCTCCGGAGCCATGTAGGCCGCGGTGCCGAGAATCGTGCCGGCGATGGTGGGCGAGGCCACCGCCGTGCGGGTTTCGGTGGCGTCCGTGGTTTCGCCGGAAGCCACCATGGCCAGACCGAAATCCAGGACCTTGATGACGCCCGCCTCCGTTATTCGGATATTGGCGGGTTTGAGATCGCGGTGGACAATCCCCTTTTCGTGCGCGGCTTCGAGGGCATCGGCGATCTGGCGCGCGATTTTCAGGACCTCGGCGGCAGGGAGCGGTCCCTGAAGGTCGACGCCTTCGATGAGTTCCATGACGAGGTAGTCGGGGCCGACATCGTAGAGGTGGCAGATATTGGGATGGTTGAGAGCGGCGACGGCGCGGGCTTCGCGTTCGAAGCGCTCGTTGAACTGCTGCCGTGAGGTCTTGATGGCAACGTCGCGGCCCAGGCGCGGGTCGCGGGCGCGATAAACCTCGCCCATGCCGCCTTCACCAAGTGGTGCAACGATTTCGTAGGGCCCGATTTTGTCACCGGAAGAGAAAGGCATTTGTGAGATTCAGTACAGTCTATCTGATGGCGCCTGGGTGACCGGTTACTCGTAAGTTTGGTCGTCGCGAGGCAGAAACTCGTGATGGGAGGGGTGCTCCCGACTTTTGGAACACTCCACAAATTCAGAGGAGAAAAGCAGGCGCGTAAACGCTTGAAATAGCCGCAACCGCCATCCCCGGCGCGGTGTTAGCCGGCTTAGTCGATGGTCACCTGCTGTCGGATCAGAGAATAGCCGCCTCCGCGTAATCTCAAAGGTCCAATCTAAGGGTCTATCAATTCAGGGTAGGCTGCGCAGACTCTATCGATCTCTGCGAACTGGCCGGGCGACAGCCCTTCGTTCGGATCGAGGCACCAGATTCCTTCGAGCAAACCCTGACGACGCAGGACCTCGTGTACGCCAGCAATACATCCGCTGAAGCCGTTCGCTACATCGAAAATCGCGCCGTTGGCGTCAGTGAGGTGATCTGCCAACTGCAGCCATTCCGGCGCCGCCGAGGCGTGATGGATGCCCTCCAGAATTTCAACAGCTCGCCGGGTCCAGACGGCCCACTGCCCGAGCAGGCCACCCACGATGCGCAAACCGCGGAAGCTGATGAGCAGATCGAGGACGATATGGTCGTCGTTGCCGGTGTAGAGCGCGATCTCCGCGGCCCGGCCGGAGTCGGCTACGCCACGCAGCACGTCAAGCGTCGCGTAGCGGTTAAACGGGGCGATCTTGATCGCAACGACGGAATCCAGCGCCGCGAACTGGCGCCAGAACGCTGCGCCGAGCGCTCGCCCGCCCACCGCCGGCTGCAAATAGAATCCGATCAGGGGCAAGACCTCGCCGACCGCGCGCGCGTGCTCGATCAATTGGTCCGTGGTGGCTTGGGCGAGCGCGCCAAAACTCAGAAGAACGGCATCGTAGCCTAAACGGGCGGCGCATTCGGCTTCCCGCAGAGCCTGCCCGCGCGCGCCGCAGACGCCCGCGATTTTAATCACGGGGCGCTCCCTCGCGGCTTCGCTTGCAACCTCGCGAGCGAGCTCAAGCACCGGCGCGTATAATCCGTGCTCGCGGATGGCAAATTGCGTGGTATGCACCCCCACCGCAATTCCTCCCGCGCCGGAATCGAGATAGTAGCGTGTGAGTCCTCGCTGGCGATCTTCATCGAGTTTCCGACTAGACGTCAACGCCAGCGGATGGGCCGGAATCACCACTCCTTCCCGCAAACGCGCGCGCCAATCAAAAGGCGCCATCACGGGCCTCGAAATGGGTTGGCTTTTCCAGCGTGGGCAACCCGGCGCGTATCCACTCAGCCTGCCAGTTGATCAGTTGGTCCGCACTCACAGAAGGCGGTCCCATCAGACCCAGACAGTGCGACGAATCGTTCAGGAGCGCGGTCTCAGCTTCGCAGCCTTCAAACAGCGGCTCGATGCCGAAAAGCTCTCCGAACCGAAGCGCTATCGAGCGCACTCGCAGAACCTCCGGCCCCGTCACGTTCAATACGCGCGGCGGACTGGACGCCAGTTGCAGTGCGCGCAGGATCATCGAATTCGCATCGCCTTGCCAGATCACGTTAACCGATCCCATCGCCAGCGAGACTGATCGCCGCCGCCACACCTGTTGGCCGATATCCAGCAGCACGCCGTAGCGCAGGTCGATTGCGTAATTCAGCCGGATGATCGCGACGGGCGTTCCACCGTGACCTGAGAAGTACTCGAACACTCGCTCGCGCGCCAACACTGACTGCGCATATTCCCCAACGGGTGCCGGCTGCACCCGTTCGGTGGCGGCGGCGGCCGCAAGCGGATAGACGTTTCCACTCGACAACGCGACTATCCTTGACGTGGCGTATCGTTCCGCTACAAACGCCGGTACGAGCGCATTCATAGCCCAGGTAAGCGGCATGTTCTCGCTGGACCCGAATTTGCGGCCGGCAAGGAACAGCACGTTCGGGCAGTCCGGGAGACGCGCGATCTGGTCGCGATCAAGGAGGTCGCATGAGACGGCCTCGACCCCGGATTCGCCGAACCCGTGCGTGTCATCGGGAGACGCGACGCGCGAGACCGCGAAAATGCGGCGCGGCTCTCCGGCCTTGTCAGCGGCCCGACGCGCCCGCTGCGCGAGAGACGGTCCCATCTTGCCGCCGGCTCCAAGAATCACGATGTCCCCGTCTAAATCGCTCATCAGAGCGCAGTCGGCAGCGCTCGGGCGCGACAATTCGTCTTCCAGATGCAGAACAGAGGTCATGTCTCAACCAAACTCCGGCCCCGCGATCGCGAACTGATGCTCGGCGTGACCGGAGCTTTCATTTTCCCCGCGCCGCATGCGCAGGAAAGGGCGTTCGGTTGCGAAGCCGACCGATTGGAGCCACGTGATCCATTCGGGCTTAAGCCGCGGCACGTCCACGGCGACCGCTGTTCCGGCGGGCTGGCCGCGAAGGCATCGGACTACAAGGTCTCGCGCGACGCTGGCATCCTCTGCTACCACCGGGCCGAGCTGCCGGTACAGATAGCCGGGGCGCCCAAAGCAGTATCCCAGCAGCGCATCACCGCGTTTCGCAGTCCAGGCAAGATCGGGAGCGCGGTTGTAAAAGGAAGCCAAAAGCGCGCTGCGATCTGCTCCGAAAACCTCATGATCGCGAGTAAAGGCACTTGTCAGATCACAGTCCCTCATCGGGCTTACATACTCCGGGTCTGGGCCGAAATCGTCTGGCACTACCGTAATACTGGCGCGGACCAGTTCGAATTCGCCGGAGAAACCGAAGCGGCGATAAAGGGGCACTCCAAGCGGAGTCGCGTCCAGACGGACGCAGCCCTCGCTGGCCAGAGCATCGATAGCGGTCTCCATCAGGCGGGCGCCAACACCTGTCCGTCGATCATCCGGATGCACGATCATCATCGAAAGCCAGCTATAACATTTGCCATAGCGCAGGAAGCCAATTGTGCCGCGTATGGCCGTGTCGCGCTCCGCGACCCAGCCGCCCCCGTCAGGAGAATCCAGGAGGAATCGCCAGTCTTCTTCGATCTGATTCCAGCGGCTGAGACGACAAAGATCCAAACCCGCCGGAATGTCAACAGCGTTCATTCGCCGGATTCGCATGCCATCTGCGGCTGAAATAGCGTGACTGATACCGCGATGATACTGCTACGTCCTGGAATTTCGCCGAGGAATATAAGATGAACCCAAACGAGCAAGCCTCTATGACCAGTTGTCTCAAGTTCAGTGTGCTTCTCCTCGCGTGTGGGGCGTGCGCGGGCGCTGCCGAATTCCGTCTGGGGATTATCGGAACCGACACCTCCCACGTTCCCGCTTTCACAAAGCAATTCAACGATTCCTCCGCTCCTGGCTTCATACCGGGTTTTCGCGTTGTGGCCGCCTACAAGGGCGGCAGCCCGGATATTGCAGCCAGCGCCACGCGCGTCGACGGATTCGCCAATGACTTGCGCACTACGTACCGTGTACAGATTGTGCCCGATATTCCCACCCTCTGTTCCATGGTGGATGGCGTGCTGCTCGAAAGCGGCGATGGTCGCAAGCACCTGGAGCAGGCCCGCCAGGTAATTGCCGCGCACAAGCCGCTGTTCATCGATAAACCACTGGCCTCCACGCTGGCTGATGCGCGGAAAATCGCGCGAATAGCGCAGGAAGCCGGCGTGCCGTGGTTCACTGCCTCCAGCCTGCGCTACGCGGATCTGAGCAGAGTGAAATCCCCCGATAACACGGGCGTCAACGTGTGGGGTCCGGGTCCGCTCGAGGAACACCACCAGTTGTCGCTTTCCTGGTACGGCATTCATGCCATCGAGCTGCTCTACGCCATGATGGGGACCGGCTGCCTTACGGTGACGCAGACCTCCTCGCGCGATTCCGACGTAGTGGTCGGCGTTTGGAAGGATGGGCGCATCGGAGTAGCCCGCATGTCACGGCCCTACAGCGATTACGGCGTGGTCGCGTTCCGCGAGCGAAACGCGGTGGTGGAACATCCGTTGAAGGTGGACTACGCGGCTCTGGACGCCAAAATCGCGGAGTTCTTCAAGACCGGCGCTCCCCCTGTGCCGAACCAGGAGACGCTGGAGATCTTCGCGTTCATGGACGCCGCGCAACGCAGCAAAGATAGCGGCGGAAAGCCAGCTAACCTGCAATAGCCTCGGCAAGGCGATTCTGCCGACTACCTGTTGGCTACAATCGGAAACCATAATGTTTCGTTTATTGCTGCCGTTTGTCGTCGTGTCCGCGATTATGTTCGGTCAGGACCCCGGCCGCGCCTCCTTTGAAGGCCATTGCTCGGTTTGCCATGGCAAAGATGCGAACGGCGGCGAACTTGGGCCTGCAATCCTCACCCGCATCGGCAACTACAGCGACGCCGAACTTGCCACTCTGATCCACACCGGCATCCCGAAGTCGGGTATGCCGGCGAACAATCTTTCGGATACCGAGACCCAGAGCCTGGTGAATTTTCTCCAGGCGCTCAAAACGGCGGCTGATGGCGCGCCTCTCGTTCGGACCACTGTTTCCCTCTCAGACGGCAAATCGCTTGCCGGCGTGGTTCTGAATCAGAGCTCACGCGAGATGCAAGTGCTCGCCGATAGCGACCAGCGCGTTCATCTGCTTCGCAAAACAGGCGCCGCATATCGTGAAGTCACGAGCCAGACCGACTGGCCGACTTATCACGGCAGCGTTAGCGGCAATCGTTACTCCACCCTGAATCAGATCAACAAAAACAACGTCGCGAAGCTCGCTCCCAAATGGGTCTTCCCTCTCGCTAATACTTCGCCTCTTCAGGGCACTCCGATCGTCATCGAGGGCATCCTCTATATGACGAGCGCGAACGAATGCTACGCGCTCGATGCCGGTTCCGGCCGCGAAATCTGGCATTACCAGCGTCGCAAGACAAAGAACCTGGTCGGGAACGCTGCCGGCGGCATCAATCGCGGCGTGGCCGTGGCCGCCGACAAGGTGTTCATGGTCACCGACAATGCGCATATCATCGCGCTCAATCGCTTCCGCGGCAAGCTGCTGTGGGAAACCGAAATGGCCGACTGGCATCTCAACTACAACGCCACCGCGGCGCCGCTGATCGTCGGCGACATGGTCGTCTCGGGCATTGCGGGCGGTGACGAGGGAGCCCGCGGCTTCGTCGTCGCGTTCGATCAGAACAGCGGCAAGGAAATCTGGCGCTTCTGGACCGTTCCGGCCCGCGGCGAACCCGGCTCTGAAACCTGGCAGGGTTCCGATATCGATCACCCGGCCACCACCACATGGCTGACCGGCACGTATGATCCGCAACTCGGTACGATCTACTGGCCGACCGGTAATCCGGGACCCGATCTGAACGGCGACCAGCGCGGCGGCGACAACCTGTATTCAAGCGCGATCGTGGCGCTCGATGCGAAGACCGGCAAATTGCGTTGGTACTTCCAATACACGCCCCACAACGTCTGGGACTGGGATGCCGTGCAGCCGCCCGTCCTCGTCGACGCCACATGGAACGGACAGCCTCGCAAACTTCTGCTGCACGCGAACCGCAACGGTTTCTTCTACGTCCTCGACCGGACCAACGGCAAGATGCTGCTCGCGAAGCCGTTCGTTAAGAAGCTCACCTGGTCCACTGGCATCGATGCGAATGGGCGACCGATAACAGTTCCCAATCAGGAGCCGACGATCGAAGGTAAGACCATTTGCCCATCGCTCCAGGGAGGCGCTAATTGGTTCTCGACCTCATTGAATCCATCGACGCGCCTCTATTACGTGCAGACCCTCGAGAAGTGCAGCTCGTTCACCAAGGCTCCCCAGGAATGGAAGGCCGGGACAGGCTACTTCGGAGGGTCGTTCGGTGATGCTCCGGGCGACAACCCGCAAAAGATCCTGCGCGCCATCAATATCGAGACTGGCGCGATCGCGTGGGAACTTCCGGAGACCGGCGCCGGCGATTCCTGGGGCGGCACACTCTCTACCGCCGGCGGCCTTGTGTTCTTCGGCGATGACAGCGGTTCATTTGCTGCGGCCGACGCCGCCACCGGGAAGGCGCTTTGGGAGTTCCCGGCGAATCAGACCTGGAAGGCCTCTCCGATGACCTATATGTTTGATGGGAAGCAGTACGTGGCTGTCGCCTCCGGATCGAACCTGATCGCGTTCGGGCTCGTTGAATAACTTCGGATTCGTCCCTGTCACCGACTTCTCTGTTTCCGCCCGCACCCGTCAAACCGGACGGAACTGTTGCATCTGCGGAGCTTGAACGGCCAAGTCGATCGGAGTATAACAACTGGAGCAAGAGGTCGCCTTATGAGGATGCTGCCCCTGTTTCTCGCGCTGTGCTCGATTACGCCCGCCATAGCGCAATCAAAGTCTGAGGTCGTGTACTGGCCCTCGTCTGCCATCAGAAGCTATTCGCCCACACTGAAGAGCCGTGAGGCTGCGAATAAGACGACGACCGCATCGGAATATCTATCCGATCTCGGCAATTACAAATTCGAGATACTGCGCAGAGACGCTAGTGGCGGAGGCGAAACCCACCAGAACTGGACGGATGTCTTCGTTGTTCAGGACGGTGAGGCCACGATCCTTTACGGCGGCACGCTCGAAAACCCCACGGACGCAGGTAACGGGGAGATTCGCGGCGCCAGACACATTGGTGGAAAATCACAGAAGGTTTCCGCGGGGGATATTTTCGTAATTCCTCCAGGCGTGCCGCACCAAACCATCGTCGAGCCCGGGAAACTGTTCTTCACAATGATCGTGAAGATCGAACGCAAACAAACTTCGCAGTGAGGCGGCAGCCGGTCTGGGTACGTCCCGTCGGAAAAGACGCGGAGTCGGATAGAATCACCCTCGAAAGGCGCAGTCGATGGGCTCACTCCGATCTTTGACGAGGCGGACATTTCTGGCCGCTGCTACCGCCGCTCCGGCTTTGGACGGTTTCCGCAGACTAGCCGCCGCTGAGAGGAAGCGGGTGCAGATCCGCGATATTCGCACAATGACCCTGCAAGGGCCTTCGCGGACATACGTTTTGGTCAAGGTGATGTCGGACGGAGGCCTCTATGGGATCGGAGAAGCGTACGGCACTCCGGGGATTGGCGTGAAGGAGCAGATTCTCGCCATGAAACCGGCGTTGATTGGGAAAGATGCCCTGGAGATCGATACGCTCTACACCCAGATGGACGAGCACGCCAAAGATCTGAGCGGAACGCGCACGGATGGCTCGGCGCATAACCTGATGCGAGCGGCGAGCGGGATCGAGATGGCGCTGGGGGACCTCGCGGGCAAAGCGCTCGGCGTACCAACGCCGACGCTGCTGGGCGGGCGGTTCCGGCAGAAGGTGCGCGTTTACGACCATGCCGCGCCCGGCAACATGCTTGATAAGGCGTCCTGCCGCGAATGGGCGGAAAAGGTAAAAGCCGATCCGGCGGGATTCACGGCCCATAAGTTCGGTTTTCCCCACACTAATGCGGAAACAGACCCGGCGCGCGACCCGGCGAACCGTATCCTCACCACGCGAGAGCTGATCGACGTGCGACGCGGTTTCGAAAATTGTCGGGAAGCGATCGGGTGGGACCACGACATTATGGTGCACTGCCATTGGGAATATGACTTTCGAGCAGCCGTGCAGATCGCGGAGGCGGTGGAGCCGATCAAACCGTTGTGGCTGGAAGACCCGCTTCAGGTGGAGTATTCCGAAGAATGGTCAAAGCTCTGCCAAAGCGCGCGCGTGCCCATCTGCACCGGAGAGAACCTGACACGACGACAGGGGTTCCGCGACTTCGTGATTCACCACGGGTGCGACATTCTGCATCCCGATCTGCGCAACAGCGGCGGATTTCTCGAAACGCGGCGCATTGCCGACATGGCCGATACCTTCGGCCTGCCGATGGCAAACCACAACACCGGTAGCCAGCTGCACACCTGGGCGACGTGCCAGTGGGCGGCTTCAGTGCGCGATTACCTGGCCTGCGAGACGATAACCGGAGCCGGCGGCTGGATGGACAAGCTGCTGCTGCTGGATGGACCCTACATCCACAATGGATTCGTGCAGGTCACGGACAAGCCTGGACTGGGAGTGGAACTGAACCCGGACGTGGCGAAGGCTCACCTGGCCGAAGGGGAAGTGTGGTGGGGATAGCGGGCGAAGCTAATGAGAGCCCACCATCTTTGCCGAGCCGCGCGCGTCAGACCTTCCACTTGTAGAAGTAAAAGAGCACCGGGACCTTGCCGGTGTTGGTGATACCGTGCGTCTTGTTTGCGGCGCAGTACATCATCGATCCCGGCTTCACCTTTGCGGTCTTGCCATCTACGAGGATTTCGGCCGTACCCTCGGCGATGACCATGAACTCCTCCTCTTCATGGTGATGCGGTGGATCGCTCTTGCCAACCGCGAGCAAAACGCTCCCCCCGATCATCGACCGGATCTGATCCGTCGCGCCATCGAAGTACACATGCTCGTCGCCCATGGGAAGTTTTTTGAGGGGTGCCGTCTCCGGATCGATTACGGTATTCGGCAGTTTGGATGGGCCAGCCGCAGCTAGCGCAAACGGGGCGGTCGGTAGCAGTCGCAGCAAATCGCGTCGTCGAGGCATATCGTTCTCCAGATGTCGACGGAAGGAAAAACTGCCTTCCGCTGCCTTCGAATCGTATCAGCCGTTTTTTTCGGTCTTCCGCGATTCCTTTTTCAGATTTTCCGTAATACTGTTCAAACGCGTGCGCGAGAAAGAGTTCCTTCGAATCTTCCGTGAGCATCATGGGGCGCTGTTCCGGTTCGCATACCGGCTGACCGGGTCGGCCGCCGATGCCGAGGATTTGGTGCAGGAATGCTTCCTGCAATTGCTGCGTCCGGAGTGTTCGTATGACGCGAAACGCGCCCCTGTTCGGACATATCTTTTCGGTGTGGTGCGGAATCAGGCTCTGAAGCGAGCGCCGCGCGACAGCGGTGTGGTTGAAGGACGCCATACCTCTACCCCGGAGCGCGAGTTGCTGCGCGCCGAGGTGGGTGATTTGGTAAGCGCGGCGGTGGCGCGGTTGCCGCAGATGCAGCGCGAAGTTCTGATTCTGACGCATTACGAACAGATGGCTCTGGCGGATATAGCCGAGGTTGTGGGCGCCGACCTGGGGGCCGTGAAGTCGCGGCTGCAGCGTGCTCGGGAGGGACTGCGGGAGATGCTGGCGGACTACGCGCCGGAACTGGGCAATAAGCGAGGGGAAGGGCGATGACGGATCTGGAACTGGATCGATTGCTGGATCAATGGAAGACGCCGGCGGTTCCGCCGACCTTAGAGCGCTCTTTGCGGGAGGGTTTTCGGACGCGAAATCGGCGCGCGCGGCCACGCATCGGAGCCTGGTTTGCGCTTGCCGGAGCCGCCGCGGCTGTCACGCTCGCGATTCGCGCGTTTCCCCAAATGTCGCCAACGCCACCTCCGCCTTATACGGTCGATACGGAATACATAATCTACGACTCGGCGGCTGCGGGGATAGTTCGGATGCTCGCGAGTTCGTACAGCCGAAACGGGAGTGAGACGTTCCTGTCGCGAACTCTTCCCGGAGATCCGATGGGAACTCTTCGGGCGCAGGTAGAGGATTCGCTGCACGATTTCAAGATTCTGATTGCGATGAAACTCACGTTTTTCTTCGGGGGACCCGAGTCCCTCCAGACGCCCTTGCTGATCAATTTGTGCTCCGACGATTTGTGCGTGCAGCACGAAGGGGGGTGGATGGTCGGCAATAGAGCGGACATGTTGAAGTCGGGTTGTCGAAATGAGTTTGCCGTCGGGCAGGATACGGTTCTGGGTTACTCTGCGTCGAAAATGCGTGTGGTTACTCCGGGGGGTGTGAGGCTCACAGGATGGCTGGCGCCAACGCTGGGGTGCTTTCCCCTGCGCGTGCTGGTGGAGCGGCAACAGGCGGACGGATCGTTTCGTTTGTATCAGCGAAGAGAAGCGATCAGGATCGCGCTTAATCAGCCCGAACACCACTGAGGAAACGCCTCGTTAATCCCAATTACGAGTTGTCTTTTGCATTCACCAGCCGATCGGAATAGAATGGCGGGCATTCCGGCCTCGGAGCGGCATTCATGAACCGAAGATCGTTTCTCAAAACCGGTGGGCTTTCGGCGGCGGGCCTTCTCGGTTTGCCCGCGCTGCCATTCGCATCGGAAAAGGATCTCCGAATTACGGGCGTGCGTCTCGTGAGAACGAGACCGAAACATCCGGCGCCGGAATACACGCCCGCGCCCGGCTCATGGTCGACGCAGGGCGTGGAAGTGGCGAATCCGATGTCGATCTACCCGCGATATAAGCCGACGCGGTCATTGTGGAATCCGGACCCCGGAAAGCTCGGCGGTTTCACGGTTGAGATATCGACCGATAAGGGCGTGAAAGGCTATGGCAGCGGCGGCGCTGGCGGCGGTCAGGTGGTGACGGAGCATTTCACCAAACTGCTGATGGGCGAAAACCCGTTCGATATCGAACGGCTCTGGGACATTCTGTGGCGCTCGAGCATGCCTTATGGCCGCGACGGCATCGCGATCAACGCGATCAGCGGCGTCGATCTGGCTTTGTGGGATCTGGTGGGGAATGCGCTGCAGATGCCGGTTTACAAGCTGCTCGGCGGGGAGACCAAGGTGCGGATTCCAGCCTATTGTACGGGCAACGACATCGAGCAGCACCTTAAGTTCGGCTACAAGCGGGTGAAGCTGGCGATGCCGTTCGGGCCCGCGGACGGCCGCGAGGGTCTAAAGAAGAATACCGAGCTTGTTGCGAAGACGCGCGAGATGGTGGGGCAGGATGGCGACATCATGCTCGACTGCTATATGGCGTTCACGCAGGATTACACGGTGGATCTTGCGCAGATGGTGGCGCAGCATCGCCCGTACTGGATGGAAGAGGTGCTCCAACCGCACGATTACGAGGGATTTGGACGGATTCGAAACATCATTCGGCCCATTCGCGTGGCGACAGGCGAGCATGAATATACGCGATATGGGTTCCGGCAACTGCTGGAGCATCGTTCAGCAGATATCTGGCAGCCTGATATCCACTGGTGCGGCGGGATGACGGAACTGCGGCGCATTGGCGCGCTGGCCGCGGCTTACGACATTCCGGTGATTCCGCATGGCGGCGGAGCATTCGATTCCGTCCACTTCATCATGGCGACCACGAACAGTCCATGGGCGGAAACGTTCATGCCGGCGCCCGGCGGACCGGATGCGGTCTATAAAAAGTTCGAGGAAGAGTATCACGTCACGCGCGGACCTGACGGGATCTACGTGCGCCCCTCCGAGACGCCCGGGCTTGGCTGGGATATTGACGTCACGGCGGCGTGACGCGGTGTTTTAATGCTGAGGTGGGCTGGTGATGCGGCGTATACTTTCCATCCATTCGTCGCGCTCGAAGACGCGTTTCCAATCCGGGCGAAATAACACGCGCTTGGCATCCTCGATTGCCTTCAGGGCGCCATCGGAAAAGGTCGCGCCGGGAAACAGCCGAAAAACGATGCCAAGCTCGACCTTCAGGTGACCCAGGATGAACTCGCGCGCGGCTGGTTCCGGTACGCCGCGCCGCACGGCTTCCTGAATGGCTTCGCCGACGATGGTGAGGCAGGTTCCGAGGACAGTTTCCGATAACACCGGTTCGAGGATCGCCATCTGCTCCGGAGTGCAACGGTGCGATGCGGCGACGGGGGCATATATAACGCGCGCGATTCGTTCACCGGCGGCATACGCTTCCTCCGGGCCCTGCACGAGAGAGCACACGATGTTCTGCTTCGCCGCCGTTCCGCCAAAGAAATCATGCTGCGCCACCGGATCCGTTTCGCCGCCGAAGACGGAGGGATGGCAGGGGTGCGTTACGAAATAGGTCAGGTCATCGCGGGCCGGCAGATCGCCTGCGAGAGGCGCGGCGATATCGAGCGCGATCAGCATCGTGCCGGGCCGGAAGTGCGCATCGAGTGAGTGCGTGATTTGTCTGATCCGGTTATCCGGAAGCGCGAGGATAACGGCATCGCTCTCGGGCAGCGCTTTCTCGGGGCTTACAACTTGGAGCCCTCGTTCAGCAAGGGCCGCGCAGCCGCGCTCGCTGACCTCGATATAGCGCACATCCCAGTCGGTTTTGCGCAGGTTGTCCGCTATACGGCAGCCCATCTTGCCGCCGGCGCCCAAAAGAGCAATCGTCTTCATATTCGTCCTTTCCTGACCTCTTCAAAGAAGTCCCGACTTCCCACCTGCCCGCCTTTCAGTACGAGTTCCAGGCCGTCCATGCCGGACACATCCGATTCGGCGCGGCAGAGAGGAGCGCCCGGGGCCATGACTGCAGCGAAGGTGAGCGCTGTGATGCCGAGCCGAGTCACAGCGTGGCTTGAAGTATCTCCGCCCGCGATAATTGCGCGCCTTACGCCCGATTGCAGGACGATGTCCCTCATCAGGTCTCCGAGGTATTGTCCCAGTTGCTCGCCGCCGAGCGAGCTTTTCACATCCGCGGGTCCGAGAGCCAAATAAATGATGACGCTTCTGCCTCGCCCCAGCGAGCCGAGCACTCTGCCGAGAAGCTCATCGCGGCTTATATCGAGGCCAGAGAATGCCTCAAACCCAGCGCGTTCGGCGCTTCGAATCTGATCTTCCGTAACGGGCGAACAACTGCCGCTGGCGACCAGGAGGCGGTCGACAGGCGCGGCTTGCGGCGGGTGAAACTCGGACGCGATCCGGCCGGTTTCCCGCCAGTGATGCATCAACGCGTGCGTCAGACCCGAACTGCCGACCATGAATGGGAATGACGCCCGCCGGCTCCAGAGGATTCGGCCGGTTTCTGATTCGGTACGTCGATCAAGCCCATCGAATACGACTGTGGACGCATGGTCGGATGTAGCGCATGGTTTGGATCCGGTAAGCGCAAGCACGTCGATAAGATCCACACCGCCGGCGCCCTGCGCGGCAAGATGCCGCCGCAAATCGCTTTCATGCATGGGGGTAACAGGATGGCGGCTCATCGTGGGATGGCGATCGATCCTGTAGGTAGATCCACTCTGCGCGGCGAAAAGGTTCCCGAACAGAACGTACCGCCCGAGATGCGGCGCTGCCACCACAACTGGGACGCATTCGGACCCGAAGACTTCGCGTCCGATCGCCATCGCGACCGCGATATTCCCAATCTCCGGAGAACTATCGAAGGTGGAGCAGACCTTATATTGCGTAACCGGGGCGCCGAGTGAACGCAGAAACCCGAAGATGCGCGGCAGATTTTCACGCATCCACTCGGGGCTGCAGCTGCGGCTTTCGCCCGCAATGCCGATTGCGTCGTAGTCCCTGAATTTCTCGAGCTGCCCTTCAGAGGGAATACCGGGAAACAGGACGGTGCGGACGCCATGGACCGAGAGCGCTTCGAGCGCGTCGGTTGAGCCTGTGAAGTCATCACCGTAGTAAGCGAAGAGGAGCGCCATCAGGCGAACTTTCGAAGGGCCGCTCCGAGCTCAGGGTGACTTTGCGCAAAGTCGGGAAGAGGGATGCCGCCAACGGCGGCGTCCCATGCTTGTCGCAGACTGCGTACGCCGGCGGCGACACCGTTCGGGTGACCCATGATGCCGCCGCCACAGGCGAAGATCAGATCCGTTGTGGCGAGCGCGCGCCAGGTATCGGGCGCCTGCCGCGCCGTCTGACCGGACGAGAAGACCGGCATGATTTCGCAGCCGGGCAAAGGCGGCGCGAACATGGGCCTGAGACACTCCTTCGCCGAGGCGATTACGCTTTCGTTGCTCTCGCAGAACTTGTTATCGATGCCGTTGACGTGCATGTGATCGACGCCCGCCATGCGCCAGAACTTCTGGTAAGCGATATAGCTCATTCCTATGGCCGGCGAGCGGTCGTAGATTCCCCAGCCGTTCCGATGTCCATGGATCGCGAGCTGCGAATGCCGCCGGAGCGCAACCAGCGCGGGCAGTCCGACGCTGTTCATGCTCACCATGATGCAGGTACCGTCAGCCGCCGCGACATCGTCGTGGCGGCGCAGCATGTCATCGATCTCGCCTGTGATGTTGAAGGCGTACATCGGCTTGCGGCCGGTCTTCTCCGCATGGCGATTGATTACCTTCATGACTTCGCGCAGGCGATCGGCGAATGGGCAATGCGGGCCATCCGCTTGAAGCTCATCGTCCTTGATGAAATCGATGCCGCCTTCGACGAGCGCTTCGACGCTGGCCGCAGTGGCTTCGGGAGTAAGACCGACGCTTGGCTTAATGATGGTCCCGATGAGCGGGCCGGTGGAAACGCCGGTGAAGCGCCTCGTCCCCGAGACGGCGAACTGCGGCCCCTGATATCGGCTGAGAAATGCCGGAGAGAGCGTGACATCCAGCAGTTTCAATCCGGAAAACGGTTTCAGTTCGAAGAGATTGCCCGCAACCGTGGCAAGCAGGTTGGGCAAGGACGGACCCATATTCGAGATGGGCCAGGAAAGCGTGACCTCCGCACGGTGGTATAGCGGCGGTTGTGATTTGGAAAGAGCCGCGCCCGGCAGGGAAGGCCGATCCGATGATTCCCGTTCTTCGATTTTTTCCACGCGCGCGGCGTGCTGCTCACGAAGCGCATCGGTTTCACCGGGGACCTTGATGAACGTGCCGGTGGATTGCTCACCCGCCATCACCTCCGCCGCATATTCGGCTGAAAGGCCCGTTTCGATCCAGTAACGCGCGTAGACCCGCTCGCCGCTCATTTCGCGAGCGATGATATCAGGCCGAACGCGTTACTTCGTCGCTCGGCTCGAGTAGCGGGCGGCTCGCGTCGATGCGGGTAAACAGAAGGGCGGCGATGAGCACCATTGCCGCTACGCCCCTCAGCGGAGTCTGATAGCTGCCAGTCGACTGTACGACATAGCCGAACAAAACGGAACATACAAATCCGCCGAACTGCCCGGCGGAGTTCATCACGCCTGTGACAAAGCCTGCATGATCGCCGCCGATATCGAGGCAAAGGGCCCAGGCCGTCGGAAGCATCAGATCGGCGATGCCGAATCCCAGCGACGAAAACGCGCCGATCGCCGCGTGATTGTGGGTGACGGACATCAGCAGAAGAAGCAGCGCGGAGGCAATGAGCGCAGTGCTTCCCACTACGCGACGAGCGGCCTTCACCCCGTAAACTGTGACCATTCGATCGCTGAGAAACCCGCCGGCGACATTGCCTGCGGCGCCAAGCACGAAAGGCAAAGCCGAGAAGACGGCCATTTCGCTTTCGCTGAAGCCGGCGCCCTTCACCAGCCACACAGGGAACCAACCGAAAAAGAACCAGGAGCCCCAGGCGTAGCAGAAGTACATAACGACAATGAGCCAGAGTTGCTTTGCCCGCAGCAAGCGGCCGTACGGCGCCATCGCGTGAAGCGGCTGGTTTGCCGGTTCGGATGTGGGATACCAGACGCGCCATGCGATGACCCAAAGCGCGCCTATAGCTCCGAAAACGACAAAGGTCTGACGCCAGCCAATCCACGCTTGCAATGGGACGACAAGGAGGGGCGCCAGCGCGCCGCCGAGACGGCTCGCGCCCCAAATGAAACCCTGCGCCTGCGCGCGCTCCTTGACCGGGAACCATCGGGCGGTGACGACGGCCATGTTCGGGTAGGCTCCCGCTTCGCCCGCGCCGAAGAGAAATCGAATCGCGACAAGCGGCGCGAAGGAGAAGGCGGCTCCGGTAAGCGCGGTGAAAGCCGACCACCAGATCACAATTCTGGTGAGCACGTTGCGCGGACCGTTACGATCGCCGAGGGCGCCGGCGGGGATCTCGAAAAGACCGTAGGACAGAATAAACGCCCCGAGCACCCAGCCCCACTGATCGGGTGAAAGCCGGAGGGCCTGCTGAATCCGGGGACCGGCGGATGCGATGGCGATGCGATCGAGGAACGTGACCATCGCCAGCGCAATGAGAAGCAGGAGTATGCGGCGGCGCCTGATCAACGCACGAGAATATCAGCGCCGGGGATCAGCCGGCCAGCGCCGCTTCCCGCGAGCCGGCGAGAATGTTGCGAGCGTGGCGCACCGCGAGTTCCGGGCTGGAAAGGATCGGTGGACCGCCGGCCGGAAGCTGAGGGATAACACGGGCCATGGACGCCTGGGCGAGCGCAATCACGTCCGCGGATGAACGTAATTTGCTGAGAGATTCGATGAGCAGCGCGTCGTGGCGCTCAACATCTCCAGCGATAACGGCTTCGAAGGCGCCTTCGGCAAGCGAGGGAACGATATCAATCTCGCGATTCTCTTCCGCCGCCGTCTGCTCGACCAGCGCGATCGTCGGCTCGAGAGTTGTGCGAAGCGTAGCAGCGACGCCGATACGCCCGCCGATATGGACTGCAGCCCGGGCCATGGGTTCATCGACTCGAAGTACGGGGAAATCGAAGAGCATACGGGCGACCGCCACGCCCGGCCCGATGGAGGAGCAGGTGACCATTACCGCGTCCGCTCCCGCGTCGTGCGCGCTTTCAATCATGTTCACCAGACGCCTTATGGTCGTTTTGGTGAGCCGTTGCGCCGCGATGGTGTTCCGTATGAGCGACTCATCGGTAAGGTGGAATACCGGCGCCTCGGGGATGATTTCCGACGCCAGCTTAGAGAAGAGCGGGATCAGGACGTGGCTTGTGTGCAGGAATGCCAGCTTGGATAGGGCCACTTCGGCGCAAGCCTCGCGTGCATGATAACACCCGCCAAAAAGGGAGCCTCAGCTCAAGCGGGACGTTACTGTGCGCTTGAAGTCCGACACGATGGACAGTAGTGATCCGAATTCCCACCGTTCAGATCAGACACATCAGGCGGTTGCGCCGCGGAAAGAACTGATCGAACGGGCCGGAATCACACTCTCACCACTGGCCGGTCTATCGGCAGCCCCAGCCGCTCCCCGCAGAAGTATTCGAAGCGAATGCCGAAAGAACGGCGGCCCACCGCCCAGGCAGCGCGCACCCTCCAACTTTTTGCCCACATGGTGAACAGCATTGCCCAGCCGCGGTTGTTGGGATGATCCCAGAAATCATCGAGACGCAAATCGAGAAATACGTTTTCCATCAACTGCAGGAGTTCGAGGCACGCGCACAATTCCTCCGGCGGCAGTGTCCCGGTAAATGGCGGCGCCGGTGAATTCGCCATCAATTCATGCAGCAGCAGGTCAAGCGAGCGCGACTGGCGAAAGCGTTCCCAAATGCTACCGAGAGCGCGCGCGTGGTCTACCAGGGACTGCGTGCTGACGCCGGAAGGAGCCCACCCATCGAACAACCGTTCGGCGATGTAAACCGGGTTGGTTTCGCTCTCCGCGCCTCGAAACGTCTGGGTCGCGATGTGATAACCCAGACGCCGATAGGCCTCGAACTGGTCCTCGGTAAAGAACTGGTCGGCCGTCGACTGATGCGGGAACGTCGGGTGCGCCGCGCGGTATTGTTCAATCCCCACTTCCTCATCGCCTGTGATCGACGACTTTAGGTAGATCAGGTAACCGAGACTGCCGTTGCTGTAGGTAATGCGCCCGACCGCGCAGTGGCTCAGACTCGAACCGTTGCTTTGCTTTCGGATCGAATGGACGTCAATGTCGATCTTCGCTCCGAAATCTGTGTCGCAGATTCGGATGACGTTGCCGAGGCTGCCGAAGTTGAGATCGGAATCGCACTCGCCGTCACACGCAATAATGACCTTCGCGCGTCTGCGGATCAGTTCATAGATGCCCAGATTTTCAAAGTGACCGCCGTCGGAAAGGTTGACGAACCGGCTCTTCTCATCCGCGAGCCCAAAAAACTCCGCAAGCAGATATCGAAGGCTGAAGGAAGGCAAGTCCCTTCCAGTCAGCCGGTTGCGGGAAGCTCCGGGATTCGGGAACCACCACCCCAGCCGGACGTTGAATATCGTCAGCAGAATCGAAACCAGCGGCGACGTGCTGTATCCCATGTTCGGGCTGGCCGCGGCGCCGGAAATCGACACGGCCTGGCCGAGAGTCACCGGTTCTCCAAGGCCACTCTGCAAGCCGACGGGAGAGTAACCTACGTTGACGCGGCTGGCCCCGCAGTGCAGCGGCGTGAGCGTGAACGAGGCGCTCTGCCGCGTATGAACCTGTAAATCAGAGCTGCCGCCCAGATTCAGGGAGCAGTTGATCAGAGGAAAAGGTCCGCGGAATTTCTCCTGGCAATACGCGGTTTCGTATCGCAGATCAGAGAGCTTCAGGTCATCGGCATCATCGAATCCGATAAAGGCCCGCGGCTTCCGCCAACCGGGAACCCAGCGGGTAGCGCCCAGATAACAACGCACGAGCCGGTTTCGATAGAACTGATTCAACCCGAAAATGTTGAGGTTGAAGCGCCATGAAAAAAGCAGTCCGCAGAGAACCAGCGCCAGGAGCGAAAAGGATATGGCCCACTGCTGGTCCTGAACTAGTTGCAGCTTGATCCACCATGGTTTCCGCGCATCCCCGGGATCCAGCCAGATCTCGAATAAGAGGTAACGCAGAAGAGTGGCGCTGAAGAGCACGGCGCCAACGATAAACAAGATCGCCCCGACACGCGCCACTATTTCGAGCACGCGCGAGCTGCTCTCTCCATTGCCTCTGGTCTTGCTGCTATTCCCCGCAACAAGGCTTGCGACTGTCGATGCGATCCAGGTCACCAACGCGCCCCATTTCACGTTGGGCCAATCCGTTGCGCGAAATAGTCTCCCCATCAGCACCGGGCCGAAGACAGCCGCGCAGCCAGCGGCCACGAATGCGGCTCCGAACATCGTGAGCCACGAACCGAATCGCGTCCACCATTCGCGGCGCCAGTCGGCGGATCCGGTTCCGGCCAGGCCGATAAAGATCAGCACGGAAATGCTCATCGCGAGCATGACCATCCCGGGTCCGAGCAGGTAGGCGTGCCAGCCGTAACGACCCTCGTCGACGCCCGCCCACGCGCCAAACAGGTAAAGTACGCCGCACAGCCCGAGATACCCCACGAACAATCCGAGCACGCCGATGCCGGCTGAAGACAGGCTCGGCGAGAAATCAAACCGGTTTGGGTCCTTTTGCAGGGATACCAGCGCCATGATCATCATGGCAATGACGAGCACAGCCGGGATCGGCCACGGCCATTCGGCCCAGGCCGATTTGAATATGGACGAGTAGCTGCGCATTCCCGCGGCTCCGTGCCAGAACAGGGCGCAGGCAATGAACGATCCGAACCACGCCATTAACACCATTCCCAGGTGTTGACGGCCCTTCAGAATCAGGCCTGTGCGCCGCCCGAGGAGATAAAAACTGATGCTTCCTGCCAGCAGAATGACAATCACCACCAGTCCGGCGTCCCACATCGGGCCAGCCGCAAGATCGAAGATTGCTTTGCCCGCGATGAACAGCAGAAGCAGCGCGCACATCCACGTCAAGGCGGTCAACTGGATCAAAAAAGCGTTTCGAACCCAGGTGCCCCACATGACCCATGTGTCGGCGCTCAGCAGGCCAGACCGCGGCGCAAGGTAGCGTGAATACCGGCGCAGGTGAGCGATCGATTCATCCCAGGAGGTCATGGGGCTGAGCCAGTAGTGCGTCCGTCTCACGTTTCCGGTGAGCCACGAACCGATGTACCCTCCGCCCGAAACTGTCGAAAGATAATCGACCTTGCGGAGGAGATCCAGATCCTTCAGCCGCTCGAGTATTCCCAGGCAAAATGTTGCGCTTCGAATTCCGCCGCCGGACAACGCAATGCCAAAGAGATTCTCCTCATGCGCGCCGGTGAGGATGCGTTTGCTCCAGTATCTGTCTGCCTTAAGAGCGGCGCCCGTTTCGCGAGCCGCCTCATTACGAGGGGAGGGATCGCGGACGGTGCGCAGTTCGCGCTGTCTGGCAATGTCGTCAAGTTCGCAATCGTAGGCGGATCTCCAGTCGCATGTGGCGGCCGGACGCGCCCTGAAGCCTTCCGGATCCGCCGCTTTCCTCGCGCCATACTCCGCAATTTCGATGGCGTTCTCGATCAACTCGCCCGCGAAGTCAAACGCCGAGCGCAAAATCGCCTCGATGCGGCGCATCTCCCGCGCATCAAACGGCGGTGTCCCGGCGTCCTCCGGGCGACTGGCAAGACCCGGCAGGTACGAAAGCCAGGAACGATCGACATATCGGACACCCCCGCGGGGTGAAACCTCCGCCCGTAATAGCCGGGCGAGCCAATAGTAGTCGATGACTCCGCAGCGGGCTGCCAGAGGATTGCGCGCGTGCCAGTCGCCTTCGCGAACCTCTCCTTCGAGCAATTGCTCAACCCGCGCAGGTTGGCTTCGCCGCTCCAGATTCGCATAGAAATCCGCGCGCTGTTTCGCCCAGGCGAACAAACCACGCGCCACGGTTTGGAAACGCGTAGGATTCTGCGGCGTCGGCAGCAAACCGCGAAGCCATAATTCGAATGCTCCGGCCTCATGGGGCTGCTCGAAATAGTCATCCAGAAATCCAAGCGCAATTTTCATCTCTTCCGAGCGCTCAAGCGCGAGGAACGAAGCCGACTCCGCGCCTGCATTCGGCAGGTCAGGCGGCGGAGGCAACAGGGGCAATGTTTCGTTGCAATCGCGATTGGACGGTGGCGTTAGATTGAGCCGGCCCGCCGCGAAACGAATTTTGAAGTACAGGTAGGTGTCCAGGTAATGGTGGAACGAAGCTGACTCTGCTATCAATTGAGCGAATCCCGGGATTGCCGTCCCGTAACCCTTGTCGCCCCCCGTCTCGGCCAGTAGTTCGAGTCTGCCGATCTCACCCAGCGCGATATCCAGCCTGTCCCGGGTTGCGCGGTCGGCGACGTTCCGTGGCTGTGAGAAATCGAATCCGGCTTCCCTGTGTGAGCGGAGTATGCGCCGCCGGTCGCTCTCGTCGATGCCGGCCAGCTCAACGATGACTGACCAATCTGTCCTAACGTCTGCCACTTGAATCCCTGGCACGCTCGCTAATGAAGTTGCGCGAGATATGTCTCCAATGCGCTCCGCTCCGTGCCTTCAAGACCGTTTACTAAGCGCTGCATGCGCGGACGGTAGTCGCCTGAACGAGGGTCCTGCGCATGTCTCCAGAGCTCCGCATCGACGATGGCGGGGCTTTGGGAAAGGAACCTTGCTCGCGTCCGGGGAATGAGAATGTAGCGATAGATCAGCTTGTCGAGCAGCGATAGCTTGGTCGCCATATTCACCTCATCAAGGATGTTGTCCGCGTTGAAGCGCGGATCATTGGCGCAATCGCGATAAAACTTCAGCATTCTCTGGAGCGCATCAGTATGACCGGTCGATGCTGGAACGAGCGTCGGCGCATAATCGTACCCATTCGATTTGGAGTACGCATGACAGAGCGCGCAGTTGCCGGCCACCCGCACGTATCCGACTCTCTTTTTCGACAGTCCTGCCGGCATTTCCCGCGTCTCCTCCCACGAAAGGCCCAGCGCAAGATAGCCGCCCGTTGCGGGCATATATTCCGGGAAGATGCGCGGCAGCGCCAGCCAGATCCAGTAAGGAATGCCCGCAGACGCTTCGGCGCCGACTGAACCGTACAGGTATTGATGGCGCGCCGAATCAGTAATGGACGCCGGCTGGGCCAGTTCGCGGTACATCTTGTCCCACCACACGATCACCCCAGCCACTACAATGATCAACGCCAGAACTGCCGTTATGCGCGCTATTTTCATACGCTTTCAGAAGGTCTTCAGGTACTCGATCAAAGCGCTTTTCTTATTCTCAGGAAGATTCGTTCCGTACTCTTCACCTTCATGCCCCTGGTTTCCGTTGCCTCTCATAGTTGTGTCGAACAGGAAGTATCTGTTTCCATTCTGCTCGGCGACGCTCGCGACGAACCCGACATTTTGCGGGTCGTAGACGTCGTTCCCTCGGTAAAAGACCTTGCTGCGTTTCTCCTGCGGGGAGAGCAGTTCTCGCAAATTCGGAACAGACCCGTTGTGCAGGTAAGGCGCGCGGAGCCAGATTCCATCCAGGGGCGCATTTGCGTAGCCCTGAGTTTTGCGGAAGTGAGAAAAGCGTTGCGGGTAATCCTTGTTGAAGCCCCATTCGCGCTCGTATCCCGCGTAGAGAGTGCCCTGGTTTGCGGCCAGCTGCCACGTGTAAGAATCGAGCCGGTTTCGATCGGTTTTAATATGGCCGATCGGATCTACTGTTCCCACTCGCTGCTGCGGATTTGTCTTGAATGGAACCTCGCGAGCGCCATGGCAATTCTGGCAGTACTCGGCATAGATTTGCGAGCCCTGCTGCGCCAGGGCGGAATCGATCGGGTACGGGTATGGCAGAGGCTTCGCCGTCAGCAGCCAGCGAGCCGTCCGCAACACGCGTGGAGCATCGAGGGTCGGCGGATAAGCGCCTGTGCCGAACGCCGCCGATAAATTCCGCTCGTTGACCGACGTGTTGTTGCCATCCCAATGCAGTTGCATGCCCTCGCGCGGCTCCTGATTCCATATCGAGGGGAAATCAGCATTGCCCACCGTTTCCCGCGGATCGGCCTTATCCATGGGGAAGTTGAGCAGCGCCTTGGGCGCGTTAAATGTGTCCACGCGGCCGGGTCCCCAGGTGCGCGCGGGGATGAAAGCGAGACGCTGCCGCAGGAATAACATCTTCTCGCGCATCAGATAGACCGCATAGTATTTGAAGATCAGCCGATTGATATAGTCCGGCTTGTCCGCGATGCGATGCGGATCGCTCTGCATAGCGTCGATCTGGTCCATCATTCGCTGCGGAACGAATTTCAGGTCCAGCGGTATGGTCGTGAGAAAGGTCTCGAACGCTCCTAGGTCCAGCGTATGGGCAGGCATTCCGGCGATGATGCGCTGCGGCGATCCCGGGGCGTCGCGAACCGTGCCCACATGGCATACCGCGCAATTCAGGTAAACCACGTCGATGCCTCGCACGTTTCGCCTCGATACGCCCATGGGCAAAGCGTATTTGGGATCGGCTCCGCTTTCGTAGATCATCCCGAAAGACTGATAGCCGCGGCCGGGCTTGTGATCGGGCAGATACTCTGAGAAGAGTTCGGGCAGCGCGATCCAGAACCAGTAGGGAATGCCCATCGTGCGTTCGCCCCCCGTGGAGCCGTGCAGAAAGTGATCGCGATCGTCCTTGTATTCGACGGGCTGATCGCGGGTGAATCGAACTGCCGCATACGCGCTGGCCGCCAGAAAGAGTACGAGGGCAATCACGCCCGCGATCTTCAGCGCGGAATGCCGACGGTTTTCGGTACTCATCGCACTTCCTCCCCCGAACGGAATAGCCGGATCGAGCGCAAGATATCTCGCCAGCCTTCTTGAAAAAGGCTCTCTTTCACGTGCTGCCCGCTGGATGTTCGTTGCAGGTCGTGCGCCTGCGCTCGCCGGATAGACGCTGCGGCGGAGTGCTGTCAGGTATCCGTATGGCTCGAATCCGCGTCCCTCGAACGGATCGAAATGCAGAGCTTCCTGATCGATTTCCAGCTCTTCCTCAAACCGGATCTCCGCGAACGGGACGAATGGCTCGCGCCGATTTCCCGCGCGCTGCGCTTCCAGTCGAACCACGCGGCGCTCCGATACGGCGCGGGTCAGGCCCTCTTCGCGTGTCTCCCCCGCCAGAGAGGAGCCGTCAGGCGCCAGCCGAAGCCACACGCGCATGCGCCCGTTGTCAATCCGGTAAGGCACGTCGGCGTAATACTCGTTCCCGAAGTAGTCATGCGGATTGAGACCGAAAAACCTGCCGCCCAGCGCCAGGTTCAGAACCAGTTTCCATAGCCTGTTCCCGCCAGCGGTGCAGAGGAGATCGAAATCGCCTCCGAATCGCGCCGCAATGCTCGGAGCATCCGGCACGATCTTCACCAGCCATGCAGGCATGCCCCGCTTCATGACTCCCATGCCGAGACGCATCAGTACG
>DATFSM010000072.1:0-35118 GCA_035262625.1 Bryobacteraceae bacterium
CACCACCGCTCCGACGACTCTTGACGGCACCCAGGTTTCCGTCGGCGGACAGTCGGCCTTCGTCGCCTACATCAGCCTGGGACAAGTGAACGCTCAGGTCCCATCCAATGTGGCGACAGGCCCGCAGTCCGTCGTCGTCACTACGGCTGCAGGGCAGAGTAGCCCCTACAGCGTCAACGTCGTGGCGGCAGAGCCAGGACTGTTGTCGCCGTCCTCCTTCAGCCTCAACGGCCAACAGTACGTGGTTGCGCAGTTCACCGACGGATCCTACGCGCTGCCGCCAGGAGCGATCGCCGGCGTAGACTCGCGCCGCGCAGTCCCGGGCGACACGATCACGATCTACGGCGTAGGCTTCGGCGCCGTGGCACCGAGTATCGCGGCCGGGCAGGTGGTGCAGCAGGCGAATATGTTGACCGGGTCGTTCCAGATCAAGTTCGGCTCCACGGTAGCTTCGGCGACCTATGACGGGCTGGCTCCGGATGCCGTCGGGTTGTATCAATTCAACGCCGTAGTGCCGAGCATCCCTTCAAGCGACGCAGTTCCGGTGACATTCAGTTTGGACGGAGTGGCGGGGACGCAGACGCTGTACACGTTCGTTCAGAACGGCGCGCCAACGGCGACGATCCAGAGCCTGACGCTCGATGCATCGACGGTACCGGCAGGCGGCACGGTGACGGGAACCGTGACATTGTCTCAGGTCGCGCCGGCGGGGGGAGCGGTATTAACGTTGTCATCCAACTCGCACTCAGCAACGGCGCCGGCGACTGTAACCGTAGCTGCCGGCGCGACATCGACCACTTTCACGATCTATGCGCCGGAAGTGGCTGTGCCCGCGACGGTCACCATCACGGCGACGTATCAGGGAAGTTCGGCGATGGCGACGTTGATGGTGCAGGAGTAGGTCTCGATACCGAAGTTCACGACAAAATGGGCGGCGCGGTATCCCCACCTTGTCGGGATCAGTGATTGCTCAAACGCGCGCATCAACAAGATCTTTGCCCTCGGGCCAAAGAGGGGAAGGCTCGATCTCGGCCAATAGACGTGCGTCTAACACGCGGCGCCCTTGTGTCGGGCTATCTATTGAGCGTCTCGCCAGGGTGACCGATCGCGCCAACTTCTGAGCGTCTCCTTCGCCCACGCGGTGGTCTTGTCGGCATGACACGACGTGCAGGGGCTGGGGATTTTGTACTGTTCGGTCATTGCGGGCGTTATGAATTCGAAGGTGTGGCTCCGGACAAAATCGTCCGGCAGTGTCTGTTCGATTTTCGGCATATGGCAGGCGAGGCAATCGTCTCCGGCGCTTCCAGGCTTGTGATGAGTGTGAGCCTCAATGCTCGCCGCGTGGGGACCGTTCGGCGAACTTGGGCCATGGCACTCCAGACACATCAGGCTTCCAGGCTTGATCAGGTCTGCGTTGTTCTCCGTACCGTGAACGTCGTGGCACGAATTACAGGAGATGCCGCGACGATACATGACGGCCTGGACGAAATCGTTTCCCTGCATACGATTTTTATGGGCGGTGCCGTCGGCAAAATGCGTGAACGTGGTTTCGCCGAGCTTGTGATCTTCAAGTTGCCAGTAGTCCTCAAGATGCTTTCCCATCTGGAAACCGACCGGCCAATCGTACGCTTTCCCCTGCGCGGGCGCAGTGAGGGGGCGTCCCTGTGAATGGCATTGAACGCAGGTATTCGTCGCATCGACTGAGTCCAGCCGAGCCGGATTAACAATGTTCAGTTGGCTTGGACGTTTCACATGCTCACTGCCGGGTCCGTGGCATTTCTCGCAGCCAACATTCCACTCAGTAACCGTCTTTGTGTTTACGTTGTAGTTGACGGAATGGCAGCCATCGCACGTCGGACCGGTGGGCCGCTTCATATTGTCTTCGGGGTAGAAGGATGTCCACCAATCGGTTCCTGGTCTGACGAAGTATGGGGACCATTTCTTATGCTCGACATCCCACTGCGCACCAAGCGGGAAGTAGTCATCGCCGACTCTAGTAAAGTGTTTCTCTCATAATGTAACCATTTGACTCTGGAAAACGCCTGGCCCGTTATGAGAGTCTGGCAGGCAGTGATCCAGTTGACAGAAGAGGAGCGCGAGGAACTGAGGCGATGGTCCTTATCGCGGACGCTTCCGGCAGGTGACGTTTTTAAAGCGAAACTGATTCTGGCGCTGGCCGACGGAGTCAGCTACAACCGGATTGAAGCGGAACTGAAAACATCGCGTCCCACGGTTGCACGCTGGAAAGCTCGCTTCGAGCAGAATCGGATCGCCGGGCTGGAGGCTCGGCATGTTGGCAGTCGTCCGCGCCGGGTGAGTCCTGCCGTGCAGGCGCGGGTATTAAGGAAGACGCAGCAGAAACCTGCCGACGGGAGTACCCACTGGTCGTGCCGGAAGATGGCCGCCGAGGTGGGCCTCAGCTATGCCACGGTACATCGGATCTGGGCGAAGAACCGCCTGAAGCCACACCGTCTGGACCGCTACATGGCCAGCAACGATCCGGATTTCGAGACGAAGACGGCCGACATCATCGCCCTGTATCTGAATCCGCCGCAGCATGCGGCTGTGTTCTGCGTCGACGAGAAGACCGCCATTCAGGCGCTCGATCGGCTGGATCCGGTACTGCCGATGTCGCCGGGTCGGGCAGAGCGGCATGGGTTCGAATATTACCGGCACGGAACGCTGTCGCTGTACGCGGCTCTGGAGGTGCGCACCGGCAGGGTGCAGGGCAAAACGGCGAAGCGGCACACGAGTGAAGAATTCGTGGGTTTTCTCGGCCAGATCGCGGCCAGCGTTCCGAAGGCGCAGGAGATCCATATTGTGCTGGATAACCTGTCGGCTCATAAGACAGAGAGGGTTCAGAAGTTCCTTGAAGAGAATCCGCGCATGCGCCTCCACTTCACACCGACTTACTCCTCGTGGCTTAATCAGGTGGAACTGTGGTTCGCGAAAATCCAGCGTGACGTTATTGCGCGCGGTGTGTTCACCTCCGTTACGGATCTGTCCCGCAAGCTCATGAAATACATCAGGGCCTATGCGAAGTCAGCCCGGCCCTTCCGCTGGACCTACACCGATCCGCAACACCGGATCAAGGTAACGAATTGACTGAAACGACCCACTAGTGAAATAGCGCTGTTTCCATTTGCTGCCGTACACCAGGGCGATATCGTCGAGTTTGAACTTGACCACTGCCGGGTCAGCCTTCGATAGATCGGGGATGATCGCGTCCGGATGTTCTCTGGGGTCGCGCACGACGTTCGCCATGCGGGTCCTGCTCCAGCGGGCGTATATCTGCGGATGACAGGTCTTGCAGGCGGCGGAACCGACGTAATCAGCCGTTTGGTTCTGCGCAAAGCACGGTGCAAGCGGGACCGTCAATGCAATCAAAACGACAGCTGTCTGCGTAATCCGAGTGGCGGTCATTTTCGCGAGAGTAGCAATCATACCTGAAATTCAACTGAGTTCCCCGGCGTGTTGCCACAGGACGGATGCCGTCGTCTGGAGGGAAACCCTTTGTGAGCACGACTTCTCATGACGCCAAGCCCTTAAGGCATTTTAGGCACCGGCTCCCTCACCGTACTTATGGAGAGCATGGAGCGAACGCGTCATCCACTTCACCGCGAAATTGACGCAATATCGACTAATTACATTCTTGCCAAGGCCGGTCGTGACGGGCCTGTCGCGACGGGGTGATAATGTGGGGCTGAAACACATGCGGGCAGCAAACTACTTGTTGGCGGTGATCACGGCGGTCGCGGCGGCGGCACTACTCTCGACGACCGGCCAAGCCAGCACACAACGACCCTCCGTAGAACTGATTCGCGTCCCTAACTCAGGTATCCAACCGCAAATCGTCGAACGGGGCGGAGTTGTACATCTGCTGTACTTCACTGGCGATCCGGCAAAGGGCGACCTGAACTACGTCATGTCGCGGGACTATGGGAAAACGTTCTCGACCCCGATTCGGGTCAACAATGAACCGGGAACCGCGATGGCTACGGGCAATATCCGCGGCGGTCAGATGGCGATCGGGGCGAACGGAATCGTCCACGTGGCCTGGATCGGCTCGGCGGCCGCGCTCCCCAGAGCCGCTTCGAACTCCGGGCCAGTGCTGTATGCACGCCTCAACGACGCCAGGGATCGTTTTGAGAAGTCACAGCATCTGAATCAGGCTTCCTGGGGCGCTGACGGAGCAAGCATCGCGGCCGATTCTCAGAATGATGTTTTCGTCTTCTGGCACGCCCAGCCTCCAAACGGAAAGGACGAGTCGAATCGCCGTGTCTGGTTAGCAAAGTCAACCGACGCCGGGAGATCATTCGCCGGTGAAAAGGTGGCGTTTGATGAGCCAACCGGAGTTTGCGTTTGCTGCGGAAGCAAGGCCTTTGTGGACGTGGATGATACGGTTTATCTGCTCTTCCGCGCGGCAACCGAGGTGGTGCATCGCGACATGTACCTGCTGTCATCAGTTGATCGAGGTCAAAGGTTCCACGGTTCTGATGTCGCTGCCTGGAATATCGGCGCGTGCGTGATGAGTTCGGCCGCGCTCGTTCACGCCGGTCAGGATGTTCTCGCCGGGTGGGAGTCGGAGAAGCAGGTCTTCTTTGGAAAGGTTGATCGTCGAACTCACAAAGTCGGTAGTTCCAATGCGGCGCCCGGTACGGGGAAAAACCGGAAGTACCCCGCCCTTGCGGTGAACCGCTATGGCGAAACGCTCTTTGCGTGGACGGACAACATGTCCTGGGCCAAAGGTGGCACGGTCGAATGGCAATTGTATGACCCCACTCTTCAGACCCAGGGAATCAGCAGACAAGCAGACGGAGTGCCAGCCTGGAGTCTGGTGGCCGCGTTTGCGCGCCCTGACGGGAATTTCACCGTGGTTTTTTGAAAGCACGCTGGCTACTGCTCGATTTGAATTTCTGCAGAGCGAGTGAAGGGCGTTCTGAAACGCTGGTTCTTAAAATTCGTAATCCAGTGGGAATTGCGTGCGACGTGCTGTTGCCCGCGATCGGCTGCGGAAATCCCGGCTGAGGTGTTGCGCCGATTCCGAAACGGGAGATCTGCGTGACGTTGGGATGATTCAGGAGATTGAATGCCTCCGCGATCAGATCCAACGTCCTCGGGTTAGAGGTTGTATCGATAACGGCCACAGGGCTGTCGTTGAGACCCGCCCACAGTTCGTTGGCGCGTGGAATCGCAAGGATTGTTGACCATTTGTCGAGCCGGATCGAGCGGCCTACATTGCTGGTCTAACGGCAATAGAATCCTGCATCTTGAGCCGCGCGGCCTCGATGACCGATGTGAGTTCGTCAACGGTTATCATGGCAGGAGTTGCGCTCTGCTATCTCACGCGTGGTCGCCGTCCTCCTGCTGCTGGCTGGCGCTGCCGACTACGTCTGTTTCGACAGGGCTGACCCATTCGCGTCCATGAGCGCCGCGGAAACCGGCGCCTCCTGTCCGATTCACCGGATCGCCCATCGGTCCTGTCCGGCCAACCTCGGTTCGACTGCCCTTCCCGACGACGGTTGCCTCTGCTGTGGCATGGGAATTCCCGCGGCAGCGGTTCGATTGAGTTTTGCCCCCGCAAGTCTTCGATTCAGAACCCACTTTGTGCTCACCGCATCTGCACTCCGGCAGGATTCCCCGCATCCCCCTCCCAAACCCCTCGTTTCGTAAATCCCTCTAACCAACGAACCGGAAATCTCAAAACGACACGTAGCGCCGACGAACTCGCATCGCCTACGATACGTCGCGAAGGAACCTTCCAAGAGCTGCGGAGGTGGATATATGTTTCGTGCTTCATTGATTGCCCAACCGGACGACCGTCGCAGCAAAAAGCTCGCACTAGCGAAGCGCGTAACCACGATCGGCATCATCCTCAGCGGCCTGCTGGCCCTGACGAAGATCGCGGTGGGCCACCTCGCTCACGCCGCTGCACTGTTCGCCGACGGCATCGAGAACGCCGGCGGTTTGTTCGCCTCAGGAATCGTGTTGTTCGCTCTGCACGTAGCGTCGCAGCCGGCTGATGCCGAGCATCCCTATGATCACGGCCGCTCGGAAACGATTGCCGGGCTGGTCGTGGGCCTCATTCCTGGCGCGTCCGGATTATTCATCTGTTATCGTTCGGTCCGGACGCTCCGCGACCCGACGCATCGTCGAGAATTCTTCGCGATCTGGCCGTTGATCGCCTCGACGGTTATCAAGAGTATCATCGCTGCAGCCAAATTCACTTACGCCAGGAGGCTAGAAAGCGCTGCCCTGATCGTCGATGCCAGGCATGACGGAGTGGACATCATCTCCGGATGCGTCGCTTTCATTGCTTTATCGCTCAGCTTGTTTGATCCGGATCATTTCGGGCCCGCCGACCACTTAGGCGGTTTCGGCGTGGGTTCATCATTCTCTACACGGTTTGGCACATCGTTCCGGAAACCGGAAGTGAACTGATGGACGCTATGCCGGAGCAGGAGCGGATTGAACAGATTCGGCGGGTCGCAATGGGGTCGGAGGTGTTCTGGACGTCGAGAAGATACGCGCGCGGAACATCGGCCCGACCTGGCATGTTAAGTTGCATCTCGAACTGAGCCCGATCATGACGGTCAAGGACGCCCATGAAATTGCATCCCAAGCCCGTTTCGCCATACGAGGGCGTCTCGAATGGGTAGCGGACGTGATCGTTCACATCGAACCGTTTTCAGGGGATATCAGATGAGAGTTCTCGTCGGCCTCTTCCTGGCGATTTTTGCAATCCGATCGGCGATCGCCCAAACCGGAGGCTCAGGGCTGGCTCCGCCGTATTCCGATATCATCACCGACAGACCCGACGTAACGGAGTCGTCGATCGTCGTTCCCGTGGGAACGCTCCAGTTTGAGAACGGATTCACCTGGACAGCAGATCACGGGGCGCAATCTATCGATTTTTCGCAGACTCTCATCAGACTTGGGATCTCGAACAAAATGGAGTTCCGATTCGTCGTCCCCGATTATGTTCACGGCGTCGGAACAATCCCGATCCAGTCGGGGTTCGAAGATCTGGCCATCGGCTTCAAACGCCAACTGGGGCCCCTGCCGGGTGGCGTCGACCTGTCAGTGATCGTCGCCGTGAGCATTCCTTCGGGCGCACGCCCTGTATCGAGTGGAGGATACGATCCCTTCGTCAAATTCCCGTGGTCTAAGGATCTGGAGCGCGGGTGGTCGATCGGCGGCATGCAAAGCCTGTTCTGGAATACGGATGGCGATCGACGCAACGGCATATGGGAGCCAACGTTCTATCTTGAAAAACAGATCACGAAGCCTCTGGACGCCTTTATGGAATACGCAGGGGATTACGCCCAGCACGGCGGATCGAAGCAGCTAGCCCACTTCGGGGCGGCATTTCGGCTAAACGCGAACAACCAGGTGGACTTCCATTTTGGATTCGGCCTGAATCGCGAAACGCCGAATCACTTCTTCGCCGTGGGTTACTCGGTGAAATTGGATCACCTTTGGAAGTAACACTCCCGACCAGTTCAACGGCGCTCCCCGAGCAGTTCAACCGCCGTCAAGCCTGCCAGCCGGTATATTGTGAACCGCCTGTCGTGGTTTACTATTGCTCAATTGAGTGAAATTGCGTGCGCTTTGTAGTCGAAATGAGCGCCGTGCTGGCGCTGTTGATGACCTCTCTGAAAGCTTCCGGTCAGTCTGCTAATCCAAGCCATGGCTTGGTCGGCGCAGTCGAGTGCGCCGCCTGTCATCGAGGCGAGTTCGAGGCGCAGAGCCAAAGCGAACATGCCCATGCCCTATCCCGGCCTGCCGAGCATGCCCTCGCACGCGAGTTCGCTTCCTCATCTGATTTTGTGCGATCGGGGAAACACAGGTTCCATTTCTTCAGCGCAGAAGGGGCTCTTCGAGTCCGCGCCTGGGACAACACGGATCAGATCGAAATTCCTCTCGACTGGGCTTTCGGCGCGGGAGAGCAGGCCGTTACCTTCGTAAGCAGGATCGATTCGGAGTGGTATCTGGAGAACGCGTTGAGTTACTACTCAGCATTCCGCTCTTATGCCTTGACTCCCGGTCAACAAGACGCAAGGAGGGAATCCTTAAAAACTGCTGTTGGTCGCATATACCGCACCGACGACACGATTGGAGGCATAACCGGTTGCTTTGAGTGTCATTCCACAGGACCGGTTACCCGAGACGCCGCAGGGGCTCTCCGTCCCCATGAAGCCGGCGTGCGGTGTGAAGCGTGTCATGGAGAAGGATCCGCTCACAAGACCGCGGCTCTTTCACATAACAGAAAACAGGCAATCTCCTCGATCGCCAACCCCGGGCGAATGACGGCCCAGGAACTCAACCTTTTTTGCGGCAAGTGTCACCGCGCGCAAAGCACCGAAGGCGTTGAGACCGACTGGAATGTCGCGTGGAACGTCCGGCACCAGCCGATTTATTTCAGCCAATCCGCATGCTTCCGCCAGAGCAGAGGCGCGTTCTCCTGCATCACCTGTCACGACCCTCATACCCGGCTGATCAGGAGCGACAGCTCTTACAACGCGAAATGCCGCGAGTGTCATAACCAAGCGGAGCGCAAGCCAGCCAAAGCGTGCGGCGACACAAATACGAGTAACTGCGTGGAATGCCACATGCCCACGGTCTCGCCGCAGCCCTGGCTGCGTTTCACGAATCATTGGATTGGAGTGTACAGCGGGGGCGGAAAGCTCAAGCCGCGCCGCTGATAACGCTCAAAGATTCGAGAGGCGGCCTGTGCTATCGCCCATGCCTCCGATCTCGACGCCCATTGTATCCAGCATCGACACGAACATATTGGCCATCGGCGTTTCCGCAGCATTTTTGACATGCCGGCCGGGGTGGAGCGCGCCACAGGCTCGCCCCGCCAGGACCGTCGGGAGGTTCTCGTGCAAGTGGCGATTACCGTCGCTCAGCCCACTGCCATAAACAACCATGGAATGATCGAGCAAGCTGCCATCGCCATCGCGGACGCTCTTCATCCTTTGGAGAAGATAGGTGAACTGCCGGACGTGAAACTCATTGATCTGAGTTACCTTCTCAATCTTGTCCTTATCGCCCTGATGGTGCGTGAGGCCATGATGGCCTTCCGGCACGCCGATCTCGCGGTAGGGCCGGATACTTTGCTCAGTCGCCATGACGAGTGTCGCCACCCGGGTGAGGTCGCTCTGAAAGGCCAGCGTCAGCAGATCAAACATTAATCTGGAGTGCTCAGCCATGTTGTCCGGAATACTGGAGGGAGGCGCTGGGAAGTCCGGAACGGCCCTGGCGGCATTTTCCCTTTCGGCCTTTTGAATACGGCCCTCGATATCGCGGACAGCGTACAAATACTCGTCCAGCTTTCGACGGTCTTCGGGCCCGACAGAATTCCGCAAGCGAGAGGCCTCGCCGAGCACCACATCCAGAATGCTCGCCTGGTACTTTTGCTGCTTCGCCCTTTTCACCGGGTCCGGCTCGTAGTCTTCACCGCCGAAGAGCCGGTCGAAGACCGCCCGCGGCCGCACTTCCGGCGGCATGGGATTGGCCGGAGTGCGCCACGAAATGCTGTTCGTATAGGCGCAGCTATAGCCGTTATCGCAGTTGCCCCCGATCACGCCGTCTTCGCAGCCCAACTCCAGAGAGGCAAAGCGCGTCTGCCCTCCGATGTGTTGCGCCGCGATCTGGTCCACCGATACTCCCGTATGGATGTCTTTTCCGGCGGTCTTTTTGGGGTGAGTGGCGGTGAGATAAGCAGCCCCGGCACGGCCATGGTCTCCCGCGCCGTCGCCAAGCGCGCGGCCTCCATTGCATGTCAGTCCCGCAAGGATGGAGATCTCTTCCCGATACGGCGCCAATGGAGCGGTGACGCGCGGCAGCAGCGCCGGCAATGACGCGACTTCGGCCTCAACCGTTGGCGTCCATTGCTCCATAATGATGCCGTTCGGGACGTACACGAACGCCATGCGGCACGGGACCCTTGAAGCAGCGCCTCGCGAAAACGAGGGAATCATGGCGTCGAGCAGAGGAAGAGAAATGGCAGTCCCTACTCCTCTCAGAAACGCCCGGCGATCGAGGCTCTTGCCAATGCTCACAGCTTTGCTCCTTCGGCGCTTCTCATCTGGAATGCGTCGCTCTCAATTACATCTTTCACAAGCCGGGAAAAGCGAAAATCATGCTGCGCGACATCCCGGGCGATCCGGTCGACCGTAACTCGATCGTACGGCTCAAGGCCGCGGCCGAGCGCGTACGTCAGCATCTTCTCGGTCAGATTGCGCGTGAAAAGGTCTGACTTGGCGCGCAGAATATCCTCGAGCCCGCGCGCCCCGACAAATCGCCTGCCGTCCGGCAACTGCCCGCCAGCGTCGATGGGAAACCTGCCGTCGTTGATGCGCCACGCGCCGGCGGCGTCGTAGTTTTCGAGGCTGAAGCCGATGGGATCCATCTGAAGATGGCAGACAGCGCACTTAGGGTCGGCCCGGTGCTGCTCCATCTTCTCGCGCAGCGTCGCGGAAGCTCCGATATCGGACTCCTTCAACGACGGGACATCAGGAGGAGGGGGCGGCGGCGGGGTGCCCAAAAAATTCTCGAGAACCCACTTGCCCCGGGTCACCACGGAAGTGCGGGTCGGATAGGCCGAGACAATCAAAACGGACCCCTGCGTAAGCACTCCGCCGCGCTGCGCGCCGGAAAGCGAAACACGCTGGAATCCTTCGCCTTTGACCCCCGGAATACCGTAATGCGCGGCGAGTGGTCCGTTCAGCCATGTAAACCGCGCGTCGATGAAATCGAGAACGCTCCGGTCTTCGTGGATGATGGTCGAAACGAACAGATTCGTCTCGCGATGCATATCGTCGAGGATTTCGTCATCGACGGTCGGAAACTTATCCGGATCCGGCGGCCGGTGATCCAGCGCACGGATGCCCAGCCATTGTCCCGCGAAATCGTCCACCAGGGACTGCGACTTCGGGTCCGTCATCATGCGTTGCAACTGGGCCTGAAGTACAGCGGGCAGGTGCAAGCGGTTTTCGGCAGCCAGCCGGAAGAGTTCATCGTCCGGCATGCTGCTCCACAGGAAATAGGACAGGCGCGAAGCCAGTTCATAGTCGCTGATCCGGTGAACAGCGGGCGTACCGGCGACCGGTTGGTCCTTTGCAATGCGGAAAAGAAAATCGGGCGACATCAGAACGGCCTGGACGACCAGCCGGATGCCTTCTTCGAATGAATCTCCCTGATGCAGCGCGAGCGTGACTAGGCTGGCCATATGCGCCACTTCGTCTTGAGTGACGGGGCGGCGGTAAGCATGACGCAGCAGATTCGTCACGATCGTGTTCGCGCAGGCGGCGCTGTGCCGGTCCATCGACGGCGGGCAGATAAAGATCTTCCTGCTCCCGAGACTCGCAGCGGAGGGATTGTATGGTCCCGCAATATCCATCGACTCGATATACAGGCGCCGCCTTCCGTCGGGATTAATGTTGCGCCGCGGGTCGTCTAAATCGGCAAGCTCCGGAAATGACGCGCGGAAGGAGTGCTGCCCTGCCTTGACGGCGATGCGCGCGATAAACGCGCCCCGGTCGTACTGATAATTCGTGTTGCCCTCAATGAAGCCTTCGAGGATCTGCTTTCCGTCGAAAGTCACGAGCATGCGGACCGGGGGAAAAGCGAGCCGATCCTTTTCTTCCCGCGCCTTGAGTTGTTCAGGGGTAAGGGGTGCGCGAGGTCCCCGGCCGCCGCGGCCACCCCGGCCAGCGCCTCCGCCTCCACCGCCGCCCAGTGCAGCGCCTTCCTGGACCGAGGGCCCGTGCGAGGCTGCTTCCAGCTTCGTCAGGAACTCCGGGAGGGGGCCGTTGTAGTCAATGCCCGCGTCGCGGTGATTGATCACTTTGACACGGAACTCATATTCGCCGTCAACCGGAAACACGTATGTTCCGTACGCGGCGCCGCGTATGGAATACGGCAGAATGACGCCGCTTCCCGGGGCCAGCAGCGCCGCGGGGCCTTTCTTGGGCTGCATCTGGACCAGCAAAGTCGGTTCTTTGGGAAGCGTTTCGCCGAATACCGCAAGCCGCGAAATCTTCTTCGCGGCCGCGATGTATTTTTCCATGAGCAAGGGCGAGATGGTGAGAACGTCGCCGATGTTGTCGAATCCGTATCCGGCGTCGTCGACCGGGAATTCATCCGCGCCTGCGTGGACGCCGAGCAGATCGCGCACCGTATTGGCGTACTCCACGCGATTCAGACGCCGCGCTGTGACCCGGCCCGGAGAGCCATCGGGAAGACCGCTGGAGTGCTGAGATTTTTCGATTAATGCTTCGGCCCATGCCACTACAGAGCCTGATTCGGCCGGCGCCGGCGCGGGGAGGCCGCGAGGAGGCATCTGCCCGGCAGCGAGCTTATTGCGGACCCGCTCCCAGACCTCAGGCCGACTCACCGCAGTTGCGGGCTCGCGTAACGCTTCGAGATTCAGGTCGGCCGTTTTGAGTTTTTCGTTGTGACATGCATAGCAGTACTTTTCGAGTACCGGTTGCACGCTCGCTGCATAAACGCTCTCGCGGCTCGGCGGTTTCGCTGTCTGCCCGGCCATCCATTGAGCGACCTCAGCAGCGATCAACATGCCCAACGTGAGGTTTCTACCGCTCATCGAAGGTCTTTACTCGACATCATATTCCCTCTGTGGGCGCAAGGAAGGACATCTGCCTCAGGGCAGTGTTATAAGGACGCCGAGGACGTCCGGAACGTAACCCTGCCGGCGGTCAGAATGTCAGGCGGAGGCTGAGCTGGCAGTTCCTCGGAAGAGGAGTGACCAGAGTCGAAGTAATCGTCCCGAACGTGGAAAGCGACGCATTCGTGGCGGGATTATTGAAGTCCGGACGATTGGCCAGATTGAACGCTTCGCCGCGCAGCGTAGCCGTGACTCTTTCCTTGATTACGAAGTCTTTGTAGAGCGCGAAATCGACATTGATCAGCCTGGGGCCCATCACGTTCGGTATCGTCCGGGACGAGTTACCATACGTAAACGGCGCCGGGATCGAGAAAGCCGCGGTGTTGAACCATTGCGAAAGGCTCGGGTTCGGGACCTGGGCAGAGACGCCGGCCACCACATTCGGCCTGTTGGTTCCGAGATTATTTGTAGCCGAGACCGACAGCGTCTGGCCGCTCTGGAACGAGGCGACCGTACTGATGTTCCAGCCACCCAGAATCAGCCGCTCCCATTGTCGCCCTTGTTTGAAAAAGGGCTCCGCCCACAAACCCGTGAGTACCAGCCGCTGAGGGATGTCCTGAACGGCCTTTGAGTATTCACCTTCGAGCAGATTGTAATAATTCAGGATTCCGGTCGAAGTGTTTCCGCCCGTTACCGTGGAAGTCGAGGCCGACGCATCGAGCAGTTTACTGTTGGCGTAAGACAGCAGGACCGAAAAGCCCTGCGAGAAGCGCTTCTCGACCTTCAGAGTAAAGGCATTGTAGAAGGAGACGCCCGGGTAATACCAGCCTCCGTTGACGGAGGTGAACTGGGGGAATGGCAACAACGATTGCTGGAGGGTGATTGTAGGAGTCGACAGCTGGCCGTTGCCGATCAAGCCGTAGTAAGGGTTCGGCACTTGCGAATTGAGCGCGTTTCCTAGAGAAAGATAGAGCGGGTTCAGTTGATTGAGATTGTTGGTGAACTGCTGGAGATGAGTTCCCTTGTTCGCCAGATAAGCGCCCTCAATCAGCCAGTTAGTCCACGGTGAATACTGGAGGGTCAGATTCCATTGCTGGGCGTATCCCTGCCGCACGCCGCGCAACTGCCCGGTAATAGCGCCGCCAAGGTTTGTGAGCAGGCCCGCGCTGGCCCCGGTGGGTTGCACCAGCCCCTGAGGGTAGGGATTGGCTATGGTGTTATACGGCGTTATGCCATTGTCCAACGAGGTCACCATGCTCGTTTGGAGGCTAAAACCAGTAGCCGCAGGCTCAAGCACTCCGCGCTCGGGGACCCAGAAGATTCCGTAACCTCCCCGCACGACTAACTTGCTCGTCGTTTGGTACGCGAATCCGAACCGCGGCGCGAAATGATTCCAGGTCTGATCTACGACGCCCCGTGGAATTCCCGTCGTACCGGGGAAGATGGCGCCTCCGACGAGCTTGACTCCGTTTACAGTGGTCGTGTCGGTGAGACTGAAATTGGTCATCTCATTGTTCCGATCAGTGAACGGTCCCTGGTATTCCCAGCGCAAACCGAGATTGAGCGTCAGCTTCCGGTTCACCTTCCAGTCATCCTGCACGTAGACGCCATGATCCAGTTCCTGATACTCGTGGCTGTTCTGATATGTATAACTACCGCTGGCCGGGAGTCCCAGTTCCATGGAAGCTGTGCCGTATCCCGCGTTGGCGCTGGCCACGGTCGGGTTCGGTCCCTGGGTGAATCCCGCAGTGAAGTTGAACGCCGGAGGCGCCTGATCGTACGGGTTTCCGCGATACAGCGTGTACTGGTACCCCGCCTGGATCGTATGGCGACCCTTGATCTTAGTAAGCGAAATAACATCGCCCCACTCGTAAGCAGCGCGGTTCTGAATCGCCGATCCATAGCCGCCCAAGGATCCGCCCAACCCTGAGATCGTCAGCGCCGGGAACTGCTGCGCCAGGGGCGGAATCTGATTGATAAACGATTGCGGGAGATGAAGGAAAGCCAGCCAGTTGGTGTCCGCGTTCTTGCCGACAAAGCTCCAAGGCGTTGCCTGATCGTAATCGCGGTTAATACTCGATCGTATGTCGAGAATCAAAGTGGGGCTGAGGGTATTCGTGTAGGAGAGGAATCCGCTATGACGAGGAACGAAGATCGTCTTTTTGTCATTGTCCAGCACGCTCTGGAAATAACTCCCGTTCGGCGTGGTTTCGTCCAGACGGTCAGCCGTATAGCGGAAGGACACGCGTTGCGTCGAACTCAGGAGATAATCCAACTTGCCGCCGCCCGTGTACCGCGACGTGGGGGTCTGCCCGATCAGGAACAGATTCGAAACCTGGCCCGGCAGGTTGGGCAGCGGAAAAAGAGAGAAGAAGGCCTGCGCGAATGGACTGATTCGGCTCGTCGGGATCATATTGCCGGTGAATGCGGTGCGGATATAGGTTCCGGGCGAAGCGGGGTTCGGAATCGTGGTGCTCGGATCGTAGATCACGATCTGCTTCCCGCTCGCGGTTGTGGCTGAGAAATCCCCGACTCGCTGCGCCGCGGTGGGCGCGCTGAAGATCGCCGAATTCGAGAGGTGCTGAATGAACCCTTCGAAGTTCGCAAAGAAGAATAAGCGATCTCTGATGATCCTTCCCCCCATCGAGCCGCCGAATTGATTCTGGTGTACGGGCGCAAGGGGTGTTCCCGCCGCGTTGTTGAAGAAGTTGTTGGCGTTCAGAGCCGTGTTCTGCAGGTAATCGAACGCGCTTCCGTGGTACGCGTTCTGGCCGGACTTGCTGATGGCGCTGATCACGCCGCCGGTGGTGCGGCCGTACTCCGCCGACATCGAATTCGTGATGATCTTGAACTCGCCCGTAGAATCCGTGGTCAGAAAAGTGTTGGGCCCCGAAGCGTCACCCATCTTGTCATTGGCGACGCCGTCGAGCAGAAAAGCGCTCGTCAACGCTTGCCCGCCTCCGATGTTGATCGAGCCCACGCGCCACGAGGTGAGCACCTGATTCCCGAAATAGCCGACGCCCTTTACGGCGGGGATCAGATTGGCCAACCCCATGGGATTGCGTGCGTTCAGCGGCAGGTCCATCACTTTCTGCTGATCGATTGTCGTGCCGACTTCGGAAGTGCTCGTATCGAGCAACGGCGTGCCACCCACGACTTCGATGGTTTCAGTCGTTTGCCCCACGGTAAGCGAAACGGGAACAGCAAGCGATCGGTCCGCTTCCACGATGATTCCCTCGCGCCGGAATGTCTTGAAGCCGGGATTACTGATATCGAGGACGTAGTTGCCAGGCGGCAGCAGCAGGAACTGGAAGTTGCCGGACGAATCCGATGGCGCATTTTGCGTCTCAGAAGTCCCGGTGTTTGTCAGGGTAACCTTGGCGCCGACAATGATGGCTCCAGAGTCGTCCACGACTGAACCCGTTACCGAACCGGTAATGGTTTGAGCGACGGTTGGCTCTGCGGCCGCCATAAACAGCAGCACGCCAAGCACAGAGCTGACCCGACCTTTTTTGACCATTCGAAGACCCCCAACGCTGCGTCTTTTCGCGTCTGGAATCGACGCGTAAAGCCCCGGAATCCGGACGAGCAGCTATTGCACACAGAAAGTCATAATGCGAGGAAACGCCAAAGTCAATGAGTAGTCAGGCCCAAAATCCGAAAAAGACCGTCGTTTTGCGACGTTTTATGGATTTTCCAGATGCGACGCCGCGGGCAGAGTACTCGATCAAGCGCTGGCACGAGACCGCCCTCCGCACCACGCGATATCAGGCGCTTGAGGGCTCTTTCGTTGGTTGGTCTCGGGTTTGCGTTCTCGTTACTACTTTTGCGCGCAGGTTCAGACAGTGGTTCCGCCCGTGATCCGCAACGCAAAACCGGTCGCGGTGGAGCGCGTAAAGATCCACGGCGCCGCGTTGGAGGGCAATCTGGAAGGGAACGACGTTGATCGCGACGCCTTTGTTTTTCTGCCGCCCGACTACGCGATACAGAAGAACAAGCGCTATCCGGTCGTATATGCGTTACAAGGCTACTCGATCAGCGCCGAGCAGCGAACGAAGAGAGATCCACGTTCCGCAAACGGTTGAAGGGGCATTCGCTCAGGCGCGCAGGACATGATCGTCGTCTTGCCCGATTCCAGGACTGTGCACAACGGATCGATGTATTCGAGTTCCGCAACGATGGGCGACTTCGAACAATACGTGCTCACGATGTCGTCGCCTATGTCGACGCGCACTACCGGACGATTGCTAAACGAACGAGCCGAGGTCTGGTCGGTCATTCGATGGGTGGTTATGGCGCGAGCCGTATTGGCATCAAGCACGCGGACGTTTTTTGGAAGTCTGTACATCATGAGTCCGTGCTGCATGGCGGCGCGAGGAACTATCGCGATCGACGTCGGCGATCAGGACGGACTGAAGGCTGACGCCAGCAAACTGCACGAGATTCTGGATAAATACGGAATCCCAAACAGTTTCGAGATCTACAAGGGAACGCATACCAGCGCCGTGTCGGACCGTTTCTAGAACCACGTAACGCCGTTCTTCAGCAAGAATCTGTGCTCGGGTAAATGCGACTGAGGCGTTATTGGCCCGTGGCTCGCAACTTTGCAGCCGCTGCGCAACTCTGGACCACCGTGAAATAACGCGCGACTGCGTCCGCGCCTACGTCAAAGGGATTCGCCTCGCTCGGCTGGCGGCTCGAGGCGGCGTGCGCCTTCAGGTAGGCGTCGTCAAACTCGGAGTGATTTGATAGCAGCGCAGTGGCTCCGTAGTCGGCGGCGGCTTTAGCCATCTTTTTCGATGAGGCGAGATATGTGTCGTAGTAAGCGGCGCTCGCATTGAAAGGTATCGCTGTGCCGCCCACATAAGCGATACGCAATGGCTTGCCGTGATCCCGCACCTCGAAGAGGTAAGACAGCGTTCCGGGCGTATGACCGGGCATCGTGACGATCCGGACCGACGCATCGCCCACCGAAACAGTCATCCCGTCATCGCCGACCTTATCACGCTTCGGCTTCCCGCCCGCGTGATTCGCCGCCTTGTCGATTGCTTCCCAGTCTTCCGCTCCGTAAATGAGGTGCGCGCCCGGGATCGCATCCTGCAGCAACTTCGCTCCACCATCATGATCGGCATGCGCGTGCGAAAGGAGGATGTATTTGACTCTGGTCTGATCCAGACCAAGCTTCTTCATGCCGTCCAGGATTTCATCCTTCGCCGCGTAATCAAACAGCGCCTCGATGATGATGATCCCCTCGCTGCCCACGATCGCCCATGCGCTATGGATCTTCGTGCCGAGGAAGTACAGGTTGTCGGCGGCCTTTGCCGGTTCCGCGTACCAGGTCTCCCGGGCAGGTGGACGGCGAGGCTCTCCGCGCCCGGCCGTTCCGGCGCCGCGACCGCCTGCGGCTTGTGGCCCGGCAGGAGGCGGAAGGCAGAGGCGCATGAAGGTTCCCGCCCAATCCGTACCCGCAGCGATTTTGGCTGTCCCAAGGTAACCGTCCATTGTCTCTGGAGACGTTTGCCCGAATAGTCCTGCAAAATAAGCAGAGCAGGCCAGCAAAAGGACCCGTGTCGCTGACTTCATCCGATAAGCCCCCTTTCGGTTTTTATTGCTGTCAAAGATATATTGCAGTTACCGCCACGAACGAGGTTAGTTCATTTCACGCAGCCGGGGAGCAAAGAAAGGCGGCAGGCCCAGGTTCGACCTCGCGCATTAGCTGCGAGCAATTTAGCTCACCAACCGCAAAAAGGGTCCCTCACAATGAACGTGTTTCATATCGTGTTCCGCCATTCACATGTACCTGCGATTGATCCACGAGCGAACGTCCGACTCGTCAGCTAGCGGTCGACTCTCGGGGCGATACGGCGTAGAGCCGCCTGTCCGCGCGAACGGCGTTTTGTCCCACCCTGATCGAGATAAGCCCGCTCAGCCACGCTGCGATATTTCGCATGCCGCCGAGAACCCCGATCCTGACCTACTTCGTTACTCTCCGTAGGAGATTCGCCAGACGCGACCCTTGTTTGAATCAGAGACGTAAAGCGCGCCATCGGGTCCCACCGCTTCGCCGATCGGGCGATATTTCGCGGGGCTCGGCGTCATGGCCGTCTTATCAAAGCCTCCGAATCCATCCGCGAAGACTTGCGGATCTCCGGACTTTCCGTTCCGGTTGAACGGCACGAATACCACGTCGTATCCGTTCTTGCTGCGCGTGCCGTGCAGCACGATGAATGCGCCGCCTCGATACTCAGCCGGGAATTTGTTGCCGGAATAAAACAGCAGGTCCACTGGCGCCGCGCGCGGAGCCTGGAACGTGACGATCGGGCTGGAGTAAGCGCCGGCCAGAGCCGTGGTTCTGCCGTCACCGCCGTACTCCGGCGCCACGAGCCGCAGTTTACGAGCGCCATCGTAGTAGGTGTAGGGCCAGCCGAAGTTGGTGTCCTTTGTGATGCGGTGCATCTCGTCGGCGATGTTATTGTCGTCTTCCGCGCTCACCAGATTCGGGAACATCCGGTTCGTGGTATCGCGGCCGTGCATGATTCCGTAGAGGTGTCCATCGCCTGCCGACCAGTCGAGCGAGCTGATATCCCGGATTCCGGTTGCCACCTGTTCGCCATCGGCGGGGAATCTCTGGCCGGTCTTATTTGCGTTGAAGCGCCACACGCCCGCGCGCCGGCCGAGATCCGGACACGGCTTCAATCCTACCGGCGGCGCGCCCTGCTCAACCTTCGGATCGGTGCACAGATTGGCCGAAGCTTCGAGCGCGACATAGAGATGATCCTTGTCGTCGAATGCCAGCGCCACGTTGGCCCGCGCGAAGCCGGGATGCTCGGCGGGCATTCCGTCGACAATGATATCCGGATCTTTCCGCGGCAACAGCGCGCCGTTGTCGGCGAACGTAAAGCGATAAACGGCAGTGGCGGAAGCGGCGTAAAGCGAGCCCTTGTAAAAGCGAATTCCGGTCCCGCCGGTCACGCCGCCGAAATGCTCCACATGATCGGCTGTGTGGTTCGCGTCCAGATGGACGGCGATGATTCCGTCGCCTTTGTTCTGCCGGTCCACGGGCGTGGATATATACAAGTCGCCATTCGGCCGGACGGCAAGATGACGGATGGGTCCCAGACCTTCAGACACCACGTTCGCGTGGAACCCCGAGGGTAAAATCAAGCCGTCCGGCTCGCCCGCGAAGGCGAACCCGGCGGCCAGGACGAACAACAACTTTTTCATGGATTTCATTCTATTGTTCTTGCCTCGCAATTGCGTCCCAGCCCCGCAGGACCAGAAAAGCCAGGAAGTGCTGTTGGGGAGCACCACTGGCTTGTCGCTGGGCGTTTACCGATGTTCTCGGCTGCGCACCAACTTGATGAGAAAATACGCTATCTGCGGTGCGCGGTTGGATTCAACTGGTCTGCAAACCGGAAGTCATCGCGAGCGACTGCACCCACAGCGCTACCGAAAGGGCGGTTCCCCCGGGACACGGCGCTCGGATCGACAGCGTTCGATGACCATACTCTGATCGCGGTGCCGGATGCCGCGGGTATGGCACGTCGACCCCAAAATTCGGAACGTACGAGACTGAAGTTGGCGCTTCGGCATCGCTATCCGGAACACGCAAAGCGGGTGATCCTGAACTTCCTTGTCGCAGGGAGTTCCCAGAACTCCTATGGACATGCAATCGACGAATTCATCGGCTGGTATTGTTCGAACCGCGTCTCACACTTAACCGAATCGTCGTTCTCAGATATCGCTCTCTTCGCGAACAGCGGAATCCGGCTCCGCCCACAATCAACGTCCGCATGATGACTTGGGTCCTCTGCTTATCGCTCGCGCCTCTCTGCAGCGCAACACAACATTAGATCGTCACGAGTTGCTCTTTAACGTTGGCCCAACCGCCCGTGACTCATCGCCAGGAGAACCGGCGTTTTCAGTGCGATTCGAGTTTTGGGCATGACGGGGCGAGCAAATAGATACGCTTTCTCCCCTCTCGGCGGCGCTCTCGTCGCGCTGACGAACGGCGATTTGCCAGCGCCCATGAGTTGCATTCGCTCCAGACCAAACGCGGTCCGCCGACCGATGCCGTTCACCGCGAGCGCAGCCGGTTCTCGAACCAGACAACATTCTGGCTTTCCTGACCGGCCACAAGGATATCGGGGATACCGTCTCGATTCATATCCACCAGTTTTAATTCGTAGGCCGACTGGTCCTCGGAAATCGTGTGTTGGGTAAATCCGCCCCGGCCATCGTTTTCATACCACGCAAGGACGCCGGAATCCTTTGCGCATACAACGAAATCGGGATCGCCGTCTCCATCGAGATCCGCAATTGCGATCGCGTGCGGTCCGATCAGACGGGTATCGATCTCATGCGCCCTCCAGTCAGGCGCTTCAAACCATACGATGCCTTTCCCGTGGCCACGGCTGGCGAGGAAATCCGGTTTGCCGTCGCCGTTGAGATCGTGAATGAGCATATTTGTGGCTCCAGGTTGCCCGGTCGCGATGACGTGCCTGGTCCATGGCAGCCTGAAATCGCGCGGGTGCTCCCACCAGGCAAACCAGTTCCCGTCCGGGCCGGATTTCGCGCCTGTGGCTACATCGATCAGGCCGTCACGATTCACATCGCCGATTCCGAGATAGTGGGCATAGCCAGGCGCGTCATGGTTGGCAAGAACCGATCGGGGCCATCGTTCTGCCGAGCGGGGCTGTCCAGGAATTTTGAACCAGACAATCGAATTCGGAAACCCGCCTTCCGGCCAGTCACTCATGGCGACGAGTTCCGGTTTTCCGTCTCCATCAATGTCGACCAGAGCCAAACCGTGGACTCCGTCCGCGCCGCCGCTTTTCGCGTCGTCGATCAGATGAAACGTCCACTTCTCGCGAAGCGGATCCCGCGGGTGTTCCAGCCAGAAGATCAAGCCCGGATGATACTGCGCGCCGATGTAGTCGATGTCGCCATCGCCATCGACGTCGAGAGCCAGGCTCTGTATCACGCGAATGCCCGAGATCAGGGTTGACGGCGCCCAGTCCGGCGAGCTGAACATCGATACTTTGTGGTCATTTTCAATATCGCCGCTGATGACATCGAGCCGGCCGTGGCTCATAAAATCCGCCGCGGCGACCGTTTGCGTACGAAATCCCTGCGCAACCACATGGCGTATCCATGGGAGCCGCGTTTCATTCCGGAAAACCTGCGGATGATTGCCCGGCAATATTATGTCCGCGAGCCCGTCGCCATCTACGTCCGCGACAATAACGTTCGAGCCGCGCGCGATTGCCGGGACTTCTGCGACCAGAACCCATTTGCCGTCAGGTTGGCGTTTGCAGATCGCCGCAGGCCAGCCGACCAGAAGCTCATCACTACCATCCGCGTCAAAATCGCCCCAGCCGAGGAATTTTGCCGAAGGAGGCGCGCAGCCGGGCGATTCGACCACCCATGCTTCGCCGGGGATTGGCGCTGGCCGCCGTAAGGTCTCCTTTTGCGGGTCAGGCTCTGAGACGGGCTCGCGTTCTATCGCGAACGACGAGCCTGACCGGGATCGATAACGAACCCGGTTGATAGTCCCGTAGCCCGGTGTTTGCGGCAGCGCTTTCGAAGGAGTCCAGCGCGTCTGACGAAACCGGATTTGCGGCGCTTTGACGAAATCCGAACCCTGACTGGCTGCATAAGCCAGCGCGAGGGCGAGGTTGGCGAATATGAGACAGGATCGTAGCAACAACCCGCAGCCTCTTATTGCGGCAGGCCGAACATGAAAATATTCGAGCCCGCGGCTATCGTTATGTACTCCTGGCCATTGACGGCGAAGGCCATAGGCGAAGCCTTCAGATTCGAACCCATGTAGAAATGCCACAGATCGGCTCCTGTCTCCGCATTCAGCGCGACCAGATCTCCACTGTCATCCGCCGTGAATACGAGTCCACCGGCAGTTGCTACGGCGCCGGCCCACATCGTGGTTGGGCCCGGCATCGGGTATTCCCAGCGCAGCTTTCCCGTTTTTACGTCGAGCGCGCGCAGGAAAAATTCTCCGGGCTCACTGGGTATCGACGTGTGACCGGTACCGCGAAACCCGCTGTTCGGAACCGGCTTTTGAGCGGAGCTGTAGTAAGTCTCGCATTCTTCCAAAGAAACGACATAGAGCAGGCCGAGTGCGGCGTTCAGGGAAGGCGCCCAGTAGTTCGTTGCCCCGTGAACTGATGGGCATACCCGTACGCCTCCCGACGAAGGATCCATGTTGGTCGCGACGATCGGGCGGCCTTTTGAATCCACGCCCCTCGCCCAATTCAATTTGTGTACGAACGGCTCGGCAAGCAGAAACTCACCGTTTGTTCGGTCCAGGATGTAGTAAAAGCCATCGCGATTCGCCTGTACGAGCAACTTGCGCGCACGCCCACCGAAATCGGCATTCAACAGCACCGGCGTTTCGTTCGCGTCCCAGTCGTGGGTGTCGTGCGGTACGAACTGGAAATACCACTTGAGTTTTCCGTTATCGGGATCGAGAGCCAGAACACAATCGCTGTATAAGTTGTCCCCGGGCCGGTCGCCGCCAAAATCAGGCCACGGGTTACCAGTGGCCCAATAAAGAATGTTCAGGTCCGGATCCCACGTGCCGGTGGTCCAAGCCGGGGCGCTGCCCCAATCGAGCGGAAGCGTGCCCCAGCTGTCGCTGCCTGGCTCGCCCGGTTTCGGAACGGTTCGGAAGCGCCAGATTTCTTCGCCCGTAGTCGTGGACAGCGCCGCGATGAAACACGCTTTGCCGGATGACGCTACGCCGACGATCACCTTGTCCTTCACGATCAATGGCGCGCCCGTGCATGAATACGCCCGATCTGCCGCCGCGAAATCGCGATCCCAGAGAAAACCTCCATTTGCGCGCCGCAACGCGATCAGATGGCAATCGCTTGTCTCAAAATAGATTGAGTCGCCGAGCATCGCGGCTCCGCGGTTGACGCCCCGGCGTCGCACCCCGGTCGCCGCATATCGCCAGATTTCACGTCCGGTAACGGCATCAAGCGCGTAGACTTCATTGCTGTTTGTTACGTACATGACGCCGCGATAAACAAGCGGCGTGGTCTCGAGATCGGCTTGCGTATCGATGTGACGCACCCACTTTGGCGAGAGACGCGCCACGTTCGATCGATTGATCTGGTTGAGCGGACTGTAACGATGCCCGGCATAGTCACCGACGTAAGTCAGCCAGTTCTCGTCAGGCCCTTTGCGCAGATCCTGGTCAGTGACCTGCGCGGCGCCAAACCCGGCCGAACCGAGTAGGGCGGCAAGCAGAAATATTTTCAATTGGGCTCCCCCCGCGGCGGCCGTTGTGGCTGGCGATCGCTTTCTTCGACACGGACCGCCTGGCGGCTGAGGAACGCGACAATGTCGTCGATTTCATTGGGCGAGAGGCGCCGTACATAATCCGCTGGCATCCACGAACCGGATTGCAGCCTGGCGCTCTTCATCTCCTCGCCGTGCAGCAGGTGAATCTGCCCGGTTTCGTCGAGCACCTGCATCGACCAGTTCGATTCATTCTTAACGACTCCTCGAACGCCGCCCGCCAGCAATATGGGCCTGTAGCCGGAGATCGACAGCGCGGCCGGATTGAGGATTGCTCCCCGCAGTTCCGAGAGACGATGCTCAAGGCCTGCATTCGAGAGGTCCGGACCCAGATAACCGCCCCGGCCACGAATCATATGACACGCGCCGCATCCTGCCTTCCCGTAAAAAAGCGATTCTCCATTCGCGATGCTGCCCTCTACGGGTACGCTGTTCGCAGGCGCGTTCAGACTTCGGACGAATGCGGCCAGTTGACGGATCTGGTCCGACGCCAGCGTGAACGCAGGCATCGCGGTTCCTTTCACACCGTTGTGGATCCAGTTCATCAGCTCCGTGTCGGATGCCCGGCGCACTTCCCAGCTATTCATGAGGTCAGGGCCCTGTCCCTCTCCCTGACCACCCTGGCCAGACCTCCCGTGACAACCCGCGCACAGCTGCTGAAACTGCTTTTGCCCGGCTTCCACCGCAGGCTGATCCCGCGCGAGAGGATTGGCCGCGCTGGGCGGGCCGGTGCGTCCCAGTTGCCCCGGCAGGAGTTGGGCAGACAATACCGCAAAAGCGGCGAGTGTAGTGCCTGGGCGCATCAGAAATAAAATTTCAGCGCGAGTTCGATGATGCGCGCGCTGTTGAGCGTGGACGATACCTGCCCGCCGGACGAAAGATTGATCGACGTGCCAGGATTCGCGAACACGGTGTGGTTGAAAGCATTGAAGAATTCGGCGCGAAACTCGAGCCGCCTCGCTTCTGAGATGCCAAATTCACGCATCAGCGTAAGATCCGTTTGCACAAGGTTGTCGCCTCGAAGTATGTTTCGGCCGCTGTTTCCATAGGTGTACTGCGCAGGAACCGCGAATGCGTCTGTCGTATTGGGGGCGACGCTTGGGCAGGCGGGATTCGACGAAGTATAGAACCAGCAGGCGACTGTTCCGAGTACAATCGGCACGCCGATGACGTTCGGGCGCTGGCCTCCGACGCCCGTATTTGCGCGGTCGCCGTTGATCACGGGGGTGAACGGAAGCCCGGATTTCACCGTCTCAACGCCGGCGAGCTGCCAGCCTCCGACAAAGGCGTTCACAACGCCTCCGCTATTCAGAAATTGTTTGCCTTTTCCGAACGGCAGCTGATAGTTGAAGCTGACCGATGAGGTGTGCTTCTGATCGAAATCGCACGGCGCGTAGTTGGCCCCGATAAGCTGCGTCGCAGGCGCACTGCCTTCGTCCGTGCCGTTATCCATGCATTTGGCATAAACGTAGGAGCCCATTAGAGTGAGACCGTGCCACTCGCGGAACTCGATTTCCGTCTGCAAGCCATTGTAGTTGCCCTTGCCGCCCCATTCCTGCAGGCCGATTGGGCCCCATTGCGGGAACGGGCGCCGCGCCTGAATGGCGCCGGGACCAGGGGGCGGATCGTTTCGCCGGATGCCCTGTTGCAGATGCACGGTTCCGCTGCCGACGTATGCCACGGTTAAGGCCACACGCGAGGCAAGCTGGCGCTGCAGCGAAAGATTCCATTGTTGCGTGTACTGCTGCTGCAGGTGCGCCAGCGCCGATGTGATGCTCGGCGTATCGCAGGAAATCAACACCATCCCGAACGGGCACGGATGCCCTGGATTGGGATTCGGCGAAGCGATCGGGGCGCCCTGAAAGAAATCGCCGAAGGTCCGCGTTGGCGAAAGTGGCGGACGATCGTTGAACAGGGTCAGATTATCGACGAACGGAACGGTTACGACCGTGTTGTTGATCAGATTGGTATCCGGATACACGTAGAAGATCCCATAGCCCGCACGAACCGCTGTCTTTTGCGAACCGAGAGGATTCCAGGCGATTCCGATCCTCGGGGCGAAGTCGAGTTTCGTCGAAGGCGACACGGACTTCGGTAGGCCAAGGCTGTCCGTGAATTCAATGCGGTCAGCAAAAAGCTGCAACAATTGCGGTGTGAGCGGCTGGGCATTCGGTGGAATGCCCGATGGCACGATCACCTTCCCTGTCTGGAAATCGAATCCGCTTCGGGTATCAAGAATGCCGTTGAAGAAACTGTTGATCTCGTATCGCAGCCCGAGATTGATCGTTAACCCGGGTCGTACGCGGAAGTTGTCACTGAAATGCCACGCGAGGAAATCACCGTAATCGCCCTGCAACGTCTGGAATGGGCTGCGTGTCGCATTGTCCGGGTAACCGAGCAGAAAATCTCCGAAAGCATCGCCGGTATACGTGCCCACGAAGCTAAAGTTTCCTACCGAGTTCTGACCTATGCTGAACGCGTCGCGCCGGTGCAGCCATTCAAAACCAAACTTAATTTCATGGCGACCCTTGTTCCAGGTCATCGAATCGGAATACTGATAGTTCTTCACGGTGATATGTTTCGGGCGCTGGTCCGATGGCGAGCCCTGAAATCCCTGATATCCGGACAGACTGATGTTGGGAAAACTCTTTACCGGCGTGAGCGCGGGGTCCTCGAAGCCCAGCACACCCACTTGAGCGAGATCAAATCCGGGAAGCACAACGCCGAACAGGAAAGGCGAGTTGTAGTAGGACACCTGCGCTACATTCAGGAGCGAAGGCCCGAACATATGCGTCCACATCAGCGCAGTGTCCTGGGCACTGCTGTGCAGAGTGGTTCCTTGCAGCGCTGGAAAAGGGTTTGGGTTGAACTCATTATTATTGGCGATTGAATAACGCGCCATGAACGCGTCTTTCTCTGTGGCATGGCCGTCAATGCGGATGTCGCCTTCATCCGTATCGATGGGTGTGGCCGTGGAGAGGACGGTTCGGCTGGTAACCCCCTGCAGGAGATTCGGCAGCGGCAGATAAGGCAGGAAGTTTGTTGCCTGCGGCGCGATTCGGCTGGCCGGGATCATATTTCCGGGAAAGGGCGTCCCGTTCAAAGGGTCGATCAGCTTTTTCGTCAGTTCGGCGAAGTTCCCCGTTCGTTCGGCGACACTCGGCACGACGTAGTTGAATGTCGTGCCCTGGCGCAGACGCGTGCCCTGGTAGTCCGCAAAGAAGAAGATCTTGTTTTTCCAGATGGGGCCGCCAATTGTTCCACCGAATTGATTTCGCTTAAGCGGAATCGGGCTCGGCAGGAAGAAGTTTCTCGCGTCCATCTTGTCGTTCCGGAGAAACTCGAAAAGGTTGCCGTGGAACGAATTCGTACCGCTCTTCAGCGACGCATTGATCATATTCGGCGTGTGTCCGAATTCCGGAGACATATTCCCGGCGCCGACAGCGAATTCCTGAATCGCGTCTACATTGGGTTCTATCAGAGTGCCACCCAGCTCAAAATTCGTAACGTTAGCGCCATCCAGCGACCAGCCGGTGAAGATCGAACTTTGGCCGTTGACATTGACGTTGACCGAGCGGGCCCGAATTTCACTTCCGTTGAATTGAGCGGTCTGCGCCCGAGGGATGAACGTTGCGCCTGGCGTGAGTTGCGTCAACTCCCAGAAATTACGGCCATTTAGCGGTAGGTCAGCCACCTGACTGGGGGGAACGAGATGAGTGACTTCAGCAGAGGCGGTCTGAACCAGAGGGACTGCGGCGTCAATCGTGATCGTCTGATTTGCGGCTCCCACTTCCAGCGCAGCATTGATGGTTGCATTTTCGCCGGTATGCACGGTCAGGCTTGAAACGACAAATGACTTGAAACCGGAATAGCCGATGGTCAATGAGTATTCGCCCGGATTCAGGTCCGGGAGAATGTACTCGCCGGCGCTGTTCGCCGTGGTAGTACGGATAGCCGAGGTGCCGATGTTCTTCAGTTGAATCGAAGCGTTAGGCACGACAGCGCCGGTATTATCAGTAACCGTTCCCTGCAGACTTGCCTGGCTGATTTGCCCGTAAGCCGCAGCCACAATTCCAACCAGCACAAATGCTCCGGTTGCGAGAGAGTGTATGGAGCGCACAAACACCTCCTTAATTGCGAGACTGTTTCGCGAGTCACCCCGGGGTTCGCGGCCATTCTATACCGAAGGGCTCGTGGAAATTAAGGGTTCACGGCTTGCGCACCTGGGGCGACGTCACATCAACCTGGATTGCTCCGGAGCCGCCGTATTTATTGTTCAAGGGCTTTATGATGCGGCCGCCTCTGTTCCCGAAAGCGAAGTCTGTTGTTGGGGGTGGCGCGCTCGATTACCGAGACGCTTCTACGCGACCGGACTTGGGCCGCGGCCGCGTTCAACGGTTTGGAGAGTCTTTCGAGTCGCTCAGCAAAGGCATTTCGAAATGGGAATAGTCGACCATGTGAGCAACCAGGCCGTCGGCGGCAGTATTTTTCGAATAGCCGGCGATGAGTTGTTTTTTGTATTCACGCTGAAAAAAATTGAACATGCCCGGCTTATCGCCGACAATTTCCAGATCGGCATCATTCATGGTGAGCTTCCCGAATCTTAAAATACCTCCGCGATGATAAAGATATGCAGCAGCGCGAAGTGGCGGCGTCAACACCGCTGTATGGCGCCCGGAATCGAAAAATAAAGCGAGCGTCGCGTCTGTAACAGATACGCGCACGACATGCCCAAGTATGTGCGGCGGCGGCGTCAGCGACTCCGGCGCGAGAATGAGATCGTCACCGTCAGCTCGGACGCCCCGGCCCGGATTCTCGCTTATCAGCTTCTGCAGGTCTTCGCCCAGCATATGCAGAAGTCCCCTAACGGGAAGCCGCCCGGCTTTGATCTTTTCGGCATGTAAGCGAATCTTGCCGTCAGGCGTCACAGCGAGCGAGGCGTCTACCTGAAAAGGAAAATCAATTCCTTTTTGTAAAATGCCGGTCTGAATCAGGTGACCGCCCCGGAATTTAACAACGACATTCCTGACAGGCGCTGTCCTGTAATCAAATACATATTCATTCATCAGAGCGGTTAGTGAAGAACTGGTCACGCGGATTTCTGCTGAATCGACATCTACGCTGAAGGAATCACTGTCATCGAGGGTTACAGGGATGTCGGGTTTGGCTTTTTGAAAGTGCCCTCGGAGGTCCACTATGCCGAGAACGATTTTGCGCGTGAGCAGCAAGTTTACATTCTTTATCTGGATGCTCACCGCCCCGGCTCTCGCGGGGTCCCGGTCCTTCGCTAAACGCATTGGCTCGGTCGATATGCCCGGCCGAAAATCGCCGACAAGGCAGATGAGCAGGCAAATAGCAGCTACCGTCGGTTTCATATAGAATTCCGCACAGAGTTTCTCTACTGCAAATGGACTGCCGTTGCGAAGCCGCCCGGAAGGAAGACGCGGCGTCCAACCCTGATCCGTCCGGTGATATCAGAATCACCGAGTGGCCTTTCCGCTTTTTGAGCGCGCTTCCGCCGCTGCAATCTTCTGGAGGGAAGGGATCGTAGCTTGTGTCCACCCACAAAGCCAGGCCCGATCGCCGGCGCCTAACGCAGAGTTCGGGTGTAACAGGCGATAGCGCCGGGGAGGCATGCCGCCCGATCTCGCAGCCTTGCAAATGGCTGAAAGAACAGCGACGGACGCCGCCGCGTCTCGCTGGCCAAGCAGAGGCTGAGAAAAATTCAGAATGCGTTTTGCGCGAGCGACGTCCCTTTCAAGCAGCCAGGATGCCGGCGGAACATGAGCGTACCAGGGCCAGCGAGTTGCTTCGGAGTGGCAGTCGGCGCAATGCTGACTGACAATCGCCGAAACCTGCGGCGGCGCGGCAAGAGTCGCGTCGATAGTCAAATATGGTCTTTCCGGCAACCGGCTGTTGATCCGTCTCGAGGCCCATAAAGTAGCGAGCGCGATCAATGCGACCACGGCCCATCTCAAGCGAAATAGCTTTCTCATCGTTTTTCGTGCCGTCCTGAATTTAGGACGCGAACCCAGGCGAGGCGAGAAGCGATTTGCAGTGAGTCTGGCGGCTGAGTCTGGATGTCCTCTGACACTCGAACAATTCGATAACGAAAGCGCAACAACCGAGACAGGCCTTTTATCAGACTCAGCCGCGCGTCTCGTCGGATTACTGCAGAATGCCCGAAAGTAGTGCGCCGGCCGAATTACCTGACTAAAACCTCATTTCATGCAGAAGGAGTGCGCTATTTGCTCTGCGGCCCAAATGTCAGACTTAGCAGATATTGAACAAGATCAGTCTTTTCACCACTGCTGAGATTCAAACTCATGCACGCGTTGTAATGATCAACAACGTTGCTTAACGCTGCCGTTATGTTCGAACCGCTGAAGCGGCCGTCGTGGTAGAAACCACCTCTCGCGTGCGTGAACAGGTCTCCAATCGGCGAGGTGCGATACCGCATGTCCGGCGCGCGGTTGGCTTGAAAGCTATCGATGCACAGCTCATCCGGCGTGTGAAGGTTCCATCCCGGGTCGGTCCACAACGGCTCGACGTGGCAGTTGTTGCACTGGGCCTTTCCGCTGAACAAACCGTCACCCCGTTTTGCCGCAGCGGCATCAAAGCTGCCCGCGGGAGGAGTTGGCGTGGGAATCGCAAGCTGATAGAACTGCAAAGCCTGCAGCTTCGAAGTGATCAAGTCGTCATCCGGCGAGATATGCGGTAAATCACCGAACCCGAAATGGGCGGCGATCGGAAACCGAGCGGAATCGTTCAACCGCGGATCCCAGAATCGCCCCTTTCCATGCATTTCGAGACTTGCCACAAACGCATTCCAGTGCGGCACCGATCCCCAACCGGTCCATGTATGCAGGTTAACTCCCCCCAGCCCCAACGCAGGCGGAATCAGCGTAGCGGCCGAAACGTGCGTTCCGGTCGTCACATGATCAGTCACTTGCGTTGGATTAAACGCCTTGCCATCCAGGAACAGCTCAGCGTCAAATTTCCCGGGGCCCCAACTGTTGAGAACATTTCTCACGTCCGTTTGAGTGATTCCCGGTATCGCCACATTCAGCAGCTCAACGACAGGACTCAGATCGGGGGACAGCGCGACGATTGCTCCGACATTTAGGTCCCGGTTCGGCCAGCCATCCAGGCGATGGCCGATACATCCTGTGCCCGGATTCGGCAGTAGTCCGCTCGGACAGGCGGGAACTGCATTATCGACAGTGGAGTGGCAGAACGCGCACTGAATGCCGACCGATTGAAGCGTTCTGCCGGAATTAAAAAATCCTGTCACGCCAACGACGGCATTCGCCTTCAGGAGCGTAAGCGTTGTGGCCGGGTCATTTAAGTTCACCGGGCCCTGCAAGATCTGCTCAACCACGTTGGAGGGGAGTGCATCAACGTCCACTTTCAAACCGGCCATCAGGGCGGCAACCGGGCTGAGCCCCGGCCCAACGCCGCCCAGCGCACTGCCCTCAATCGCCCTGTGCAAGCCAAGCATGCCTCCCCAGAAGTCCTGATCGCCGAACGTATCGAAGCGGAAGGTTTGCTGTTCCGCCGTTGACGACGTGGACTGAGTTCCCCGCCACAGCATCGTTCATGTTGTTATCGGCGGCGTTTACCCGGTGGACGAATGAACTGTGGAGTGCGACAAACACCACAGCTATCCCGACTGTTGGCCCCAGCCAACGTGAATGCTCCCGCAATCCTCGTTTCATGAAATACTCCCTGGCTATCAGGTTCTTCGTTGCCGGTGAAGGCAGCCTGGCTGCTTCGTGAGCATGTGGCCGCGCCGGCGCCAAACCGAGTGATCACAAGTGGGCGCTGTAATCGCGGACGGGACCAACGGATGCTCGCTTCCGACTCAATCGTCGCCGCGCTTGGCCGCATCCGCTGCCATCGCCAGCCCCAGCACCGCATTGAAAAATGCCTGTGGCTGGCCGTCAAAGATATGACTGGCCGCGATCGCCGTAGCGGTCGCAACCGCGCCGACAGTTGACGGTCGAATAACGGCGCACGGCGGGAGATTCTGAGCAACGAATTCGCAGGGTTCAGGAAAAATCAGGTTCGTCTGGAACGCCTCTCCGCCGAACGGCGGTGAGTTCAGATCCGGAAAATTGACGCCGGTTTCCGGGTCTCTGACGCCGGCGAGAGGCTGCGACACTGCGTTGCCGGCCTTGTCGTGCCAGACGGCGAAATGGTTCACTTCGACGCCAAGGATGCTCACGATGATGCGCAGTACATCCGGGCTTGTCACCCTGAGGCTCAGATTCGTATAAACACTGGAGCCGGCCGCATCGAACGTCGCAAAATGAAAGGCCGCAGCGTTGGCGATGGCCTGCATCCGGGTCTCCCTGGCGCCCACGGGCGGAACCGGCTGCATCTGGCTGGGAGGCGTGTCGCCGTCGTTCTGCGGAATCGTCGGCTCGCCCACGATCTTTACGGCCTGCGGGAAAGTGGTCCCGAAATCCGGATTTCCGGTGGCCCGATAGCGCGTATACCAGCTGGTATCGACCGTCAGGGCGGACAGATTTGTAAGGCGCCTGATGCTTTGGTTCGCCCCCGTTGCCTTGCTGCTGGGCAGAGTTCGGAACGCATCAAGGTTAACGGGCTGCTCGCCTTTAGCCAGCAGGTAAGCATCAAGAAATGCTGCATGGCTCATCTCGTCATCTGTGTTATCGGCAACATACTGTGGCATGTCGCTGTCGAGATTTTCGAGCGCTGCTTTATACGCCGGATTTCCGCCGTTCACGCCTCCGAGCTCGTTATATTGCTGCCAAAAATCACTTTCAACTAACTCCGCTGCCGCAAGAAATCGGAGAATCGCGACGTCTCCGCTCGGTAGCTTGCTATTATCGTCCCCCAGCAACTTACCGCCGCTCATGATCGTTCCTGCAACGCCCACGCCTTGCAAAAATGATCGCCGTCGGAGTACTTTGCGCCATTTGAATTCAAGGTCACCCGCGATTGTAGAGTCAACTGACACTCTGTTGTGCTGCATATATCGCTCTCCGCCCGGCTAAGGCGCACTTAGCCCGGCGTGCGGTGATGGCTCGACCACTGGCCGGGGACGAAGCCGTCCTTGCCACTCAGCCGGAAGGGATAGAAGGCCAGGACATCCGCTTCCACCGAATACGACCGTCAGACACACTCATGGCTGACGTTGGTGAAGTGGCCTTACCGCGACGGATCGATACTGTTGTTGATGTTGCGAAAGCTATGCCGCTTTCGCGTCGATCAACAGATCAACACTCGGTACCCTGTTTGGTTTCAGTCTAAGTGAGAGCGCCACGTGGCGCTGTAAACATGTTGTACCGGAACTGTTAACCTGGGCGGTGGCTAACAGGCCTTACCAGACACAGGTGACGGAGGTAACGGATAATCCTTTATCGAGTGAAGTGATGCTGAACACCCGACTCTTTTTTACTTCGATCTATTTCGGCATTTACATCAGCCTGGCGTATTCTGCTTTGGCTTGCCCGAGAACCGGGATGTCGCGGTCGGCATCCTTCCACAAAGTAAGGAGATCCTGGTACGTGGCTCGCGCCCTAGTCTTTTGTCCTGACAGCGCAAATGTTCTTCCTAACTGCAAATGCGCGAAGACCCCGATTGGATCCAACGCTACAAGGCCGCGATGATCGAGAATTTTCTGGAATTCGGCCGCCGCGTCCGCGTAACGATGCGCCGCGACAAAAGCCTCACCGCGGACGTAAGCCGAATGTAAACTGCCCAGATAAAAGTGATTGAAATTGAGTCCGTTCGCCGCCAACTCATATTCCAACGCGATTTGCAGCAGTTCGATGCTGGTCGTGGGTCTGCCGGCGTTCAATGCAGATGCCGCACGAAGAACTGGCACGTAATCAAATTTGGAAATCGTATCTTCCGGGAAGCGCCTTTCGAGATCGCCGGCAAGCGCATTTGACCGCGAGGAATCTCCCGAGAGAGCCAGGGCCAGACCGGCTGCGTACTCAACGTCACGGCCTTTTGAAAGCTCCAGCGCGGCCATAGCATTCGTTCTTGCTTGGGCGGAATTCCCGTACGCGGCTTCCCAAACTGCCCGAGATGCGCGGTAACTCCCGGCTTTCTCGCGTTCTCCTTCCTGGAGGGCTAGCTCGACAGCGCGGTTCGAGGACCGCCGCGCATCCTGTAAACGGCCGCATCGAGCGCTGACGAGAGACTGTTCGTGAGCCAGCCAGTGTTCCGCTCCATGCTGGGCTTTGGCCCGAGCCACTACGCGATTCATCTGGTCCCGATCCCCTTCCAGCGAAGCGATGTTGAATCGCAGCACGAGCAAATAGGGTTCTTCGACCTTCCGCTCGGCAGCTTGTTGAAGAACGCTCTCGGCTTCGGGGAATCGGTCGAGGAACAAATAACTCGATGCCAGATTGTGGTACCCGAAGACAAGATCGGGGTTTTCCGCGATCGATTCCCGCGACGTCTCGATCACCCTCTCGAATCTGCCGGTACCGTGGGTGGAAAGGCCGCCCAACAAGCCAAGAGCAGTCATATCGCGGGGATAACTTCGACGCCACAACTCCAGCGTCTGGTAGGCATCCTCAAGATTTCCCGTCACCTGTCTCTGGTAGGTGAAGTCGATGAAAAACTTCTCCTGATCGCTCACTCGATCGCGCAGTTCCCAGGCTTTTCTTGTATTTTCGGCCGACAACACGGACTCTCCAATGTCGCTGTAGGCGAGCCCCAAATTCGCGTAGGCCATCGCGAATTTCGAATCGATTTCGACCGCGCGCTGGAAGAGGGGTATGCCGGCGACGGAGCCCAGTTTCGTTCCGATGCTATAGGCCTTGAGGGCTTCGAGCGACGGAGTCGTGGCCTCCTCTAAAGGCATCGAATGCTTTTCGACCGTAGCGAGCGATTCGCCAGCTTTGGTCCGGAATTTCCGAGCGATCTGACTGAGAGAGTGGGGAACGTCCTCACGGCGCGCTGCTTGGATCTGCTCCTGATCCAGCGCGCTGCCGGTGCTACAGTTTCTGGCTCGCAAGCCCAGAATATACTGGCTTCCGAGCCGCGCAATCGAACCTTCCAATGTTGCGGCGCTTCCGATCCGATCGCAGACCTGCCGGGCGATTTCCGGAGTGAGCCGCGCGTCTTTGGGTTGTCCCATCAGCGCCAGCGTCTGCTGAACCTTCTGGTCTGGAACCACG
>DATFSM010000073.1:0-36416 GCA_035262625.1 Bryobacteraceae bacterium
GAAGGGTTTTGAACTCGGATCGAAGGAGCCGGGGATATCGGCGGATCGAAAAGCGCTCTGGGAGTTTCGTTGGGCGCATGCGCAAGCCAGGATCGCAGCCCGGCGCGGAGATCGTCAGGCGGCGCAGAAACACGTCAATGAGGCTAAGGATGCGCTTGAAAAAATGACGGCGCTGCGCGCGCAGCAACAGGCGTTTTTCCCCTATCTGACCGGATACGTTGCTTTCTATCTGGGCGACTACAAAACCGCCGCGGTCGATCTGGAAAAGGCTCAGAACGATCCCTTCATTCAATGCCTGCTGGGGCAAACGTATGAAAAGCTCGGCGAGAGAGACAAGGCGATGGAACTTTACCGTAAAGCTGCGACGGCTCGCGCGCACAATCCCCCGGCGGCGTATGCAGTCTCGTTCGCGAGGAAGAAGCTCGGCTAACCATCGAAAGCTCAACGCCTGCGTTGTCCGGCTTCTTCTCGCTGCGCTGCTGCTGATTCCAAGCGCTCTTGCCGACAGCAAGAATCAGGTGTTCTCGGACTTCACTACGCCGTTGCCGCTAAAGCCCGGCGACACCCTGATTCTGGGTATCGTAGGTGGCTGGGAGCGCTGGGATGCGCCGCAACGCGCCATCCGCCGCACAGCGCTCGAGCTTAGGGCGTTGGAACTGCGCGGCGTTTGGGTCGAGACCGTTGAGAATCACAAGCTGTACCTGGCGCGGCAACTGGTACTGCAAGCCTTCGACTTTGACAAATCCGGCGAACTGAATAGCAGCGAAAAAGCTGCCGCGAGAATACTTATCTACGGACAGAGCCTCGGCGGCCGCGCAACGCTGCGGTTCTGCCGTTGGCTGGACGACCTGGGCATCCAGGTACGCCTTGCCGTCGTCGTTGACGCCTGGGGACGCGACCCATACACTGTGCCGCCCAACGTCGCCGTGTCGGCCAATCTGTATCAGCGGGATCTCGGTTTCATCAAAGGCGCCCCGAAAATTGCCGCCGTCGACCCGCATCGCACGCAAGTTCTGGGGAACTGGCGATACGGATATGGCGGCCGCAATGTGGACATGCCGGGCGAACCGGGGATTCGGCGATGGTTTCTGGGTGCGCACCTAAAGATGGAGTACGATCCGGAACCGTGGCAGCGTGTGCGGGAATTGCTTCGCTCGGCCGCACAGGAGTGAACGCACGCCGCTCACATGCCCGTCTGATACAGTGTCTGTCTCCAAAAGAGAGGTCATATGGATCAAACCAGGCTGCAACAGGCTCTTTCTCTTGGCGTGGCCAAAGCAAAGGCTGTCATTGCGCAGCGGAAAGACGCAGACGAGCGAAGAGCATTGGCTCTCGCGCGCCTGAAGGGCGAGGCGCTGTTAGGGGAAACTCGCGGCCTGCTACGCTTGCAGTCCCGCGTCGTCGGGGCTGCCCCGCTTGCGGCGGGAGACCCGCATTCGGAAAGCGCCGGCTTCCTGGTAGCTTTGGGCGACTCCTGGTTCGACTATCCTGTCCACGACGTTCTCACTAAGTTGCACGACGACTTCGGTTACAACATTGAATCTACAGCCCACCGTGGCGACCCCGTCGAACTCATGGCGTATGGTGATGGCCAGGTGTCGGGATTGGGCCGCATGTTTCAAAAGATCGCGGCGCAGGGAGCGACCCCTAAAGCTGTTTTGATGTCGGGCGGGGGAGACGATATCGCCGGCGTCGAGTTTGGCATGCTCCTCAACAGCAAGCTCTCACCCATTACTGGTTGGAACAAAGACGTCTTACAGGGCGTCATACTCGACCGAATTGAGACCGCGTACGTCACCTTGTTCGCTGCGATCGATGCTCTCTCAAACGAGTTCGCAGGTAAGCAGTTGCCCATTTTGGTCCATGGTTACGATTACCCCGTTCCCGACGGCCGCGGCTTTCTCGGCGGGTTCTGGTTTCTGCCCGGCCCATGGCTGCAGCCGGGCTTCCGCGAAAAGCACTTCGACGACTTGCAAACTTGTACCGACTTAATGAAAGAAGCGATCGACGATTTCAATTCCATGCTGGAAACCGTGGTGGCCGAGTCCACGTTCCAGAACGTGAAGTACGTCGATCTGCGTGGAACGCTATCCAATTTGCTGACCGAGGATGCATACAAAGCGTGGTGGGCGAATGAGCTTCACCCGACGGACGATGGCTTTCGCGCTGTCGCGGCGAAGTTCGATGCGATTTTACGAACCATACCGTAATAAGGCGTGGGGGCTAGTTCCTAAAGCGCCCTGTGAGATACCTGTCGGCTACTTCGCCATGCTCAAGGCCATCGCCGCCCAACTGGACCCTGCAGCCGAAATCCACTGGTCGTAACCGTGTGGAAAACCCGATTCAAAGTAAGGTTGAAACGTCATCGCCCGTGATTTGACATACCAGGATCCGTCCTCCTGCTGGGTACGCAGCAGGTAATCAACGCCGCGCCGGAATGCGGGATCGGTCATGGGCGCGCCCGCGGTACGCATGGCGACAAGCGCTTCGCCGGTCGTATAAGCGCTTGACTCCATCAACTCGAGGTCAGACCAGCCGCCATCGGGCTTCTGATGCGCGACGAGTTCGCTCAGAGCCTTCTGAGCTTCGGCTTTATTGCCAGCCCAGGCGAGACCCATCACCCGATAGAGACGGTCCTGATTATCGCGCGACTTAACCGCCGCAAGCCACGCGCTCGCTCTGGCAATCGCCTGCGTATACGCGGCATGGTCGACCTGAGGCGCATAAAGCTGAAGCGCGCGCAGGGCCACCGTCGTCTGTCCAACATAATCCGAGCAAATAGGAGGGCGGCCATCTCCCGATGGGTAAGGCCAATGGCCATCGGGCATCTGGCGGTCGAGGATATACATGGCCGCGGCATCGGTATTGAGGTCGGGCTTATAGTGTTCGGCGTCGAGACCAATGAGGATATTGGCGGCTACGAACGCGCCGAAGTAATCGCCGGTTGACATGAACCCCTGACGAAGGTCATCACGCAGCTGTTGGAGCCCAAACACATTGGCTTTGACCTGCTCACCCGCAATCTTTTCATCGACAGTGAATCCAGCTTTGCGCGCGTAACCGACCGCCATGGCGGCGAAGCTGTTGTTGTGGCATGAAGCGCACGCGGCTTTGGGGATAAATCCGGCGTCCGCCTTCTGGATCAGCGGCAGGCTGGTTTGAATGGCGCTCGCCAGGGTGTTTTCGCGACGCGGTCTGAGCGTGGCGGTCGGGTGCGCGGTCGTTTTCGCGCCGGATTTTATAAGGAAGTCGACGATGGGAGTGTCGCCGTGAAGTTTCGCGATGTCAAGAACCGACAGACCCGTGTCGCCGCCCTTGTTATGGCGATCGATGGCATTAACATCCGCGCCGCGCTCGACGAGGAGCTTCACTTCTTCCAGCGGAAGCAGATCGGACGCCGCGGCATAGATCAGCGCAGTGCGTCCGAGCGGGTCATAGAAGTTAACATCAGCCCCGCGATCGAGCATGAGGCGCACGGCCTCGAGGTCGCCGATCTGAGCGATGTCGGCGAGCGCCAGTGACGCTGCGTCCTTATCGATCGGATGCTCGGCCATAAGCCGGAGGCACTTCGAGCAGCCGACGTCAACGGCATTCGCGATTGCGAGGTCTTTGGTGGCTTTGACATCGGCGCCCTTTAAGAGAAGTAGTTCGACGATGGCTGGGTCGGCGGAGAGCGCTGCCTCGGTCAAAGGCGAGTATTCGGTCGTGGGATGCGCGTTGGGGTTGGGATTCGCGCCGTGATCGAGCAGAAGCTTTACGACAGCCACGTTGCCCGGCTTCCTCGCGGCGACGATCAAAGGCGTGTGCATATCGTTGGAGCGCGCGTTGACGTCGGCATGATGGTTGAGAAGCACGCGGGTTTTGGCGAGATCGGTTGCGGCCCACATGAGCGCCGTGGCGCCCGCGTCGTTTTTGGCGTTGGGGTCGGCGCCTTTTTGAATCAGCCTCTCGATTCGGTCGGCGTTGCCGTAAATCACCGCGTACATGAAGGGCGTCGAGCCTTCAGGGCCGCGCGCGTTGAGAAGTTTGGGATCCGCGGCGATAGCCTTATCGAAGGCCGCAAAATCGCCCCCGCGAAGAGTTTCCACGATGGCCACGGCTTTGGGGTTCAGCGGGGGGCGGTCGGTTTCATTGGCGAGCGAGTCGGGCCAGTCGGCGCCCTGTTCGATCCAGGCTTTCAGGATTTCAATCTGTTCCGGCTTGAGGGCTCCGGTGGGAGGCATTTGCGTCCCGTACGCGGAACTGGTAATGCGATGAAAAAGAAAGCTGTTTTCGCTGGAGCCGGGAACAACGCCGCGGCGGCCCAGGACAATACTCCTGCGGTCTACACGGAAGCCGCTGAGTTGCTGTGTGGGGCCATGGCAGCCAACGCAGTTCTGGCGGAAGATGGGCTGGACATCGCGGGCGAAGTCGATCTTAGCGGTCGTTTCGGCGGAGAGAAGCGGGGACAAAAGCAGCGCGCTGACGCAAGCTGCAAGCGAGGGTCTGTTCATTTGATAGGTGTCCCGTCAATTAGTAGTGGAACTCACGGCGCAAAAGTTTCATACGCTGTCGTAGCCAGATGGCCAGTGATTTCTGTCGCCTGCTAGGCTGACGGTCATGCTGTTCCGAGCCGGGCTGGCATTCTCCACGGCAGCTCTGGTGTTCGCCCAGCCGCCTCGCGCCTTTGAGGTCGCGTCGGTGAAACCATCACACAGGCGGACTGTAAGCGCTGATGGGCAAAAGGGCCTTGGTTCGCCACCCACCCCGACTTTCGAAGTGGATCATCTCACCTTCCGCGCACGAAGCCTGAACCTTTTCGCATTGATCATTGAGGCTTACGGTCTGAAGTACTGCAGGCCCCTGGGCGACGCCTGCCCGATGCTTTCGGGTGGCCCGGCGTGGCTTACGAAGGACGGCTTCGACATCGATGCCAGGATGCCTTCCGGCTCCGTCGAGTACGACACGATTCAGTTGAGAAACGGGAACGCTCAACAATTGCAGGAGATGTTGCGCCGTCTTCTCGCCGATCGTTTCATGCTGAAGGCGCACCCTGAAAAGCGGCAACTTCCGGTTTATGCCTTCACTGTTGCCGATGGCGGTATCCGGATGAAGCCTGCGATCGGGGGTTCAACGCCGTCAGTTATTTTTAAGCCGATCACGCCACGGGGTGGTTCAATGGCCACTCAGCTGATCTCGGTCAACTCAACAGTACAGGAAATCGCCGACCTTTACGCGAAATTCATGGACCGCCCGGTGGTCGATATGACCGGCCTCACAGGCCGCTTCGATTTCACGGTGCAATTCGATGTTGACCCGGATGCATCAGGACCATTCGGCGCTGTCACCTCTAATACGCTTTTCGGCGCGTTTGAAAAACAAGCGGGATTGAAGCTGCGCGCCACGCGAGGGCCGGTCAACGTGTTGATTATCAATAGCGTGGCACGCCCGGCGGCAAACTAGGCTGATCGACACAAATAGGCAATAGTTCGGCAGGATTGGAATACCCGTTCCGCGCCAAAATAGTGATATCTTTCCGACAGGACAATAAGCGGGTTCAGGAGCGCGGCGCGGGAAGTGGCGCAGCAGCTTCAAGGAGTGTGCATGGCAACTAAGGACAAGCTGGCGACAGGCATCAACGTTAATCGTCGAAACTTTCTGAAATCGGCCGGCGCTGCCGGGTTGGCCGAAACGATAGTCACTCACGGCGAGGCCGCGGCGCAGACCGGGCCAGCGGCGGTTGGCCCCGGCGACACGCCCGTCCGGCTGAACGTAAACGGCAAAAACATCGATCTCATGATTGAGCCGAGAGTCACGTTGCTCGATGCTCTTCGCACACGTGCGAATCTGACGGGTAACAAGCGCGGATGCGACCGGGGCGCGTGCGGGGCCTGCACAATGCTGGTGGACGGCCACACCGTCTATTCCTGTTCGACTCTCGCCATCGAAGTACAGGGCAAACAGATTCGAACCGTTGACGGGCTCGCCAACGGGACTGAACTGCACCCAGTACAGCAGGCATTCTGTGACAAAGACGCCCTGATGTGCGGCTTCTGCACGCCGGGGTTCATCATGGCGAGCGTCGGGCTGCTCGAAAAACATCCCAACCCGTCGCCGGAACAGATCAAGAAGGGACTGGACGGCAATATCTGCCGCTGCGGCACTTTTGCCCGCATCTTCGAAGCCGTCTCCAGCGTGAAAGGAGTGCCACGTGGCTAACGAAGATTTCAGCTGGCCAGCCAGCCCGTCTGTAATCGGTACGAGCGTCAAACGCCTCGATGGCCCCGACAAAGTCACTGGCCGCGCGAAGTATACCTTCGATATCGCCCGGCCCGGAATGCTGTACGGGCGTATCGTGCGCTCCCCGTATCCACACGCGCGGGTTGTCTCGGTAGACATATCCGCGGCGCAAAGAATGCCCGGCGTCAAAGCGGCGCTGGTCTGGCGTGATCCCGCCAATTCGCAGAACGATAAGGTGATGTTTCAGGGCGATGAAGTCGCAGGCGTCGCGGCGGACACGGAAGAACACGCCATCGACGCAGCGCGGGCGATTAAAGTTCAGTACGAAGTTCTCCCCCATGTGACGTTGGTGGAAAAGGCTTTGTCCGGCGCCGCCCCGGAGGTTTTCACCGGGGGCAATGTGAAGCCTGCGCAGCCGCAGAAGAGCGGAGACCTCGAGGCCGGCTTCCAGGCCGCGGCGCACACGATCGAGGCCACCTATTCGACGCAGGTCATCACCCATACGTGTCTTGAGTCGCATGGCACGGTATGTGAATGGAGTGGCGACAAACTGACCGCGTGGATCTCCACCCAGGGAATCAATGGAGCGCGTGAGAATTTCGCCAGCGCGCTGAGCATCCCGCAGGCTAACGTCCGGGTGATTTGCCAGTATATGGGCGGCGGCTTCGGCAGCAAAGCGTTAAGCGTGGGAGCCGAAGGCCTGATCTGTGCGAAGCTCGCCAAAGCCGCCAACGCCCCGGTCAAGCTGATGCTCGACCGTAAAGAGGAACATCTGGCGACCGGTAACCGCCCGTCGGCGGCGTCGAAAGTCAAAGCAGGAGTATCGGCCGATGGCCTCATCACCGCTATCAATGCCGAGACTTGGGGAACGGGTGGCGCGGGCGCCACTGCCGGATTCCCCATGCCCTACATCTATCAGATTCCCAATCGCCAGCGGACCCACAAAGACGTCTTCATTAATGCGGCCCAGCAGCGGCCCATGCGCGCGCCGGGTCATCCGCAGGGCTCGTTCAACACTGAAATCATGATGGACGAACTCGCGGACAAGGTGAAGATGGATCCGGTCGAGTTTCGGATCAAAAATCTGCCTCCCGAAGCGCCGAACGCAATGTGGCGCAGCTACCTGCGGGAGGGCGCGACTGAATTCGGATGGTCTCGCCGGCATCCTACAGGCGATCGTACTTCCTCTCCGGTCAAGACCGGGATGGGAGTCTCGATCAACACATGGGGCGGAGGCGGCAGAGGCCCTGCGCCTGCCCACTGCGAGATCGCATCGGACGGCGGGGTCGTGATGCGCCTGGGAACTCAGGACCTCGGAACCGGTACGCGAACGCTCGTCGCCATAGTTACGGCGGATTCGCTCGGACTGCAGCCGAATCAGGTCCGGCCTGAAATCGGGGACACGCTTTACGGCGTGAGCGGGACCTCCGGCGGCAGCACGACAGCCGCGAGTATCAGCCCCGGCATTCGCGTTGCGGCAGTGAAGGCGCTCGACACTCTGAAGGAGAAGGTCGCTCCGGCGCTGGGCGTCGACGCCGCATCGCTTGTCGCTCAGGGAGGACGCATTCAGGTCAAAGACGACCCTGCGAAGGGCTTGTCATGGGCCGACGCCTGCAAACATATCGGACCGCAGCCCATCGTCGCGGATGGCGACTGGCGGCCTGGAATGTCCTCCAACACTACCAGCGGCGCGCAGTTCGCCGAAGTTGCGGTTGACGTCGAAACCGGAATCGTGAAAGTCACTCGCGTCCTGGTTGTGCAGGACTGCGGTTTAGTGATCAGCCGCCTCACCGCGGAAAGTCAGTGCTATGGCGGCGTCATTGGATCGCTGAACTTCGCGCTCTTCGAGGATCGAATTCTCGACCGTAACACCGGGCAGATGGTGAACCCGAATATGGAGTGGTATCTGCTTGCGGGCATGTCCGACATTCCGCGCATCGACATACGGCTTAAGAACCAGCCGGAGCGCGGCGTCGTCGGATTGGGCGAACCGCCGACCGTTTCCACCGCAGCCGCGATCGCCCTCGCGGTTCGCAATGCGATCGGCGTGACGGTGCGAAGCCTGCCTCTCACGCCTGCGCGGATTCTGGCGTCACTGGCGGAGCAAAAGGCGTAATCAGGAGGTTTTGTGAAAGCATTCGCTTACGTTAATCCGACCAACGAAAAAGAGGCGGTAGCAGCGCTCTCCCCGCAATTCGAACAAGCGTTGCCGATCGGCGGCGGCCAGGACCTTCTGGCGCGGATGAAGGACTACGTCACCCAGCCTGATCGGCTTGTCAATGTGAAAAGCGCGCTCGAATCCACCGTCACGCCTTTGAACGGTGGACTGCGCATCGGCGCCGCCATGAAGATGGTTGACGTTGCCGAACACGCGGAAATCGCCCGCATGTACCCGGCCATCAGCGCCGCAGCGATCGAAGTGGGGACGCCGCAGATTCGGAACCAGGCGACGGTGGGCGGCAACCTGAACCAGCGGCCTCGCTGCTGGTACTTCCGGAATGAAGAGTTCGTCTGCCTGAAAAAAGGCGGGAACACGTGCTTCTCCATTACGGGCGAGAACCAGTTCCACGCCATCCTCGGCGGAGGGCCCAGTTTTATCGTGCATCCCTCGAGCCTTGCGGTTCCGATGGTGGCTTACGGGGCCACGTTCCGCCTCGTCGGCCCGAAGGGCGAGCGGATGGTTCCGGCGTCCGATTACTTCACGCCTCCCAGCAAGAACGTCCGTGTCGAGAACGTGCTTGCGCCAGACGAACTGCTGACGCATGTCATTCTGCCGCCACCAGGCAATATGAAGAGCGGGCATTACGAGGTGCGTTACAAGGCTTCGCACGACTGGCCGATCGCGTTCGCGACTGTACTGGTGAATCTCAGAGGTTCGACCGTACAGGATGCGCGCGTGGTGATGGGCGCGGTTGCGCCGATTCCGTGGCGATCGCGTCCGGCAGAGCAAGCTCTTGCGGGAAAAACGATCACGGAAGCCACGGCTGCTGCAGCCGCCGACGCGGCGTTGCGCGATGCGCATCCCCTCGGCCAGAACGCTTACAAAATTGATGTCGCTAAGGTCGCGGTGAAACGCGCCATTCTGCGTGCCGCCGGAATCGCGGTAGCCTGATTCGCTGAAGAGGAGACGATATGCTGACGCTGATTTCGCCAAAAATCAATCTGGGTGTGCATTGCGCCAAGCTCCGTACCAAGGGCATGTATCTTAATGCGGTCGTGGACCCCGATGAAGCAACGTTCTACGACCCCTATGACTGTTCAGCGTACTGGTGCGTGACGACGCAAACTGGCTTTGGCCCCGATGGTCAGCCCGTTCGCGCCGATCTGTGCCAGGGCGAACGCGGCTGTTGCAAACTCTGAGTTGCCGCGCTTCGCGCTTTTAGGCAAATCTGCCCCGATTCCGCAACTGCAGCGGATCTCGTCGCCAAAGCTGACGCCGATGGTCGAATCGTCCGTTGTGAGTTCTCCCGGACTTTGACCGGCACACCTCCTTTCGGAATAATTTCTCTCTCTCTCAGCCTTGACATTCTCGGCATAGTCGTTCAATCTATGCCTAGAGTAAACAGGTATGCGAGAACAGGAATCACGCGACCTTTTCCCGGCGCTCTCGAAATGATGGTCCTGCAGTGTCTCCGCCGCGAGCCCATGCACGGCTATCGGCTCGCACAGACTATAGGTCAAAACTCAGATGATCTCCTTCAGGTTGAGGAAGGCTCGCTCTATCCGGCGTTGCAACGCATGCTGAAGGCAGGCTGGCTTTCGGCTGAATGGGGAGTCTCCGCAAGCAACCGGCGCGTCCGCGTGGACCGGATTACGCCGGAGGGACGGAAAAGGTTAGAGGGAGAAGTCTCCCGCTTCGGCCGGATGATCGAGGGTATCAGCCGCGTGATGAAACCGGTGCGTCCATGAAATGGCTCTTCGACGTCTTCCGCACGCGGCGTATGCGGCGCGAACTGAGCGAGGAACTCAGCTCGCATATCGAACAAAAGATTTCTGATCTGATCGAAGCCGGAATACCGGAAGCGGAAGCGCGGGCTGCCGCCATCCGCGAATTCGGCAATTTCGCTGTGATTGCCGAGGATGCGCGGTCCGTCTGGGGCTGGATCTGGTTCGAACGGCTCGTTCAGGACGTGCGCCTCGCGCTGTTTCAGATGGCGAAGCATCCCGGTTTCACGGCCATCGCAGCGCTCTCGATTTCGCTGGGAATCGGAGTGAATGCCGTGGCGTTCAGCGTTCTGCACAAAGTCCTGCTGCAGCCATTGCCTTTTCCCGAATCGGAACGGCTCGTGAGAGTATTGACTGTTCCTCCCGGTCATCCGGAATATTACGATCACGCCGCTGTACCGGATTATGTGGCCTGGCGCGACCAGAACCGCGTGTTCGATCTCATCGCCGCGATCAACGATGTGGACCGCGACCTTGGCGCGGAAACGAACGGTATGGCCGCGCAAAAAGTGGACGGTCAGATGGTAAGCGCCTCGCTTTTTGATCTCACGGGAATGCGGCCCGTTTTGGGTCGAGCCTTCACATCGGAAGAAGACCAAATGGATAAAGCGGCGTCAGTCGTCGTGATCAGTCATCGGCTTTGGCTGGCTCGTTACGGCGGCGACCCCGGCGTGCTGGGGCGAAAGATCCACATGGATGGCGCGCCCTTCACGATCATCGGCGTGGCGCCGAGGGGCTACAACGTGTTCAACGAAGAGGCGGACTTCTGGGCTCCCATTCCCTTTCGCCATTTCCAGCTTCAGGGCGCATCCCGATACATCTTCACCGTGGCGCGACTAGAGCCGGGGGTCACCGTGAGACAGGCGCAGGCGCAAATGGAATCGGTTGCGAATCAGTTGGCGGCCAGGCTGCCGGCGCATGCGAAAGGATGGGGCGTGCGGGTGGACCCTCTGCGCGAAGCGGAACTGGGCGGATTTCGGGAGCCGCTGCTGATGTTTCAAATCGCCGCAGCGCTGGTTTTGTTGATTGCCTGCGCGAACGTCATGGGGTTGTTGCTCTCGCGGTCTGCATCGCGGCGTGTCGAGGTGGCCATACGAGCCGCGCTGGGCGCGGGCCGCTGGCGCATTTTCCGCCAGTACCTGACGGAAAGCCTGATGCTGGCGATCATCGGATGCGTCGGGGGGATAGCGCTCGCAAAAGGAGGCATTCGTTTCCTGGTGGCGGAGAGTCCGGCGTGGCTGCCCAATCTGCACGACATCGCCGTCGATAGAACCGTTCTTGCCTTCGCTATTGTCTTATCAACCCTGACTGGCGTCCTGTTCGGCGCCCTCCCGTCTCTGCGGGCGGCCCGCTGCGACGCGTCGGACTTCCTGAAAACGGCAGGGCGCGGTTCCTCTGAAGATTTCAGTACGCAGCGTCTCCGAACTGTTCTCGTGATTGCGCAGATTGCGCTGTCCGTGGTGTTACTCGCAGGCGCCGGTCTGATGGTCAAGACGTTCTACCGGCTACTGGCGGTGGACCCCGGGTTCGATACTCGGGGTCTTATTACGTTCCGATTCCGCCTGCCGCGAGATCCTTACGTGAAGCCGACTGGCGGGACGTGGAACGGGTTTCCTTTGCAGGAAGTGAGTCCGGCAGCGGCCGCTACATTTAACCGCGTCGCAGATCGGTTGCGAGCCGTTCCCGGCATTCTCTCGGCTACCGCTGTAAGCGACCCGCCCTACAGCCGCGGTTTGGAGGTCGATTTCACGATTGAAGGCAGGCCTGTCGTGGACCAAACGGGCGGGGGCAATATGACAGCGACGGCATTCTTTGTCGAGCGCGCGTACTTCCGGACTCTGCGGGCTTCAATGATCGCCGGGCGGGATTTCAGCGAATTCGACACAGCCGCGTCAGCTCCCACGGTAATTGTCAACGAAGCTATGGCGAAGCGCTATTGGCCCAACGAGAACCCGGTCGGCAGGAAAATGACCGTTGTCCTGGGAAAGGATGACCAGCCACGCGAAATTGTGGGCATCGTAAGCAATATGCGCGAGTCGCACTTTCAGGACCTGCCAGACCCGGCGGTCTACATCCTGGACAGTCAGCAACCTGTGCTCGTCAGAGGAGCGTACAGTCCACACCGGCGGCTGATGACCTTCGTTCTGCGTATCGGGAATGAGCCGGCGAGCGTTCTCACAGCCGTGCGGCGCGCCGTCGCCGAGATCGCTCCCGAGGTTCCGATCGCTGAAATGCGCTCCGTAGACGATTATGCCGGCGACGAACTGAAGTGGCGAAGGTACTACCTGATCCTGCTGGCCATTTTCGCGGGCATCGCGACACTGCTTGCCGGTATCGGAATCTACGGGGTGATCGCGTATTCGGTTCAGGCGCGAAGGCAGGAATTCGGAGTTCGGATCGCGCTGGGCGCATCCGGACGACGGATCGTTCTGATGTTGGGAAGGCAGACGGTCTTAATGCTTCTGGCGGGTTTGGCCTGTGGACTGGCCGGCGCGTCGGTTCTTACCCGATTTATTGCATCCCAACTATGGGGCGTAACGGCTACTGATGTTCCGACATTCACGGCTGTCGTTTGTCTGCTGACGGTAACGTCGTTCGCGGCATCATGGATTCCCGTCCGGCGCGTGCTTCGGCTCGATCCCAACACCGCGCTTCGATACGAATGAGTGTGGCGCGTTCGATGCTAATGTAGCTGCTTCAAGGCGCAACAGCCGCTGTTACTGATTCAATAACGGAATGTCTTTCACCGGCGGAGGAGCAGGAATCGTTTTCAGGAACGCGTAGATATCATCGATCTGCGCGTCAGAAAGCACTTTGGCTGCATAGGGAGGCATCGAGCCGCTGGGATGGCGTATATACAGTCTTATCGCCTCCACAGGAATTCTCGGCGGAGCGAGCCGTGGACCATAGGAGCCGACAGGCGCCGCCGATCCTCCCTGGCCCTGCAGTCCGTGGCATTCGTAGCAGCCGTCGGCGGCGAATAGCTTCTTCCCGTTCTCGGCGTTACCAGCCTTGGCGCCAGAAGATTGCGCAAGAACAGATAACCCGGAAAGCGCCAGCATAAGTGACAGTCCTGCGATGAGCGGCCTATCCATGGCGTCCTATCGAGGCTGAGTCACCACATCGATCAACACGGGGTCACCCCTCTTCACGGTCTCAATACCCCGGCGCAACGCCGGCGCTAAGTCCTCGGGCTTCTCAATGGGGCCGATGCCCATCATGCCCATGCTCTGCGCCAGTCTCGCGTAGTCAATGGGCGGGTCCTCGAGATGAGTACCGATATTTGATCGCGTGATGCCGCGGTTATGCTGGTTGGCGACGATCTGTACTTCCATCTGTTCCTGATGGTACGCGCGATTGTTGTGCATCACAGTCAAAAGAGGAATCCTGTGATGCGCTGCGGTCCACAACACTCCCGGAGCATACATCAGGTCGCCGTCGGTCTGAATGTTGACCGTCAGGCGTCCATACTTCTTATTCGCCAGAGCGACGCCCACCGCCGCAGGAGCGCCATATCCCATCCCCGCGCCGCCCGACCCGCCGACGTGCCGGTAGGGTTTGTCAAAGTCCCACAGGCGTAACGGCCAGTTGCTGAAAAATGGCACGTTTGCCGGAGAAGCAAAACACCAGTCCTCATTCCTGATCTGCGCCCAGACTTCGGAGCAAAGCCGGGCCACGCTTATGGGTTGGGCGTCCCAGGCATACGACGCATCAAGGCGGGCCTTGGCCAGCATGGCTGTGTGCTGCTCAGCCACTTTGGAGCCCCGCGCCTCAAACAGCCGTTTTTTGTCACTCGTCATCTGCCGCCGTACGGCTTCGACTAGCGAAGGCAGAGTGGCCTCGGCATCCGCCGCGATGTCGAGATCCAATGCCTGGTAGCGCTGGAACTCCTGATAATTGCTTTTCGCCAGGCGATCACCCGCTGAGATGGATGCCAGCTTCGCTTGTGTTATCGGCCGGGTCGCGTACTCCAGTTGACCGCTGATGTTATTGACCAACCCGTAGAAATCGGGGACTTCGAGGCCCAGAACCAGGTCACTGCTCTCGACTACCTTCCTCCCGTTTCCGGAAAGGTTCAGCGAATGGCGGCTCGGAAAATTCATCCGTGCGCCGGTGTCGATCACTGGCGCCTGTAACAGCTCTGCGAGTTCGATCAGGCGCCCCATACCAGCATGAGTTCGCGCGAAGCGCCCGGCGGCAATGACGGGCGATTGCGCCGCGATCAACACCCGGGCAAGGTCATTCACTGACGCAGGGTCGCCCGCGGGCGGCGATGGCAGAGTCAGCTTCGGAATGGGCGGGTCGGTTCTGCCCGCTACGGGAACTTCGGAGAGTTCCGCGTCAGCGACTAGAACGACGGGCGCGTACGGCGGCGTCAGCGCGGCCTTATAGGCCCGAACAGCGGACTCAGCGAACTGCGGAAGCGAAACCGGCGCATCGTCGAACTTGGTGAAGTCTCGGACCAGGGCGGCGGCGTCCTGTACGCTGTGCAGCCAGTCGATATTGGATCGACGAGTCGCGGCGTTCAGATTATTGCCGAGCACGATGAAGACAGGAACACGGTCGCAAAAGGCGTTGTACACGGCCATGGACGCGTGCTGCAGGCCGACTGTGCCGTGCGCGAAGATCAGCATCGGCCTGCCTTCGACTTTGAAATATCCGTGGCCGATGGCGACAGAGGACTCTTCGTGGCAGCATGTGAGGAACTCGGGCTTCGAATTTCCGCCGTAATTGATCACCGACTCGTGAATCGCCCGAAAGGCGGAGCCCGGATTCGCGCACAGATAGTCGAAGCCGAGCGATTTGAATACGTCGATCATGAAATCCGCGCCTGGACGCTCGGTCGTCTGGACTTCGACCTTCGAATCGGCGGGTTCCTGGACATCGGGGGTGTCGGCATTCGCCTGGGCAGAAGGCACAGCGGCAGCCATAGCCGCTACCGAGGTGACCGCACTCGATAGGAAGCTGCGGCGACCGACAGAAGGATTGTCAGGTGTGGACATAGCGGATCGTAGGCATGGGATTTTCCCACAAAAACAGACCAGGCTCAATGCCTGATCAACATCCGGCGTTTACCCCTGGCGTTCGAGCCAGTCTATACGGTTGCCTGCATCCAGAACTTCAATTGCGCCGTCTTGATATTCCCGTTCGCGTCGAAGTACCAACTCAGCCAATCATCGGGTTTTGTCTTCAGGTGAACGTCAACGGCGCTTCCGTTATTGACCGTCCAGCGCCACGCAAAATGGTCGTAGACGTCCAGCACGTGCGTCGCATACGCCATCGCCAGCTTTTTGTTTCCCTCGATCATCAAAAGGTTCTCGTCATTGTTGTACGAGGCCTGGTAGCCGAGGTTATGGCTTCCGGTTACCACCACGCAGTCGTCTGCGAACGGATCGATCACAACAATCTTGTCATGCGTGATCGCAAATCCAGCCTTCAGAAGTTCTTTCTGCCAACCCTCCGGAACGGTTTTATCCAGCGCGTTCGCCGAGATCACTCGGGGATCCTGAGGCGCCGGCGGGTTCTTGACGCCCTTCTGCTTCTTCGGGGGAGCTGTGCCTCTTAGGTCGTAGAAAAAGTTTCCGGCCGCCTCCGGCGAGGTGACGCAGCCACGGACAAACAGGTCCTTGTTTTGCTTCTGCGCCGCGGCCGCGAACTCAGTGATGCTCGGCGTCCCGGGAATGAATGCCAGAAACAACACGGCATTTTTGGCGGCCATCACGCGGTCGCTCAAATCCTTCATATCCATCGGGAAGGCTTCGGTCTTCGTCTTGCTCCTGCTGCGCGCCTTCGCCGTGTTCGGCGAGAAGTAGCTTGTCAAAGTGCTCGCCTCGTCAGTTCCTTTATCGAGAGCTAAAGCCTTTGCCGTGCTGTTGAACTTCCGCAACGTCGCGCCCTGAAACGGGCCGCCTGCCGCATGCGATTTCTCGTCCGCCTGCAGTTTCTTCCAGTACGCCATGTACCGCGCCGCCACGCCTTGATCTTCAATCACGATGGAATTATTGGTCTGCGCGCACATCCCTGTGTCAGTCCAGTTGCAGGAGCCGGTCAGTACCGCCTGGGGCGTGCCCTGGTCATCTACGTAGATCAGGAACTTGTTGTGCGCAATGTGGCCGATCGCCGGTTGCCGGTAAAGCAGCGATGCTTCCGACTTATCGAGCCTCCCCTCTGAGTCGTCGTTCTCGCCCGGTTTCTCCTCCGATCCCCCTTTCTCGGGCTTGCTGACAATGTTGGCGAGCACGATATTCAGCTTGTTTCCAATGTCGACGAGTGATTGCAGCAACTCGACGTCCGTCAGTTCGTATAGGGCCGCGTAAATAGAGCCGCTGGTCTTCGCCCGCGCGACAAAGCCTGTCAGTGTCGCGAGAATGTCGCCAGCCAGGTCTTTCCGTAGTTGATTTCCCTCAATCGCTATCGCCTCCAGGAGGCTGCTCGCGCTTGCGTTGCCTTTCAATGCCTTTGATACATGCTGGGTCGAAATCAGGCCCCGGTTAAAAATGGCGCTTACGCTTGTCGAACACGCCCCGGAGATAGTGACCTCGTTCGTGGTCAGAATGGGCAACGAGGTCATCGGCTTCAGCGCATCGGGCGCTCCTTCAAGCGGTACGACCTTATAGCGAAACGTGTAGCTGCCGGTCTTGTCGCCCACCAGACGGGCATACACATCCTTCCAGTAAAACTTCTGAATTGGGAACTGGACCGTTGTCTGCCCATTCTTTATGGACTCCCCCGGAAATACCGCGTGACTCGGCAGCGGCGTCTCTTTCCCTTTCGAGTCGATGCGATAGAGTGCGAACCCCATGCATCCTTCAGGTTTGGCCCCGTAGCTCCAGGCGATGGTGGCGACGTCGTTATTGGCAAATGCTACAGCGTTCCGCATGCACTGTCCCTCGGGTTGTGGCAGTTAGCCCGTGAGACATGATACCCCGACATGCAACGATTTCATCGCACATTTCCGCAAAAAGGCCCCTTTTCACCTTGCAATATTCTGAGTGCCGGAAATTCCGAAGATTCAGGCGATGTTTTGTTGACCGGGATGTAACAAAACCCGGGGTTGCGCACTGATACGAGTGGCGCGCCAATGCAAATGGGTTTCAGCGATTTCCGTTTTCGACCTTTAGCTTGGGCTCCTGTGTTTCTCCGAATTATGGATGCGATTGGAGAGCAAATCCTTCGCTTTCTCCAGTTCCTTACGCTGCTTCTCCGGCAATTGCTTCCCAGCGCGGTTGATATAGAAGGTCAGCATCCGTAGTCCCGATGTGGGTCCTTTCGGCGAAACCTTCTTGCTGGCCAGAGACCGCGCAATGGCGGATGCGCTCCGGGTAAAGAGTCCCTCGGGCGGCTTCGTCGAGTTGGTCGTCACGCCCGCGCTCCATTTTTTCCGCGCGGTTCCCGATTTCTTTCGTGCAGCTTTCATCCTGTTCTTCCATCCGTTGTCACAAATTGTCCGAGCCGGTTGAATGCCAGACAACCCGCGCGACCGTTGTCCTTCTAACGTCCAATCGGCAGGACGAATCGTTGTATCCTGAGCAGCGCTATGACATTGCGGCGAATTGCAGGGCTTGTCGGAGGATTTTGCGGGATACTTCTGATCTCCGGGGCAGCCGTGGTTCTTGGACAACAGGCCAAGAGGGTTGACGACCGGGCCCTGAAGGGCGCGGGGAAAGACACGGAATGGCTGAGCAACGGGATGGATTGGAGTGAGCGGCGATATAGCCCGGCCGCCCAAATCAATTCCGGCAATATCGGCAAACTGGCGCTGTCATGGTCGTACGAACTTGGTTCGGGCGGCGGCAACCAGCAGGCCACTCCCGTTTACTCGAACGGCGTCCTCTACACGGTGACCAACTGGAGTATCGTCGCCGCCATCGACGCGAGAACCGGTAAAGAGATCTGGCGCTATGATCCCCACGCCGATCGCAGCATGATTCAGGCAGGAAAATCCCGCCTTTGCTGCGGCGTGAATACCCGCGGAGTCGCTTTGTACGAAGGCAAGGTGCTGGTCCCGGTCATTGACGGACGGATGCAGGCCCTCGACGCCGCGACCGGGAAGCTCCTGTGGTCTTCCTGGGCGATCCCGCAGCCAAAGGAAGGAGAAATCTCCGCCTACTCTCTTACGATGGCCCCGCGCGCCGCGAAGGGGAAAGTGTTCATCGGCACTGCCGGAGCCGAATTTCCACCTTTTCGTGGATACGTTTCCGCATTCGACGTAAACACCGGCAAGGAAATCTGGAAGTTCTACACAACGCCCGGCGATCCGTCGAAGGGCTTTGAGAACAGAGCCATGGAGGCCGCGGCGAAGACATGGACGGGCGAATGGTGGAAAATGGGCGGCGGCGGATCCCTGTGGGACGGCATGGCCTACGATCCCACTGAAAACCTCTTGTATGTCGGGACCGGCAACGGAGCTGTCTGGTCAGCGGACGTTCGTAACGGCGGAAGGCAAACCGCGCTCCAGGACAATCTGTATATCGCCTCCATTCTCGCCATTAGCGCTGACACCGGACAGCTGAAATGGCATTACCAGTGCACGCCCGGCGACGAATGGGATTACGATGCGATTCAGCATCTGATGCTTGCGGATATTCGGATCGGCGATCGGAATCGCAAGGTCATCATGCAGGCGAACAAGAACGGTTACTTCTATGTAATTGACCGGACGAACGGCGAATTCATCTCCGCATCCGAGATGGCTCCCGTGAGTTGGGCGACGGCGATTGACCCGAAAACCGGCCGTCCTTCTATTCATCCCGACGCGCTTTATTCATCGAAAAAGGGCGTGACCGTGTATCCGCTGCAAACGCACAACACTTCGCAGATGTCCTTCAATCCGGAAACCGGTCTGGTCTACGTTCCGATCGCTGTCGGAAACTCATTCAGCTTTGTGGCGGCGGAGGCTTATGCTCCGACTCCCGGGAGCCAGAACTGGGGGTTGAATCTGAGCGGAGCGCGGAACGGCACTCCGATGGCATCCCCGCCTCCCCACGGACCCGACCGAAAGAATCCCGATGGAAGCAGCGTTCGCGGAGGAATTCTCAGCGCCTGGGACCCCGCCACGCAAAAAGAACGGTGGTTCGCGCTCGGCGGCGGACAGTCGGGCGGTGGCGCGCTGTCCCTGGGCTCGAACATCGTGATTCAGACGCTGAACAACGGGCACCTGAAAGCATTTACCGCAGACAAGGGGGAAGCACTTCTTGACGTGGCGTTACCGCTGAGTTCCGGTGTGGGGCCGCCTATGACCTATATGCTCGACGGTCGGCAGTACATCGCCGTGATGGCGGGAACCGGCGCCGTAGATCGTGGTCGCGGCGCATTCGGATTGCCGCCGGCCCCGGCTCACGGCGGAACCGATGCTCCTCCGCCCCCGCCCCCACCCCAGCCTCAGGCCGCGGCCGACAATCCCAGACTCTTTGTCTATGCTGTTCCGAACTGAGGAAGTGAAGGCCAGCCTATGCCTCTAGCGCCCGGCGCGCGCCTCGGCCCCTTCGAGATACTTGCTCAGCTCGGTGCGGGAGGCATGGGCGAGGTCTATAAGGCGCGCGACACGAGGCTCGATCGCATCGTCGCCATCAAAACCTCACGGCAGGCCTTCACTGAGCGTTTCGAGCGCGAAGCGCGCGCCATCGCCGCCTTCAATCACCCCAATATCTGCCAGATCTACGACGTCGGCCCGGACTATCTCGTCATGGAGTTCATCGATGGCGAGCCGGTTGCGCCGGTCGATTCCCCACGCAAGCTGCTCGAAATCGCGGTCCAGATCGCCGACGGCCTGGCTGCCGCGCACGCCGCCGGCATCGTGCACCGCGATCTCAAACCAGACAACATTCTGGTCGCGCGCGACGGGCGCGTTCGCATCCTCGACTTCGGACTCGCAAAACAGGCTGCAGCCGCCGCGCCCCAGAGCCGTCCGGCCGACGCGACCCGCACCGTCGCCCTCACCGACGCCGGAACCACGGTAGGCACCATCGCCTACATGAGCCCCGAGCAGGCCCGCGGCGATCCTGAGCTTACGCCGCAATCGGACCAATTCTCTTTCGGTCTTGTTCTCTATGAATTGCTGACCGGGAAGCGCGCGTTTCAGCGCGCGAGCGCTCCCGAAACCATGACAGCGATCATTCGCGAGGACTTTGCGCCGCTGCCGGCCACGGTCCACGCGCCGTTGCGCTGGATCGTCGAGCGCCTCCTCGCCAAGGACCCCGCCGAGCGCTACGATTCCACGCGCGATTTATTCCGTGAGCTTCGCCAGGTGCGCGAGCACCTCTCCCAGAGCTCTTCCTCAATCGCCGTTCCGGCTGCGGAAGCCGTTTCAATGCCCGCACGCGCAAGGTCGCGGCTCAGCGCATGGCGCCTCGCGGGGTTGATAGCGGCGGCGGCGCTCATCGCCTTCTCGCTCGCCTGGTTCCTCCGCCCCACAGGCGGATTCGAGAAACTCCGGTTCACCCCTATGGAAGTCGCCTGGGAGAACCCTTCCGGCCCGGTCTGGTCTCCGGATGGAAAGGCCTTCGCCTACGTCGCGGGCGCCTCCCCCAATCGCCGCCTTTTTGTTCGCTATCTCGATTCGCCGACTGCCACGCCCCTGACTCCCGGCGCGGACGACTGGTCCGCCGCCGGCTGGTCTCCTGACAGCAAACGCGTGATCGTCCGCGGAAAGAATCCGAACGGGGCAACGCCGCGCTATGCTCTCTATTCGGCCTCGGTGATTGGCGGCGATCCGGACCTGCTCATGCCCATCGACTGGCCCCAGCCGCGTGTTTCGCCCGACGGCTCTGCGATCGCGGTTGTAGCGCTCGAGGGCAACAAACTTGCGGTTTACGCCGCCTCTCCCGTCGGATCACCCCTGAAGAAATACGAACCCTCTCCGTTCGCGACTTCCGAATTCTCCAACGCACCGCTCGCTCAGTTCGCGCCGGACAATCGCTCCATCCTGCTGGTCATCGATGTCATAGGCGGCCGCCAGGCGTGGCAGCTGCCTTACCCGCCCGGTAAAGCCCAGCCCAGGCGCATCCTGACAAGTCTCCCGAACACGGGCTTCACGCCGCGCTGGTCCTGGTTTCCGAATGGCGCAAACGCCGTGATGTCGATCAACACCGATCGCGGATACGATCTGTGGCTCGTCGGTATGCATTCGGGCCTGAAGCGCCAGATCACCGCCAACATTACCGCCCAAAGCGATACGCAGCCGGCGCTCTCTCCCACCGGTGACAAGCTACTGTTCGCGCATGAGAGCTACGATCACATGATCCTTTCGGCTTCGCTCACCGACGCTGCGATCGAGCGTGTCATTTCCTCCGAAACGCAGACCGGCATGCCCGCCTGGGCCTGGAACAAAAATGAAATTGTTTACGAGAGCAAGCGTGGAGGAAACACCGCCATCTGGATGCGCAGTGAAGGAAAGGACCGGCCCCTCGTAACGCCGGATCAGTTTCCAACCGGAACCACAGTGGGCTTTATGACGCCCGCGCTGTCTCCCGCGGGGGACCGGCTGGAGTACACGCGCGTCGACAAAAACCAGACCTTCGTGAACTGGATTTCGTCCCTCGCCGGCGGACCGCCGGTCCGCCTGACCAACACACGCGACGTCGTCGAGCGCGGCGGTTCCTGGTCGCCGGACGGAAGCCGAATCGTCTATTGGCAATACCACAATGGACGCCCCGCCGTAATGATCGCGAAAACCACAGGCGAAGCCACGCCGACGGTTCTGCGGGAAACGAACGGCAGTATTCTGCCCGAATGGTCGCCCGACGGCCAGTGGATCGCGTTGCTGGACCGGGCCGGACTGAATCTTATCTCGCCCGATGGCAAGACGAGCCGAACCGTCGAGGCTCTCGACGCCGCTCAGGTGACTTTTTCACGAGATTCGAAGCTTCTCTACGGAATCCGCGTCGAGCCCACCCGTTGCATTCTGTTTTCCATTGATATCGCGACTAAACAAACGAAAAATATCGGTGACTTCGCTACGGATTTCGCGCCGTCCAGCTACAGCAATCCCGGCATTCGCCTGAGTCTCTCACCTGACGGCAAGAGCATCCTCTTTCCCGCCCGGCGCAGCACGGTCGGCTTGTGGATGCTCGAGGGTTTCACGCAGCCGGGGTGGTGGGACACCGTGCGCGAACGCATCGGCTGGTAGCCAGCCGTCGGTCATATTCGACCTGGCGTCTATTTGCGCCGCCCATTCCTTCCGATATAGACCAATCCGTTTCAATCTGACCGAATCATGCTCTCGTATTAGCCGTCCCATCTGTAACCACGCGATCCCGTGATACCGTGGGCCTGTCCTGGAATCAAACCGAGGAATATGCCCGAAACCAACTCCGTCACTCACGTCTACAAATCCTGGGAATCCGTCCCGCTCGAATCCATGAGCGACGTCATCTCGCGCCGCGTCTTCTCCGGCGAACTCGGCATGGTCGCGCAGGTCTACCTCAAGAAGGACGCCGTCGTTCCCCTCCACGAGCACGAAAGCGAACAGATCACCTACATCATGGAAGGCGCGCTCAAGTTTGAGCTCGAAGGCCGTGAGGTCGTCGTCCGTAAAGGCGAAGTACTACTGATCCCCTCACACGTCCCGCACCGCGCCGTCGCGCTCGAAGATACCCTCGACCTCGACGTCTTCGCGCCCGTCCGCCGCGACTGGCTTGACAAGGACGACAATTACCTCCGCCGCGGAGAAACCGAAGCCTCCGTACAGCCTTGATCGGCGCGCCTGGTGAACTGCCCGGCATGCTACCGTAAGCCTAAATGTCGCCCGACACTGCACTGCAGGACCCGCTTCGTTTTCATCGGAAATCCCCACCCTGCGCGGTCGTAATTTACGGCGCGAATGGCGATTTAACCAAACGCAAACTGATGCCGGCGTTGTACCGGCTCGCCTATGAAGGCCGTCTTGCCCCCGGTTTTGCGGTCATCGGAATCTCGCGGACGGCGATGTCGCATGATGAGTTCCGCAATCGCATGCAGGACTCGGTGAAAAAATTTCTCGAAGACTCCCCCTTCGATGAAGAGCTTTGGAAGTCGTTCGCGCAGGGCCTCTTTTACCTCGCGGGCGACGTCGGGGACGCTAATTCTTATCAGGCCCTCGCAAAGTGCCTCGCCGAAGTGGAGAACTCGCGAAAAACCGAAGATAACGCTCTCTTCTACCTCTCGACCCAGCCCAGCCAGTACGCCGAAATCGCCGAGGGCCTGGGCGCCGCCGGACTGAACAAAGGTAATAAAGGCTGGCGGCGAATCGTGATCGAGAAGCCCTTCGGCCACGACCTCCAAAGCGCCCGCGAACTCCAGTGCCGCCTGGAGAAGGTGTTCGACGAAAGCGAAATCTACCGCATCGATCACTATCTGGGTAAGGAAACCGTCCAGAACATCATGGCGTTCCGCTTCGGCAACGGCATCTTCGAGCCGCTGTGGAACCGCACTTACATCGATCACGTGCAGATCACCGCCGCCGAATCCATCGGCGTCGAGGGCCGCGGCGCCTACTATCAGGAAGCCGGCGCGCTGCGCGACATGATCCAGAACCACCTCCTTCAGGTCATGGCCACGGTCGCGATGGAGCCCGCCTCCTCTTTCACTTCCGACGCCGTCCGTGACGAGCGCGCCAAACTCCTCCGCGCTATCCGAATCATGCGCCCCGAGCAGGTCGCCGCCAATGCCGTCTCCGGCCAGTACGGTCCCGGGCGCTCTGGCAGCGAAGCCGTTACCGGCTTCCGGGAGGAAAAGGGCGTCGATCCGGAGTCCCAAACCAACACCTATGCGGCCGTCACATTCCTGGTGGATAACTGGCGCTGGGCCGGCGTGCCGTTCTACATCCGCACCGGCAAATCGCTGCCCAAGCGCGTGAGCGAAATCGCCATACAGTTCCGCACCGCGCCGCTCGCTATGTTCCGGAAAGCCACCGCGGGAGCGGAAGCAGTTCCCAACCTCCTCATACTGCGCATTCAGCCCGAAGAAGGGATCTCGCTGAAATTTGTCTCCAAGCGACCCGGCTCCGGCATGCAGTTGCGCCCCGTATCGATGGATTTCAATTACGGGTCAAGCTTCGGCGAACGCTCCCCCTCCGCGTACGAAACGCTCCTCCTCGACGCCATCAGCGGCGACGCCACCCTCTACACCCGTCAGGACATGGTCGAAGCGAGCTGGCAGGCCGTGCAGCCGATCCTCGACTACTGGAGCACGCAGAAATTCAGGTTCCCCAACTACGCGGCGGGCACATGGGGACCGCCGGCAGGCGACGAGATGCTGGCCCGCTGGGGCCACACATGGCGGAGGCCGTAATGACCGCCGAGAAACCCATCAAACCCGACCGCCTGCTCAAAGAGCTGAGCGAAATCTGGACGACCATGGCGGCGCCCGAAGCCAGCGGCGCCACGGACGAAGCCCACGGCGACGGAGTACTGCGCGCCTGCGCCATGACCCTGTTCTCTTTTGTTGACGACGAAGAGGACTCGACCGCGCTCGGCGATATCCTGGCGCACCTCATGAAGGAGCACCCCAGCCGCTCCGTCGTCGTACGCCTCAGGGAAGGCGAGGATTTCCTCGATGCCCGCGCCTTCGCCCAATGCTGGATGCCGTTCGGCCATGGTCGCCAGATCTGCTGCGAACAGGTCGAAATCACCGCCTCGATGAACCGCCTCGCCGACGTCGCCGCCATTGTCGGCCCGCTTGCCGTCCCCGACCTCCCGCGCGTCATCCTGCTGCGCTCCGCGCGTATCGTCCGCGCCGGAGCCCTTCGCAAAATCCTTCCGCTGGGCGACAAAATTATCGTGGATTCCGCCCGCTCCGGCGCTCCCGGATTCGGCGAACTCGGCGGCCTCCTCGACGCGGGTCACGTTACCGGCGATCTCGCGTGGGCCCGCATCACAGACCTCCGCGCTCTCATCGCCCAGCTGCTCGAACACCGCACCGTCAATCGCATCGTCATCGAGTACGCAGGACGCGAAGCAAGCCGCGAAACGCGCTACCTCCTCGCATGGCTCGAGTCCTCCCTGTGTTCCGCCAAAGTGGGCCTCAAAGGTTCCGGGGAAGATGGCGCCGGCAATGTCTCTGCCGTCCTGGTCGATTCCGATCTCTCAATCCGCATCACGGACAAGGCGGCTGAATATGCCATCGGCGGCCTCCACCAGCGCGCAGCCTTTAGTCCGGGCACGGATGAAGAGCTTCTCAACGTTGAACTCGGCATCGTCGGGCACGATCCGGTCTTCGAGCGAGCCCTCAACCGGATCACGGCATGAGCGTGCGCATCAAACGCTTCGCCACTGCCGTCGAGGCCGCCGAAGCCTGCGGCGCGGAGATCTTTCGCCTCCTCGATGCCGCCCGCGTCGCGCGTGGGTCCGCCACGCTCGCGGTGTCCGGCGGCTCAACCCCTCGCATCATGTTCGAATGGATGGCGAAACAAACCTTCGACTGGAATGCCATCGACCTCTTTTGGGTCGATGAACGGTGCGTCCCTGCCGACGACGCGCAAAGCAACTACCGAATGACCCGCGAGTCCCTGCTCGATCATGCGCCGCTCGCGGTGACGCAAATCCATCGCGTCAAAACCGAGCTTATTCCGGACGAAGCGGCTGAGGCCTACATCGACGACATCTCGCATGTCTTTCGCCTGAAGCCTGGCGAACTCCCCGCATTCGATGTTCTCCAGCGCGGGATGGGCCCCGACCGTCACACCGCCAGCCTGTTCCCGGGCGAGCCCCTGATTCAGAACCGCACTGGGATCGCAGCCGCCGTTTGGGTCGAGAAAATGAGGCAGCACCGCGTAACGCTGCTGCCCGGCGTGCTGGAAAAAGCGCGCCACACGCTCTGTCTGGTCACCGGCCCCGATAAAGCGGAAGGCCTCCGCGAAGTCCTGAGCGGCCCCGGGGATCCGCTCCACATCCCCTCGAAGATCTCATCCGCGGAAATGGACTGGTTTGTCGACCTGGCCGCGGCCGCGCGCCTCGAGTAGCCGTTACTCGATCCGCCGCGTCAGCGTGGCAGTACCGGAAGTCAGCCCCTGCCTGCGCCCCACGTCGCTCGTCGTCCACTCGAATTTCATCGTGTTCTCGCCGGTAACTCACTCCACGCGGACAAACGTGAACGTCGGCGATTGCTCCACCGCCACGCCCCGCGCATTCCGCACCTGCTTGAGCGTCAGCGTCTTGCCTTCGATCCGGAACCGATAGACTTCCGTCGCCCCGGGCTTCATCACGACGGGAATCTTGGCCACCAGAGGATGAATCGTGATCAGATCGCCGGATACTTCGTAGCTTCCGGAGTTAGCGAGCATCGGGTTCCAGAGTGCGCGCAGTTCGTCGGCGGTAGCTTTGCTCGTGTCGGCGATGTCTGGCCGTGTGGTGGACGCGAGCATCATGCTGTACCTCGTCGAAGTGAAAAGGTACAAACCCGCCTGGCCCGACTGCCCCGAATCAAGCTGCCACGCTCCGGCCAACGGCGAATCCGCGGCAAAGGCGCCCCTTGTGGACGGCAGAACGGCAAGGCTGACAATTACTGCGATCCGCTTGAGCCAGCCTCTCACGGAACATGTCATGGCATTCAGCATATCCGCAACCCCGATCAGAAATAAGCCAAAGTCATGGGCCGAATATCGGACTATACTAGTCGCGAGGTCCGTGGCTTGCGGCGTCGTCGGAACGTTTTGATATGGGTCGGGTTTGCGATCGTTCTGTTCGCCCTCCTGAGCTACCTCCCGTTGTTTGCGGTATTCGCCGCGACCCGCGACATTCCGTGGGCGAACTATCTGTTATTTCTGGTCGGCGGCGTGGTGCTGGCGGTCGGCGTCAGGCGCGCGTTCCGCGATCCCGCGCGTTACCGCGGCAGGATCGGCGGCCCGATCCTGACTGTGCTGAGCGTCGTTCTGTTCGCGTTCTTCGTACTGAGCGTTACCTGGTTCACTAAGCAAATTCCGGGCCCGGGAACCGCGCTGGGCGTCGGTCAGAAAGCCCCGGCCTTCATGCTCCTGGATACCGCTGGAAAGCAAGTCTCTTCCGCCGATCTCTTGAGGAATCATCGCGGGCTTGTGCTCATTTTTTATCGTGGGTATTGGTGACCGTTCTGCAACTCCGAGTTGCGGAGTTTTGAGAAGAGTCTGAACGAGTTTCATCAGCGTGGCGTGGAGGTCGTAGGGATCAGCGTGGATTCGCCCGCCCAGTCGCAGAAGCTCTGCCAATCGCGAGGGTATACGTTCCCGTTCCTGTCCGATCCAAACGCCACCACCATTCGACAGTACGGAGTGCTGCATCCTAAGGGCGGCGAGGCAGGTCAGGATATCGCTCGGCCCGCCGAATTCGTCGTTGACCAGACCGGCACGATTCGCTGGGTGAACCTTACCGACGATATCCGTGTTCGCGCAAGGCCGGAATCCGCGATCGCTGCGATCAACCGGCTTTGAACCAGGCTAGCCGTTTTCAACCCGCGCCTTGATGTCCGTGTACGCAGTCTCGATGAGCCTGCTCAGCGCCGTAGTGTCTATGTCCGTTCCAGGTCTCAGCTTCACATGCCGCATGAACCTGCCCGTGCCCTGCAGCAAACGGGCCGGATCCGGCAGCGCCGAACCGCGAAAGAATCCTACGTTTACGTGCGAAGTGAAGACATTGACGTACCCGAAGGGCGCATCTCCCAGACACGCGACCGGACAACCGTCATGCAGAAGTTCCCGGACCTCGTCTCCGCATTTCCGCATCGCCTCAAACCACTTCCGCGCAATAGCCCCCAACTCACCCTCATGCTCCTTCAGCCACGCGTCGATAGCGGGATCCCGCTCGACGCCGCCATTGAATCGCAGCATCTCCGCCGTATCCGCGCGACTCATGCGTGCGCAAGACTCGTGAGGTATTCCTCGGGACAGCCGAAGCCCTCCACATGCACTCCCATGTGGCGCAGCGTATCGATGGCCAGCATTCGCCGATAACTGTTGAAGATGATCACATGCGCGAACATGCCGCCGAAGGTAAAGGTTTCGGGTGGTTCGCAGAGGGCGTCGATAAACGTGTCCTCCCATGCGCCTCGATTGCGAACATCCCCCAGGACGCCGTGGAAGGCGGCATCCGCTTTCTCCACGCGCGCCAGCAGGGCTGATGGCGTCCGATCCTCCGGCGGGACATTGTCCATCGGCGGCATGCTCCCGCCCGAGAGCGCCGCGGCCCACACTTCTTTCGTTTGCACCATCCGTTCCAGAATCTGCCGCAGACTCCGATCCGGCCCGTCCCAGGGAAAGATCTGCGACGTGTTTTTCAAAGGGCGGTCCAACTGTTCCTCGTTCAGCGTCTTCGCCAGATCGAGAAGACGTCGTGTGTGCCAGGACTCCTGGCCGGAGAAGATATCAAACAGGTCCATAGATCGGCGAACTCCTTTCGTGTTTTCAGTGCCCGAATGATGATGAATTCCGTTCGTGCTGCGCAGGTAAGTGTAAGTCGCGCCCATGCGGCGATAGATGCTGGGTGAAACGCCAAACGCTTTTCGGAATGCTCTGGTGAACGCCTCGAGCGATCCGTAACCCGCGTTGAGACCGACGTCTGTCACCGAGAGTTGAGTGCGTGACAACTGCCACGCCGCTCTCTCCAGGAGCAGTCTCCGCCGCATCGCGACGGGCGTCTCCTCAATCACTGCGCGGAAGACGCGATAAAACTGCGTCCGGCTTCGAAAGGCATGGCGGGCAAGCCCGCTCGCATCCCGCTCCTGATCGAGCGAATCGAGAATGACCTCGCGTAGCCGCCGCGCCTCATCCACAACAAGGAAATTAACACCCCAGCGCCTCGTCCGCCTGATCGCGCGTCCCAAATTGATCCGCATCAGCGGTTCTCTACCGACTTTGCCCCTTTCGCAGCTGAACTCTTTAATTAAAAAAAAGGTACTGGATTATCGGAAATGGTACTTGAAACCAAATTGAAACCACTCTATAAGTCAAAGCTGACAAGGGGGAGGCTATGACGGACTCGGTTGTCCCCATGCTCAGCCGACCATCCAGTTGATCGCAAAAGCTCGACCGCCTGGTCTGGGCTGGTGGCATTTCCTTCAGCTGTTACGGGGTACGCGTGGGCGTCCGCGTGAATCAGCCCGAATTACTCGATGCAGTTGCGGACTGCATTCCTTTCCGGGCAAAACGTTCGCAATCTCCTAAAGTGGACTACTTGTATTCTGTCCTGGCCGGGAAATCCAACCCGGACCCCGGAGTACGCCACTATCATCTGCTTTACGTCAGCTCGCGGCGCCTTGCCCGAACTTTTGAATTGCCGGAATTAATGGCGACTCTTCGATCCCACATCCCCGAAATCGTTGCCCACGGGGCGAAAGGCCGCGTGCTGCTGCGTGCCGGCGCGGTGGCTTTTAAGGGAAAGGCGTTGCTTCTGCCCGGTCGGTCTCCCGGTATCGCCTCGCTTGTCGGCGAATTGGTACGTGCCGGCGGTGAATTTTATTCGGATCGATTCGTTCAACTGGACGCCGATGCCCGGTTACGCCCCGATCCCTTCCCTGCCGTAACGACCGCTGTGCAATCAAAGTACTCCGCCGGGCGGGATCGCTCTCGAAACACTGCCAGACGCCCTGGCATTCCGGTTGCGCTGATCGCATTCACAGAAAGTCAACCTGACGGCGCCCGGGAGCCGAGGAACGTCTCGCCGGGCCAGGCCCTGTTTCGCTTCTTGACTACGCGCCGGCTGCATGGATGCAGCCGCGTGCCTCTATGGATCTTCTTCACAAACTCGCGACTGGCGTGACTGCGGTACGCGAACATTGCGGGGAGGCGGCGTTGCTGGTTAAGCCTCTCTTAAAGCGGCTCGAACGGATGAATACGGATTAGAACCACGAGAAAGGATAGTTATGAACCCAAAAGCCAGATCGGGGGCGTTGGTGGTCCATCAGATAGGGAATGAAGTCATTGTCTACGATGTGCCGAGCCAACAGATGCATAAGCTCAGCCCGGCCGCGTCGGTGGTGTGGCAACACTGCGACGGCCACAGATCAATCGGCGACCTCACGTCAATTGCGCAACAGGAACTTGGCGGCGCTTGTAACGAAGAGCTCGTCTGGTCGTGCCTCACGCAACTAAAGAAGCTGAACCTCATGCGCGAAACAGGTCCGCGTCCTCAGGGAGCCGGGAGAGTATCGCGGCGTGAACTGATCGCCGGCTTGAGTTCTGGGGCGCTGCTCTTCCCGCTCTCCGAGACCGTCTTTGCCAAGGACTGCAACGGCTCGTGCACAACGTCGGGTAGTGAGTGCGTGGCCGGCTCCGACGGTTGCGGCGGTACCGGTTGCGCCTGCTTCCAGATCTCGGGTACGTCCGAAAATACGTCGGGTGGAGTGCATTTCTGCTTTTGCCAGAAGGCTCCGAGCGATCCGAAATATGCTGGAAAAGGGTGCAAGGGAACATGTGGCACGCCGACCTTCAGAGTCGGCAGAAAAGGCAGGGTGACGGTGGATTGCCCCCAAGGTACGTGTTCGGGAGCGGCCGCCGGCGTTACTTGTTCATGCCGGGGCGTATACACCGGTCAGGCCATCTACTGCCTCTGCGAATAGGCGCTTTCTGAACAGGTCGAGCTGTTTCCGATACCTTTGATGAGGCTCTCGCTACTCGTCGTCTTTGCCTTCTCTGCCCGCGCGGCCGATATCAGCGGCTTTGTCGGCGCAGGGTCCAGGTGGGCAACCACGCCTCTTTCAGGCGCGACGGTTTCGCTGACCTCGCTAGCCGCCGCCGGACCGGGCAAACGTTCACAGATCACAGACACCGAGGGTCGGTTTGATTTCGCCGACCTTCCTGATGGCGGTTACGTGCTCTCCGCCGCCAGGGTCGGTTATTTGAGTCCCGACGAGGACGAGGTTGCCGTGTGGATTACGCACGGAGACAGCCGAACCGGAGTGCAGATCGGGCTGATTTCTCAAAGCGTACTCTGCGGAACGGTTACAGGCGGTGACGGCAAGCCGGCGGCAAATGCCGAGATACGCGCATATGCGGTCCAGGGCCAAAGCGGCGAGCGATATTTCGCCCGCCGCTCGGTCGTCACCGCCAACCAGAATGGTCAGTATTGTATGGGAGACCTCTCGGCGGGCGTCTATGTGCTCGGCGCGCTTACGGGCCAGGGATCAGATGTTACAGACGTGCCGATAAGGGCGATCGACGGATTCTATCCGGACGCAGATCGCCCCCTCACGGCAACATCTGTGGCGGTTGGTTGGGGGCAAACCCTTGACGGGATCGATATTCGCTTGCGCTGGCGATCTCGCCGGGCATTGAGTGGCGTCGTCGTCGATCAAAGCGGGCGATGCAAGGAGTGCACGGTCCAGATCTATGCCACGGACGATGGATTTCGTGATGTCCTCTCAGGTTCGGTGAGGGTCACGGGTACTGGTGAGTTCGAAATCAGGGGACTGCCATCGGGCGCCTACCAACTGATCGCGACTTCACCTTTTGAGAAGGAGACCTTCACGAGTCGAGAGGTGAACATCGGTGATCACGACGTAACGGGTATGGTGTTTCCCCTGGAGCCGGATTGCCGTGTTACAGGCAGCGTTGTTCTGGAAACGCCGGCCAGAATATCAGATCCGGATTCTATATTTTTGAACCTCATGCCGTCGGCCCCGGCCGCCATTTGGCGACGTGAGCGAAGCTATCTGAATTCTGGAGACCTCGGGTTCACAATACCTTGCGTGGTCAATATCACCTACAGGGTGGAACTCCGAAACCTGCCCATCGGATCGTATCTGAAGGTGCTGCGAATGGGAGGAGCGGAGCTCCGCGCGCCGGAAGTGACCCTAACCGCCAATGCCCCGCCTCTCGAAGCGGTAATTGCTTTTGACGGAGCCGCCATCGAAGGTACTGTTAAAGCGCGCGGCAGACGCCCGGCTGACCGCCTCCTCATTGCTTTGTTGCCGGCCTCCCGAGCGAATCCATATCTGGTCGATCGATTCGAGGAACCGGACGAGGATGGCTCGTATCGCTTCGTCGGCGTTGCGCCCGGCAGCTACGTCATCGTCCCTGTCGTCAAATTAGCGAATTGGGAATTGGCGGATCCAGCGTTTCGAGACTCCCAACGACTCCCGGGTGTTTCCGCAGACCTCAAGCCGCACGAGACCGCTCATATCGACTTACTCTCACCGGAATGAAAACCGCGCAATCCTGATCTGCCGAACTCTACCGGCTGACCGCAACCCGCTCCACACCTTTCCCTTCCGGCGGCCGTACCACAAGAGGAATCACGGCGCTTGCCAGCATCACTCCCGCAATCACATACAGAGCCTGTGTGTAATGCCCCGTCTCCTGCCGGATGTTCGCGATCAGCAACGGCCCCGCGGCGCTCGCGAATCCCCATGCCGTCAACATCAACCCGTAAATGGCCCCCACGTCCCGCGACCCGAAATAATCGTCCGCAAAGGCCGGCATGGTCCCGAATCCCCCGCCGTAACAGAGCAGCACCGCGAACAGCAGCGTCGCGAAAATTCCGAACTCGGTCACATTCGGGATCATCGCGAAGATCCCCGCCTGCAGCAGGAACATCGCCAGGAACACCCACCTTCGTCCGATCGCGTCCGAAAGCCACGCCCAGAGAAACCGTCCCGCGCCGTTCGCGATCGAAATGATCCCCACCAGCGCCGCCGCCTGCTCCGCGCTCACGCCCGTCTTCTCCTGCGTCATCGGAGCCGCTTGCGAAATAATCGAAATTCCCGCGCACACATTCAGAAACAACAACGCCCACAGCGCATACCACTGCCACGTTCCGAGCGCCTCCCCGAGCGAGTAATCGCGGCCGGATGACGCTTTGCGCGGTCCCGGCGTCCACCCCTCCGGCCGGTACCCCGCGGGAGCCTCCCGCAGAAAGAATCCCGCGCCGGTCGCAAGCACGAAGTACGCCACGCCCAGAATCGCGAAGGTCTTCAGCACTCCCACATCCGCGATGAGCCGAGTCGCCACCGGAGCCGTGATCAGAGCGCCCGCCCCAAACCCCGCCACCGCCACACCGGTGATGAATCCGCGCCGGTCCGGGAACCATTTCACCAGCGTCGCGATCGGCACAATGTATCCCAGTCCCAGCCCCACGCCGCCGATCAGCCCGTAGGTCAGATACAACACCCACAATCCCTGATCGCTGAAGCATGCCAGGAAAACTCCGATGCCGTACAGAGCGCCGCCCGTCATCGCGACCACTCGCGGCCCGACGCGCCGCATCCAGAGCCCTCCCGCGAAAGCCGTGAACCCCAGAGTCAGGATCGCGATCGTGAACGTCAGCGTCACCTGCGGAATGGTCCAGTGAAACGCTTTGACCAGGGGCGTCCGAAAAACGCTCCACGCATAAACGGCGCCCAGGGAAATCTGAAGAATGACCGCTGCCGCCGCGATCATCCATCGATTACGTGTCTGGTTTGGCATTCAGGCATTAACTCACGTTTTCGCGGGTGGCGGGTAACCAAATGGCAAATAAACTTCCACCGTAATAGCGGAAGCCCTGAGAATGGCCCTTTGGCCGGTTACGGCTCAGTTAACTCGCTTGCGCCCTGAAACGAGGGTCATGCGCGGGGCGAGCGCGAGAACATCGGGGTTTAGGGCGGCGCTCTCCATTTCCGCGACCGTGTGGCGCAGACCTTCACGCGTAATCAGACCTGCCTCCACGAACGCAGGCCCCGCTTCGTCCACACTCCATTTCAGCAGCAGGCCGGTTAATCCGGCTCGTTCCGCGGGCTGATGGACTTTGACGTTCGTGATCGAAAACCCTGCCTCTGCAACCAGGTGCGAAAGCCTGTTTTCGATAGAGTAATCAACGCCCCGAATCGCTCCGAGCCTGCTAAACAGGTCAGCAAAAGCGTTCAGGGCCGTCGGCGGCACACTGCAGGCCGATGCCAGATCTCCATCTTCGACGAGTAGGATTCCCCCGGGTTTGAGCACTCTCCACATCTCTCGCAAACACGCTTCAGGGTCCGAGAGGTGAAGCAGCAAAAACCGGCAGTAGACCAGATCGAACCGGTCCCCCGCAAGCCCGGTTCGGCAGGCATCCGCGGTCAAAAACGTAGTGTTAGTCAAAGCATCCCACGCGCAGGACTGACTGGCTTGTTCGATCTGGCCGGCATGTAAGTCGATCCCGGTGACGGTTCCAGACGGTCCGACAAGCGATGCCAGCATCCGGGACATCAGACCGGGACCGCAACCGAAGTCCGCGACATGCATACCTTCAGTGAGACCCGCCGCCAGCAGCGTCTCGCGCCCGGCCGCTGCGTATATGCGATGAAGTACCTTCAGACGCCCGACAGCGTCCGCGCCGGTGGCAAGAGCGTATTCGCCAGGACGCGCCAAAGAATTCAAATCCATCGCCCTCAACTCCTCTCATCCTTAATATGCGAGAAAAAGGAGCGTGATTGGATCACACTGGACAAAATTCTCTGTGAGAAGATGCGGCTGTTATGACAACAATCGGCCTCATCGGCGCCGGGCATATCGGAAGCCAGATTGCACGGCTTGCCGTCGCAAACGGCTACGACGTCGTGATCAGCAATTCCCGCGGACCGGAAACGCTCTCGAACTTCGTCGCTGAGCTAGGACCCAGGGCTCGCGCGGCGACAGTAGCCGAGGCGGCGCGATCCGGAGACATAGTTGTCGTCACGATCCCGTTGAAAAACTACGCCACCGTGCCCGTTGAGCCGCTTGCGGGCAAAATCGTGATTGATACAAACAACTACTACCCTCAACGCGACGGCCACATTCCTGAGCTCGACAATGAGTCGAGCACGACTTCCGAACTCCTCCAGAACCATTTGCGCGCCTCAAAGGTGGTGAAAGCCTTCAACCACATCTACGCTCATGAACTCACCACCCACGGGCAGCCGCCCGGGACGAAGAACCGCCGTGCGCTGGTGATTGCCGGCGATGATTCGGGCGCCAAGGCTGCAGTTACTCATCTACTCGATCGATTCGGTTTCGACACGGTGGACGCAGGCCCTCTCAGAGAAGGCTGGCGCATTCAGCGCGATACTCCGGGGTACGGCCCGCGCCGCACGGCTGAGGAATTGCGGAAAGATCTCGCGGCGGCCAGACGATACACGGATCAGTAAAAAAAGCGTCGTCGGAGGAATCTATGCGTCGGTGGTTTGTTTCCGTTGCGCTGCTGATATCGTCGAGTGCTCTGTTCGCACAAGCGCCTTCTCTACCGCAACAACCACCTGATTCGATCTTAGCTGCGGTGAAAGCAGCGTATCAACGCGAATTCGGAGAAACCATTGAACATCCGGCGATCTATAACAATCCTCGGGCAGTCGACTGCAGGGGCGAAGGTCACCTCACGACTACTGCCTATCTGAAAGCGGGCCTCACCACGACTTTGCTTTCGATGTACATGTCTCGCGATGGTCTCAGCGTCCTTCGCACGGACCGGTCACAGGTCTTACTGGCGCCAGCCGGTACGATTCGGGTGCTGGTTGTTCTTGTGCGCTATCCCGAGACCTTCACAGCGGACGCTCTTGGTTTCTGGGAGGAGGCTCAAAAGCAGATCAACGCAGACCACGCGGCTTTTGCGAAGAGCCGAGGCTACAACGCGCCGGTTGTCGCTTTCGACAATACCAACATCGTGCTCGATCCGGATCAACTCCGCGACCCGCACATTCCCGCCTCGGTTCGCACGGCGGCCGAGCGCCACGGCGTCTCTCCCGCCAACTACCAGATCGTCATGGTGGTCGACATCAATCCGCGGGAAAGTGCAGGTGGCCTCGCGATCATTTCGGAGAGGTCCGTGTACGTTGGAAACTACTCGCATTGGAAAACGCCGCTCGGCGCGCTGGAATGGAAGAAGATCGCCAGAACCGCATACCATCATGAAGTGGCGCACCACTGGGGATGGCCTGGCACTCATGATTGGGCGGTATCTTGTGGTGGCGGCTCGGCGGAGTATGCGCCGTTCATCGTGCCGCCCATCCTGTTTGGCTGGGAGGATCTCGAAGGTAAACATGCGCCCGAGATTCTGAGCGAGACTCCGTACGGTCGCGTCGCTCAATAAGCTCCGCGTTCCCGAGAAAATCCGAACACAGTAGGCACGGAATGCTCAACAGACATTGATGTCGCCAAATCGGCAGAAGAGGGGGATCTATCGTTCCCGTTTTTTGCCGAGATGGCGAATATACATCAACGTGATTCGTTACCGCTTCGACCAGCTTGCTAGAAGTCTTGAAGTAATGAACCTGACCTGAATGCGTCAGATTTCAAGCGGCGATAGAAGCGTGCTGAATCCAGGCGTTAACCTCCAGATCCATTCGGTCAAAGGCGCGGCGCAGTGGATTGGTTTGCGTCGATA
>DATFSM010000074.1:0-3431 GCA_035262625.1 Bryobacteraceae bacterium
ATTTCCGCGCCGTCCGCGCTCTTCCAGTGGATGACTTCGCGATGGGCGAACTCGAAGTGATCGAAGGCGTCGCCGTGAGTGAGTTGGACGGCGGTTGCTCCCGGAGCGGCGGCGTAGATTTCGGGGGGGTCGGTCGGGCCCGAACGGACGAAGGCGATTCGATCGCCGGCGCGGGCGACGGAAAACTGTTGATCGATCGCGTCCGGTGGTCCGGTTACGCAGCCAATGGCGTGGGTGGCGGGATCGAGATGGTACAGGTGCGATGAAGTGCGCCGCAGCGCGTCGAAGAAGATGCCGGACGGCGTCCAGGCGCGGAGATCCGGGTTTTCGTCAAAGCCTTTGGAGAGAGGTTCGGCGTCGCCTCCCGTAGCGGAGACACGAGCGATATACCAGGTCGAGTAATAGAAGTTGGGATCGCCGCCCGCGGTTTCGAAGGCAATGGAGGCGCTGTCAGGTGACCACACCGGATTGCGATACGGCCCGGAGCCGGACGTGAGCCTGGTGATGGCCTTCGTGTTCATGTCGAGAGAGAAGATGCCATCCGCCTGGAAAGCGATGCGCGTCCCGTCAGGCGAAAACGCGAAGCCGCCGACTGAATATTTCGTGTCCTTGACCAGCGGTTGGGGTTTTGATCGCGGAGTGTCGGGCGTCTGCGGGACGACGACCTTCCAGAGTGCCCCGGGCGTGCGGTCTTCTTTAACGACTTCGAAATCGCCGTAGCGCTCGGCGCGGGCGCGGTGGAAGTCGGGATCGGTATCCGCAGTAAATGCGATGGACTGGCTGTCCGGGGACCAGTGAAATTCGTTGATTCCGGAGTCGACGCTGGTGAGTTTGCGAACGTCGCTGCCATCGGGAGAAATGACGAAGATCTGACGGCAACCGCCCCGATCGCTCAGGAAAGCGATTCTCTTTGCGTCGGGAGACCAGCGCGCCTCACCGTTCCAGCCCGGGCCGGCATCGAGCTTACGCGGTTTGAGGGGGTCAGAGAGGCTCACGACCCATAGGTCGGCGTCGAAGGCATTTTCCTGCCAGTTGGGACGCGCGATCTGATAAATGACCTTTGATCCGTCAGGTGAGATGTCGGGATTCGAAGGAAAGGTGAGGGCGAGCGACTGATCGATCGTCGGAGCGGAACGAGGATTCCCCAATAAAAAAGCGGGGAGCAATAATACCAAACCCAGCGTCTTCACGTCTCGTTTCGTACAAGTGTAGCAGCACAAATAGCCCATTTACGGGATGCCGTCAAAAATATTTACGTCTGGTATCATCGGGACGATTCAACAGATTTATGGATCAGGCCAGCCGCATTATCGCCCGGTCCCTGCTTGGGGAGAGCGGCGGCAATTCCGATATCGTCAGCCGAGAATCGGTCGCATGCCGCGCGTGGAAACGAGCGGTCGGACCAAAGCTTGCGAAGCGCACTAAGGCTATGAAATTAGTGCGTGAAACGCTTGTGGTCGAGGTAGAGGACGAGATCTGGCGGAACAATTTGTGGGGGTTCCGGAAGCAGATCCTGGCGAATCTGGAGAAGGCGCTGGGTCCGGGGCTGGTCCGGGACGTGGAATTTCGGATCATGCCGCCACGGCGCGAGCCGGAGCGGGCGGCGTTCGCGCTGGGTCAGATGGGAGATGAGGCGTCTGAGATCGCGGATCCCGGGCTGAGGCGTAACTACCGACGCGCGCGTGACCGGGAAGCGGCGTCGCGCAGGCCTGCGTAGGACAATCGGATTTGGCTCTGACCGAGAAGGATGTCCGTTACGTCGCAGACCTTGCGAATCTGAATCTTACCGACAAAGAAATTGACCGGATGGTTCATGACCTCGGGGGAATCCTCGAGCAGATGGACCGGCTGGCGGAAATCGACACCGAAGGCGTGGAGCCGATGGCTCAGGTGCTCTTCGAGGCCGACGATACGGCCACGCTGCGTCCGGATGTGGAGCGCGCGCCGCTTGGAAACGAATTGGCGGTCGCGAACGCACCGGTCACGAGCGGCGGGTATTTCAAAGTGCCGAAGGTGATCGAGCGGTGAGGGAGCATAGCGTACGGTCGATTCGGCGGGGGCTTGCCGCGAGGGAATTCAGCGCGGTGGAACTGACGCGCCAGGCTTTGTATTTCGCCGAGCGGGAGAATCCGAAGACGAACGCTTATCTGCGGCTTTGTCCGGAGCGGGCGCTGGCTGCTGCTGAGAAGGTGGACGAGCGGATCGCACAGGGCGAGGATCCGGGATTGCTGGCGGGAGCGCCGGTCGCGATCAAAGATGTGATCGTGACCAAGGGGATCAAGACCACCTGCGCTTCGAAGATCCTCGAGAATTATGTGCCGCCCTACGACGCGACGGCAGTGGAGCGTATCGAGGCGGCGGGCGGGATCATCATCGGGAAGACCAACTGCGACGAGTTCGCGATGGGGTCTTCGAATGAGAACAGCGCTTATGGGCCGGTGAAGAATCCGGTAGCGCCGGACCGGGTACCGGGCGGTTCGAGCGGCGGCTCGGCTGCCGTGGTAGCGCAGGGGACCGCAGTGGTTTCGTTGGGTTCCGATACGGGCGGGTCGGTGAGGCAGCCTGCTTCGTTTTGCGGTGTGGTGGGGGTTACGCCGACTTACGGGCGCGTTTCCAGATACGGGCTGGTGGCGTTCGCGAGTTCGCTCGATCATATTGGGCCGTTTGCGCGGAATGTGGAAGACGCGGCGACGTTGCTGGAAGTGATCGCGGGACGGGACCCGCTGGATTCCACCTCGGCGAGCGCGCCCACGCCGAACTATGCGGCGCACCTCGATGGCGATGTCCGGGGTTTGAAGATCGGGGTTCCTGTCGAGTACATGAACCACGCGTCGGGCGATACCGCGGCGAGGGTGAATGAGGGGATCGAGCGTTTCCGGGAACTTGGTTGCGAGGTACGTGAGATCAGCCTGCCCGCGACCGATTATGCGATCGCGGCGTACTACGTGATTTGTACCGCGGAGGCGAGTTCGAACCTGGCGCGGTTCGATGGAGTTCGCTACACGATGCGGTCGGCCGATTCGGGCACGCTGGCGGGAATGTACCGGAACACGCGCGGTGAGGGATTCGGCCCGGAGGTCAAGCGGCGCATCATGCTTGGTACGTATGTGCTCAGCCATGGCTATTACGATGCGTACTACCTGAAGGCGCAGAAGGTGCGGTCGCTGATCACGCGGGATTTCACTAAGGCCTTCGAAGGCGTGGATGCAGTGGTTGCTCCGGTTTCGCCTTATCCGGCGTTTCGGATCGGCGAAAAGGTGGATGATCCGGTGGCGATGTATTTATCGGATATCTACACCATTACAGGCAGCCTGGCCGGAATTCCCTGTATGAGTGTGCCGTGCGGCACAACCAGCGAAGGTTTACCGGTGGGTTTGCAGATCCTTTGTAAACATTTCGACGAGCTGACGATGTTCCGGCTCGCCCATGCG
>DATFSM010000075.1:0-2968 GCA_035262625.1 Bryobacteraceae bacterium
AAAAAGACATCAAGCGGCTTCGAGTTCGTCTCGGGCTTAGCAGATGGTGCAAGCGCTATGCCGGCCAAATGGAGCAGGCCCGTATTCTCGTTCAGGTTCTACGAAGGCAAAATTAGCCGTGCCCTCGGGCGTTGCTGTCTCATCCGGAGGCATGAGACGCGCCATCATCCGAAAGCGTGAGACTCGCAATCAAAAGCATTGAGATGCGCGACTACAGTCCCTAACTGTGGGCATTATGTTGCGTATGCGCGCCCTCCCGGCCGGGTTCATCGTGCATTTTTTGGACAACCAGCGAAGTGTGAAGTAGCTCACACACCTCTTCCAATTCGCCCCTCTAACGTCCGGCATAATGACATGCGCAAGAGGGGTACATGGCATCGAAACCAGAACCACCCCTTATTGGGGCGGTGAAGAAGGCCGTTGGCGGACGGCATAAGCAGCCAGGTAGGCTCGCATTTGTCTCCTGGGCCACCATTCGCCGGATTTACGATATTGTGCATATCATGGTTCTGCGCGGTGTCGCGGCCGTTTTGGCTGCCACGGTGTCGCTTACACTTCGAAACTGGGCAATCGTAAGAGTCAACGGCGATATATCGGCTTTTCTGATTACGGTCGCCTTCGCGGCCACGCTTTCCCAGTCGGCATTCGCTGCAGACTCCGGGGCGTTGCTTGCTCGCGGCGAGTACCTTGTGAACGTGGTCGCAGCGTGTGGCAACTGCCACACGAAGCAAGCACCAGATCTTCTTCCCATTCCCAGCATGCATCTCGCGGGCGGCAGACGCTTCGATATCCCGCCTGGCATCGCCTATTCTAAGAATCTCACTCCGGATCGCGATACCGGAATCGCCAGCTGGAGCGACGAGCAGGTCATTCGCGCGATCCGAGAAGGGGTTACCAAAGAAGGCAACCTCATCGGGCCGCCGATGCCGATCGCCCTTTACAACAAGATCGCGGACGATGACGTCAAGGCGATGGTCGCCTATCTGCGGAGCGTGCCGCCCGTTCGCAACGAAATCCCGGAATCGAAATACAAGATCAAATTGCACGCGGAGCCCACGGCGAAGGACGTCAAGGCGCCGCCCAAGACTGACAAGATTGCCTATGGCGAATACCTCGTGAACGTGGCGCATTGCCTCGAATGCCATACGCCTTTTGCGGCGAACGGCGAGCCGGATTACGCCAAGCGCGCGGGCGCCGGCGGCCGTGAGTTCTTCCCGATCGAACGCAGGCCGGTCCGCGCACGAAACATTTCGTCCGATCCCGAGACCGGCATCGGCAGCTGGACGGACGCGCAGATCAAGAAAGCGATCACGGAAGGCATCAACAAGGACGGCAAAAAGCTCATCCCACCGATGCCCTATGGTTATTTCAAGAACCTGGCGGGCGACGATCTGGATGCCGTCGTTGCATTCATCCGGACGCTTCCTCCGCAGAAGAACAGGGTGGAGCCGAATCGGTCCCTGGACGAGTACCTGGAATAGCGGGCCGAGGCGGAGCCGATGCTGACCCGCAGACAATTCGTGACAGCTGTCGCCGGCACCGCGGCCACAGCGGCGCTTGCGGCCGACGCCAGCGAGCGGTCGCCCGTCTATCGACGACTGCCCGGCGCTCCTGCGCAGGCGCGCGCCGGCAAGACCGTGACCGCCAGGTTCCTGGCGGCCGAGCGTCCGACCTCGCTTCCTTGTTTCGCCGGACGTTCACTGCCGATGTGGACATTCACCACCGGAGACTGGCCGCCGGTGATTCGCCTCGATCTTGGCGACCAGCTGGAAGCGAAGCTGGAGAACCGGCTTCCGCGCGCAGGTGAGCTGACATCGATTCACTGGCACGGCATCCGGCTTCCGAATGAGCAGGACGGCGTACCCTATCTGGTGCAACCGCCAGTGCGGCCCGGCGAAAGCTTCGTGTATCGATTCACGCCGCCCGACACCGGGACCTATTTTTTCCACACCCACTGCAACACGGTGGAGCAACTGGGCCGCGGCCTCATGGGGATTCTGCTTATCGACGGCGATACCACGGAGCCTTACGACGCCGACAAGGTCCTGCTCATTCGTGACTGGGCGATCGATGTGGATAGCGGCGAATTCACGTCCTTCTTCACGTTGCGCGGCGCCGGCCGCGCGGGCACCTACGGCTCGCTGCGCAGCATCAATGGCGCGGTCAATCCGGAGATCGCGCTGCCTGCGGCGGGAGATTGCCGTCTGCGGCTGATCAACTCCGATCCCACGCGCGTCGTTCGAATCCATATCGAAGGTGCCGAAGCGGCGGTTATCGCGATTGACGGAATCGCAGTGGCGCCGTTTGCGCTTGCGGCCGTCTCGATGGGACCGGCAATGCGGATTGATCTTGTCCTGCGCGCCCCGCGTGAGGGTGGCGTAGCGCGGTTGATCGACGATTCTGCCGGAACTCCCGTCCAGCTCGCGCATTTCACGGCGCGGGGGAGCCCATGTCGCACGGGAGAATTCGATCCCGCTCCGCTGCGCGCCGCGTCTATTCCAGAGCCCGACTTCGCCAACGCCAGGCGGCTCAGCTTCACCTTCGACGCGAGCGATGTGGGCCAATTTGTCTTCGCCTCGCTGGACAGCCCGCTTGGCGCGCCGATCGACGCGCTCTGCCTAAGCTCGCGCATCTTCTGGACCATCAACGGGCGACCGTGGCCCGATCGCGACCATGCAATTGTGCCGCCTCCGCTTGCGGTGCTCGATCGCGGTCGCTCTTACTTATTCACGTTGAAGAACGCATCGCCATTCCTGCATCCGATCCATATTCACGGCCATACGTTCAAGGTCGTCCGCAGCAGCAAGCAACGCCTGCCGGTGCATCACGCGGACACCGTGCTTCTCTTGCCGGAGGAGGAGATCGCGGTTGCCTTTGTCGCCGACAATCCCGGCGACTGGATGCTGCACTGTCACGTCATCGAGCATCAAGAGAGCGGAATGATGGGTTATTTCCGGGTGGTCTGAAC
>DATFSM010000076.1:0-7081 GCA_035262625.1 Bryobacteraceae bacterium
TCGTAGCCGGACGAACTCTTGCGCGCGCGTCCTCCGGTCCTGATGACTCGCCCATCCGCCAGCACAACCGTCAAGCCCAGCACGTTCTCGCGCATGGTTCCATAGCGTACCGTGGTGGTCCCTGAAGCGCGCGTGCTCGCCATTCCGCCAATGGTCGCGTCCGCGCCGGGGTCGACGAAGAATGTCAGGCCCGTGTTCTCCAGCGCTTTAACCAGTTGAAGCCGAGTAACGCCCGCCTCAACGGTCGCATCCGCGTCAGGCACGCTCACCCGCATGATCCGATTCATTTCGCGCAGATCGACCGCAATTCCTCCGCGAAGAGGATTTACGTTTCCCTCCACCGAAGTCGCCGCCCCGAAAGGAATCACGGGCGCGCCATGCCGTGCGCAGATCCGCAGCACTGCGCTCACTTCCTCGGTGGTTTTCGGAAAGCACACGGCATCGGGCAATGCCGGCGCATGATACGACTCGCCGTGACTATGATGTTCCCGCTGCGTCTCCGAGGTCGTGAAGCGCGAGCGCAGCAACTCCTCGAGTTCGCGAAGGGCAGAAGTCATCCCTGAGGCGAATTGACGACCTGCGCGCTGCCGACGATTTCAATCAGCGAGTCGCCCGGAATCCATTCGACAGCCATGCAGGCACGCGACGGCGCTTTGCCGGGGCTGAAGTACGTTCCGTAAATCTTGTTCAACGCATCGTACTGCGCTTTGTGCGCATCGAACCGGGCCTTGCCGGTTGGCATCGGCACATTGTCGGCGTGCGGAAGACAGATAAAAACCTCCAGATGGAGGATGCTGTCCATCGTGCACCCCGCGCGCTCAACCGATTTCTTGAGCGCGTCCATCGTGCGGGTGACGTGCTTCTCGAACGGATCCGTTACCAGAACGTGATCGTCTTTCGGATAGCCGTCATTCGAGCCCGTCCCGGAGAAGTAATAAATTCCGTTGTGAGTGTGGCTGTTGCGCGGCGCCTGCTGCGCGAACGCAGCCGCTGCAGTTGCCAGTCCAACGAAGTATTCGCGCCGAGAGTTAATCTGCATGAAAATCTCCGCTTCAATGCTTCACCGCAATAGCGGAGATTTCGATCTTCGCGCCGCCGATCAAGCCGGCCACTTGCACGGTGGCTCGCGCCGGCTTCGGATCCGGCATGAGCTTCTTATAAACCTCGTTCATCTTCGGAACGTCGGCCAGATCCGTAATATAGACGGTCACGGAGGTGATATCCGTCATCTGAAACCCGGCTTTTTTGACGATTTTCTCAATCGCGGCGATGGTATTTGCGGTCTGCTGACTGATATCGAGCCCAGTCACTTTTCCTTGCGCGTCGGGCCCCTGCTGTCCCGCGACATACAGCGTATTGCCAGCCACGTACCCATCGCTGAAAGGAGCGCCCGGCTTGAAATCGATCGCCTTATTCTGTGCAAAGGCGGCGCTGCTCAACGCCAACAGACCCACCAAATATTTCATTCTCATAATTTAATTCCTTTCTGCACGATGGTGGCACAGGCTTCAGCCTGTGTTTTGCAAACACGGAGAAGAATCGGGACATCCCACCTCTTCCCCACTGGCATCCTCCCGGAGCAACCGTGTTCGACGACGCCCGCGCCTCCTTTCTGGGGTTGCCACGATGGTGGCACAGGCTTCAGCCTGTGTTTTGCCAACGCACGGAGAAGAAGCGCCGGAGATCCCACATCCTCTGAGAGATGTATCGACGCAACCTTCCCCACTGGCATCCTCCGGGAGCAACCGTGTTCGTGACGTGGCGGTTGCACGGCACGCTTCCGGTGTTCGGGAACTACACTGACGACGCCCGCGCCTTTGCCCAACGCGATCTCCTCCTGGATCGGTCCACAACCGGGCCTCAGTGGCTGCGAAACCCCGAGATTGCCGAATGTGTGGTGACAAACCTGCCCGACGGGGCCGCCGGCCGGTATGAGTTGCATGCGTTCGTGGTGATGCCGAATCACGTCCACTTGCTCTTAACTCCCTGGATCGACCTGGCCGCCATCACGCGTACTCTAAAAGGCAAGTCATCCCGCCAGGCGAACATCCTGCTTGCTCGCACCGGTACTCCCTTCTGGCAGGATGAATCCTTCGACCATTGGATCCGTCACCCCCGACAATTCGAAAAGGTCCGTGAATACATTGAACGAAATCCGGTACGGGCTGGCTTGGTCGAACGGCCTGAGCAATGGCCTTACTCCAGCGCCAGCGCCCACAGGCTGAAGCCTGTGCCACCATCCTGCCGCGTGTCCATGAATTAGCCTCTCGCCCCGAAAACATGACGCTTTGCCGTCCACCGGGCGCCGAGATACTCGCCGAGGTCCAGATTCCCGTACATCGTGTCGCCATCGAGTTTGCCCTCAAACCGATACGACATCGCAGCCCCGTGGTTTTCCGAAACGCTGCTCGCGATACGAACCTCGTCACCCGAGATACTACCCGAGCATTCGCGCGCAATGAATTCGCCCTGATGAGTCCCTGCCAGTTGATTCCCCTGCTGGCGAATATGCAGCACGTGATCTCCCGATCCGGCCGCATACTCAATATGCACGTCCCATCTCCCGGTCAAATCCCCGGCGGGCGCCTTCGGAACCTCCGGCGTCTTCGCGGGCCGCGGCGTGGCAAGAACCTGATAAATTCGATCCCCGACGATCTTGTCATCGCCCGGCGACATCATATGCGCCGTTATGGAAATGCCTGCTCGGTTGCCCGTGAGGGCAATGCGGGGCTCCGTAGAATCCAGAAGACTGGCCATCTCCGAGCCCGAAATACCGTATTTCGCCGGATCCCAACTGATCGACAGCCGGGGGCTGTGATTGTCGAGCCCATGCGGTTGGAGAACGGTGGCCGTCACGCCATCGAGCTTCGACACTCGCGCGCCGATGTTCTCCATCCACGAGGTCCAGGTCTTGTCCTCGGCCTCGTGATCGCGCTTCACCCACATCTCGACCGCGGCAAGCATCCCAACGATCTCTTCCTTGCCGACCTTCATGCTGCGGCCGTGTCCATGATGCGGAGCGCTCGCCACCCACGCCGCCCGGATCAGATCGTTGCGGCCCAGCAGAAGCCCGGCGCACTGAGGCCCCCGAATCGCCTTTCCGCCGCTGTAAGCGACCAGCGTGGCGCCCCTCTGAAGGTGAACATTGGGAATCGACAGCATCTCCGCCGCCGCATCCGTGAGGACGGGAATGTTCTTCTTCTTCGCGAGGCTGTAGATAATGTCGTAAGTCAGAGGACCGTTCTCGGCGCCCGGTCCGGCCAGGACATAAACCATCGCCACGCGGGGGCCAAGCGCGGCTTCGTAAGCAGCGGGGTCGGCCGCTTCCACAATCCGGACGCCCACCGATCGGACAGCCTGATCGTAGACATTGCGCGATTGCGAAGGGATAACGACCTCGTCCTTCGCAAAACCAGTCAGATCCGGCACACGAGTATGAAGATCGGGATTGCCGCCCGTCACGCATGCCGTAGTGGCATGGGCGATGGCCGCGGCGCATCCGGCGGAGACCATGCCATACTCGGCGCCGGTCAACTCCGCAAGGCGTTTGCCGACCGCGTCCGTCAGTTCGTCAAGCTGGACAAAATGCTGCGCGGCCGCCTCCATCGCTCCGCGGACTTCGGGCAATTCGAGCGAGCCGCTGATGATCGTAAAGGTTCCGCGGCAGTTGATGAGTGGCCGAACGCCGATAGACTTGTAAATATCAGGACCGATCTGGACTTTCCCCGCGGCAGTCGGGACGGCGGCGCCGGATGGTTTGGCGGCGAGCGCGGCAAGCATACTGCCTCGTTGAAAGAGTTGGCGGCGATTCAGCGTTGTTCTCTTTATCCCCAACATACGACGTAACATCATATCGCCGATTCAGGGAGGAAAACTCCGGCCCTTGTGTCCATTTGCGCCGAACTCGCGCGTCTGTTTCGCGCCGCAAACCTCCCGGACATCCAAAGCGTTGTGCGCCGCCATTGCCCTCTGCGAGCTGCAAATTTACCCGATTCGGAATATCTGCCAGGAGTACGGCCGATCGCTGCTATGAAGTAAAAAAATGACGCGTCGCGCTGGTCGGCGCATCATCGTTTCGGCGAGACTCAGACGACATTCGGTGGTAGTCCCGCGGGCCCGAGCGCACGCAAAAGCCCAATCATCGAGGGGGCGGACCGGCGCTTGGGCTCCGGCGCGAACAGGCGGAAGGTGGTTTTCGAGTTTGAATGTAAGCGAATGCAGGCCGGATCACGAGGGAACAAGTGGCAGGACAATGGATCGAATAAGACAAAATCCCGGGGAAAACGACGCAGCCGCGGCAGCGCCCGCTGTCGATATCCAGTCTTACGGCGCACAGAGCGAAGAGTTCTCTCTGGTTCTGGGCGGGCCCTTGTACCAGCTATTGCTTCGTTCCGGGCTGATCCGTCCACCGTTCGGTAAGGTTGGCGGGAGAATCGGAGCGATTACTGCGCTCGCATGGCTGCCCCTTCTTGCGCTGACAATTCTCAGCGGACGTTTTGCTGGCGGCGTCCCCATACCCTTCCTTTATGACTATGAAGTGCATGCCAGGCTTCTCTTCTCGATGCCCTTGCTGATCCTGGCCGAGTTGGTCGTGTACGTTCGCATGCGCGCTATCGGCGCGCAGTTCGTGGAGCGAAATATTGTCACCGCGGCTGTGCGCCCCGAATTCGATGCGATTCTTCGCTCCGCGATGCGCCTGAGGAACTCCGTCGGCGCCGAGATCGCAATGGTGCTTCTCGTTTTTATAGCGGGGCCGTTCATCTGGCGGGGAGCCCTCGCCCTGCGGTCGGACACGTGGTACGCGACGGTTAACGGTTCAGGACTGAGTTACACGGCCGCCGGCAACTGGTACACATTCGTTAGTATTCCGGTCTTTCAGTTCATTTTGCTGCGTTGGTACTATCGGTTGTTCATCTGGTGCCGCCTCCTCTTTCAGGTATCCCGGCTCGAGTTGAATCTGGTCCCGTTGCATCCGGACCGCTGCTGCGGGCTTGGGTTCCTGGGCAACATGGTCTTCGCTTTCGCCCCCCTGCTCGCCGCGCACAGCGCCCTCATGGCAGGATTTATTGCCAACCGAATTCTGCACGAAGGAGCGAAGTTACCCGACTACAAATTCGAGATGGTCGCAATGGCCGCTTTTCTCCTCTTAATCGTCCTCGGCCCGCTGTGCGTGTTTATTCCCAACCTCAATCGCGCACGGCTCAATGGATTGCGGACTTATGGCAAACTGGCGAGCGAATACGTTGTTGGCTTCGCCGGGAAGTGGAGCGGTGGCGCGGCGCGCCAGATCGAACCTCTGTTAGGGTCCTCGGATATACAATCGATGGCCGACCTGGACAGCAGCTTCGCGATCGTCCGGGAGATGAAACTCGTACCATTCGGGAAGGACTCGATCCTTCGGTTCATTGTGATATTTGCTGCGCCGCTCGCGCCGCTGGCGCTCACCATGTTTTCGCCGGAGGAGTTGCTCAGAAGACTACTCCAGGTTGTCCTGTAGCGTGGGGATTCGTAATCCGTGATCCCGGCGTGAAGGGGATGAGCGAGACCAGACGATTTGTCCGTGAGCCACGGCTCCCAGGTAAAGATCTTCTCGTGATATTGCCCGGGGCACGGTCAAGACGACGTCGGGAGTTGATTTGTCATTTCTGAGGCAGCCGCTCAAATATTTTGTTGTGCCTGGACGAACCTGCCTGCCAGCTCTGTCCTTCAAAACGAATGGCGCCTTCTTTGCTGGTCAAAGACTGGGACCTCACCAATGGCGTCGTCACGCCGAATTTTCCCAGTTCAGCGAACGCTCCTGCCACGCTCGTCGGCCTTAACCTGAAACAGCTCACAGCCAGACTGACGACACGCCCTTAGCGTCAGTTGCGCACACGCTGCGCAAACCAGTCAGATCCTGCACGCGAGTGTGAAGATCGGGATTGCCGCCCGTGACGCATGCCGCAGTGGCATGGGCGATGGCCGCGGCGCATCCGGCGGAGACCATGCCATACTCGGCGCGAGTCAACTCCGCAAGGCGTTTGCCGACGGCGTCCGTCAGTTCGTCAAGCTGGACAAAATGCTGCGCGCCAGCCTCCATCGACCTCCGGACTTCGGGTAATTCGAGCGAGCCGCTGATGATCGTAGAGGGACCCTTCCGCGGATCATCGCATTTCCCGCCAGAAAACGCGTAACGTATACGGACGCCGCCAGTATTATCAGTGGGAGAATGCCGCAAACATGAATCTTGATAAGCTAGCCGCCGCCGCCATTCTCGTGCTGTCATGTTGCTTCGCAAACGGGCAGTCCTTTGAGGTTGCCTCCATACACCGCAATTTGCGTAGCTCGCAGGACACGAGCGTTGACATACTGCCTGGAGGGAGAATCAGCGCCACGAGCACAACTCTGAAGACGTTGATCCGGTACGCCTACAAGATTCAGAGTTTTCAACTCGCCGGAGAGAAGGGCTGGATCGATAGCGAATACTACGAGATCGAGGCCAGGACAGGGGCAGGAGAGACTCTCTCAGAGGAGCGGTTGAAGCTCTACCTGCAAAGTCTGCTGGCGGACCGTTTCCATCTTAAGGTTCACTGGGAGACGCGTGAGGGGGATGTATATGCGCTCGTGTTGGACAAGTCCGGGCCCAGAATGAAAGAGAATCCTGAGGGCACGGATCCGGATATGAGCGTGCAGAAGAATTCCGGACGAGTGCAGATGAAGGGGGTCGGCGTACCGATGCAGGTTCTCGCCGCGAGTCTGGAGAATCAGCTGCGCCGCACTGTGGTGGACAAGACCGGGTTGGCGGGCGCATGGGATTTTCAGGGGGCGTGGGAAATCGAGCCCGGGCCGGATTCCGCAGCTCCGTCGATATTCACCGGCGTCCGGGAACAACTCGGCCTGAGACTAGTGCCGCAGAAGGGTCCAGTCGACACGCTGGTGATCGATCAGGCGGAGCGGCCTTCCGAAAACTGATATGGAGCGACCTTGTCAAGCCCGCGATTCTTCGGGGATGAAGCATGTTTTTCCTTTCGCTTTGATGTGCGGAGCAGTTTTGGTGGAGAGCGGGCTTTGTCAGGGACGCGCCAGGCGCGGCAACGCGAAT